>CAWBGE010000022.1:0-130581 GCA_963788185.1 uncultured beta proteobacterium
CCGCCCCGGGGGGAACATGCTCACCAATACCGAATGCGATAACGCTCGCGTCGGCGATGCGATCTATCGACTGAAGGATTCGCCGAATCTATTCCTGGTGGTCTATCCCTCGGGCCGCAAGTCGTGGGAGTACCGCTACCAGGATCAAGGCAAGGCGAAGGCACTGATCCTCGGCGAATACGGCCACCGGACGCCTGCCCTCGGCCCTCGAGCGGCTCGTGCCAAGCGCGATGAGCCTGGCGACCGAGCGGGGCAAGGGCCGCGATCCCATTCTGGCTCGCAAGCTTGAGCGGGGTCGGCAGGAACAGGAACTGGACGCCCGCCGGGGCGAGCGGGAACGCAAGGTCGCGGAGAAGGCCCGTGAGAAGCTCGCGAAGCAGCGGGGCGCGATCACCGTCAAGAGCATCGCCGACGATTGGATCAAGCGTTACCAGCCGCACTGGTCGCCTGCCCACGCGTGGCAGTGCCAGCAGTCCCTCCAGGATCACGTCTTCCCCGCGATAGGCTCCAAACATCCCGAGGCCGTCGAGTCCTCGCACATCCTCGACCTGATCGGCGGGCTGCTCGCCGACGGTAAGGTGGAAACGGCCCGGCGGGTCCGGCAGCGACTCGATGCGGTCTTCGAACATGGCGGCCTCTACTTCGGGTTCAAGGCCAATCCCGTGGCTCTGGCCAAACGGGAACTCTCCCGGCGCTTCAAGGTGGCGGCCTCGGCCAATCCAGAAGAGCATTTCCCTTGTGTGCCCACGGACCAGATCCCCCAGTTGCTGCGGGCGATGCGTGCCTATGTCGGCAGCCCGGTGACCCGATCACTGCTCTGGTTCGTGTGCCTGACTGGATGCCGGACCGGTGAGGCCCGCGGCGCGACGTGGGACGAATTCGATCTCGACGCCGGACTATGGAAGATCCCCGGCAAGCGGATGAAGGGGAAGCGTCCGCATGTGGTCTATCTCGCGCCGGCAGTCGTGGCGTTGCTCCGCGACCTGAAGAGCCACAATCCGGATCTGCCGTGGGTGTTCCCGCACCCGACGCGCAAGGACAAGCCGGCTAGCGAGAACGCGATCCTGTTCGCACTGGCGGCGATCGGCTTCAAGGGGAAACAATCCGGACACGGCTTTCGGCGGATCTTCTCGACCTTGGCGAACGAATCGGGCTTGCATAGGAAAGACGTGATCGAGCATGCAATCGCGCACAAGGAACGGGATGCAGTGCGAGCCGCCTACAACGAAGCGCAGTATGTCGAGGAACGAAAGCGCCTCGCGAATTGGTACGTGGACGAGCTGGCGCGCTTGGAGGCAGGTACACAGGCCAAGGTGGTCTCGATCCGATAACCGCATACGCTGCGCCGACGGGGCGAAAACCGGGCACCCCACCCGGCTGGCGTGGCGTTCCGAATTGGGGGCGCCGAGGCAGCGCCATGAAACGGAAGCGACTGCCAAGTCATGTTTGGTGTGCGCTGGGGAAGGGTGAACGACCTGGGCTGCCCGCTTCGGTCCTGCCCTCAAGTGGGGGGGAGGGGGGTGAATCCCCCCGATCAACACTGCAACACTGCAACACTTCCCGCGTGGGGAGGATGCCGATAGCCGCAGGGATGGGCTCGCCGAGGCAGAGCCGGGCGGGGCGGCCCTTGTGGTCTTCGCGGTTGCGCAGAAATCCCTGCTGCACGGCCGCAGCCGCGCGCCTCGAGACTGCACTCTTGTCGAGCCCCATCACCTGGGCGAGCTGCGCGAGGCTGACTTCATCGCTCCCCGCTGCGAGGATGCGGCTGATCGCCTCGACGGTCTCCCGGATAGCCGGCGACACGGTCGCCTCGATCCCCTCGGCGAGGATCTCCGCCAGCAGGTCGCGCACCGCCTCGTAGTCCTCCAGCGTGGCGAGAATGCGCCCGGCGCTGTCGCGTGCGCGCGTTGCCTGGTGCAGGAGGGCGTGGGCGCGGATGAGGTTCAGCAGTTGACCAAAGTCCCGCCGCAGGCGCACCGCAATGGGCGGAATGCATTCGGCCAGTGCCGGGGCGAACGGAATCTCCACCCGGTGCTCGCCGCGCGCGATCCACTGCTGCAAGGCAATCCATGGTGCCGGGTCGAAGTCGGCCCGCGTCGAATGGGCGATCGCCCGCATGACCTCCCGCGTCTGCGCCCGGGTGTCGGTGACCTGCAGCGACAACAGCCGCGTTTCGTTCTCCGGATGCAGTCGCACCGCCGTGGTGGTCACGATGAGTCCAGTCGGCCCTTCCTTCTCGATGCGGCGTGGCACCAGGCCGGAGGCCTGCCGTTCGACCATCTCGTAGACGATGCGCCCCTCGGACAAGAGCGAGCGGACCAGGTAGCTCGCGAACTCGCCCATCATGCCGGCCGCTTCGTAAATCACCAGGAACCGGTGCTTGAGCTCCGCCTCGGTGTAAGCCAGCGCCCGATCGCTGATCGCCGTCAGGCAGTACACCGCTTCGGCCGGAAAGAAGCGCAGCACCGTCTCGACGCTGAAGCTCTTGCCGCCCGAACTGGGACCCTTCACGGCCACGGACACCGGCCGTGGCAGAAACCGGGAGGTCAGCGCCAGATAGAGGAGCTTCGCATTGCGCTCCTCCCCGACCGCACCGGCGCTCCGGTAGGCGTCGGCGAACGCGTCCAGTATCCGCGGCTGCTCGGCGATGGGGCGGCACCGCGCCCACGCCGCGCTGGCGGCCCTTGCCTCCTGGGCCGCGAGCAGCCGGGCGACGGGCCGTGCCCGTGCCAGCGCCTCCTGCAGCCGGGTCTTGAACGACTCCGGATCGGCGCAGTGCATCGCGCTGGGGTCCTTGAACGGGCCCAGCTCCACCAGGAAGGCACGCTCGCGCATTGCGGAGCGCTCGATCCAGCGCTGCACCGCCTGCCCACCGGCGTCGGGTTCGACGACGACATAGATCCGCTCGATGCCGACGAGCTCCGCTGCATCCCGGGCTTCGTTCCAGAGGCCGGCGCCGGGAATGCCCAGCGCCGGAACGTCGTGGAACCAGAGCGTGTGGCAGTCGGACTCACCCTCGACCAGCACCACGTACTCCGGCGCTCCGAGCCGCCACAGGCCGTAGAGTCGTGGCTTGTCGCCCTTGCGCCAGGCGAAGCGCCGATCGCGATCGCTGTCCTTGTCCAGGCAGAGTCGGATCCGCACCGCAACCTCGTTGCCGTCACGGCCAAAGTACGGAATCCGCAGCGCCGGGCCCCCGAGATAGCGGATCTCGGTCAGGTCGAGGGTGCGCAGGAACGCTTCCGGCAGCTGTTTGCGCGCCGCGTAGCGTTGCACTGTTGCACGGTTGCAGTGTTGATCGGGGGGATTGACCCCCCCTCCCCCCCTCGCTGCAGCGATCGAAGGCGCGGCCGGCGCAGCGACGGTTCGACGGGCCTTGCCCGAAGGGCTCTGGACGTAGCCGTGCCGTTCGGCTTCGTAGAAGAGGGTGGCGAGGCTGATGCCGCCGTCCGGGCGCAGCGAACGCCAGACGCGGCGGGCATCGGTCGCACGGTAGCGCTCGCTCGATTGGCTCCAGTCGTTCCACAGCTGGAAGCCGTCCTCGCCCAGGCCCGCCTTGATCGCCATGCCGATCCGCACCCACAGCTCGCGATCGTCGGCAGGAATGTGGCGCAACGCGACCTCGATGCGCGGACGTTCATCGAGACCGCCCGGCAGGCCTACCGCGGCGGGCATCGGCTAGCGGCCGCGCTGCGGCCGGCTGCGCTCGATGCGGGTCTCGATCCAGCGCTCGATCTCGGCTTCGAGCCAGCCCACCGCGCGCGGCCCCAGGGACACCTGGGTGGGAAACTCGCCCGCCTTGATGCGCAGGTAGATCGTGCTTCGGGAAAGTCCGGTGCGCGCCTTCACCTGAGTCATGCGCAGGAGCGTGGCGGTGGGCCTTGGGATGCTGTCGGTCATGATGAGTCCTTGGTGGTCGTTGCTGAACGCACGGAAATCATTCCACAACGAAGCACCGAACTCGCGCCGAATCTGAATCTCGATGCGACCATTACTCAGCAGTCGCCAATATAGGCGACAGAAGGGGCACGGAAGAATGAACGCACGAGACGAGGCATTTGCTGCAACCGTGCGAGTTGCTCCTCAATCTTGTCGCGCAGTTTCTCGCCCTGTTGCAGTGGGCGCCTTGCGGTGCCCGTCCGTTTGACATGACTCCACACCAACTCGTCCGGATTCAGGTCGGGGGCATAGCCCGGCAGGAAGTGCAAGGTCAGTCGCCCTTCGGTCGCGGCCACGTAATCGCGCACGATCGCCTTCTTGTGTGCCGGCAGGCTGTCGAGCACCAGATGGAGCGGCCTCCGGCGGTACTTCATCATTTGCTGCAGCAACTCGATGAACAGTTCGGCATTGAGCGCGCCCTCGTAGGTGCAGAACCAGAATGCGCCATTGGCATTGATCGCCGAAGCGGCGCTGAAGGATTGCCGCTGCCCGGGCCGACGCACTACCGGCGTCTGGCCTCGTACGCCCCAGGTCTTGCCATGGACCGTATCGGCGCGGAAGCCGGACTCATCCCAGAAGAAGATGTCAGCGCCCTGTGCCTTGGCTTGCCTGGCGATGGCCGGGTAGGTTTCCCGTTGCCAGCGCTCGATGGCTTCGGGATCGCGCTGGTAGGCACGTTGCAACGGCTTCTGCGGCGTCAGCCCGAGCTTCGCCAGCAGTTCACCGACCGCGGTCAGCCCAAGGTGCACGCCAAACTTCCGGTCGATCAACTCGGCCACCACCGCGCGCGTCCACAAACCAAAGTCCAAACCGTACTGGCGCGGGTCACGGCCATTGATCCAGCGGAACACCTGCCGCTCCTGCGCCGGCGTCAGGCTGCGCGGCCGTCCCGTCGCTTTGGTCGACCGCAGCGCCTTGATCCCGACGCCCGGTTGCAGCGCCGCCTTGAGCCACTTGTAAATCGTCGTGCGATGGAAACCGTAGGCGGAAATCACCTCCGCCGCGGACTCGCCGTCGCGCACCCGCTCCACCGCCATCAGCCGAATCGCCTCCTGCGTCTGCCGATCCAATGAACGACCGTCTCGTTTCATAAACAGTGAGATCGTTGACCTTGCAAACAGTTCCACATTTGTCTACTTATTTACCGACTAGTGAGTAAACGCTTGACAGCCGCAAAGATGTCCGAGGACGTCACGCCGCGCTATGGCGAGAATCCATCGCCTCGGGGACCTGCTCGCGGGCCGTAGCATGCGGACTTCTCCTCTTGCGGTAGCGTCGAAAGGCATTCAGGGAGCGATGCGGAGTTCCGCCCAGCGCGCAGCGATGACTTCGGCCACGGCACATTCGACGTCCGGCGACCAGCCGAAATGATCCGGACGGGGCTCGGCTTTATCCCCGTGGCGTCCGATGCTGGGCAATGCGGGCCCAGACCGAGGGTCCAGGGTGGTCGTGCAGATCTACTGGCGACACCAGCGGACTCGCGCCCGGGCCGAGGACTGCAGACTGAACGGATTGGCGTTGGCGCGGTGGAACCAGCGCCAAGATCGAGCCCGACGTGCGGAACGAGCCTCGGCTTCGCGCGCGCCGAGTCAACCTGGCTGATGCACGTTGCGCATCGCCGGTCGCTATTATGAGAATCCAATCCTGAGTCACCCCGCGCAATCAACCGAACAACACGCCACGAGCGTTCGACGGACTGCTACCGACCGCAATAAACTGCCGTGACCTGCTCCCGCTCGTGCCCGAGCTCGCGGCTGATGGTCAGCCGTGCGTCGCGATCGATCAACTTCTGCTCGCGCGTAAGCTCCTTCGATCGTGGTCCGCCGGCGGCCGGTGCGGACCAGCCGGTCAGTTCCCGGTAGCGCTCCTGAGCGTACTGATGGCGGTGACCATGGACCCGGTGGATGCCGGCCCGATCGCACTGGTACTCGAAGCGGCGCAGCTGCTGCACGTAGCTCCGGTCGGCCGGAATCAGGCTGCCCCTGCCGGCGACCTGCTTGGCCTCGTCCAGGACTTGGCGCTGCTCGACCTGGCGAATCGGGATCGCGCGGGCGCGACCGCCTTTGGTCCAGCTGTCCTTGAGCACGAGCCGGTCGCCGCGGTCCGCCCAGGCCGGCTGGATCTTGAGCGACTCCTCCCGCCGCAGGCCGAACGCCGCCTGCAGTTGGAGGGATGCCCGGGAGTACGGGTCGGTGACCTGGGCGAGGTCGCCGGCAGTCAGTGGGCGGGCTTTGCTGACGTTGGTCACGTACCGGCGGTCGGCAATGCCGTAGGCGTCGTTGCTCTTGGCGACGACGTTGGCCTTGCCGATCTTCTCCGCCCACCAGCGCAGTTCGGTCATGCGATTCTTGACCGTGCCTGTGCTCAACCCCTCGGCGGTCCAGCGCGCCACCAAGCACTCGACGTGCCTAGGCTTCAGGCTATGGGCATGCATGTTCACGAAGCCCATCTCCCGCAGTTGGTTGGCGACCAAGGTGAGGATGCGTTCCCGGTCGGCCTGGGTGGCAAAGCTGCCGTCCCGATTGCGGGCACAGAGTTGCTTCAGTTCGTAGTTCAAGGCTTGCATCGGCCTCTCGGTAGGGGCGGTTCGCTTCGTTGCTGCCGGTGTCTGTGCAGGTCTGGTCAGTGTTTCTGTCCGTCTCACCGCGCCTGGGCGGGGCGAGATTTACAAGGGACGTCGGGACACCACTCCCGGTTGTGCCGTTTGGTTACTGCTGGCCACCGCGGCACGCGGTGCTTGGCGTCGATGTCGCTCCCTGTGGGGAGTCGCTGCATCGATTCGAGCCCTTGACCCAGGGTTCATGGGGACGCCGTGGCGGCGCGTCTTGACGCCCGCAAGGTGCGGGCAAACGACGAGCCGCATTGCACGGCCCAACAGCGATGACGATGGGTCGGGGTGCCCATCACTTGGGGAGGTCACCTGCGCCAGCGGCACGCAACTCCATGTCGGAGCAGGGGATCGGCGCGTCGTCACTACCGGCTCCGCCGCCAGTAACGACGCGCGCTGGGCCAGGAGGATGGGCGCACGGATCCACGCCGATTGCGGCGGCAGCACAAGGCTGCAGCACGCGAACGGCGGGAGCTGGCGCACGTCACATGGGACGACAGCGTTCGCACCGACGAACGCCACCGGCAGTCCCGATGCCGGGGCTTGCTACGGCACGGCGCAATGTCGGTTGCGATTGCGCCAGGGCCTGACGATGCTGCGGCAATGCACAACCTGCCGCACCGTGACTTTCGACTGAACCTCAAGCCCGGCGGGGCGCGCCGGCTTTCAGAGGCAGGACGGCATTGGGCGCCGATCGCTCGGCAAAGGGCGACGCGTGAGGAGCGTCAGTCCGGCCTGGCGTGGCCAACGTACTGCAACAAACCAAGAGGGGCGCCGCCCGACTCGGACGGCATGGGGCGCACTGTCGCTCTGGGCGACGGTCGCTGTCCACCGGAAAATGAATAGTTGCATCGTCGGTTTTCGGGGTGCCCGACCATTGGCGGCGCCGGCGTATCGGCATAAGCGGCAATGACTGGCCCCCTACGGAAGATCAAGGTGGAATGACGAAGGTCCGCTGCATCCTGGGTGCGGCCATTCGGCTGGCGCGGGGGAGTGGCCGTCACCGGCCATAAGTTGACGTTGACCCGCGCTGGCAGTGCGTCGGCTTCAGGCAGGAAGCAGTCCTTCACCAACCGCAGAACTCCGTCCGGCACTGGACAGCACGCGGTCCGGCCGGCAGGGCCTTCTCATGCATTTCCCGGCCCTTCATCCCCGGAGGGAGGGCAGTGTCTATTCCATCTCGACCCGTTGCTGACGTTGGGCCAATCGGAGGGGCCTGTTGAGACCGGGGGGAAGCCATGACCCCGATCGGAGCATCGGCCCCGGCCGGGTGTCGTCGTTTGCCGCTGAGGGGAGATTGTTTGCGCCGCCGGCGCGCCGGGCGCGCTCGGGCCACTGCGCAGAACGACAGCGGGCCGGTGATTGCCGTCAACCCTTCAGCGTTCGCATGAGATCGCGCGAGCGCAGCAGGTGCAGGATGGCCTGCTCCTGTGCTTCGCGGGCATCCCGCCGCAGCACGGCATCGACGATCGCCTGGTGCTCGGGCAGCGTCTCGCTGGGAGGGCGGACGAGTCCGCGCAGGTTGCTCTTCAGCAGGTAGCCCGAGCTGCGCATCAGTTCGAGCAGGAACGGGTTACCCGAGTACTCGATGATGCTCTCGTGGAACTGCTTGTCCGCGCGCAGATACTCGTCGTGACGCGACTCGGGCATCGATGCCTCGAAGCCGTCGAAAGCGTGGACGATCCTGCCCATGTCGGCGGGCTCGTTCCTTTCGACGCACAGGCGAATGGCCATCCCTTCGAGCCCCGCGCGCAGCTCGAAGATCGGCATCAGCTCTTCCCAGCTGTAGGCGTGCACGAAGTAGCCCTGGCGGCTGCGCTGCTCGATCAGGCGCTCGCCGGTCAGGCGACTCAACGCGTCGTTGATCGGCGTCTGGCTTACACCGAGCATTTCCGACAGTTCGAGCTTGTTGATCTTGACGCCAGCGGGCAGCACACCATCGTCGATCATTTGGCGAAGCTTCTCGTAGGCCAGGTCGGACAGTGCCTTGTTCTCGATCTTTGACATGCGTGCCTATTCCGCGGTCCGTTCAATCAGGTACTCGTCGCTCGAGGCGAGGCTCGAGCGCGATTCGTTGATGTGCTCGTACATGAGTTTCTCGGCGCGCTCGGGATCGCGTGCCTTGAGCGCCGCGAGCAGCAAGTGGTGCTCGCGACTGCTGCGCTCCGCTGGCTTGAGCAGGCCCTTGGTATTGCTGATGATGATGATGTTCATGGTGGCCAGCATGTCGAACAGGAAGCGGTTGCCGCCGTAGCGCAGGACCTCCATGTGGAAATCGTAGTCGGTGCGCTTCTGCGCCTGCGCGTCGCCGCTGCTGGCGGCCTCGTCGAAGGCTTCGAGCAGCCGCGCAAGGCTCGCGATCTGCTCCGGCGTGATGTTGGCCGCGGCGTCGCGCGCCGCCAGCGGCTCGAGCCGGCAGCGGATGTCGTAGATGTCGACCAGCTCCTTGTGGCTGTAGCGGCGCACGTAGGACCCGCGACGCGGGAGCGTCTCGACCAGGTTCTCCTGTTCCAGCTTGGAGAAGGCCGACAGCAGCGGCGTGCGCGAGACCCCAAGGCGCTCGGCCAGTTCCTCCTGAACGAGTTTCTCGCCCGATTGCAGGTCACCGTTGATGATCATGCTCTTCAGCGCCTTGTAGACCTTGCGCCCGAGATCCTCGGTTTCGATCCGGTACAAGGTCAGTCTCCTCGAGACGCCCAGTTGGGCGCGCGCCTCGGCGGGCGAGGCGATCTCGAAGCCGAGCAGGTCCACCAGGTCCGCCAGCCGCTTGACCAGTTCGACGTTGCTCGGCGCGACCCGATCCGGCGCGAGGTGGCGACCATCCTCGAAGCCGACCCGTACCGCCCGTGCGCCGAGGCCGAGGGCGGCGGCGAGCATCCGGTAGTCGCGCATGCCTTCATGGATGAACCCCCAGTGCGAACCTGGCGGCAGCAGCGACGACAGGTAGTACAGATGGCGCGGATCGGCCAGCATCGCGCCGTGGAAGCCGAGGCAGAAGTTGTAATTGAGGGGCTGGGCCAGGAGGCCCTCGTCGACCAAGCGGTCGATGCTGGCGAGCATGCTCACGTCGAAGATCTCGAGTTCCGGCACCACGCCGTGCTTTCGCATTTCGCCGATCCAGAAGCGGATGTCGGGCAGGGTGTTGATGTAGACGCCCTCTCCGAAGTTGACCGAGCCCATGTTGAGCGACGCCACCTGGGTGCGTAGCTCGTTGATCGAGACGCAGCGCTCGGCCAGGCTGAGATTGGATTTCCCGCCGGTGGAGCCCTGGATGACGATGTCCGTCTCGCGACGGATGAGGTCGAGGGTGCGGCTGTAGGTCGACAGATCGAAGGTCTGTTCGCCGGTGACATCGCGTACATGCAAATGCACCATCGACGCACCGGCCGCGGCGCAGCCGATCACTTCGGTCGCGATTTCCTCCGGGGTGATCGGATTCTTCGCGCCCGTCGGAATGACGGTTTCGACATGGGCCACCGGGGCGACGCTGATGACGACGGTGTTCTCGTTCACTGCTCAATCCTCCACGATGCGGGTGCTGCGCTGGATGGTGGGGTCGGTGAAGCCGTCGAGGGTGTCGCGGACCACCGATGAGAAGCTGTAGAGCACCACGCCGTCGGGGCCACCCTGGAACCAGTGCTTCTCGCCGGGATTGAAGGTGCGGGTCGCCCCAGGATCGAAGACCGATTCGCAGCAGGCAGTGTAGTCGGCGTCCTTGCCCGCGACGATTCGGGCGTGGCGGAGGGTGTTCGGCCCCTCCGCGCAGCAGTAGAGGCGGCCCCAGGTGACGCGCACGGTTTCCTGTTTTCCGGGATCCTCGCCGACCGGTGGATGCCAGTGTTCGGGCAGGGTCTGGCCGGGAAACAGGGCGATGATCTTGGCGGCGTAGCGGTTGGTCTGGACGAAGGTGAAGATCTGCGCCCCTTCGGTTTCCGGAGCGCCGAGACCGAAATCGGCGACTTCGATCCGGTCCCGCTCCTCGTCCAGCAGATGCAGGCCGGCGAGCCTGAACAACTCGAAAGCACGCGCCTGCAAAGCCCTCAATTGGCTGGTGGTGATCATCGCATCATCCTCATCGTGGCATTTTGAATACAAAATACGGAATTGGTTTCATTATAAACACCCCATGGATGTTTCTCAAAATTCGGCGGGGATGGTCAACGTTGAGGACCCATTGACACGTTAAAAATATTGTGTGTAATATCTTGTATACAGTCAAGCGGAGAAGTCGATGTTCGGCGTGTCACCTGCGTATTTCATCTCGCGCTTCAGCGATCGATTCACCTGCCGGGACATCGCGGGCAGCCTTCCCGACCTGCGGGCGAGCGGCTTCGAGGCGTTCCAGCCGGAGGTCTTCCACACCGCCAATCTCGACGAGTGGCGCACCGATGGCGCCGTGCTCATCAAGACCGCCGCCGACGCTGCGGGCATGGTCGCCAGCCAATTCGTCGGCCACTTCCTGCTGCACGCGTTCGAGTCTCCTGAGACATTGGCCTCCGATTTCGGGATCGACGAGACGGCCAAGTCGCTCGAGGGCATGCAGCGGTTTCCCGGAGTGCGAGGTGCTGACGGTGCCGATTCCACCGTTCAGCCCGACGATGCCGGCGCTGCTCACCGCGCAGGCCTACGCCGGATTCCACTCGCGTCTGGTGGACAAGCTCGGGCGCATGCTCGAGATCACCGAACAAGCCGGCCGGCGAATGGCGCTGGAGATCATTCCGGGCAGCCTGATCGGCGGCATCCAGGGATTTCTGCGCCTTCATGGCGAGTTGGGCAGCTCCGTCCTGGGCTACAACTTTGACACCGGTTTTGTTTGGAGCGCCAAGGAATGGGTGCCGCTGGTACCGGCACAGGTGGGTCGAAGAATCTACGGCACGCACCTCAAGGACGGGATGCCGAATGACGGATCGCCGCTCGCTCCGGGCAAGGGAACCATTCCCTGGCACTCGACCCTCGTGGCGTTGAGGGAGTCGGGCTATGCGGGTTCGCTGGACATCGAGTTTCGCTGCGAACCCGACCGGGCGGTCCAGGAATACGAGCAGGCGTTGCGCTACCTGCAGCCGCTGGCGCAGTAGCCGGCGCGTTGCTCGAGATCATCTTGAAAAACAGGAGAACAGCATGTTGAAGCTTGCAGTCATCACCGCGTTCCTCGGCCGGACAAAGGACCGATTCCACGAGTACAACGTGCCGCTGAGCGTCGAAGAGAAGTTCAAGATGATCACCGAGATCGAAGGCGCAACGGGGGTGGAGGCGGTGTTCCCCTACGAGGTCACCGATGCGGCCACCACCAAGGGGCTCGCCGACAAGTACAAGATCAAGTTCGCGGCCATCAACGTCAACGTCAAGGCCGAGCCCGAGTTCAGGAACGGGGGGCTCACGTCGCCGGACAAGGCGGTGCGGGCCAATGCCGTGCGCCTGATCAAGGAAGCCAAGGATTTCGCCGAGAAGGTCGGCGCCGACAAGGTCACCTGCTGCCCGCTCGGCGACGGCTACGAATTCAGCTTCCAGAGCGACTACGCGGTCATCTGGAAACGCCTGATTGAGACTTTCGGCGAAGCGGCCGAGTACAAGAAGAACATTCCGCTGTTCATCGAGTTCAAGCCTTCCGAGACCCGCGGCACCTGCTATCTCAACAACACGTCCAAGACGCTGCTGCTGATCAAGGACATCGGCGTCAAGGAGCTCGGCATCACGCTCGACTTCGGCCACGCGATGTACGGTGGCACCAATCCGGCCGAGGAGCTGGTGTTGCTGGCCGAGAGCGGCCAGCCCTATTACATCCACATCAACGACAACGACGGCAAGTGGGACTGGGACTATTTCTGCGGCACCAAGCACCTGCTGGAGTACGCCGAGTTCCTGTACTACCTGCGCAAGTACAAGTACGACGACTTCATGACCTCGGACACGTCGCCCACGCGCTGGGACATCCGGGGCACGTTCACCGCCAACAATCGCATCACCGTCAAGCTGTGGAACCTGCTGGGCAAGTTGGAAGACCAGGGCCTGAACAAGATGATCGGCTCGAACGATTACCTGGCAACCTGGAAGTTCCTCGAAGAGAACCTGTTCGGGCTGAAATAAGCGGCCGCCGCAGCACCTGTTTGACCACTGAAACGGAGGCAACACCATGCAACGCAGAATGTTCTTCAGGCAACTCGCGCTCGTCATCGCCATCGCCAGGGCGCTCGGCCTCGCGGTCAATGCGCAGGCACAGACGGTGCTCAAGTTCAGCCACACCGACCAGCCCGGTGGCCTCCGTCACAAGGCCGCGGAAATGTTCGGCCAGAAGATCGAGCAGTACACGCAGGGACGCTACAAGGTGCAGGTGTACCCGGCGAGCCAGCTCGCCAACGATCCGAAGGGGATCGAGCAGCTGCAACTGGGCGGCATCGACTTCACGGTGACCGGCACGGGCACCTACGCGACGCACATTGCGTCGCTCAATCTGATGCTGCTGCCGTACCTCGTCGAGAGCTACGAGCAGGGCTGGAAGCTCTACGACGAATCAAAGTGGCTGAAGGGCGAGTTCGACAAGGCGCCGGACAAGGGTTTCCGTTTCCTGTCGACCTAGGAGGCAGGATTCCGCTCGATGACGACCACGCGATCCGTTGAACACGCCGGCCGCCGCCAAGGGCGGGAAGATGCGCACCTCCCCGAACGAAATGCAGCGCTGGACGCTCGAGTCGATGGGCTTCAGCGTGCAGATCATGCCGCTGCCGGAGGTCTACCTCGCGATCCAGCAGGGACGTGGTGGCGGGCAGGAGAATCCGATCGACACGATTCTCTCGAACAGGTTCTACGAGGTGGCGCCGAACGTGACGCTGACCAAGCACGTCTACAGCCCGATCCCGCTGACCATCTCCGAGAAGACCTGGCAGAAGCTGTCGGAGGCGGACCGCGACGCGGTGACCAAGGCGGCGAAGGAAGCCGCGGCCTGGAGTCGCAAGGAGATCGCGGCCAACGACGAGGCGCAGCTCGCCGACATGACAGTCAAAGGGCGCCAAGATCGCGCGGCCGGAGCTGACCCCGTTCCGCGACTCGGTCAAGCCGGTGTACGTCAAGGCCAAGGAGAAGTTCGGCGCCGACGTCGACGCGCTTCTCGCCGACGCCGAAACCGTGCGCAAGGCGATTCCGGCCAAGTAGCGTTGCTGGCCCGAATCCGCCGTGCCGGCGACGGCACGGCGGTGGGCGCAGGGCCACGGGGCGCCGGTTGTTGCGCGAGGAAGTTGATCATGGTCGACGCCTTCGGGCGAGGCCAACGCAAGCGCAGAGGCATCGATGATGACTGGTTCCCCACAGGCCACTGCGGCTGGCCGGTTACGGACTCGATTGCCCTGGGTGGAGATCTGCTGCCGAAGGCGCCGTCTGCGCCCCGGTGCTGGCGGCGTTCGGTGCGATGGTCGACTGGACGGTGGTCGCCATCGGTGCGGTGATGATCGTTCTGGTCTTCGCCAATGTCGTGCTGCACGTCTTCGGCAAGGACATGGCAGCGGTCACCGAACTGGCGGAGCTGCTGATGGTCTGGGTGACCTTTCTCTCCGGGGCCTGCGCGGCCCGCCGCGGCGCGCAGATGACGATCACGGAGTTCATCGACATGCTCGACGGCAAGGCCAGGGAGCGGGCCGACGCCGCCATCGATGTGCTGGCGGTCGTGATGCTCGCGCTGCTGATCTGGTACGGCCTCAATCTGGTGGCCGTCGGCTGGGGCAACGAGCTCTCGGTGCTGCAGATCCCGATGTCGTTCCAGTACCTCGGAATGCCGGTCGGCGTCGCCGCCATCATGGTCTGGATCCTGTATGACCTGTGGCTGATTCTGCAGGGGAAGACACGAGCACAACGCTGGCCGAAGGACTGATGCCATGCTCGCCGGACTGCTCTTCCTCGGCTTTTTCGTGCTCGCCCTCGTCGGCGTGCCGCTCATGTACTCGCTGCTGGTGGCGACGGTGGGCGCCATCGTCATCGGCGACCTCGGCCACCCGCTGGAAACCATCTTCCTGTCGTTCATCGGTGGCGTAGAACCCTTCATCCTGATCGCCGTGCCGCTGTTCATCTTTGCCGGCGAGATCCTGTCGTCGGGCGGGATCGGCCAGCGCATCGTCAATTTTGCCCGCGCATTGCTCGGCTTCCTGCCCGGTGGCCTGGGCGTGGTGACCGTCGCCTCGTGCCTGATGTTCGGCGGCGTCTCGGGCTCGGCCATCGCCGACACGGCCGCGATCGGGTCGCTGGTCATCCCGTCGATGCTCAAACGCGGCTACTCGCGCGGATTTGCGGCGGCGCTGCTGTCCGTCGCCGGAACGCTGGCGCTGCTGATGCCGCTGTCGATACCCTTCCTTGTCTACGCGTTCATCTCCGGCGTGTCGATGCGGCAGTTGTCGATGGCCGGTCTCGTGCCGGGGCTGGTGATGGCGGTTGCGCTGATCGGCGTCTGCGTTTGGTACGGCAGGAAGAGCGGCTGCGACAGCGGCGACGTGCGTGCGACACGGGCCGAGATCTGGGCCGCGACCAAGGACGCGGGACCGGCGCTGATGATGCCGCTGATCATCGTCGGCGGCATCTGGTCGGGCGTGTTCACGCCGACCGAATCGGCAGCGGTCGCCGTCGTTTACGGGACGCTCGTCTCGCTGTTCCTCTACCGTGACATCACCGTCCGCGATCTTCCGCGCCTCCTGGTCAGCGCCTTCCAGACCAGCGCCACGGTGATGCTGGTCATCGGCGCTACGGGCGCGCTGGCCTGGCTGATCACTGCCGAGCAAGTGGCGGTGCAACTGGCGGCCTGGATCAAGATCGTGGCGGCGCAGCAGTGGACGTTCCTGCTGATGGTCAACGTCGCACTGCTGCTGCTGGGCATCTTCATCGAGCCGCTGCCGGCGATGCTGCTGACCGCGCCGCTGCTGCTGCCGATCGCGCAGAGTTTCGGCATCGACCTGGTGCATCTCGGTGTGGTGATCACCGCCAACCTGGCGATTGCGCTCTACACGCCTCCGGTGGGAGGCACCCTCTTCGTCGCGGCGAAACTGGCCGGCGCGGGCATCGGCGAAATCACCAAGGCGCTGTACCCGCTGCTGCTGGCGCGTCGTGGTGCTGATGATCATCACCTACGTGCCGTCGATGACCAGCGTGATTTGGAAGCTGTTCGTCTAGGCGATCCCGACATCGCGACCTGGCGCCGGGCCATGCGAACCCTGCGGACGGACGTCTTTCGAAATCCTCACTCAGTTTCAGCTGAGGGCGCCGTGGGCAGCAACAAGATCTTCGTTGGTGTGGATGTCGGTTCGACAAGTGTGAGGGCCGGACTCTTCGATGACTCGGGAGGGCGCATCGCTTTTGCCGTGCAACCGATTGAGCAATTTCGTCCGCGCACCAACTTTGTCGAACAGTCGTCGTCGGACATCTGGCGCGCGACTTGCGCGGCAGTGCGCGAGGCGGTGGCGGCGTCCGGCGTACCCGGCGACGCCGTGGCGGGCATCGGCTTCGATGCCACCTGTTCGCTGGTCGCCGTCGGTGCTGGCGGCAAGCCGATCTCGGTGGCCGAGGACGGCGCGCCCGAGCGCGACATCATCATGTGGATGGACCACCGCGCCGTCGAGGAGACGGCAACGATCAACGCGACGGACGACTCGGCGCTCGCCTACGTCGGCGGCGAGGTCAGCGTCGAGATGGAACTGCCGAAGGTGCTCTGGTTGCGCCGGCATTTGCCGGATCGCTACGCCGCCGCGGCGCGGTTTTTCGACCTGGCCGACTACCTCGTCTGGAAGTGCTGCGGCGCGGACACCGCCAGCGTCTGCACGCTCACCTGCAAGTGGAATTACCTCGCGCACGAAGGCCGCTTCCCGCAGGCGATGTTGGATGCGGTCGGCCTCGACGACCTCACCACCAAGTTGCCCGCGCAAATTCTTCCGCTCGGCTCGTCTCCAGGGCGACTCAGCGCGGTAGCTGCGCAGGCATTGGGCCTGCCCCACGGTATCGTCGTGGCAACGGGCATCATCGACGCTCACGCCGGTGGATTGGCGCTCGTTGGAAGTCACCCCCAAGGCAGCCTGGCGCTGATCGGCGGCACGTCGAACTGTCACATGGTCGTGAGCCCGCAGCCGGTCATGGTTCCAGGGGTATGGGGTCCCTACTTCGGGGCGATGCTGCCGGGAACCTGGCTGAACGAAGGCGGCCAGAGCGCAGCTGGGGCGCTCATCGACTGGACCGTGCGGCAGTGCGAAGCCTGGCCTCTGGCGCAGGCAGCTGCCACGCGCGAAAACCGCAATGTCTACGCGGTGCTGAATGACTGGGTCGCCGATCTGCGCCGGCGCGAGCCCACCCCCACCCGCCAGCTGCACGTACTGCCCGACCATCACGGCAACCGCTCGCCGCGCGCAAACTCGCAGGCACGCGGCACCGTAACGGGGCTGACGCTCGAAGGCGGGCAGGACGCGCTGGCCAGGCTCTACCTCGCGACGATCCAGGCGTTGGCCTACGGCACGCGCCACATCATCGCCAGCATGAACACGGCCGGTCACCGGATCGAGCGCATCGTGATGTGCGGTGGTGGAACCCGAAATCCGTTATTGCTGCAGGAGCACGCCGACGCGCTTGGTCAGGATCTCCAGTTGGTCGCTGAGGAGGACGCCGTCACGCTCGGTGCGGCGCTGCTCGCCGCAACGGCCAGCGGGCACTTCCCCGATCTACCGGCAGCAGCTGCGGCGATGGTGCGCCCCGGCGGGGTAATCGCCGCGCGTGTCGGCGAGCGCGCTTTCCACGACGCCAAGTACCAGGTGTTCCTGCAACTCTACGAGGACCAGCAACGCTACCAGGCCAGCATGGCGTCCGGGCATTGACAGACTCGGGCCAGGGCACTTCCGGCAAAGCGCCCGATGCCGCCCCGAATTCATTCGCAACAACGGAGGCTCTCCATGCACCAGATCGACTATCGGCGTCTCGGCGCCAGCGGCCTCGAGGTCTCGCCGCTGTGCCTGGGCACGATGAACTTCGGCACGCGCACCGATGCGACCACCGCGCAGCAGATCATCGATGCGGCATTCGATGCAGGGATCAATTTCATCGACACCGCGGATAACTACGGGCAGGGAGCATCGGAGCGCATCGTCGGCGCGGCGATCAAGGCACGCCGGCGGCACTGGATTCTTGCCACCAAGGCCGGCAACGTGCTCACCCGGCGGCCGCACGACGGCGGGCTGTCGCGGCGCTGGCTACTCGCCGCCTGCGACGACAGCCTGCAGCGCCTCGGCCTCGACTACATCGATATCTTCTACCTGCATCGCGAGGACTTTCACACGCCCCTCGCTGAAACCGTGAGCACGATCGGTGACCTGGTTCACGCCGGCAAGATCCGTTACTTCGGCGTGTCAAATTTCCGCGGTTGGCGAATCGCCGAAGTCGTCGGTGAGTGCGCCGCACAGGGGGTGGCGCCACCGGTGGTCTGCCAGCCCTATTACAACCTGATGAACCGGATGCCCGAGGTCGAGGTTCTGCCAGCCTGCAGTCGCTACGGGATCGGAGTGGCGCCGTATTCGCCGCTGGCTCGCGGGGTGCTCACGGCCAAGTACCGGAGTGACGGCAGCCCCCCGGACGACTCCCGTGCCGCGATAAAGGATCTGCGTTTCCTCGAAACCGAGTTCCGCGCGGAATCTTTGGCCATTGCCGCGACTCTTGCAGCGCACGCGCAGAAGACCGGCCGCACGTTGACGCAGTTCGCGCTTGCCTGGTTGTGGGCCAACGACCTCGTCACGTCGATCGTCACCGGGCCGCGTACGCTCGATCAGTGGCAGGACTACTTGTCGGCGATCGGCACGAAGTGGTCGGCTGACGACGAAGCACTGGTCGATCGATGGGTGCGCCCGGGACACCCGTCGACGCCAGGCTACACCGATCCCCAGTATCCGCCGACCGGGCGCATTCTCGACTCATGGCACTAGGGGCGGCACTTGCTCGGCGATCATCTGCGGCTGCACCAGTGCCGGGCTCGCGCTGTCGACCGTCGTCAGCACGCAGCGGCAGGCAAGTGCTGGGGGTACGCTACCGCGCCACCAGCAACTTCGAGGCTTGGCGGCTGATGCCTGTTCTCGACGCACAGGCGAATGGCCATAGCCTCCAGGCCGGCCCGAAGCTCGAAGATCGGCATCAGTTCTTCCCAACTGTAGGCGTGCACGAAGTAGCCATAGCGGCTGCGCTGCTCGACAAGTCGCTCGCCGGTCAGCGGCGATGTGAGGGCCACATGGGCCGAGATCTGGCGGCGACCAAGGCGCTGTACCGCGCTGCTGATGGCCGCCGTCGTCGTGCTGTTCATCATCACCTATGTGCCGTCGATGACCAGCGTCGTCTGGAAACTCTTCATCTGACCGAATGCCGCTTCACACCATGCTGATGGCGGGCTCCAAAGGCGGTTGGGTCAATGCTTGTGTGTCGCGTCCCTGGCTGGCGCGGGGGCCGCCAGCGCCCGGACCGGAGCCTTCACTTCGACGGTCTGCGTCCTGCCGGCCTTGTCCTCGAAGGTCAGCGTGACCGGAACGGTCTCGCCTTCCTTCAGCGGCTGCTTCAACTCCATCAGCATCACGTGGTAGCCGCCCGGCTTGAGATCCACGGCCTTTCCGGCGGGCAGCGCGAGGCGCTTGATCGCGCCCATCCGCATCACGCTCCCCTCCAGCTTCATCTCGTGGATCTCGACCACGCCCGCAACGGGTGACGCGGCCGAGACCAGTGTGGCGTCGGCGGCGGCCTTCAACTGCATGAACGCGCCGGTGGCCATCTGGCCCGAAACGGTGCCGCGAACCCAGGCGCCGCTGACGGCGACCTGGGCCTCGGCGGAAAGGGTAAGGGAGGAGAGGGCGATGACGGCGAGCAGCGGTAACCTGGACATTGGAATTCCCATCGGATGTGGTGCGCGCACAGGGGCGAGGCCGGAAATCGGCCGGCGAATCTTACGCCTGCGGGATGCAAAACACCGCAATCATCGCCGCCGCAGCCACCTCGAAACAGCTTTAAGAATGCGCGACAAATTATCGAAAACGAGACACAAGTCGCACTGCCAACAGGGCCATATTTGATCTGGATCAAGGAATCGATCAACACCCGCGCGAAGTGGTTGCCCACCCCAATCCCTTGGGCTAACTTGCCGGTCATCCAACAACATGTTGTGGTCGGCGTTGGGTCCGCCGGGAGGGGAGCTTTTCCCCGCCGACCATCAAACGGGGAGATTCATGTCGCTTCAAGCCGCCGTATCGGGATACGGCTTTTCCAAGTCCACGCCGCCTGCGCTGCCGGCCGAAGTCGCCCGGCGCGATGGCACGCGCGCAGTCTTTGACCTGTCCCGCATCGCCTCGGCGATCGCCCGCGCCGGCGCCGCCACGGGCGAATTCGACGCCGCCGAAGCCGACCGCATCGCCGACGCCGTCGGCCGCGTCCTCTCTCACCGCTATGCGGGTGGCGCGCCGGACATCGAAACCATCCAGGATACCGTCGAGCAGTCGCTCGCGGCGGGGGGATGGTTCCACACCGCGCGCGCGTACATCGTCTATCGCGATCGCCACGCGCGGCTGCGCGCCGACCGCAAGACGCTGGTCGACGTCGCCGCGTCGGTCGACGAATACCTGGAGCAGAAGGACTGGCGCGTCAACGCCAACGCCAACCAGGGCTATTCGCTGGGCGGCCTCATCCTCAACGTCTCGGGCAAGGTCGTCGCCAATTACTGGCTGTCGCACGTCTACGCGCCCGAGATCGGCCGCGCGCATCGCGACGGCGACGTGCACATCCACGACCTCGACATGCTGGCCGGCTATTGCGCGGGCTGGTCGTTGCGCGTGCTGCTGCACGAGGGCCTCAACGGCGTGCCGGGCAAGGTCGAGGCCGGGCCGCCGAAGCACATGTCGAGCGCGGTCGGGCAGATCGTCAACTTCCTCGGCACGCTGCAGAACGAGTGGGCGGGTGCGCAGGCGTTCAGCTCGTTCGACACCTACATGGCGCCGTTCGTCAAGAAGGATGCGATGACCTACGACCAGGTCAAGCAGTGCATCCAGGAGCTGATCTACAACCTCAACGTGCCGTCGCGCTGGGGCACGCAGACGCCGTTCACCAACCTGACGTTCGACTGGGTCTGCCCCGAGGATCTGCGCGATCAGATTCCGGTCATCGCCGGCGAGGAGATGCCGTTCTCGTACGCCGACCTGCAGGCCGAGATGGACATGATCAACCGCGCCTACATCGAGGTGATGATCACCGGCGACGCCAAGGGGCGCGTGTTCACGTTTCCGATTCCGACCTACAACATCACGCCGGACTTCGACTGGGACCATCCGAACTGCGAGATCCTGTTCACGATGACGGCCAAGTACGGATTGCCGTACTTCCAGAATTTCCTGAACTCCGAGTTGAAGCCCAACATGATCCGGTCGATGTGCTGCCGGTTGCAGCTCGACCTGCGCGAACTCCTGAAGCGCGGCAACGGGCTCTTCGGCTCGGCCGAGCAGACCGGGTCGCTGGGGGTGGTGACGATCAACTGCGCGCGGCTCGGGTACGTCCACGCCGGCGACGACATCGGCCTCTTCGCGCGCCTGGACGAGCTGCTGGGCTACGCCAAGGACAGCCTCGAAGTGAAGCGCAAGGTGATCCAGCGGCTGATCGACCAGGGTCTCTTCCCGTACACCAAGCGCTACCTCGGCACGCTGCGCAATCATTTCTCGACCGTCGGCGTCAACGGCATCAACGAGATGATCCGAAATTTCACGCGCGACGCCGACGACATCACCACGCCCGCCGGCCACGCACTCGCCGTGCGCCTGCTCGACCACCTGCGCGCGCGGATGGTGGCGTTCCAGGAAGAAACCGGCCACATGTACAACCTCGAAGCGACGCCGGCGGAGGGAACGACCTACCGGTTCGCCAAGGAGGACAGGAAGCGCTGGCCGGACATCCTGCAAGCCGGCACCAGGGAGACGCCGTACTACACGAACTCGTCACAGCTGCCCGTGGGTTTCACCGACGACCCGTTCGAGGCATTGACGCGGCAGGAGGAGCTGCAGAAGAAATACACCGGCGGCACGGTCCTGCACCTCTACATGAGCGAACGCCTGTCCAGCGCCGACGCGTGCAAGCAGCTGGTGCGCCGCTCGCTCGAGCGCTTCGGCCTGCCGTACATCACGGTGACCCCGACGTTCTCGATCTGCCCGAAGCACGGCTATCTCGAAGGCGAACATCCGTATTGCCCGAAGTGCGACGAAGAAAAACTCGCCGAGAAGCGACGCCTGGTCGCGGCGTAGAAAAAAACACCAGACAGGACAAGGAACAACACATGAACTCGATGAGCGAAACCTGCCACCTCCTTTCCGCGCTGACGCTGTCCGACGACGAGCGCCAGCCGTGCGAGGTATGGACCCGCGTGATGGGCTATCACCGCCCGGTCGCGTCGTTCAACATCGGCAAGAAGGGCGAGCACGCCGAACGCCGTTTCTTCAATCAGGGCTGCGTGCAGTCGAAGCTGTAGCGCGCCTGACGCCCGCGAGCGGTTGCCGATGGCGGACGTTCCGGTTCCCGACGACGACCCGGCCGCGTCACCGCGCACGATGCTTCGCGTCGGCGGGCTGGTTCCCTTCACGTCGACCGACTTCCCCGACAAGCTTGCCGCGGTGATCTTCTGCCAGGGTTGCCCCTGGCGTTGCGGTTACTGCCACAACCCGCATCTCCTGCCCTCGCGTGGCGATGGGGAGCAGGATTGGGATGCGATCCTGGCGTGGCTCGACACCCGCCGCGGGCTGCTCGACGCCGTGGTCTTCTCGGGTGGCGAGCCCACTGCGCAGCCGGCGCTGCGCGGCGCGCTGCGCGACGCGCGGGCCATGGGCTACGCGATCGGACTGCATACCGGCGGCATCTATCCGCGGCGGCTGGCCGATGTCCTCGACCTCGTCGATTGGGTCGGCATCGACGTCAAGGCGCCGATCGGGAAGTACGACCGCGTGACCGGCGTCAGCACGAGCGGCCCGGCAGCCTTTGCCAGTCTCGAGATCCTCGCCCGTGCGCGGACCCCCTTCGAGGTGCGCACCACCGTTCATCACCTTCTGACGCCGCCCGCGGATCTGCGCCTGCTGGCGCGCGAACTCGCGAACTACGGCGTGCGCGCCTGGAAGCTGCAGATGTTCCGCCCCATCGGCTGCGCCAGCGAAGCGCTCAATTCGGCGTCACCGCAGGGCGAGCATTTGCCGGAGGGGTTGCTCGAGGAATTGCGGACCCATGTGCCGGGGGTGGAGTTGCGGTAGGAGGAAATCGGCGTCGATGCCGCTCGCGCTCTTCGGCGCCCGATACGGCGGGTTGTGTCAACTTCGCGGGCCCGCGAGTCTTTGGCGGGCGGCGTCGATCGTTCCGTAGTCGCTGACACTTTGAAATCCCAGGCTTCTTAGCGTCTCCAGCGCGATGGCGGACCTGCGCCCGGAACGGCAGTACAGGATCACCTGATCGTTCTTGGTGACCCCCGCCGAGGCAATCTGCTGGCCGATCAATTGGTATTCGATGTTGATCGCGTTGTCGAGGTGTCCGGTGGCGTACTCCGCAGGCGTGCGCACGTCGATGATAACGGTCGCCGCAAACACCGGCAGGCTCCAGATGACGAGAGCGACCAGGGCCAGCTGGCGCCAGGTGTCCATGAATGCGATTCGGTGCGCCCGCCCCGGGCGGCGCGCGGTCGTGGAGATCGGCTCGGCGACGGCAGGCGCCGCACTGTTGCAGGCTGGTGAAGCGGGTTGTGTGATCATGTCGGGGTCTGGGAAAATCCGGCGTGCGCAAGTGCGCAATTTCCACTGATTATCTCACCGCCCGCATGCGCATCGAACACATCGCCCTCTGGACACCGGACCTGGAGCGCTGCACGAGCTTCTATGTCATCCATTTCGGCGCGACGGCTGGCGACCGCTATGTCAACGCGAGCAAGGGCTTCGCGTCCCGATTTCTGGCGTTCGGCGATGGCGCGCGCCTCGAGGTGATGACGACGACCACGCTGTCGCCGGTCGAGGCGGAGGCGGGGGCGCAGCGGATGGGACTCACGCACTTCGCCATTGCGCTCGGGTCCGAGGCCGAAGTCGATGCGCTTACCGGACGTCTTCGGTGCGCGGGCGTGCGCATCATCGACGGCCCCCGCCGCACCGGCGATGGCTACTACGAGAGCGTGGTGCTCGACCCGGATGGCAATAGGGTCGAGATCACCGCCTGATCGAAAACGCACTCGGCCGGCGTTTCGATGGAGCCATTACCCAACCACGCCTGCCCGCTCTGCGGCGGACCCAATGCCTGCGCTGCGGCGGCAAGCGGCAGCTTCGAATCGAACTGCTGGTGCCGTGACGTCGCGATCCCGCCCGAGCTCCTAGACCGAATCCCGGAGGCGCAGCGAGGCAAGGCCTGCGTCTGCGCGGCCTGCGTCGAGGCCGCGGCGAACTGCCGAGTGTTGTTCGTGACCAAGGGCTGACCTGATCGCGAGCGCTCTAAAGTCCCCAGCGCAACGCCAGCGGATCGACTTCGCGGGCGAGTTCCAGCAGCCCCGCCCGCGTCGCCGGGTGCAGGGGTTCCAGCGGATGACGGACGTGATCGCTCGCGATGACGCCGCCTTCCTGCATCACCGCCTTGGTGGCGCGCAAGCCGCATTGGCGGTTCTCGAAGTTGATCAGCGGCAGGATCCGCGCATAGGCGGCTGCGGCTTCACGGCGCCGGCCCGCGCGGTGGTGCAGCACCACCGGCTTGATGAGATCGGGCAGAAGCGCGCTCGACATCGTGCCCGTCGCACCCGCGTCGAGGTCGGCCATCAGCGTGATCGCTTCCTCGCCGTCGAACGGGCCTTCGATCGCCGCGCCGCCGCTGGCGATCAGTCCGCGCAGCTTGGCGGCGGCACCCGGCACCTCGACCTTGAAGTAGCGCACGGCGGGCACCTCGCGGGCGAGGCGAACGAGGAACGGCACCGACAGCGCAACACCGGAGAGCGGCGCGTCCTGGACCATGATCGGAATCTGCGCCGCCTGGGCGACGCGGGCGAAGTGCTCGATGATTCCCGGCTCATCCGCCTTGAGGCCCGTGCCGTGGTACGGCGGCATCAGCATCAGCATCGCAGCGCCCGCAGCAGCGGCCTGCCTGCCCCGTTCGGCAGCGATCCGCGTGCTGAAATGGCTGCAGGTGACGATGACGGGCACGCGGCTGCCGACGTGCTCCAGGCACACGTCCTGCAGCGTGGAACGCTCGTCGTCGGTGAGCAGGAACTGCTCCGAGTAGTTGGCGAGGATGCAGATGCCGTCGACGCCCTGGTCGATCATGCAATCCATCACCCGTCGCTGGCCCTCGAGATCGAGGTCGCCGGCTGCGGTGAACGGCGTGGGGGCGACCGGGAATACGCCCGAGTGGATGCGTACGGTATCGGCAGTCATGCTCGTCTTCTCCAGAGGGGGCGGCGTCGATGTCCTGTGGCGAAACCCACGCCGGCCCCGGACCTTGCTCTTCTACACGGTTTCCGTGACCGACGGCAACCCGGCCAGCGCCATCGCGAGTTCGCTCTCGTCGTAGGTGAGGTCGCGCAGCTTGCCGCCGAAATAGTCGATATAGGCCTGCATGTCGAAGTGACCGTGGCCGCAGAGGTTGAACAGGATCGACCGCGACACGCCTTCCTCGCGGCACCTGATCGCCTCGTCGATCGCGCCCTTGACCGCGTGATTGGCCTCCGGCGCGGGAACGATGCCTTCGGCGCGCGCGAACTGCACACCGGCTTCGAACACGCTGGTCTGGTGATAGGCGCGCGCGGTGATCAGCCCGAGCTCCTGCAGGTGCGACACCAGCGGCGCCATGCCGTGATAGCGCAGGCCGCCGGCGTGGAAACCCGGCGGGGTGAATGTCGAGCCCAGCGTGTGCATCTTGGTCAGTGGCGTCAGGTGCGCGGTGTCGCCGAAGTCGTAGGCATAACGGCCGCGCGTGAGGCTGGGGCAGGCCGCAGGCTCGATGGCAACGACATGCACCTTCCTGCCGCCGCGAAGCTGCGCACCGATGAACGGGAATGCGATGCCGGCGAAGTTCGAGCCGCCGCCGGTGCAGCCTACGATCACGTCGGGATAGTCGTTCGCCATCTCCATCTGCGCCATCGCCTCGACACCGATCACCGTCTGGTGCAGCAGCACGTGGTTCAGCACGCTGCCGAGCGCGTACTTGGTGTCGTCGCGCTGTGCGGCGATTTCGACCGCCTCGGAAATCGCGATGCCGAGGCTCCCCGGATGGTCGGGACGCTGCGCGAGGATGGCGCGGCCCGACTGGGTCTCGTTCGACGGGGAGGGCACGCAGCGCGCGCCGTAGGTCTCCATCAGCGCGCGGCGGTAGGGCTTCTGGTCGTAGGAGACGCGGACCATGAAGACCTGGACCTCGATACCGAACAGCGACCCGGCGAAGGCGAGCGAGCTGCCCCATTGGCCGGCCCCGGTCTCGGTGACCAGCTTCTTCACGCCCGCCTGCTGGTTGTAGAACGCCTGCGGCACCGCGGTGTTCGGCTTGTGACTGCCGGCGGGGGAGACGCCTTCGTACTTGTAGTAGATCCGAGCCGGCGTCTGCAGCACGCGCTCCAGGCGTCGTGCGCGGAAGAGTGGCGTCACGCGCCACTGCCGGTACACGTCCCGGACCGGTTCCGGAATCTCGATCTCGCGTTCCGTGGAAACCTCCTGCAGGATGAGCGACATCGGGAACAGCGGCGCGAGGTCGTCGGGGCCCACCGGCTTGTGGGTCCCCGGATGCAGCACCGCCGGCGCCGGCCGCGGCAGGTCGGCCTGCAGGTTGTACCAGTGCTTCGGAATCCTCGATTCGTCGAGGAGGTATTTGACGGTGTCGTTCATCTTGGTTTCCCGTGGAATTGCGCAGAGCCGCACCCGCCGAGTGCACTAGGAATCGGCACAAATGTCAATCGCTGCGAGGCGCCTGTGGCAAAATTCCCGCCATGATGGATTCACCGCTGGTGGCAACCGGCCGGGCGCCGCGTGCCGTGGCCGCGTGGTTGTTGCTGTGCTGCGCGCTGGTGTTTGCCATGATCGTGGTCGGCGGCGTGACGCGCCTGACGCACTCGGGATTGTCGATCACCGAATGGCAGCCGATCGTCGGCACGCTGCCCCCGATGTCGGAATCCGATTGGCAGGCGGCCTTCGACAAATACAAGCTGACGCCCGAGTACCGCGAGGTCAACCGCGGCATGTCGCTCGCGGGCTTCAAGGGCATCTTCTGGTGGGAGTATTTCCACCGCCTGCTGGGGCGGCTGATCGGGGTGGTGTGGCTGGTTCCCTTGCTGTGGTTCTCGCTGCGGCGGAGGATTCCCGAAGGCTACACGTGGAAGCTCGGCGCCATATTCGTCCTCGGCGGCCTGCAAGGGGCGATGGGCTGGTACATGGTGCAAAGCGGGCTCGTCGACGACCCCCGGGTCTCGCAGTTCCGCCTGACCGCGCACCTGGGCCTTGCCTTCGTCATCTTCGGTGCGATGTTCTGGGCGGCGCTGTCGCTGCTCAACCGACGCAGCGTCGAGCGGCGCTCGGCTGCGCGACGGTCGGCGTTCCGGTTCGCCGTCGTCGTCTCCGCCCTCGTGCTGCTCATGGTGCTCACCGGGGGTGTCGTGGCCGGCATTCGTGCCGGCTTCGCCTACAACACCTTCCCGCTGATGAACGGCGCGTTCCTCCCGCCCGAGTTCCTGATGCTCGACCCGTGGTGGAAGAACTTCTTCTGGAACATGGCCACCGTGCAGTTCGATCACCGCCTGATCGCGTACGCGCTGCTCGTCGCGACAACGATCCTGTGGTGGAGGCTCCGCCGGGTCGACGACGCGCCGCCGCGCGCGCGGCGTGCCGGCCACCTGCTGCTGGCGATGCTGGTTGTGCAAATCGGGCTCGGCATCGCCACGCTGCTGCTGGTCGTTCCGCTGCATCTCGCGGCAACGCATCAGGCGGGCGCCGTGCTGGTGTTCGCCGCGGCGCTCAATCTCGCGCACGCGTTGCGCTGACGGTGCGGTCGTCCCGCGATGGTCTCCGTATCGGGCCATTGACAGAGAAGACCGGGAACACGTCAGCCTGGTTTACCCCTGCGCGGTCGTTGCCTTAAGCGCGTCTTAAGGTCGCCTCCTTATCGTTCGCACCGTGGACATGAGACACGGAGCAGCGATGATGCGCGAAGGCGACTGGGAAGCACGCCGGGTTTACGACCCGGTGCTTCGATTCATCCACGCGTGGAATGCGCTCGCCCTGGTCGCGTTGCTCGCGACCGGCTGGCTGGCGGATGCCTTCGAACGCGGCCCGAACGAAGCCCTTCTGTGGGACGCGCACATCGTGCTGGGCTATGGCCTCATCGTCGGACTGGTCGCGCGCGTGCTGTGGGGATTGGTAGGTCCTCGCCATGCGCGTTTTTCCGATCTGTGGCACCCGCGGACATGGATCGAAGTGGTGCGTCAGCGGACGATTCGAACGTCGCGGCGCTTCGGCCACAACGAACTCGCGAGCCTGGCCTATCTCGGCGTCTACGCGTTCATCCTCGCCATGGGATCGACCGGGCTGGCACTCGCAGCGATCGAGCACGGTGTCGGGCCACTGTCGGAATGGCTCGGCGATGCAACTTGGCTGAAGAAGGTCTTCAAGGAGCCGCACGAGGCGATCTCGACCGCGCTGGCGCTGTTCGTGGGCGTGCATCTCATCGCACTGGTCGTCCATGAGTGGCTGGAGCGCAACCACCTCGCTCGCAGCATGTTGACCGGAATCCAGTTCCGCCGGCGGGAACAGTCCGACGGTGGCTGAACGGGCTGTACCTTGCGCCCAGGCGCGGCTGCGCGCCGGAGGCGTCGCCGGAACCGGCGTCGCTCTGGCGCTGCCAGAACCAATCCCTCCACTGCCGGCGACGCTGTCCGGCCCCGACGGTGGTCGTACCGATCCCGTCTTTCACACCGCCCGCGCTTCGCGTGGCTGACCAGGGAGTTTGTCGATGCATGACGCAACGAGATTGTCGCCAGGAGACGGCATCATGATGGCGCTGGCCGCGCTTGCTCTGGGCCTTGCGGCGATCGCAGATGCCGCGACGCCCCAGCAACTGCTTGTCGACTATGGGCGGCAGGCGAAAGCGGACAGCGGTTCGTTTGTGGGCTTCACCGCTGGACGCGGCCAGGAGCTCTATCGCCTGGAACGGACGCGTGCCGACGGATTACCGACCGGCTGCGCCACCTGCCACACCCCCGACCCCAGAGCTGCGGGTCGCGCGCGAACCACCGGAAAGGCGATCGCGCCGCTCGCGCCGGCGGCCAATGCGGAGCGCTTCACCGACACGAACCAGGTGGAAAAGTGGTTCACGCGCAACTGCAACGATGTCCTCTCGCGCCCATGCACGGCGTTGGAAAAGGGAGATTTCATCACCTACATGCTCAGTCTCAAGTGAGGGGGGTCAACATGCGCAGGATCAGACTCAATCTTTGGCGGATCGGCGTCCTGGTCGCAGGCGTGCTTGCGACCGGCGGCCTGCTTGCGGGCGGACACGTCGCGGAGGGTGGCCGCGCGCTGCCGGTCGTCGCCAACGCGGCGTGGCAGGCCGAATGTGCGTCGTGCCACATGGCGTACCCCCCGGGGTTGCTGCCCGCGCGATCGTGGCAGTCGATGATGGGGGCGCTCGACCGGCATTTCGGCGAGAACGCGGCGCTCGATGCGGCCACGCAGGGAGCCATCACGGAGTTCCTGGTCGCCAACGCCGCGGATCGCAATGGCAGTCGCCGCTCCGGGAAGATCGCAGCATCGATTCCAGCGCAGTCGACGCCATTGCGAATCTCCGAGACCCCCTACATACGGGCCAAGCACGATGAGATCGCTCCCGGGATCTGGCTGCGACCTCGCGTGGGCGGCCGGGCGAACTGCGGTGCCTGCCACGGTGGCGTCCAGAGTGGCGACTTTTCGGAGCGCAACGTGACGATTCCGCCGGCCGGTGTGGCCGTCGCTGCGAGCCGGGACGCCGGTACGAAGTAGAATCGCCGGATGCGACTGCTGCTTGTCGAGGACGACCGCCTTCTGGGCGACGGCATACGCGCCGGGCTCGTACAGGCAGGTTTCGCCGTCGACTGGGTTCAGGATGGCCGTGCCGGCAAGTTGGCGCTGGATGCCGAGCCCTACACGCTGATGGTGCTCGATCTCGGGTTGCCGCGAATGTCCGGTCTGGAACTGATGCGCGCGCTGCGCGCCGAAGGCAAGCGCCTGCCGGTGCTGATTCTCACTGCCCGCGACACGGTAGCCGATCGGGTTGCAGGCCTCGACGCCGGCGCCGACGACTATCTCGTCAAGCCGTTCGATCTCGCGGAGCTGACGGCACGCGTTCGCGCGCTCCTGAGGCGCAGTGCCGGGCACGCCGCGCCGATGTTGCGGCACGGCGACCTGGTGCTCGACCCGGCCGCGCGAACGCTCACCCGGGCAGGGCAGCGTGTCGACCTCGGTCCGCGCGAGTTCGCCTTGCTGCACGCGCTGTTGCTCGCTGCCGGCCGCGTGCTGTCGCGTGAGCAACTGGAGCGCACGCTCTACGGCTGGGATTCGGAACCCGGCAGCAATACAGTGGAAGTCCACATTCATCATCTGCGGCGCAAGCTCGGCAGCGAGCTCATTCGCACGCTGCGCGGCGTGGGTTACCTGATCGACAAGTCGTCGCCGGAACCGGCAGCGCAGCGGTGAGCGCGCGATCACCCGCTGCCTCATTGCGCGGCCGCCTGCTGCTGCTTCTGCTCGCCGCCACCATGCTGGTCTGGACAGGCGCCGCGCTGTGGTCATACCGGGATGCGCGCCACGAGATCGGCGAGATGATGGATGCGCAACTCGCGCAATCCGCCGAAATCCTCCAGGCGCAGGCGGGGCACGAGCTCGACGAAATCGACATCGATGCGCTGGCGAGCGGCCACAAGTACGAGCGTCGGATCGCTTTTCAGGTCTGGGATCGCAAGGGACGCCTGCTGCTGCGTTCGAGGAGCGCGCCGTCGGCGCCGCTGGCCGCCGCAGGTTCCGATTTCGCGAGTGTCACGCTGGACGGGCACGCCTGGCGCGTATTCAGCCGGCGCGACGCCGCGACCGGGATGCTGGTGCAGGTCGGCGAGCGCAGCGAGCTGCGGGACGAGCTTGCCACCGCCACCGCGCTGAATCTCCTGCATCCGCTGCTGGTCGCCCTGCCGGTGCTTGCCCTGCTCATCTGGTTCGCGATCGGAAAGGGCCTGGCGCCCCTCGATCGGCTGGCCGTCGCGGTGGCGGGTCGTGCCCCGGAGGCGTTGACGCCGCTCGACGCGGCCATGGCGCCGCGCGAAGTGCAGCCTCTGCTTGCGGCGTTGAACGCCCTGTTTGCGCGGGTGCGCGACGTGCTGGAACGGGAGCGCAGGTTCACCGCAGATGCGGCGCACGAATTGCGTACCCCGTTGGCGGCGATCAAGACCCATGCGCAGGTGGCGCAGCAGGAGCAGGACGCCGCTGCCCGCGACCACGCGCTCGGGCAGGTGATTGCAGGCACCGACCGGTCCACGCGACTGGTGGAGCAACTGCTGACGTTGGCGCGGATCGATCCGCAAGGCAAGCTGCCGACCGTCGCCGACGTCGATCTGTCCGCCGTGGTCGCGGCGGCGCTGGCGGAAGTCGGTCCGTTGGCAGCGGCGAAGCGCATCGACCTCGCATTCGTCGGTTCGAGCGCAGTTGGCGTTGCGGGCGACGCCACGATGCTGGAGATACTGGTCAGGAACCTGGCCGACAACGCGTTGCGCTACACCCCTGAGGGCGGCGAGGTCACGGTCCGCGTGGGCGCCGGACCGGCCGACGTCGTGCTGGAATTTGCCGACAGCGGCCCGGGGATCGACGAGAGCGAACGCGCCAGGGTCTTCGAGCGCTTCTACCGGGTGAACGGAACTGGGGAAACAGGCAGCGGCCTCGGTCTGTCGATCGCGAAGCGGATCGTGGAACTGCATGGCGCACGGATTGCGCTGGGCGATCGGGAGTCGGGACCCGGTCTGCGCGTCACGGTGCGCTTCCCGGCACGCGCGAGACCGGTGTGAGCGTACGCATGCCGGAGCGGGGAACGGGAGCGGCGACCGACGCCTTCCCCCCATGCGTCACGCGCTCGCGCTGTGCGCTGGGGTGGCTGGTCTACGCCATCGTTGCCTGCGTCGTCGTGGCGTGCTTCGGGGTCGCGCCAACCTGACGCCGGGCAGCCCGGGTGCCGACCGTCAACCCGTATGACTGCGCAGACGCGCGCCAGCCAGAATGCGCACCTCGCGCCCCGCGACCTCGATCAGGCCCGCTGCCGCCAGATCGTGCAGGATGCGCGAGAAGTGTTCCGGCGTGAGGTTGAGGCGCGAGGCGACGATCGACTTCGACGTCGGCAGCATCACTGTCCAGGTCGCGACTGCGTCCGCGCTCTCCGTGTCCTGGCGCAGCAGGTAGCCGATGACACGCTGCATGCCGGATTGCATCGAGTAGCTCTCGACGTCGGTCATCAGCGTGTGAACCCGTCGCGACAGGCCCGCGAGCATCCGCAGCGCAAAGCCGGAATCGTGCTCGATGCCCCGAAAGACGACATCCTTCGACACGTGCAGCAACAGCGTGTCGGCGAGCGCCTGCGCGGTGACGATATAGGGCTTGTTCATGAACATCAGCGCCTCGCCGAAGCAAAAGCCCTGGCTGATGATCTCGACCACCTTTTCGCCGCCTTGCGGGGTCACGAACGACAGCTTCACCTGGCCGTAGACGACGGCGTGGAATCCCGCGCAGGGGTCGCCCTTCTGGAACACGATTCCTCCGCGCGGCACGTGGATTTCCGTGGTGCCCGTCGCGAGGCTGGCGATCTCGCCGGGGGCGAGTTCGCGAAACAGCGGCAGGTTGGCGAGAAATGCCTGAGACTTGATCTTGCCGGCCATCGGAGCCCTGCGGAAGGAGTGCGCGGGTGGTAGGGCGGCGAAAGTTGCGTCAAATCGCCCGGAGGACCATCATAGCGGGTTCCACGACGCTGCAACACTCAAGGCCTTGCCATGACCGATCCCCGTGCCCTCGACGAACCCCTCACCGAAGCCGAGATGGACGAACTCGAGTCCTTTCTCGCGTCAGACGCGGTGCCGCCGGATTGCATGGACCTCGAGATGCTCGACGGCTACCTGACCGCCGTGGTGTCGGGCCCCGAGCAGATTCAGCCGTCCGAATGGCTGCCGCAGATGTGGAGCGAGGGCGGGAAGAGCGCGACCCCCGCGTACGTCGACAACGATCAGGCGCAGCGGATCATGGCGCTGGTGCTGCGGCACATGGTGGGCATCCAGCGGACGCTGGCCGAATCGCCGACGCGGTTTCGGCCGCTGCTGTACGTGCCGGACGAGGCGGTGCGCGACAGCGATCGCGCGCCCCCCGAAGCGACCGCCTGGTGCGAGGGCTACATGTCCGGGGTCAAGTTGCGCGACACCGAGTGGCAGCCGCTCTACGATGCTCAGGATTCGCGCGATTGGGTCTTTCCGATCGAGGCGCTTGCGTTCGGCGAGCGCGAAGAAGAATTCACCGAGTGGATCGACAGCGACGAGAAACGCGAAGGGTTGATCGAGGAACTGCCGCTTGCCGCGGTGCTGATCTACCGCTTCTGGCAGGAACGCGGACGACCGGCCGAAGGCCGCGGCGCCCGCCGCGGCGCGAACACTGACGCTGCGCGCAAGGCCCGGCAGCGATTGCATTGAGCGACAGGCGCGGTCCTGCAGGAGCAGCGTCAACCGCGAACGCCTTTTGCGAGGCCGGAATTCGCAGCTGAAGCCGCTCGTGCAAGCGGATCAATCCTGCGCGTGCTTGTCGGCGTTCGGACACCCGACACAGGAAATCGGCTTGCCGTCGGGACCGACGGCCTTGGGACCCCCGCAGGAGCCGCGCAGGCAGCGGCCGGTGAAACGCTGGCCCAATGCCATCGCTGCCAGAGCGAGCGCGAACAGGCCGATGACCGCCAAGGCCACCGGCAACAGATCGGCGACGAAGCTCATCGCGGCCTCGCGTACGCTCAGGCGAGCTTGCCGCCCAGCGCGGCAAACGCCGGGGTGGCCCGCTCGACCAGCGTTCCATTGGGATTGCGAACGACGAAATACGCGGCGAGTTGGCGCGCGTCGGCCAGCGCGTAACCCCGGTCGGGACCGAGAACGAACAGCGCCGTGGCCATCGCGTCGGCGTAGCCGCAATCGTCGGCGATCACCGAGACCGACGCCAGACGATGCGTCGCGGGTGCGCCGGTGGCAGGATCGATCTCGTGCGAATAGCGCCTGCCGTCGCGTTCGAAGTAGATCCGGTAGTCGCCCGACGTCGCCATCGACTGTCCGGACAGCGGGACGATGAAATGCGCGCGCTGCGGCATTGCATCCGGCCGCTCGATGGCGATCTGCCAGGGTTGGTTCGATGCGTTACGACCGCGCGTGCGAACCTCGCCGCCGGCTTCGACCATGTAGTCGGCGATGTCCAGCTTTTCCAGGGCGCGCGAGGCGGCATCGACCGCATAGCCCTTGGCGACACCCGACAGGTCGGCCGCGACGATCGGCTGCGCCTTGGTCGCGGTGCCGCGATCACGCTGCACGGCGATCTGGCGGTAGCCGACACCGCGCTTCATTGCCTTCAGTGCGTCGGCGGCGGGAACGCGCTGTTCCTTGGAGGGACCGAAACCCCAGGCATTGACCCAGGGCGCCACCGTCACATCGAAGGCGCCGCCGGTTTCGGCGCTCACTCTTCCGGCGACTTCGAGGACGTCCAGCGTGTCGGACGAAAGCGCGAATGGCGCCGTCGAAGCGTGCGCGTTGAAGCGCGACAGCTCCGACGCCGCGTCGTAGGTGGACATCCGCGCGACCACGCCGTCGAGAGACCTCTCGACGGCCTGCCGGACCAGCACTTCGCGCTCCGGCGACAGCGTGGCGCCGGCTATCCTGACATTGTAGGTGGTGCCCATCGAGGCGCCGCTGAAGGCGAAGAGGGGCCGCGCGGCGGCAAGCGCCACCGTGCGCTCGCCGCAACCGGCCACGAAGGCAGCGGCGCCGAGCGCCTGCAGCAGCGTGCGCCGCCTGGGGGAAAGAAGTGCGTCCATCGATAGTCTCCGCGAATCGGGGTACTTGGTTCGTGTCGGTGTGGCAGGACCGGGGGCGGTCAGCCCTTGGCGATGTTGACTTCGCCGCGCACCGCGGCCTCGAAGCGGCCCTCGCCGTGCTCGATCATCTGGCGCACCATGTCGCCGATCGACACGAGCCCGTAGACCTTGGGTCCGTCTATGACCAGCAGATGCCGGTGCCGGTTCAGGTGCATCAGCGAGAGCGCGGCTTCGACGGTGGTTCCGGGGGTGACGAAGCGGACGTCGCGCGTCATCACCATCGAGATGGGGGTGGTCCCGGGGGCGAGTCCGGCCTGCACCACGCGCACGAGCAGGTCGCGCTCGGTGAAGATGCCGCTGACGAGCTGGTCCTCGTTCATGATCAGCACGGCGCCGACGCGGCGTGCAGCCATCGTCGCCACTGCCTCGGCAACGGTCGCGGACGCTTCGACCGATACGATTTCGTCGCTCGCCTTGGTGCGCAGCACCGCTTCCACCGATTGATGCATCATTTCGCGTCCCCCTTGCGGCGTGTCGTGGACATCCGTTTGCTCCGATGCGTGCCGGTCCGCCGGGATCCGATCAACCGAAGTCGTCGAGCATGATGTTCTCGCGGTCGACGCCCTGCGCGAGGAGCATCCTGATCACCGCCTGGTTCATCACGCCCGGGCCGCACATGTAGTACTCGATGTCCTCGGGCGCCGGGTGGCCTTTCAGATACTGCTCGAAGAGCACGTTGTGGATGAAGCCCGTCGCGCCGGTCCAGTTGTCTTCGGGCAGCGGCTCGGACAGGGCGAGGTGCCATTCGAAGTTCGGGTTTTCCTTCTGCAGTTGCTCGAACTCCTCGACATAGAACGCCTCGCGCATGCTGCGGGCACCGTACCAGAACGTCATCTTGCGCTTCGCGTGCAGCCTCTTCAACTGGTCGAAGATGTGCGAGCGCATCGGCGCCATGCCGGCGCCGCCGCCGATGAAGCACATCTCCTTGTCGGTGTCGCGGGCGAAGAACTCGCCGAACGGACCGGACACGGTAAGCTCGTCGCCGGGCTTCAGATTGAAGACGTACGACGACATGATCCCTGGCGGGATGTCGGTGCGGTACTCGGGCGGGAACGCGATCCGGATCGTGAACAGCAGGATGCCCTTTTCCAGCGGGTAGTTGGCCATCGAGTAGGCGCGCTCGACCGGCTCGGTCAGCACCGACTTGAATCGCCACAAGTCGAACTTGTCCCAGGTGTCGCGGAATTCCGGCTCGATGTCGAAGGTCTTGAAGTCGATGCTGTGTGCGGGGCACTCGAGCTGCACGTAGCCGCCGGCGCGGAACGGGACTTCCTCACCCTCGGGCAGAGCCAGCTTCAGTTCCTTGATGAACGTTGCGACGTTGCGGTTGGAGACGACCTTGCACCTCCACTTGCGGACGTCGAAGATCTCGGGCGCGATCTCGATCTTCATGTCGCGCTTGACCTTGACCTGGCAGGCCAGGCGGCAGCCGCGCCGGGCCTCGCCGCGGCTGATGAAGCCGGTCTCGGTGGGCAGAAGGTCGCCGCCGCCTTCCTTGACGATCACCTCGCAGACCCCGCAGGCGCCCTTGCCGCCGCAGGCCGAGGGAATGAAGATGTGGTTGTTCGACAGTGTCTCGAGCAGCGTCCCGCCGGCGGGCGTCTTCAACGCCTTGCCGGGGTCGTCGTTGATCAGGATCGCGACATCGCCGTGCGCCACGAGCTTGCGCTTGGCGGCCAGCAGCACCGCGACCAGCAGCAGGATCACGCCGGTGAACATCGTGATGCCTGTGATGATTTCGTTCATGGCCGTCGTCCGTCTTTGCCCGTGTCAGAGCTGGATGCCCGAGAACATCATGAAGGCGACGGACATGAGCCCCGCCGCGATGAAAGTGATGCCGAGGCCGCGCAGACCGTGGGGAACGTCGGAGTACACCATCTTCTCGCGTATCGCCGCCAGCGCCACGATGGCGATCGCGAACCCCAGTCCCGACCCGGCGCCGTAGACGACGCTTTGGCCGAATGTGTAATCGCGCGACTGCATGAACAGCGATCCGCCCAGGATGACGCAATTGACGGCGATCAGCGGCAGGAACACGCCCAGCGTCGTGTACAGCGCCGGTGCGTAGCGGTCGACCGCCATTTCGACGATCTGCGTTGCGGCAGCTATCGTGCCGATGAACAGGATGAACGCCAGGAAGCGCAGGTCGACATTCGCGAGCGAAGGCGAGATCCACGACAGCGCGCCCTCGGCAAGCAGCTTCTTCAGGATCAGGTTGTTCAGCGGCACGGTCAGGATCTGGACGAAGACGACAGCCACGCCGAGGCCTAGTGCCGTCTCGACCTTCTTCGAGCACGCAAGAAAGCTGCACATGCCCAGGAAGAATGCCAGCGCCATGTTCTCGAGGAACACGGACTTTACGAAAAGATTGAGATACATCTCCATCTCGAGGGCTCTCCTTGGGTCACTTTTCCTGGAGTTCCGGCTTCCATGTCCGGAGGATCCATATCAGCAGTGCAATGGAGAACAGCGCCGAGGGCGCGAGCAGCATCAGTCCGTTGGGTACGTACCAGCCGCCATCCTGGATCGTCGGCAGGATGGTGACACCGAACAACTTGCCGGCACCGATCAGCTCCCGGAAGGCCGCCACAAGAAGCAGGACCAGGCCGTAACCCAGTCCGTTGCCGATGCCGTCGAGGAACGAGTCCCAGGGGCCGTTCTGCATCGCATAGCCCTCGGCGCGGCCCATGACGATGCAGTTGGTGATGATGAGGCCCACGTAGACCGAAAGCTCGAGGGAAATTTCGAACAGGAATGCCTTCAGGACCTGATCGACCATGATCACCAGCGACGCGATGATCGCGAGCTGGACGATGATGCGGATGCTGCTGGGCGTGTAGTTGCGCACCAGGCTCACAGCCAGGTTGGCAAAGGCGGTGACGATGGTCAGTGCGATCGCCATGACGAGCGCCTTGTCGACGCGGGTGGTCACCGCCAGCGCCGAGCAGATGCCCAGGACCTGAACGCCGATCGGGTTGTTGACGATGATCGGCGTGACCAGCGCGATCTTCTCGTGCTTGCCGAATACGGAGGTCGATGCGCTCACGATTTCGCTCCTGCGCGGAACTGCTTGAGATAGGGGCCGTAGCCGTCCTTCGAGAACCAGAAGGCGACGATCCGCGATATGCCGTTGCTTGTGATCGTGGCACCGGACAGGCCGTCGATCCTGTGCGGATCCTTGTCGGCGGGGCCGGCCTGGCCCTTGATGACCTTGAGCTGGGGTTCCCAGCCTGCATCGTAGGCCTTGCGGCCGTGCCACAGCGCCTGCCATTTCGGGTTGCCGATCTCGCCGCCCAGCCCCGGCGTCTCCTGCTGGTCGTAGAACGTCAGTCCGCGGACCGTGTTGCCGTCGCGGTCGAGCGCGATGAACCCGTAGACGGTGTTCCACATCGCCATGCCTTCGATCGGCAGTACGACGAGCTCCGGCGGCGTGTCCTTGGCGCCCCTTGTCACCAGGTAGACGGTGCCGTAGGTGGGCAGGCGCGAGATCGATGCCGTATTGGGGGGCGCGGCGCGGCTCTGTGTCGGATCGTTGCGCGCCCGCTTCTGGTCGTAGGCCCTGGCGTCGAGCTTGCCTTCGGGAATCATCTCGCCGGTCTTGATGTCGATCAGGCGGACGACGATGTTCTTGTCGAAGATCGCCTGCAATTCGCGGTCGGAGAGCCTTTCGCCGGATTTGACGAGCCCGGCAGCGAGCAGCACGTTCTTCTGCCGGTAGATGAGCTGGTTGTTCTCCTGCCGCTCGCGCAGGCCCACCGCCGACGCGGCGACCAGCAGCGCGCAGACGACGCAGACCGCCGTCGCGAACAGGAACGTATAACCGGTGGAGTCAGTTTTCGGCACGGCGTTTCATCCGGCGGGTGATGTTCGCCTTGATCATTCCGTAGTCGATGACGGGCGCCATCACGTTCATGAACAGGATCACCAGCATCATGCACTCGGGGTACGCGGGGTTGACGACGCGGATCAGCACCACGAACACGCCGATCAGGATTCCGTAGATCCACTTGCCTGTCTCGGTGAACGGCGCCGTCACCGGATCGGTGACCATGAATACCGTGCCGAATGCCCAGCCGCCGGCGACCATGTGCCACCAGAATGGCACGGCAAACCAGAAGTTGGTCGTCGAGCCGATGACGTTGAACAGCGACGCCATCGCGATCGTTCCCACCGCGACGCCGGCCATCAGGCGCCACGATGCAATCCCGGTGCCGACCAGGAATACCGCGCCGATCAGGCATGCCAGTGCCGAGGTCTCGCCCATCGAGCCCCTTTCCAGGCCGACGAAGGCCTGCCACCACGACAGGTTGAGGTCGGCGAAAGGCACGGTGGCCTGCCGGACCTGCGCCAGCACCGTTGCGCCCGAGAAGCCGTCGACGGCAAAGCCCGGAGGCACGGCGGTCCACACCTGGTCGCCCGAAATCGCGGCGGGGTAGGCAAAGAACAGGAACGCTCGCGCCGCCAGGGCGACGTTGACGAAGTTCATTCCCGTGCCGCCGAAGACCTCCTTGGCAAAGATGACGCCGAAGCTGATCCCCAGCGCGGCCTGCCACAACGGCGTTGTCGGCGGGAGGATCAGCGGGAACAGGATGCCGGTGACGAAGAAGCCTTCGTTGATGCCGCCGTGCCCGCGGATGATCGAGAACGCGGCTTCCCACGACAGGCCGACGACCATGGTCACGATGTACAGCGGCAGGAAATACAGCGCGCCGTGGAGGACGTTGGCGCCCAAGCTGGTGGCCGAATAACCCACCCCCAGCAAGCGGATGACGTCATGCCGCCACCCGACAAGCTCGGCTGCCCGGGCAGGATCGAGCGCGAGGTTGGCCTGCAGCCCGGTGTTGTACATCGCCATGAACACGCATGGGAACGCAGAGATGACCACCATGATCATCATCCGCTTCAGGTCGATCGCGTCGCGCACGTGCGCGCCGGTCCTCGTGACCTCGGACGGCGTGTAGAAGAACGTGTCAACAGCTTCGTAGAGCGGGAAGAACCGCGCGAACTTGCCGCCCTTCTCGAAATGGTGCCCGACCTGGTCGAGCGCGTTGCGCAGTGCCTTCATGCGCGGCTTCCCAGCGGACGATTCACGCGTGCTCCTTTTCGATGTGCGCGAGCATCTTGCGCAACAGCGGGCCGTACTCGAACTTGCCCGCGCAGACGAACGTGCACAAGGCGAGGTCCTCCTCGTCGAGTTCGAGCACGCCCAGCGCTTCTGCCCGTTCGACATCGTCGGTGAGGAGCGCGCGCAGCAGGAACGTCGCCAGAATGTCCATCGGCATCACGCGCTCGTATGCGCCGGTCGGCACCATCGGCCGCGGCGAGCCGTTGGCGCTGGTCGTGAGCGCCAGCTTGCGGTCTCCGGCAAGCGCGCCGAGGACCACGTGCGCGACCGAGAATTTCTCGCGGCCCAGGACGATCCAGCCGAAGAGTTCGCGCTCGCGACCCTCCATCAGCACGCTCACCTGCTGGTCGTAGCGCCCGAGATAGCCATGGATGGCGCCGGGAGCCGTGCGTCCCTCCAGCACCGAACCGGTGATGGTGCGCAGGTCGCCGGGCTTCAGTTCGCCGCGGGTGAGGTCGTCGGTCGAGGCGCCCAGGCGCGTGCGCAACAGGCGCGGACGTGCCACGCCGGGCCCTGCCAGCGCGACCACGCGGTCGACATCGAGCTTCCCGGTGATGAAGAGGTGGCCGATCGCGGCGACGTCCTGGTAGCCGATGTGCCACACCGTCTTGTGCTCGTGCACCGAATCGAGCAGGTGAATGTGCAAGCCCGCCGTTCCGGCCGGATGCGGGCCGGCGAACTCCTCGACCTGAACCCCCGCGGTCGTCTCGCCGGGGAGCGCGCTTCCCGCGGCACGGCAGAGGAAAATCCTGGCGCCGAGCGTCGCCAGCGCTGCGAGGCCGGCGGCGAAATCGGTGTCGCGCCCGGCAAGCACCACCGGGACCCGCGGCGCATGGGGGCGGGTGTCGATCGCGGTGACGAAGATCGATTGCGGCGAGCTGTCCGGCGCCGGCACCCGGCTGAACGGACGGGTGCGCAACGCCGTCCACATCCCCGATTCGACCAGCAGCGCCCTGACCGATGCGGCGTCGAGGCTGGCGACCGGCCGGGGCTGGTATCGCGAAAATGCAATCTGCGCGTCCGGACCATCGTCGTCGGCGATATCGATGACCAGCGACTGGAAAACACGCATGTCGCCGCGATTGACCGCAGCGACGGTGCCTGCGGCCGGTGCCGTGTAGAGAACGCCGGGATTCTTCTTGTCCTCGAACAGGGGCTGGCCGCGCAGGACGCGATCGCCTTCCTTGACCAGAAGCGTCGGCCGCATGCCGTGATAGTCGGCTCCGCAAAGGGCAACGCGCGCAACCGGCCGTGCAGGCTCGATCGTCTGCTGCGGCTCGCCGGCGAGCGGGATATCGAGACCTTTGCTGATGCGGTGGACGGCCACTGCAGGCACTCCCAGAAAAAGATCCGCTCCCCGACTGCTCCCGCGCCGCAGCCTGCGGGCGGGAGCCCCCCGTTTGATACCGGCCCAAAACGTTGAAGACTAGCGGTTTGCGCGCCGCCGAAGGTTGACCAAAATCAATCCACCGTACCGCGTGCGCGGGTCCGTGCCAAGTATCGCATCAAAACCGCGGGCGCTCGAAGCTGGCGCTGCGGGCGGGCTCGGGACGTCAGGGCAGTGCGAGCCCCTGACGGCTGCGTGGAAAAGACGAACTGCGCGTCAGTAGGTCGCGTAGACCGGGTACGTGGGGTCGTACATCTGCGACTTCACGTAGTCCAGAAGGTCGGCAGGGCGCGCCAGGGTTGCGTGGCCCTGCGCGTAGGCGACTTCCGCCACCGCCACGGCGATGCGCGCGGACACGGCGCGCACCTTGGCCAGCGGCGGGTACACGCAGCCGGTCTCGAGATCGGCGTCCGACACCTGCAGCGCGAGCGAGCGGGCCGCCGCCATGAACATCTCGTCGGTGACGCGCTTCGAGCCGACGGCGATCACACCCAGTCCCACGCCGGGGAAGATGTACGAATTGTTGCCCTGACCCGATACGTAGGTCCTGCCGTTGTACTTGACCGGGGCGAAGGGGCTGCCGGACGCGTAGATCGCGCGACCGCCGCTCCACATGTACGCCTGCTCGGCGGTGCATTCGGCTTTCGAGGTCGGGTTCGAGAGCGCGAAGATGATCGGGTGGGCATTGAGCCGAGTCATCTCCTCGACCACTTCCTGCGTGAAAGTGCCGCCGACGGCCGCGACGCCGATGATCGCGGTCGGCTTCAGATCACGGATTGCCGTGATGAAATCGCGGACGGGCGGGTGGTCGTGCGCGTAGTGCAGCTTGTGCTCGACGAGCCCGGTGCGGCTCTTGACGACGAGACCCTGCGAGTCGACCAGCCAGCAGTGCCGGCGCGCCTCCGCTTCAGACAGCCCCTCGGCCATCATCGCCGCCGACGTCAGGTCCGCGATGCCGGTGGCGGCCTCGCCGGCGCCCAGGAACAGCACGCGCTGCTCGGCGAGCTTGCCGCCGCTGATGCGCAGTGCCGAGAGAACGCCGGCCAGCGCAACGGCTGCCGTTCCCTGGATATCGTCGTTGAAAGTGCAGATCTCGTTGCGGTATTTCCGGAGCAGCCGGAATGCGTTGTGGTTGGCGAAATCCTCGAACTGGATCACCACGCCGGGAAACACGTGCTGCGCCGCCTGGATGAACTCGTCGACCAGTTCGTCGTAGGGCTGCCCGGTAAGGCGCTTCTGATGCAGTCCGATGTACAGCGGGTCGTTGAGCAGGGTTTCGTTGTTGGTGCCGACGTCCAGCACGATCGGCAGCGACTGTGTCGGCACGACGCCGGCGGCGGCGGTGTAGAGCGCCAGCTTGCCCACCGGGATGCCCATGCCGTTGGCACCGAGGTCGCCCAGTCCCAGGATGCGCTCGCCGTCGGTGACGACGATCATCCTGACGTTGCGCTCGGGCCAGTTGCGGAGCACGTTCTCGATCTGGCCGCGGTCGGCAGCGCTGACGAAGAGGCCGCGCGCACGCTGGAAGATGTGCCCGTACTGCTGGCAGGCGAGGCCGACCGTCGGCGTATAGACGATCGGCATCATCTCGTCGGGATTGTCGGTGAGGATGCGGAAGAACAGCGTCTCGTTGCGGTCGTGCAGCGCCGTGAGATTGATGTACTTCTCGAGCGGGGAGGTCTTGCGCCGGAAGTTCTCCAGTACCCGCGTGACCTGCTCCTCCTGCGTGTTCACGTGATCCGGCAGGAGTCCCCGCAGACCCAGCGCGTCGCGTTCGGCCGGGGTGAACGCCGTCCCCTTGTTGAGTGAAGGGTCGCGCAGCAACGCGGCCCCCTTGGGGAACCACGCCATGGCGGCGGCGACGCCGCCGACCGGATTTCTTCGAAACATGAACGACTCCTCGTGAATGAATGTTGCCGCGGTCGCAGCGGCCGGTCACATGGTTTCGGGCACCATCTTGATCGCGCCGCAGGGGCACTCCGACACGCAGATGCCGCAGCCCTTGCAATAATCGTAGTTGAACTCGAAGCGCTTGCCGGGGCCGAGCTTGATCACCGAGTTGTCGGGGCACACGCCGTAGCAGTTGTCGCACTCGAAGCAGTTGCCGCAGGACAGGCAGCGACGGGCCTCGAACAACGCGTTGGTCTCGTCGAGCCCGCTCACCACCTCGTCGAACGTCGACGTCCGGCGTGCGATGTCGAGGACCGGACGCACGGTCTTGGGGGCGTCGGTGTAGTACCAGGGATTGAGCTTGTCGAAGGTCGCCAGCTCGTGTTTCGGCGCCGGCGCGTACGTCGCGCCGGACAGCCAGGCGTCGATGTGCCGTGCCGCCTTCTTGCCGTGGCCGACCGCTACGGTGACGGTGCGTTCCGACGGCACCATGTCGCCGCCGGCAAAGATGCCTGCGTGGCCGGTCATCATGTTGGGGCCGACCTGCACGGTCCCATCCTTGATCGTGAGCCCGGGAACGTCGTTGAGCAGCGAGAGGTCGACGTCCTGTCCGAGCGCAAGCACCAGCGTATCGGCTTCCAGCGTCTCGAACTCGCCGGTCGGCTGCGGAAAGCCCTTGGCGTCGAGTTCCATCTTCTCGACCGTCAGCGTGCCCTCGTCGGCCATGTTCTTGATCGTGGACAGCCACTTGATCATCACGCCTTCCTGCAGCGCTTCCTCGACCTCGAAATCGTGCGCGGGCATCTTCTCGCGGTTGCGGCGGTAGACGATGATGGCTTCGGTGGCGCCGAGACGCTTGGCGGTCCGCGCGACGTCGAGCGCGGTGTTGCCGCCGCCATAGACGACGACCCGGCGGCCCAGCATCGGCTTGTCTTCACCCTCCATGTCGCGCAGCACCGAAACGGCGTCGAGCATCTTCGCCGCTTCGCCGGCCGGGATGTAGGCGCGCTTGGCGATGTGCGCGCCGACAGCGAGGAACGCGGCATCGAACCTGCCCGCCTTCATCGTGTCGAGAATGTTGTCGACCTTGCGGTTGTACTCGATCTCGACGCCCATGTCCGTGATGCGCTTCACTTCGGCATCGAGGATGTCGCGCGGCAGACGGTACTTGGGAATGCCGAAACGCATCATCCCGCCGGCAAGCGGCCCCGCTTCGATGATCTTGACCTGATGGCCGACGCGGCGCAGGTGGTACGCGGCCGACAGCCCCGATGGCCCGGCGCCGACGACCAGCACGCGCTTGCCGGACTCCTTCTCCGGCGGCGCGAAGCTCCAGCCGCGCTTGATCGCCTCGTCGCCGAGGAAGCGCTCGACCGAATTGATGCCCACCGCGGCGTCGATCTGCGCACGATTGCACGCGCCCTCGCAGGGGTGGTAGCAGACGCGCCCCATGACGGCGGGCAGCGGATTCTCCTGCGTCAGCTGCCGCCAGGCGGCTTCGTAGTTGCCTCCTTCGGCGTGGTAGAGCCAGGCCTGGATGTTCTCGCCGGCCGGACAGGCGTTGTTGCAGGGGGGCAAGCGGTCGAGATAGACCGGCCGCGACGTCCGCCACGATCCGGTCTTGTTGGCGAGGCTCGAGCCGACGTCGAGGGTGATGGCAAAGGGCTTATCCATGGGCCATCTCCTTGTCGATGAGGCCGAACTTGCGGATGTTCCTGTCGGCGATCGCCTGGATGTGGTCGAGCCGCGCCTGATCCGGTGTCTTGCCGAAGAGGTGCGCGAAGCGCTTTTGCAGCTTGAGGTACTCGGCGACGGGAACCTGGTGCCGGATCGGGGTGCGACCGGTGATCTCGCCATGCTCGGCTTCGAACAGGGGGAACAATCCCGATTCGACCGCCATCCGTGCGATCTTGATGGTGTCCGCAGGCAGCGATCCCCATCCCAGCGGACAGGGAACGTGGATGTGGACGTAACGCGCACCGCGCATGTTCATTGCGCGCGTCACCTTGAACTCGAGATCGCGAAGATTGGCCACGCTCGCGGTGGCGACGTAGGGAATGTTGTGGGCCATCGCGATCAGCGGCACGTTCTTGCCGGTGCCGAAAACGTTGCCGGGCTCCTGGCCGACCGCCATCGTCGTGGCCGTGCGGGCCGCCGGCGGCGTCGCGCTCGAGCGCTGGACGCCGGTGTTCATGTAAGCCTCGTTGTCGTAGCAGATGTAGAGCACGTCGTCGTTGCGCTCGAACATTCCCGACAGGCAGCCGAATCCGATGTCGGTCGTGCCGCCGTCACCGCCCTGGGCGACGACGCGGACGTCGTTGCGGCCGGTGACGCGCATCGCTGCCGCGACGCCCGATGCCACCGCCGCGGCGTTGCCGAACAGCGAGTGGATCCAGGGGATCTGCCAGGACGTTTCCGGGTAGGGCGTCGAGAACACTTCCAGGCAGCCGGTGGCATTGACGGCGATCAGCTGGCCCTTGGTGACGCGCATTGCCGCGTCGATGGCATAGCGGGCGCCGAGCGCCTCGCCGCAGCCCTGGCAGGCGCGGTGGCCCGAGTTGAGCGAATTGGTGCGTTCCATGTTGGCTTGGACCGAGCGCTCGTCTTCCGCGAGCAGCCGGTTGCCGACCGTGAACGTGCCGGTTTGGTAGAACTTGACGGTTTGCATTTCCATGGCGCGTTCCTAGCCGATCTTTGAGCTGACAGTGCCGAGGCGCCGCAGGATCGCTTCCGCGGTCGGTCCCGTGCGGCGGGCCTGGCTCTCGCGTTCGAGTTCGTGCGCGACGACGTCGGCGTTGAGGTCGAGGAAAGTCACCAGTTCCAGTTCGTCGGCACCCGCGTCCTCGAACAGTTGCCGCAGCGACGCTTGCGTGATCGCGCGCCCGCCGAGACCGGCGATGACCGTGTAACCCTTGAGCTGGAGCCCGGACAGCGCCTTGCGCACGCCGTCGGCGACGATGCCGCCCAGGCCGACGGCAAGGCACTTCTCGAGCACCACGATGCGCTTCGCGTGCTTCAGCGCATCGCGCAGCGCGGTGAGCGGGAACGGCCGGAACGAGCAGATCGACATCGAGCCGATCTTCACGCCTTCGGCGCGCATGTCGTCCACGACTTCCTGCACGGTGCCGTTGATCGAACCCAGGGACACGACGACGGTCTCGGCGTCCTCGTGCCGATAGCCGCGGATCAGGCCGCCGGACGCGCGTCCGAAGCGCTTGTTGAACTCCTCGGACAGCTGCGGAATGAGCGACAGCGCACGCAGCTGCTTGTGGTGCGCGAGGTACCGGACCTCGGTGAAGGCTTCGGGCCCCACCATCGCGCCCATCGACACCGGCGCCGACGGGTCGAGGATCTGCCGCGGCTCGAACGGCGGCAGGAACGCATCGACCTGCTCCTGCGTGGGCACGTCGACGCGATCGTAGGCGTGGGTGAGGATGAAGCCGTCCATGCACACCATCACCGGGCAGGACAGTTCTTCGGCGAGCCGGAAGGCCTGGATGTGCAGGTCGAGCGCTTCCTGGTTGGTCTCGGCGAAGAGCTGGATCCAGCCGGCGTCGCGCATCGACATGCTGTCGGAGTGGTCGTTCCAGATGTTGATCGGTGCGCCGATGGCGCGGTTGCCGATCGTCATCACGATGGGCAGGCCCAATCCGGCGGCGTTGTAGACCGCTTCGGCCATGAACAGCAGCCCCTGGCTCGACGTCGCCGTGTAGGTGCGTGCGCCCGCGGCCGAGGCGCCGATGGCCACCGACAGCGCAGCGAATTCGGACTCGACGTTGATGAACTCGCAGTTCGTCAGCGTGCCGTCCTTCACCATCTCGCCCACACCCTCGACGATGTGCGTCTGCGGAGTGATCGGGTAGGCGCAGATCACCTGCGGACGCGACAGCGCGATCGCCTCGGCGACGGCGTGGGAACCTTCGACCTGCTTAAGCATGGAGAGCCTCCATCGCCTTCTTCGCGAACTCGTAGGCTTCGGTGGCGGCAGCGATGTTCGCTTCGGCGATCTTGCTGGGGAATTTCTCGCCGACTGCGGCCACCACCGATGCCAGCTTGATCTGGCCGCTGATCGCCGCGAAACTGGCCAGCAGCGGGACGTTGGGCACGGCGCGCCCGACGTGCTTGACGGCGATTTCCGTCGCCGGCACCGTGCACAGGCGGTCGCGCTTGAACTTGAGTATGAAGTCGCCGAGTCCGAGCTCATCGAAATCGCGCGTCGAATTGATGAGGATGTACCCGTCGGCGTGCAGTCCCTTGAACAGGTCGACCTGGTGCAGCAGCGTCGGATCCTGGATGATCAGGGCGTCGGGCTCCATGACGGGCTCGCGCAGGCGGATTTCCTTGTCGTCGATGCGACAGAACGCCATCACCGGCGCGCCCATGCGTTCGGAACCAAAACTGGGGAAGGCCTGTGCGTAGCGACCTTCGTCGAATGCGGCCACGGAAAGCAGTTCGGCGCCGGAAACGACGCCCTGCCCCCCACGTCCGTGAATGCGAACTTGGAACATCCTGGTCCTCCTTTGTGTGCCCGAATCGGTGGCCCCGATATCGGCCCCGATAAGGGACAACCGACATCGTGCCCATACTGGCGCGGAGCCCCTTGATGCAAGTCAACAGTGCCGCACGGACAGGTTGATAAACTTGGACTTTCCCGGTCGGTCGTCGCGTTGAACGGACACGCGTGCGCGCGCTCCAATCCTGCGCTGCCCCGACGAATCGACAAGCCGTCGATACCGCACGCGGGGTCTTTTCGCGTTCGGTGTCCTTGTTGCCGACAGGGGATAGACGGCGCCACGGACCGCTCACCGGAGACAAAGATGCCACCCATCAAACAGGAAGATTTCATCGTCAGCGTCGCCGACGCCTTCCAGTTCATCAGCTACTACCATCCGGTCGATTACATCAAGGCGCTGCACGCCGCGTGGCAGCGCGAAGCCTCGCCCGCAGCCAAGGACGCGATGGCGCAGATCCTAATCAACTCGCGAATGGCGGCGGAAGGTCATCGCCCGATCTGTCAGGACACCGGCATCGCGATCGCCTTCGTCCGCCTCGGCATGGATGCGCGCTGGGACGCGACGCTGACGCTGCAGCAGATGGTCGACGAGGGCGTGCGGCGCGCGTACACCGACAAGGACAACCCGCTGCGCGCCTCGGTGCTGGCCGATCCCGACGGCAAGCGTGTCTCGACCCGGGACAACACGCCGGCAGTCGTCCACGTCGAAATGGTGCAGGGCAGCACGGTCGAGGTCATCGTCGCCGCCAAAGGGGGCGGCTCGGAGAACAAGTCCAAGTTCGCGATGCTGCTGCCCAACGACAGCATCGTCGACTGGGTGCTGTCCGTGGTCCCGACGATGGGCGCCGACTGGTGTCCGCCGGGCATCCTGTCGCTGGGCATCGGCGGCACCCCCGAGAAGGCGATGCTGCTCGCCAAGTGGGGGATGATGGATCCGATCAACATCCAGGAGTTGATCGCCCGCGGGCCGAAGTCGCGGGCCGAAGAACTGCGCCTCGAGCTCTACGACAAGGTCAATGCGCTGGGGATCGGCGCGCAGGGGCTGGGTGGGCTGTCGACGGTGCTCGACGTCAAGGTCAACGACTATCCGACGCACGCGGCGTCGAAGCCCGTGGCCTTGCTGCCCAACTGTGCTGCCACGCGGCACGCACACTTCGTGCTGGACGGCAGCGGACCGGCGGCGCTCGTGCCGCCCAGCCTCGACGACTGGCCGAAGCTCGGACTCGATTTCTCGACCAGCCGCCGCGTCGATCTCGACACCATCACCCGCGACGAGGTTCTCACCTGGAAGTCCGGCGACCGGCTGCTGCTCAACGGCAAGCTCCTGACCGGCCGTGATGCAGCGCACAAGCGCCTCACCGAAATGATGGACCGCGGGGAGAAACTCCCCGTCGATTTCACCAATCGCTTCATCTACTACGTTGGCCCGGTCGACCCGGTCCGCGACGAGGCGGTCGGCCCCGCGGGCCCGACGACGTCGTCGCGGATGGACAAGTTCACCGAGCCGATGCTCGCGAAGACCGGCCTCATCGGCATGGTCGGCAAGTCCGAGCGCGGACCGGTCGCGACGCAGGCGATCAAGAATCATCAGGCCGTCTACTGCATCGCGGTGGGCGGTGCGGCCTATCTCATTTCCAAGGCGATCAAGACATCGAAGGTGCTCGCCTTCCCGGAGCTTGGAATGGAAGCGGTCTACGAATTCGACGTCAAGGACATGCCGGTCACCGTCGCCGTCGACTCCACCGGCAACGCCGTGCACAAGACCGGCCCGGCCGAATGGCGCGCAAAGATCGGCAAGATCCCCGTCGTGACCAGCTGACCGCCTCGATTTCCGGGCGACGCACCGGCGCCCACGCGCATCGCCGCGGGCATTGACGCACGTCAACGCCCCAAATCACGTTTTCCGTGAGAATCGCGGAGGTACCCGCCGCAGCCTGCGGCGGCTTCCGTTTTTCGGGGGACATCGATGAACACCAGCACCGAAGTCATCGCCGGCGTGGGCCTTGCCGACAAGGCGAAGAAAAGCCTCTGGCCCGCGCGGCTCGATTGGCTGCAGAGCGCATCGGGACTCGTCCTTGCGCTTTTCATGTGGGGCCACATGTTCTTCGTGTCTTCGATCCTCATCAGCAAGGACGCGATGTGGACGATCACGAAGATGTTCGAGGGCTACTTCGTGTTCGGCCGCTCGTATCCCGGCATGGTGTCGGTGGTCGTTGCCGGCGTGATCGTGCTTCTCGTCCTCCACGCAGCGCTGGCAGTGCGCAAGTTCCCGATCAGCTACACGCAGTACAAGCTTTTCCGCGGCCACCAGAAGCTCATCGCCCACGGCGACACGACGCTCTGGTTCTGGCAGGTGTTCACCGGTTTCGCGCTGTTCTTCCTCGCCACGGTCCACCTGTACGTGATGCTGACCCGGCCGCACCTGATCGGCCCGTTCGAGTCGGCCGACCGTGTCTGGAGCGATCGCTATTGGCCTCTGTACATCCTGCTGCTGCTCGCCGTCGAAATGCACGGGGGCATCGGACTCTACCGTCTGTGCGTCAAGTGGCAGTGGTTCGCCGGCAGCGACGCCAATGCCACGCGCAAGAGCCTGAAGACGCTGAAGTGGGCGATCACTGCATTTTTCCTGGTGCTGGGTTTCGCGTCGCTGGCCGCCTACATCAAGATCGGCATCGAGCACGCGCCGAACTACGGTCAGCCTTACGTTCCTGCGTCAGTTGCGGCACCGGGGAGCACCAAATGAAAATCATCTACACCGACGTACTCGTCATCGGCGGCGGGCTCGCCGGCCTGCGCATGGGCATCGGCGCCAAGCGGCGCGGTCACGACGTGATCATCCTGTCGCTGGTGCCGCCGAAGCGTTCGCATTCGGCGGCGGCGCAGGGCGGCATGCAGGCGTCCCTCGGCAACGTGATCAAGGGCCAGGGCGACAACGAGGACGTCCACTTCGAGGATACGGTGCGCGGCAGCGACTGGGGCGCCGATCAGGATGTCGTGCGCATGTTCGTCAACACGGCGCCGAAGGCGGTGCGCGAACTGGCGGCCTGGGGCCTGCCCTGGAGCCGCGTGCAGCAGGGGGACCGCGAGGTCATCATCAACAGCCAGAAGGTGACGATCACCGAGCGCGCCGAAGCGCAGGGACTGGTCGCGCAGCGCGATTTCGGCGGCACCAAGAAGTGGCGCACCTGCTACGTGTCCGACGGCACCGGCCACGCGATGCTGCAGACGATGAGCGACCAGGCGATCGGCGCGGCCATACCGGTGCACGAGCGCACCGAGGCGGTCGCGCTCATCCACGACGGCAGCCGCTGCTACGGCGCGATCGTCCGCAATCTCGTCAGCGGCGAGTTGGTGGCCTACGTGGCCAAGGCGACGGCGATCGCGACCGGCGGCGCCGGGCGGATCTACCGCGTGACGACCAACGCGGTGATCTGCGAAGGCATCGGCATGGCCATCGCGCTGGAAACCGGCGTTGCCGCGCTCGGCAACATGGAAGCGGTGCAGTTCCATCCGACCGGCATCTTCCCGGCGGGCATCCTCGTCACCGAAGGCTGCCGCGGCGACGGCGGCCTGCTGCGCGACGTCGACGGGCACCGCTTCATGCCCGAATACGAGCCCGAAAAGAAGGAACTCGCGTCGCGCGACGTGGTGTCGCGGCGGATGGAAGAGCACATCCTCAAGGGCAAGGGCGTGCAGAGCCGCTTCGGCGAGCACCTCTGGCTGGACATCACGCTGCTGGGCGAAAAGCACATCAAGCACAACCTGCGCGAAGTCTACGAAATCTGCCAGCACTTCATGGGTGTGGACCCGGTGAAGGACTGGATTCCCGTGCGGCCCGCGCAGCACTACACGATGGGCGGCGTGCGCACCAACCACACCGGCGAGAGCACGACCCTCAAGGGGCTGTTCGCGGCCGGCGAGGCGGCGTGCTGGGACATGCACGGCTTCAACCGGCTGGGGGGCAACTCGGTCGCCGAGACCGTCGTCGCCGGCATGATCGTCGGCGAGTTCATCGCCGACTACTGCGACAAGGCGGAGAACGAAGTCAACGTCCCGATGGGGCTGGTGCACGATTTCCTGCGCGCCGAGCAGGCCAAGCTCGACGTGCTGGTCAACGGTCGCGGCACCGAGAACGCCGACGCGATCAAGCAGCGGATGCAGGAGATCATGACGTCGAAGGTCGGCATCTTCCGCCGCGGCGAGGATCTGAAGGCCGCGGTCGACGAGCTGGAGCAGCTGCTGGCGAGAAGCCGCAACATCGGCCTGCGCTACAAGGCCCGCGGCGCCAACCCCGAACTCGTCACCGCGTATCGCGTGCAGAAGATGCTCAAGGTCGCGCTGTGCGTCGCCCATGGCGCCAACACGCGCACCGAGAGTCGCGGCGCGCACTTCCGCCAGGACTTCCCGCGCCGCAACGACGCCGAGTGGCTGAAGCGTACGCTCGCGACGTGGAAGGCGGAGGGCGACACGCTGCCGACGCTCGACCATCAGCCGCTCGACGTGGCGAAGATGGAGCTGCCGCCGGGCTGGCGCGGCTACGGCGCCAAGGATTACATCGACCATCCGGCCACTCCCGCGCGCGCCGCCGAAGTCGAAGCGCTGAAGCAGCAACTCGCGGGGCAGTCACGCTTCAAGCTGCAGGAGGCGCTGCTGCCGTACGCCGACAAGCTGCCCGGGACCCTGCAGGGACGCAACGAGCGCATCGACGAAATGTTCACGAACGAGGCCGCGAAATGACCGAGACCGCCGTGCAAGCCGCGAAACCCGCCGACAGCGCAGCCGCCGTCAATCGCCACCTCAGGATCAGCGTCCTGCGCTACAACCCGCAGGACCCCGGCAGTGTTCCGCGGATGCAGACCTACGATCTCGAGGAAGCCGACGGGATGACGCTGTTCATTGCGCTGAACGAGATCAAGGAAAAGCAGGACTCGTCGCTGCAATACGATTTCGTCTGCCGTGCCGGCATCTGCGGCAGCTGCGCCATGCTGATCAACGGCCGGCCGACGCTCGCCTGCCGGACGCTGACCAAGAACCTCGACGCCGAATTCACGCTCGCTCCGCTGCCGTTCTTCGAGCTGATCGGCGACCTGTCCGTCGATACCGGCAAGTGGATGCGCGGCATGAGCGAGCGGCTGGAGGGATGGCTGCACCCCAAGGAACCCGATCGCGACCTGACGCGGCTCGAAGAGCGCATGGAGCCCGAGCTCGCCGACCAGATCTACGAGCTCGATCGCTGCATCGAATGCGGTTGCTGCGTCGCAAGCTGCGGCACCGCGCGGATGCGCGAGGACTTCGTCGGCGCAGTCGGCCTGAACCGCGTGGCGCGCTTCAAGATCGATCCGCGCGACAAGCGCACCGACGAGGATTTCTACGAACTGATCGGCGACGACAATGGCGTCTTCGGCTGCATGTCGCTGCTGGCCTGCCACGATGTCTGCCCGAAGGAGTTGCCGCTCTCCACGCAGATCGCCTTCATGCGCCGCAAGATGGTCAGCATCGGCTGGAAAAAATAGTCGACGGGGCTTCGCCGCCGCACGCTGCCTGCGCCTTGTGACACAACGCTTCGGTCGTCCTGGCTGAAGCGGTCGCACTTTTCCGTATCGGCGGTTCCCGAGCCCGCGGCGCTGCCGGCCGCCCCCGGACCTGCGACGCAATGTCGCGGTTTGCCTTGCGAATCAGTCACCTGCGCGTCCGGCGCTTGCGTTGGGTCAACGCGCACAGCGGTCCGCTGGCGGACAATTCGGGCACTCCCTGGCGACGATAAGGCGGACGCATGCGACCGACACTCCGCGTGATCGACGGCGACGCCGACGAACTCCTTTGACTGAAGAAAGAGAGGCTCCACCATGATGATGACGATGCAGCTGCTGATCATTCTCGCGTGCCTGTTCTACGGCGCGCGGAAGGGCGGCGTGGCGCTCGGCCTGCTCGGCGGGATCGGCGTCGTGATCATGGTGTTCGCGTTCAATCTGCCGCCCGGCAAGCCGCCGGTGGACGTGATGCTGACGATCGTCGCCGTGGTGGCCGCGTCGGCAACGCTGCAGGCTTCCGGTGGACTGGAAGTGCTGCTGCAGCTGGCAGAGAAGGTGCTGCGGCGCAATCCCCGGTACGTGTCGATTCTGGCGCCCTTCACCACCTGCTTTCTGACCATGCTCTGCGGTACCGGGCACGTCGTGTACACGATGCTGCCGATCATCTACGACGTCGCGATCAAGAACAACATTCGGCCCGAGCGCCCGATGGCCGGGTCGTCGATCGGCGCCCAGATGGGGATCATCGCGAGCCCGGTGTCGGTCGCGATCGTTTCGCTGGCCGCGTTCCTGGCCAAGGCGCCGGCAGGCGCTCCCGTGATCGATTTCATCACGCTGCTGTCGATCACCATTCCGTCGACATTGGCCGGCGTGCTGATGATCGGGATCTTCAGCTGGTTCCGCGGCAAGGATCTTGACAAGGACGAGGACTTCCAGAAGCTGATCGCCGATCCGGAGAGCCGCAAGTATGTCTACGGCGAAACCACCACGCTGCTGGGCAAGAAATTGAGTTCCAGCCAGTGGACGGCGATGTGGATCTTCGTCGCCGCGATCGCGGTGGTGGCAGCCCTGGGCGCGTTCGAATTCCTGCGGCCGAAGGTCGGCGGCAAGCCGCTGTCGATGGTGCTGACGATCCAGATGTTCATGCTGATGGCCGGTGCGTTCATCATCATCTTCACCAAGACCAATCCGACGGCGATCGGCAAGAACGAAGTGTTTCGTGCCGGCATGATCGCCGTGGTGGCGGTGTTCGGCGTGGCGTGGATGGCCGACACGGTGTTCGAGGCCAATCTCCCCACCATCAAGGACGGGCTCGCCAACCTCGTGAAGACGCAGCCCTGGACGTACGCGGTCGCGCTGCTGGTCGTGTCCAAGCTCGTCAATTCGCAGGCGGCGGCGATCAGCGCAATGGTGCCCGTGGCGCTGTCGATCGGCGTGCCGCCCGGTTACGTGGTCGCGTTCGCGGCCGCGTGCTACGGCTACTACATCCTTCCGACCTACCCCAGCGATCTGGCGACCATCCAGTTCGACCGCTCGGGCACGACCCGGATCGGCAAGTACGTGATCAACCACAGCTTCATCCTCCCGGGCCTCATCGGGGTGTTCACCTCCTGCGTCGCCGGTTATTTCCTCACCGCCGCACGCGGGTTGATCTAGCCCGTACCGCAGCGCGTTGGGTTGCCGGCGCCCCCGGGTGGGCACCAATGGCATGCTTTGCGCGGGATCAACGTTCGCGAAGGCCCGCGCGCGACAATGACCGGACCGAACACCGCGCTTCGCGGTGATGGCGGGGGTGTGCATGGAACTCCAACAGCGCGTACGCAAAGCCGGGCTCATCATCGGGCCTGCTGCCGCCCTGATCCTCTACTGGGCACTCCCCGGCACCTACCTCGACGCTGCGGGCAAGGTCGTGGAACTCGCGCATCCGGCTCGCGCCACGGTGGCGATGATGGTGTGGATGGCCACCTGGTGGATGACCGAGGCGGTCGAGATCGAGGTGACGTCGCTGCTGCCCATCGCAGCGTTTCCGGTGCTGGGGGTGATGCCGCTGGGTGCCACGACCGCGAGCTATGGCGCCGACGTCATTTATCTCTTCCTTGGCGGATTCGTGCTGGCGATGGCGATCCAGCGCTGGGGACTCGACCGGCGGATTGCGTTCCTCACGTTGCGCCTCGTCGGGGTGCGATCCTCCGCGATCGTTGCCGGGATCATGGGAGCAACGGCATTCCTCAGCATGTGGGTGTCGAACACGGCCACCGCCGCGATGATGGTACCGATCGTGCTGTCGGTGGTCGACCTGGCGCTTCTCCGCCGGACCGGAAAGACGCTCGTCGAGCACGGCGGCATCCCGCAGGAGGACGTCGACGTGCGCAACCTTGCGCTTTCGCTGCTGCTGGGCATTGCCTATGCCGCATCGATCGGCGGCCTGGGAACCATCATCGGCTCGCCGCCGAACGGCATCTTCGTTCGCTTCTACGAGCAGACCTACGGTGTCGAGGTTTCGTTCGCGAAGTGGATGCTGGTGGGAATGCCGACGATGCTCCTGTTCCTGCCGTTCGCCTGGTTCCTCAATACGCGGGTCCTGTTCCCTACGAAGCTGCGCGAGATCGAGGGCGGCCGGGCGTGGGTCCGCGACGAGAGCGCGAAGCTGGGACCGCCCAATCGCGGCGAGCGGGCCACGCTGATCGTGTTCGGATTTGCCGTCTTCTTCTGGGTGTTCCGACCCATTCTTTCCGGCCTGTCGATCGCTGGCGTGGCGCCGTTCGCGAAATTCAGCGATGCGGGAATCGCGGTGATGGCCGCGATCGCGCTGTTCCTGATCCCGGTCGATCGGGCCAAGGGCATTTGCGTGATCGACTGGGCGACCGCGGTGAAGCTGCCCTGGGGCGTCCTGATCCTGTTCGGCGGCGGTCTCGCGCTGGCGGCGGCGACCGAAGTCAACGGTGTGGCGCAGTTCATCGGCAGTCTCGCGCGCGGTTTTTCCGGTTGGCCGGTGGCCGCGGTCGTGGTGGTGGTGATCGCGCTGATGGTGTTCATGTCCGAACTCACGTCCAACACCGCGCAGGTGGCGACGATGCTGCCCATCCTGGCGGCGCTGGCGCCCGTGCTGGACGTTCCGCCGGCGCTGCTGCTGCTGCCTGCGACGATCGCCGCCAGCTGCGCGTTCATGATGCCGGTGGGGACGCCGCCCAACGCCATCGTCTTCGGCACCGGACTCGTGCGCATGCCACAGATGATCAAGGCCGGGTTCTGGCTCAATGTTTCCGGCATTCTGCTGATCTCCGCGATCACGTATCTGGTCATCGCGCCGTTGCTGCTGGCCGGCCGCTGACCGCAGACGGCGGGGCCCGGAAAAGTCCCGGGGCCTCCCGGCGGAAAAGCACGGGTCGTGGCGCGGATATCCTCGGCGCCCTGAAGGTATCGCGGCGGCGCGGTTAGAATTGGGCCGGTGCTTGCGACAGATGCGCGGGCAAATTCACAAACCCGAGAACGAGGAAACCCTGCGATGAGTTCATTTTCCTGCGGCGACGTCCTGGCGGGCCGCGCGAGCGCGGACACCCCGGTCACGATCAGGGGCTGGGTCCGCACGCGCCGGGATTCGAAGGCCGGCATCTCGTTCGTCAACGTTTCCGACGGCTCGGGATTCCATCCGGTGCAGGTGGTGGCGCCCAACACGCTGCCGAATTACGCGACCGAGGTGGTCCACCTCACCGCCGGGTGTGCCGTGGAGGCGACCGGCAGGATCGTGCCGTCGCCGGCCAAGGGACAGCCCTACGAGATGCAGGCCGACGCGATCGTCGTCGTCGGCTGGGTCGAGGATCCGGACACCTACCCGATCCAGCCCAAGCCGCACACGCTCGAGTACCTGCGCGAAGTCGTCCATCTGCGGCCGCGCACCAACGTCATCGGCGCGGCGACACGGGTGCGGCACACGATCGCCAAGGCGATCCACGGATTCTTCGACCAGCGCGGCTTCGTCTGGGTCAACACGCCGATCATCACCGCCGCCGACGCGGAAGGTGCCGGAGAACTCTTCCGCGTGTCGACGCTGGACCTCGCCAACCTGCCGCGCACGCCGGAGGGACGAGTCGACTACGCGCAGGATTTCTTCGGTCGCGAGACTTTCCTGACCGTTTCCGGCCAGTTGAATGTCGAGACCTACTGCATGGCGATGTCGAAGGTCTACACCTTCGGTCCGACGTTCCGCGCCGAGAACTCGAATACCAGCCGCCACCTGGCCGAATTCTGGATGGTCGAGCCCGAGATCGCGTTCGCGAACCTTGCCGACGACGCCGACCTTGCCGAGGCGATGCTGAAGCACATCTTCCGCACGCTGCTCGCCGAGCGCCCCGACGACATGGCGTTCTTCGAGGAGCGCATCGAGAAGGGCGTCATCGCCAAGCTGCAGGGGATCGTCGACTCGGAGTTCGTGCGCATGGACTACACCGAGGCGATCCGCGTGCTCTCGAGCGCGAAGCAGAAGTTCGACTACCCGGTGCAGTGGGGGATCGATCTACAGTCCGAGCACGAGCGCTACCTCGCCGAGACCCATGCGGCGCGGCCGGTGATCCTGATGAACTACCCGAAGGAGATCAAGGCGTTCTACATGCGTCTCAACGACGACGACAGGACGGTGGCGGCGATGGACGTGCTCGCGCCGGGCATCGGCGAGATCATCGGCGGCAGCCAGCGCGAGGAGCGGCTCGACGTGCTGGACGCGCGGATGGCAGCGTCAGGGCTCGACCGCGAGCACTACGGCTGGTACCGCGATCTGCGCCGCTACGGCACGGTGCCGCACGCGGGATTCGGCCTGGGCTTCGAGCGCACCGTGGCGTATGCGACCGGGCTGGCCAACGTGCGCGACGTGATCCCGTTTCCGCGCACGCCGGGGAGCGCGCGCTACTGATCACGTCGCGTGGTTGACTTTGGCGCGACGATCAGCCGAAGCGTCCGCGCGCCTGCATCCGTTCGCAGGCATTGCCGCGCGGTTCGGGCAGCGTGATGCCTTGCTCCGCCGCACGCCTTGCCATCTCTGCACGGTGATCCGCGAGATAGGCGTTGCACTCGGCGACGTTCTTCAGGCTCATCATTTGGTTGCGATGCGCCGTGCGCTCTTCGGGGGTCATCAGGTTGAGACCGGCACCGTGTCCGCGGCCGCCCCCGCCGCCCATGCCCATTCCCGGCCCCATCCCGCCCTGGCAATTGGTGCCGGTGCCGGCAGTGCAACCGGTTCCGGCGCCCGGACCCGCGCCCGGTCCGTAGCCGGGTCCGGCGAGTGCGATCGTTGCGGCCAGGGCGGCGGTGGCGACGCTCAGTGTAAGTGCGAACTTTTTCATTTTTGTCTCCGTGATGGTTTCGAATCGAGCCCGGCAATCGACGCGCGATTCGCGAATCGCACCGGACGAACCGTTTTTTTGCGGTTCTGGGCATTTGAACTCAAGCGCGGGTGTTTGGTTTGCTCCTGAAACGAACCGTTACACGTCGGCCCCGCGAACCGCATTTCTCTTGATCGACGTCAAAGGCGCGGGCACGCAGGTGTCGCAACGCCGGGTCGCGACTATCGGTGATCGAGCGGCCAGCGCGACGCGGTCGGGGCAGCATCGTGCCGCGCTTCCCAGGCTTCGATGAGGTTGACGAGTTCGTCGAAGCGGAATCCGGCCGGGGTGTCGGGTTCGGTGCTGAGCAGGCAGTCGAGTTCGTCGAGTGCGGCGAGGTACGCCGCTTCGGTTTTCAGTTCGCGGAGGTCGAGGGCGTAGGCCATGGAAGTCCTTTCCGGCATGCGCCGTGCCCTCGAAGGCGCAGGACTGGAGCTGCAGCTGCGCGGCGGCGCGCCTGGCACGGCTTCGCGAGCGCACCGCTGCCGGCGATATTCGGCGCGCCCGACACGGCGCGCCATCGGCAGGATGGACGACGTCGCGCGCAGCGGCGGTGCGACTCGCTACGTCACAGCGCGAAGCCGGCGGGCAGCAGCGCCTGCGACTCCGGGTGCCGCTGCATGTAGGTGCGCACGTACGAGCACCAGGGCTCGACCTTGTAGCCCTGCGCCTGCGCGTGCGCGAAGGCGGCGGCAACCAGTTGCGCCGCGATGCCGCGACCGCCGAGGGCGCCGGGCACCAGCGTGTGCGTCATGCGCATCACGCCGTCGACCAGTTGATAGTCAGCGTGGCAGTCGAGGCCGTCGACCGTGGATTCGAAACGGCTTGCTGCAGCGTTGTGCGTGATCTCGATCGGGGTCATTCGCGGATCCTCCAGGTTTGCGTGGGCGTTCAGGGCAGCTGGATCTTGCCGCCGCCGCCGAGTGCGCCCAGGCCGCCGGCGCCCGCCTGCGGGATGACGATCGACGATGATTGCTGGCGGCGCAGTTCCTGCAGCTCGCGCATCGTCTTTTCAACGCCTTCCTTGGCGGCCGCCGCGTAGCCGGCGATGGCTGCGGCGAGATCCCCGGCGTCGATTTCAAAGCCGATCGGGACCGGTCCCATGTTGGTCATGATCTGCACCTCGCCCGAGTAGATCGTGGCGCGGGATGTGTCGGCGGCCCCGGCCGGCGTGACCGGAATCAGCACGCGCAGCGTGCCCACCTTGCGATCGGTGTAGATTTCCTCGCGATAGAGGGCGTTGGCGTCGAGCGACGCTTCGCCGTCGCGGCGGGTGGTTTCCTGTGCCATGGCAGATCCTTGAAGAGCGTTGATGGAAAGCCCGCTATTCTAGATCAGCAGCGCGCAGCCGGGCCGAGGTCAGTGGAACAGGTACGCATCCATCGCCAGCGCGCCGGCCTCGTTGCCACGGAAGAAGCGCTCGGCGCGCGGCGAATCACCCGCCGCGCCCCACGCCACCGGCAACGGCACGAAGTGCTCTTCGGTCGGATGCGCGCGAGCGGCCTCCGGTGCCGTCGCGCGGTAATCGACGAGGGCATCGACATCGTGCGCGCCCAGGCGCTTCTCGATCCAGTCGGCGAACGCGTTAACGTACGGCAACGGGTGGCCGCCGCGCGTCGCCTGCATCCAGTCGCGCAAGTTGTGGGTGATGTGCCCCGACCCGATGACGAGGACGCCGTCGTCGGCCAGCGGACGCAGTGCGGCGCCCAGGTGCCAATGGTGCGCAACGCCGCGCTGAGGCTGCACCGAAAGCTGCACGACCGGGACGTCGACGTCCGGATACATCCAGCGCAGGGGCACCCACGCGCCATGGTCGATACCACGGCAGCCGTCGATGCCGGCAGTGTGGCCCGAAGCCTTCAGCAGCGCCGCCGTCTGCTGCGCAAGCCCGGGTGCGCCCGGCGCGTCGTAACGAATCGCGTATAGCTCGGGGGGGAAGCCTCCGAAGTCATGGATCGTCTGCAGCCGCTGCGCACCGGTCAGCATCGGCAACGACGTTTCCCAGTGCGCCGACACCATCAGCACCGCACGGGGCCGGGGCAGGTCGCGGGCGAGCTGGGCCCACGCCTGCGCGGCATCACTGCCGGCAAGTGCGTGCATCGGCGAGCCGTGAGAGACGAATACGGTAGGCAGGCGGTTCATGGCCATGGCGCGGCATTCAAGGATCAGGCGGTGCGCAGCGCGCGGGCGGGTGTCGCGGGGCGCAGCGCATAGGCGCCTTCGCCGAGCAGCGCCTGCACGATCAGCGTCACCGTCCAGAACGCCGGGTATTCCCAGCCGCCGCCCTTGGCCGAAAACAGCCAGCCGTTGCCGAGATGGACGTAGGTCGCGCCGAGCAGGATCGGAACGAGCGCCAGTGCCACGATGCGAACGTGCACGCCCAGGATCAGCAGCACACCGCCGACGAGTTCGGCAGCGAAGGTCACATAACCCAGGAAACCGGGCAGGCCGAGCGACCCGAAGAACTGCGCGGTTCCGGGCAGCGTGAACACGAAAAACTTGAGCAGCGCGTGGGCAACGAACATCGTGCCCAGCGACAGGCGCAGAATCAGCGCCGCGGCGGCGACGTTACGGGAATCGGTCATCTTCAGTCTCCATCGGTTCGAAAGCGCGAAAGCCGCGCGACGGAGTGAATGATGAGACTTGATTCAATCGGGATAAATAAGATACATTGAAATATATTGTGCCGATTTATGGGATAAATGGATCGATTTCAGGCGATGACGGTGTTCGCGCGGGTCGTCGAGCAGGGGAGTTTCGCCCGCGCCGCCGACAAGCTCGACATGTCGACGTCGGCGGTGTCGCGCCACGTCGCCGAACTCGAAGCGCATCTCGACACCCGCCTGCTCAACCGGACCACGCGCCGCCTTTCCCTCACCGAAAGCGGACAGGCGTTCTTCGAGCGATGCGTGCAGTTGCTTGCCGACCTCGACGAGGCCGAAGAGACCGTCACGGCGACGACGATGGTGCCGCGCGGCACGCTGCGGCTGACCTCGTCGATCACCTTCGGCGTCCGGCATCTGGCACCCGCGATCGCCGAGTTCGCGACGAAGCAGCCGCAGCTGGGGTTCGACATCGAGCTCTCCGATCGCGCAGTGGACATCGTCGACGAAGGGCTGGACCTCGCGGTTCGCATTGGCGGCATCGGTAGCCAGGCGCTGATCGCGCGCAGGATCGCGACCACGCGAATGGTGCTATGCGCCGCACCTTCGTATGTCGAGCGGCGCGGAAGGCCGACCGTGCCCGAGGATCTCGCGCAGCACGAATGCCTGACCTACGAATACCTCGCCGCCGGCAACCTGTGGCGTTTTCGCGATCGCCAGGGCGCGGAGCACGGCGTCAGGATCGGCGGCCGCCTGCATGCGAACAACGGCCGCGTGCTGACCGCGCTGGCCGTCGACGGCGCAGGCGTGCTGCTGGAACCGGATTTCATCGTTGCTCCGGAGATTCGCGCCGGGCGCCTGGTGCGGCTGCTGCCCGATCACACGCCGCCGTCATCGGACATCTACGCCGCGTATCCGAGCCGCCGGCATCTCTCCGCAAAGGTGCGCGCGTTCGTCGACTTCCTGACGGTGCGCTTCGCCGGGCGGCCGCCGTGGGCCCTCGATCCGGACCGCTGACGGACGACGACGCTGCGATGCCCGTGACATGAGCTTTCCGGGACAATTTGCCGCACGATATCAAGCGATCGCAGGGCAACGCGGGGTGGTATGCTGAACCTCGCGCGGAAGAGTCGCGACAGTTTGTGGTCCACAGCCCGCGCGAGGAGGAGAGCCGATGAACACTCCACACAGCCCCATCGTCGAATTGCAGCTGGCGGCGTTCGAGATGTCGACGCTTGCCTTCACCCGTTCCGCGCAATTCTGGGCGCGGCTGGCCGAGGCGCAGATGCACATGCTGGACGCCCATCCCGATGAGCGCCGGACCCACGTCGAAATCGCCCACGGCGCGTCTTTCGGGGATCACTACGGCAAGCGCCTGCACGACATCGATCCCGAGCACGACGTCTGAACTTCCGACCTGTGGGAGCGGCTTCAGCCGCGAAAGGCGTTCTCAGGTCGCCTTGCGCGACGCCTCGTAAAGCGACGGCGTCACCCGCGCGTGCCCGAGGAATTCGCGCAGGTGCTTGACATCCTCGCGCCCGAGCGAGCTGCCGTGGTGCGGCCGGTGCAGCGTGCCTTCGAATCCGTTCAGCTTGACGTGGAGCCGCGTCCCGGACAGCGATTCGACGTCCGCGCCCAGGTGGTGCAGCAGCGCTTCGACTTCGCGCCATTGGAGATTGGTGTTGAGCGGATCCTTGAAGATCGCAGAAAGCAGGTTCTCGTGTTTGTGGCTCATGGTCGATGGTTCTTGGCAGGGAGAATGGCGGCGTCCACCGGGCGTTCCGCGATTATCGCGCTAACCCCCCGCTTGTCGCCATGCCCCGGCGGGCGCGTCACCCGCCTGCCGGCACCGCCTTCTTCGGCAGCAGCGTTCCCTTGCGCGCGCGCCGCAACAGGTGCTTCGCCAGTTCGTCGCCCTTCACCGTCATCCACTGCGGCTTGCCGCGAACGATCACCGGCACGACGAGCGTGTCGCGGTAGACGCCGGTCCAGGCGAGCTTCTCGCCATTGTCGAGTTGCATCAGGATCACGCCGCGGCCGCGCTCCAGCGCCTTGACCTCCGCCAGCGCGAAGCACAGCAGCTTGCCGTTGGTTGCCACGCAGGCGACAAAGCCCGACGGCTCGAAGAGATCATCACCAGGACCGACCAGCGGGACGGGCGTAAGAACGGTTTCTCCTTCCTCCAGCGTCATGAACGCCTTGCCGCCGCGATTGCGCCCGACGAGCGATGCAAACGGCGCGACGTAGCCGTAGCCGCCGGAGTTGGCGAAGAGGTAGCGCGCGTCGCTCGGTGCCGACAGCATGCAGCGCGCCTTGGCGCCGTCCTGCAGGTCGACGAGCGAGGTGATCGGAACGCCGTCGCCGCGCGCGGCCGGCACGTCGGCGGCGTCGATCGCATAGGCTCGGCCCTTGCTGTCCAGAATCGCTACGGGTCGCGTCGTGCGCGTCTGCACGACAGCGCCGAGGCTGTCGCCCGCCTTGAACGTGAGCCCGGCGACGTCGACGTCGTGCCCGGGACGGGCGCGGATCCAGCCGTTCTTCGAGATGATGATGGTGACCGGCTCGTCGGGAACCGATATCGCGGTTCGCACTGCCGTCGTGCGCGCGACGGGCTCGAGCAATGTACGTCTCGCGTCGCCGAACTTCGCCGCATCGGCCTCGATCTCCCTGACGATCAGCCGGCGCAGCGCCTTGTCGCTTCCGAGCAGCGTCTGCAGGCGCCCCCGCTCGGCGATCAGCTCGGCGAGTTCCTGCTCGATCCGTATGCCCTCGAGGCGCGCCAGCTGCCGCAGCCGAATCTCGAGGATGTCCTCGGCCTGGATCGCCGTAAGCGCGAACGAGGCCATCAGGTCGGCCTTGGGGTCGTCGGCTTCGCGGATCACCCTGATGACGCGGTCGATGTTGAGGAAGGCGATGCGCCGGCCTTCGAGGATGTGGATGCGCGCCTCGGCGCGTCCGAGTTGATGGCGCGCGCGCCGGGTGACGGTGTCGACGCGGAACGCTGCCCACTCGGAGAGGATCTGGTGCAGGCCCTTCTGCTGCGGGCGGCCGTCCAGCCCCAGCAGCGTGCAGTTGACCGAGAAGCTGGACTCGAGGCTGGTGTGCGCGAACAGCATCGCCATCATCTCGTCGGCGTCGACCTTGCTTGTGCGCGGCTCCAGCACCAGGCGAACCGTTGCCTTCTGTCCGGATTCATCGCTCGCCCGCTCCAGCACGTTGAGCACCACCTGCTTGAGATTCAGCTGCTGCTGCGACGGCATCTTCTTGCCGGACGGCGGCTGCGGATTCGACAGCGCGTCGAGTTCCTCCAGCACGCGCTTGGTCGACACCTGGTACGGAAGCTCGTAGACGACGATCTGCCATTGGCCGCGCGCGAGTTCCTCGATGCGCCAGCGCGCCCGGGCGCGCAGGATGCCGCGGCCGGTGCGATACGCGTCGGCGATTTCCTCGCGCGACGAGATCACCTGTCCGCCGTCCGGAAAGTCCGGCCCCGGTATCGCCGCGTGCAGGTCCTCGAACGTAGCGCCGGGATTGCCGACGGCGAGCGCGGCTGCCGCCGCGACTTCGCGCAGATTGTGCGGAGGGATGTCGCAGGCCATGCCGACGGCGATGCCCATCGATCCGTTCAGAAGCACGAACGGCAGCCGCGCCGGCAGGCGCGCGGGCTCGGTCGTCGTGTTGTCGTAATTGGCGATCGAGTCGACGGTGCCCTGGTCGAGTTCGGACAGCAGGAGTTCGGCTATCGGCGCGAGTCGGGCTTCGGTGTAGCGGTAGGCCGCTGCCGGGTCGCCGTCGCGCGAGCCGAAGTTGCCCTGGCCCTTGATCAGCGGGTAGCGCAGCGTGAAGTCCTGCGCCATCCGCACCAGCGTGTCGTAGACCGAGGTATCGCCGTGCGGGTGCACCTTGCCCAGCACTTCGCCGACGATGCGCGCGCACTTGACGGGCTTGGCGTTGCCGCCGAGGCCCAGTTGGCGCATCGTGTACAGGATGCGACGCTGCACGGGTTTCTGGCCGTCCTCGACCTGCGGCAGCGCACGATCGCGCACCACCGCCATCGCGTACTGCAGATACGCGTTCTCGGCGTAGTCGTGCAGGACGAGTTCGTCGCGCTCGGCGGGGTTCGTCGCGCCCATGTCAGTTGATCTCCACTTCGTTGCCGCGCAGTTCCATCCACTCGCGGCGGGCGCCGGAACGCGCCTTGGCCATCAGCAGGTTGAAGCGCTCGATCGCCGCGGGGCGGTCGACTTCATCGAGCATCACGCGCAGCAGCCGCCGCGTGTCGGGGTTGAGCGTCGTCTCCCACAATTCGGGCGGATCCATCTCGCCCAGGCCCTTGAAGCGGCCGACCTTCCAGCTCGTGTAGCCTTCCTTCTTCAACCGGTCCTCCCACGACGTCAGCTCGTTGCGGTCCATCGCGTAGAGCTTCTTCGCCGCACGTTTCTTGCCGGCGCTGTCGACGTCGATCCGGTACAGCGGCGGGCAGGCGACAAAGACGTTGCCGCGCGCGATCAGCTGCGGAAAGTGGCGGAAGAACAGGGTGAGCAGCAGCGTCTGGATGTGCTGGCCGTCGACGTCGGCGTCGGACATGATCGCCACGGTGCCATAGCGCAACCTGGTCCAGTCGATGCTGTCTTCGAGTGTGTGCGGCGACACGCCGAGCGCGGTGGTGAGGTCGCGGATCTCCTCGTTCTCCAGCGCCTGCTGCGCGTCCTTCTCCCAGACGTTCATCCCCTTGCCGCGCAGCGGCAGGATCGCCTGCGTCTCCTTGTTGCGCGCCATCTTCGCGCTGCCGCCGGCGCTGTCGCCTTCGACAAGGAAGATTTCCGTCTCGGCGGGATCGCTCGACTCGCAGTCGGCGAGCTTGCCGGGCAGCATCACCACGCTGGAGGAGCGCTTGCGCTCCACGGTCTTCGCCGCGCGGGTGCGCGCCAGCGCCTGCCGGATCGCGAGTTCGGCGATCAGCTTGCCTTCGGTCACGTGCTGGTTGAGCCAGATCTCCAGCGGGTCCTTCACCATCCGCTCGACCAGGCGCACGCCCTCGCGGCTGGTCAGCTTGTCCTTGGTCTGGGCGGCAAACTGCGGGTCGAGCATCCGCACCGAAATGACGTAGCGCAGGTTGCGGCAGACGTCATCGGGCTGCAGCTTCAGGCCTTTCGGCAGCAGGCTGTGATGGTCGATGAACGCCGTCACGGCGGCGTACACCGCGCTGCGCAGCCCCGAGACGTGCGTGCCGCCAAGCGCGGTCGGAATCAGGTTGACGAAGGCCTTGCCGTCGCCCTTCGCGGTTTCATACCAGCTGAACGCCCATTCGACGCCTTCGCCTTCGGCAAAGGTCTCGTCGCTTTCGCCCGCCTCGTTCCTGCCGGCGAACACCGGCACCAGCGAGACCTCGCCCTCCGCGAGTTCGGAGAGGTAACCGGCGAGGCCTGCTGTGTATTGCCACTGCTGCGTCTGTGGCCCCGCGGGCGTTTCGATGGTCAGTGTCACCAGGAGTCCGGGCAGCAGGACCGCCTTGGTGCGCAGCAGTTGCGCGAGATCCTGCGCCGATATCGTCGCCGAGTCGAAATACTTGGGGTCCGGCCAGATGCGCACCGATGTGCCGGTGCCGGTGGTCTTGCCCTTCACCGCAAGCGCTTCCAGCACCTCTCCGTCGGCGAAGACGATCCGGTGCGTCCTGCCCTGGCGCCTGACCTCGCATTCGAGGCGGCGCGACAGCGCATTGGTGACCGACACGCCGACGCCGTGCAGTCCGCCGGCATAGGTGTAGGCGCCGGCGCCCGAGGTCTTGTCGAACTTGCCGCCGCTGTAGAGCACGGTGAAGATGGCCTCGACGACGGGTATCTTCTCGATCGGGTGCGGGCCGACCGGAATCCCGCGCCCGTCGTCGGCGACGCTCACCGACGCGTCCGCGTGCATCGTTACCGCCAGTAGCGTCGCGTGGCCGGCGATGGCCTCGTCTACGGCGTTGTCGATCGCTTCCTGCACGATGTGCAGCGGCGTGTCGGTGCGCGTGAACTGGCCGGGGCGCAGGCGCACGGGCTCGAGGCCCTTGAGGACGCGGATCGACGATTCGTCGTAGGTGGAGTTCGTCTTGGGGATGGCCATGCGGGCGATGAGCGATCGGGTAAACCCGTCATTATCCCCGATCCCTGTGGATCTGTTGTAGGAGCGGCTTCAGCCGCGAATGCGTTCGGGCCCGAAGGCCCTCCTACAAGACGCCGCCGCGCGTTACAGCTTGCCGCTGCCCACGGGCATCAGATGGATGCCCTCGGCCAGCAGCGAAACGCTCGCCGCCGCGCCGGGCTGGATACCGTTGCGCTGCGCGACGTGCGTGGCCACGCTGAAATGGAGGTCGGTCTTCTCGCCGGCAACCGTGGACAGTGCGATGGCCGTCATGTCGCCCATCCGCAGGCAGCGCACGACCCGTCCCGCCACCGGATTCTCCTGCTCGCCGCGCGAGGGCCGATCGCGGCGGTGCAACAGGATGCGCGTGGGCGGTATGCTCCATGCGACGCGCGACCCGACGGCGAACTTCGGTGCGTGCGTCGCCTCCAGCAGCTGGCCCGACCAGCGAATCACCGTGAGTCCACGTTCCGACTCGTGGCCGACGACCTCCGCCCCGAAGATGTTCTTGAGCCCGACCAGCCGTGCCACCAGTGGCGAGGCTGGACGCGCGATCAGCTGCGATGGTTCGCCCGCCTGCAATGTCGTGCCGTGATGCAGGATGCACATCCGGTCGGCGAGTGCAGCCGCCTCGTCCAGCGCGTGCGTGACCAGGATGATGGGAAGATTGAGTTCGCGCCGCAGCGTCGCCAGCTCCTCGTGCAGCTTTTCGCGGGTGATCTGATCGACGGCGGAAAAGGGCTCGTCGAGCAGCAGCACCTTGGGGTCGCGGGCCAGCGCCCGCGCGACGGCCACGCGCTGCTGCTGGCCACCCGACAGCCGCGCCGGTCGCCGATCCTCGAGGCCCGCGAGGTTGGTGCGATCGAGCAGGCGCCGCGCGCGCTCGCGACGCTCGCCGGCCGGGATGTGCCCCATCGCCTGCATGACGTTCTCCTGCGCCGTGAGGTGCGGAAACAGCGCGTAGTTCTGGAAAACGAATCCGGTGGAACGTTCGCGCGACGACAGCGTCACGCCGCGCGCGCTGTCGAGCCACGTCTGCCCGTTCACCGTGATGTTCCCCTCGCGCGGCGAATAGATGCCGGCGATGGTGCGCAGGATCGTCGACTTGCCGCTGCCCGACGGTCCGACGAGCGCCAGCAGCTCGCCGGCCGCGCAGTCGAGTACCACGTCGAGCGGAATCGGCCGCTCCTGCCGCAGCGCGATCCGGATCCCGTCAACGGGCGTGTGCATGGCGGTGGCGATGGTGCGCAGTGGCGACGTAGGTGGTGCCGATGGCAGCGATGGAAAAGACCAGCAGCAGCAGCGACATGAGACCCGCGCCGGCCATGTCGAAGCCCTGGACGCGATCGTAGATGGCAATCGCGAGCGTCTTGGTCTCGCCGGGGATGCTGCCGCCCACCATCAGCACGACGCCGAATTCGCCCAGCGTGTGCGCGAACGTCAGCACGCCCGCGGTGAGGAGGCCCGAACCGATCAGCGGCAACTCGATGCGCCACAGGCTCTGTGTGCTGGTGAGGCCGCAACACGCGGCAGCGTTGAGCACGTCGTCGGGAATCGCCTCGAACGCACGCTGCAACGGCTGGATGGCGAACGGCAGGTTGAAGATCACCGATGCGATGAGCAGGCCCTCGAACGTGAACACCAGCGTGCGTCCGGTCAGCCATTCGTACCACTGCCCGGGCAGCGAATCGCCGCCCAACGCCACCAGCAGGTAGTAGCCGAGCACCGTGGGGGGAAGCACCAGCGGCAATGCGAACGCGGCCTCGACGAACGGCTTGCCGGTGAAGTCGCGCGTTGCGAGCATCCGCGCGATCAGCACCCCGGCCGGCAACAGGATCGCGACTGTCAGCACCGCGAGCTTGATCGACAGCAGCAGGGCTTGGGTGTCCATGGGTTCCGAAGGGACGAGAGAGGGCGCGGCGAAGGCGTGGAACCCTATCACGACGGCATCGGGCGCTCAAGGCGCGACAGCCGATCGTCCGGGGCCGGTTCGCAACGGTGCGGTTACACTGCCATGGCGCAGCGACGGGTGTGCGACAGACGGGCGAGGTGGACGATGGTGCGACGATGCCGGTGGATGGCGGCGATCCTGATGCTGGTCGCGGGCTTCGCGTCAGCCCCGGCGTCGGCGCAGGCTGCGAAGGCGTCGCCTGCCGACGGTCCGCTGATCGCGGCGGCGGCCGACCTGCGCGTCGCGCTCGATGAGGTGGCGGCGGAATTCGCACGACGCACCGGCCGGCACGTTCGCATCGTCTACGGCTCGTCGGGCAATTTCCGGCGGCAGATCGCCGAGGGCGCACCGTTCGAGCTCTTCCTGTCCGCCGACGAGAATTACGTTTTTGCGCTGGCGAAGGAGGGGCACCTCGTCGACAGCGGCGTGCCGTACGCGGTGGGTCGGCTGGCGCTGGTATTGCCGGCAAGCTCGCCGCTGGCACTCGATCCGCAGTTGCGAGATCTCGCGCCCGCGGTCGCCGACGGACGCCTGCGACGGTTTGCCATCGCCAATCCCGAGCATGCGCCGTACGGGCGCGCGGCGCAGGAGGCGCTGACTGCCGTCGGCGCATGGCCGGTCATCCGCGAGCGGCTTGTCCTTGGCGAGAATGTCGCGCAGGCTGCCCAGTTCGCTACTTCGGGCTCGACGCAAGGCGGCATCGTCGCGTTGTCGCTGGCGCGCGCTCCGGGCGCGCTCGGCTCGGCGCGGTACGTGGCGATCCCGGAGGAACTGCACCGCCCGCTGCGGCAGCGGATGGCGTTGACCCGGCGCGCCGGGGAGGGCGCGCGTGCATTCCATGCGTGGTTGCAGACACCGGAAACGCGGGCGGTGTTGAAGCGCTACGGCTTCGCTGCGCCGGGCGATTGAGCGGCAGTCCGCGCGCCCTACGTTGCGGATCAGGCCGCCGCGACCGGATCCGACCGACCCGCGCGCAGCGCCAGCACCGCGAACACCAGGAACGCGAGGTGCGCGACCAGCGCCCAGTTGGCCAGCGACAATCCCATGATCGACAGCTCGGCGTTTTCGCAGAATCCCGTCGCCATGAAGAGGTCGGGCTGGAGTTTGCCCAGCCACTCGATGAACTGCTCGATCAGCGTCGGATCGCTGGCGACGCAGGACACGCTTCCGGCGGGCTGCTCCTGCAGCCAGCTCTGATAGCCGGCGGCGGCGATGCCGCCTGCAAACACCGGCAGGCAGACGAGACCTGCCAGCAAACCGCTCTGTCGCCGCCAGTGCCACGCGGCGAGGCCACCCAGAATCGCCAGCGCCATGAACAGCACGCGCTGGAAGATGCACAGGTGACAGGGATGCAATCCCAGTACGGCGGTCAGCAAGAGACTCGCCACGACAAGGCCCCCGCAACCCAGCGCAAGGAGCGACCAAAGCACACGTGGGTGTATCGGACTCATTGGACTGGCTTCGTGCTGCGCTCTCGGGTATTCGTCCTCGGGGCGGGCCTTCGGACTCATTCGGTTTGTCGTCATCGCAGAACCACAATCCCCCGACCTTGGCGGCTTCTCGATCGCTGCCATTTTACGCTTGCATCCAGCGTTGACTTGCATCCGGATCGCTTGCCATGCGCCGGGGGTTCGGCACTCCCGGCCCGCACGCCGATGACAAGACGCCAGCGGTCAGGGCGAGCCGGGCGATCAGGCAGCCAACAGACGCTTGATCTCGTCGACCGACAATACCTTTCCGCTGCTCCTGACGTTGCCGTTCACCACCAGCGCCGGCGTGCGGGTGACACCGGCATCGATGATCGCATTGATGTCCGTCACTTTCTCCAGCTCATAGTCGAGTCCGAGGGCCTGCGCCGCCGCGGTTGCATGCTCGCCCAGGGCGACGCACTTGGCGCAACCGGAACCGAGTACTTGCAGCTTGATCATGAAATCGCTCCTTATGCAAAGAGAACGCCGTACACGAACCCGCTGAAAGTTGCCATGACGACCACCAGCGAGCAGTACACGACCGTCTTCTGCGTGCCGAGAATGCTGCCGATGACCAGCACGCTGGGCAGCGACAGCGCCGGTCCCGCGAGCAGCAGCGCGAGCGCCGGTCCCTTGCCCATGCCCGAGCCGATCAAGCCCTGGACGATGGGGATTTCCGTGAGCGTGGCGAAATACATGAACGCACCCGCCAGGGCCGCGACGAAATTGGACAGAAGCGAGTTGCCGCCCACTGCGGCACTGACCCATTCCGACGGCACGACACCCTCGTGACCGGGGCGCCCGAGCAGGAACCCGGCCAGCAACACGCCGCCCAGCAGCAGCGGCAGGATCAGTTTGGCGAAGCTCCAGGTCTGGCCGAGCCATTCGTCGCCGTCGCCGGGCTGCGTCGCAGCAGCCAGCGTCAGGCCCAGGAGGCCGGCGCTGAACGCGAGCACGGGAGCCTGCGGCAGGAACCACGCGAGGAGGGTAACGACGACCGCGGTGATCGCCAGCGGTTGCCAGTGCCAGCGCCAGCGCAGGATCAGCAGTAGCGCAAGGCCCAGCCCGGCCACCGCCGTCAGCGGCCATTTCCAGGCAAACACGGCATGCCAGACTGCGCTGTCGTCGGCGCGGGCGGGCGCCCAGTTGGCGAACACCAGGACAGCCACCTGCAGCGCGAAGAACGAGGCCGTGTCGGCCAGCGACCGGCTCTGACCAGTGCTGTCCTCGAAGCCTTTCTGCGACAGTGCGCGTGCCGCTTCCTCGCGCCGGTAGATCAGCTGCATGATGACGCCGATCACCAGCGCGAAGCCCACCGCGCCCGCCGCGCGCGCGACACCCAGCTCGAAGCCCAGGACCTTCGCGGTCAGGATGATCGCCAGCACGTTGATCGCCGGACCGGAGTAGAGAAAGGCGATGGCCGGCCCCAGCCCCGCGCCGCGCCGGTAGATGCCGCCGAACAGCGGCAGCACCGTGCAGGAGCAGACCGCGAGGATCGAACCCGACACCGAGGCCACGCCATAAGCAGCGACCTTGTGCGCGGCCGGCCCCAGGTACTTCATCACCGCATCCTGGCTGACGAAGACGGCGATGGCGCCGGCGATGAAGAATGCCGGCACCAGGCAGAGCATCACGTGCTCGCGCGCATACCACGTCAACAGCGCCAGCCCTTCGAGCACCGCGTTGTCGAAGCGCGCAGTGCCGACCGGCATGAAGAACACCAGCAGGAAGGCGCCGAGGATGCCCGCCAGCCATTTGAGTTCGGTCGGATTGTCGCGCAGGGCGTGCCAAGCCCGGCTCGCGAGCGATTCGGGCGCCTTCATCGTTTCGGTGGATGCCATCGCCAAGGCTCCTTCATGCCCGCTCGTACCAGGGTTTGGTGGCGTTGACCACCTTGACCACCAGCAGCATCACGGGCACCTCGATCAGCACGCCGACGACGGTGGCCAGTGCCGCGCCGGATTCGAACCCGAACAGGCTGATCGCGGCGGCGACGGCCAGCTCGAAGAAATTGGACGCGCCGATCAGTGCCGACGGGCAGGCCACGCTGTGCTTTTCTCCGAGCGCCCGGTTCAGCAGATACGCGACCGATGAGTTGAAGAACACCTGGACCAGGATCGGAACCGCCAGCAAGGCAATGACCAGCGGCTGCTTGAGAATGGCGTTGCCCTGGAAGGCGAACAGCAGCACGAGCGTCAGCAGCAACGCGGCGATCGACCAGGGCTGGATCTTCGCCATCGCCGCGTCGAACGTCCCCTGTCCGCGCGCCAGCAGCCGCTTGCGGATGATCTGCGCGAGGATGACCGGAATGACGATGTAGAGGAAGACCGAGGTGAACAGTGTGTCCCAGGGCACGGTGATGCTGGACACGCCGAGCAGAAAGCCCACGACCGGCGCGAAGGCGAAGATCATGATCAGGTCGTTCAGCGCGACCTGCGACAGCGTGAAGTAGGGGTCGCCGTTGGTCAGCCGGCTCCAGACGAAGACCATGGCGGTGCAGGGTGCGGCGGCAAGCAGGATCAGTCCGGCGATGTAGCTGTCGATCTGCTCCGGCGGCAGCAAGGGGGCGAAGAGATGGCGAATGAACAGCCAGGCGAGCAAGGCCATCGAAAACGGCTTGACCAGCCAGTTGATGACCAGCGTCACGCCGATGCCGCGAACGTGCTCCTTGACCTGATGCAGTGCGTCGAAGTCGATCTTCAGCAGCATCGGAATGATCATCACCCAGATCAGCAAGCCGACGGGGAGGTTGACCTTGGCGACTTCCATCGCCCCGATGGCCTGAAAGAAGCCAGGCAGAAACTGTCCGAGCGCAATGCCGACGACGATGCAGGTCGCGACCCACGCGGTGAGGTAGCGCTCGAAGAAGTTCAGCGGCGCGCCGGGGGCGCTGTTCGGGGCGACTTCAGACAGTGTGCTCATCACTCATGTCTCTACTCATTTTGGAATGTGCGGCCAGCGGGCAGTGCAAGGATGTTCGCGCGGCGAAGCATCACGCGGTGATGCTGCCGATCCGGTCGAGGGCGAATTTGAGCGCCGGCCGGTCCCGCTGCAGCCTCTCCAGCGGCAGCGCAAGAAAGGCCTCGATGCGTGTGCGCAGCGTGCGATAGGCGGCCAGGAAGGCGGCATCGATGTCCGCTTCGCTGCCCGTCGCATGCGCCGGATCTTCGACGCCCCAATGGGTGCGCAAAACGGCTCCAAGATAGGCCGGACAGGCTTCGCCTGCGGCATTCGAACAGACGGTCACGACGACATCCGGCGTGACGGGAAGGTTGTCCCAGGACTTGCTGTGGCAACCCTCGGTCGGGATGCCTTCGCGGGCGAGCAATGCAAACGATCGCGCATGCACGGCTCCGGCGGGCTTGCTGCCCGCGCTCATCGCCTTCCAGCCGGGCGGCGCCAGCTGATTGAACGTCGCTTCAGCCAGGATCGAGCGGCAGGAGTTGCCGGTACAGAGGAAGAGAATGTTCATGATTCGACTGATTGGCCAAGGGTACGAGTGCGAGGGCGGGCGAGTGGTGATCGGCACGTCACGCCTTCAAATCCAATCAATGCGCCGCCTTGACATCAGCCGGTGCCGAGTACTTTGACTTCCATGGCGACCTCGTCGGGGGAGTGATGGGGATGCGAGCGCGCTCAGGCAGCGGCGTCGATACGGGATGGACGGCCCGTAAAGGCCTTCAACCGCGCCCTTGCCCGTTTGATGTCGACCGACGGGACGCCGCCGGCGACCAGGGCATCGAGCAGTTGGCGAGCCCACGCAGGAATCGTAGCCAGACGGTAATGCATCCAGGTGCCCTCGCGGCGAGAGATCAACCACCCCGCGTCGCGCAACACCGCGAGGTTGCGCGAAACATTCGGCTGTATCTCATCGAGCGCGGCGACCAGCTCGCACACGCACAACTCCCGGTCGATCGCGAGCAAAGCGAGGATGAGTCGGCGCGTCGGGTCGGCAATGATGTCGAGGCTTGGACGCATGGGAAAAATATACGTCTTTGTATATATAAAAGGAAGCGCATCCATTGATCCGCGTCAAAGCGGCAAGCACAAAGTGGATGGCTCATGCCCAAGTCGGAGGGGCGATGCCAGGTCAGGAAACGCGGCGTTTGCGCGGAGGGCGCTCGACCTGCGCCACCCGTACGCGGAATTGCGGGACGGGCGACGTGACCGGAACGCAGGCGGGGTCGCAGACCGCGCTTCCCGCGCAGCAGTTCCGGGTGAGATAAGCGATAAGGTCGCTCATCACGGCGATGTTGGCGCTGTACCAGATGAAGCGACCGTCCTGCCGACCGACGATCAACCCGGAGTGGCTCAGCTCCTTCAGGTGGAACGACAGCGTCGCCGGCGAGAGTTCGAGCCGCTCCGCGATGTCGCCGGCGGCCAGCCCGGTTGGGGCGTGCTCGATCAGCAGGCGGAAGACCGCCAGCCGATGTGCCTGTGCGAGAGCAGCGAGCGCGCTCAATGCCTGCGGTGTTTTCATGCTCTTCATGAGTGGATTTCGATGTGTGATTCGACGGGCATCGCCGTGCTCACGAACCGAGGGCGCGATCCACCTCCATCGCGACGAAGCGCTGGGTGAGGTCTGCCAATGTCCGGTAGTGATCGGTCTCGGCGCCATCCCTCAGCGCCGCGGCGAAGCGATCGACCCAGGGTGCAAGATGGCCGGCAAGGAACTGCTTGCGCAGTGCTTCCGTCGTGGCCAGCGCATCGAGATCGGCGTTGCGATGCGCCTCGTTCTCGCGGAACAGCAGCAGGTAGAGAAACTCGAGCTCGGCCGCGATGTGATCGGGCAATTCGCGGAAGTCCTCGCTGATGTCGAAGCCGCCTTCGCGGTAGAGTTCCAGCACGGCCATCGTCGAATTCTGCATCAGCGAGGATTCGCCGGTGAGCCAGACCGATGCGTAGGGCTTGGCCAGCGCGTCGACCGGCCCGAGAAAGAGCCGCGTGTAGTCGATCAGCAGCGTCTGCGGATCGCTGGCCGCGAACACCTCGCCCAGACGGCGCGCCTGCGCGGCGAGACCAGGGTCGATACGGGTTGCGGCGTCGTGCATGGTGTCGAAGACCTTCTCCTCCGCGAATTCCGGTCCGGGCTGGTAATAGCACGCAGCGAGCAGGCGGCAGAGCGTCTCGCGCGCCACACCCTGCTCGGGGTCGAAATCGGACATCCAGGCTCCTCGAACGAAATGGGGGCGGTTGCCCGCCCCCGAAGTGTAACCCTGCGACGGACGCGGTCAGGCGCGGGTGGTGTACTTGCCGACGTAGTGGACGTTGGGCTTGGTGCCGGCGTCTTCCTTGATGCGGAACGACTTCTGCGCCTTCAGCACCTTGGCGATCTCGGCGTTGGCGTCGTCCTGATCGCCGAAGATCCGCGCCTTCGACGGGCAGACCTCGACGCAGGCCGGCTGCATGCCGTTGCTGGTGCGGTGGTAGCAGAACGTGCACTTTTCCACGACCCCGGCCTTGCGGATCGGATCGACGTCGCCCGCGGCGAACTTGTTCATCATCGGCGTGGTCGCGCCGGCGGCCTTGGCCGTTGCCGCGCCGGACGTCGTGCAGCCCGGGATGATCGCCGTGGTGTCGGTCCACTGCGGCTGGGCGTCGCCCCCATGCGGATTGAAGCTGATCACGCTGTAGGCCTCGCCGTTGTGGCTGGCGTCGGTGAGCGACTTGTGACTGTACGGGCAGGCGTCCTGGCACATGCGGCAGCCGATGCACAGCTCGTCGTTGTGCATGGTGACGCCGTCCGGCGTCTTGAACATCGCCTTCGGTTCGACCGGGCAGGCTTTCACGCAGGGCGCGTCAGAACAGTGGTTGCACAGCACCGGCATCACCCAGTGCGTGGTGTCGGGAAACGTTCCTTCGGTCCGCATCATGAAGTCGGCCCAGTTGTGGCTCTGGCCGTCACCGCGGGAACGGGTGTTGTTCTCGGACTTGCAGGCGAACGCGCAGGCACCGCAACCCACGCAGCGCTGCAGGTCGATGACCATTCCTAGTCTTGCCATCTTCTTTCTCCTCGAGCTTGGGTTGGGGGTCAGGCCTTCTGGACCCGGACGCCGGTGAAGCCGCCATTGCGGGCGGTGGCGCCGGAGAGACGATCGTAGTCGTCGACCAGAATGTCGTTGTTGCTTCCGCCTCGCGGCGTGGCCTTCGCGAAGTCCTTCGCCGCGATCCGGCCGTAGGCCCAGTGGCCCTGGCCGTAGCACTTGGCGACGGTGCCGGACCGCACGCCTTCCCACAACTTGAGCTTCACGACCATCGAGCCCGCCAGCGACGTGACCTTGACCATGTCGCCGGACTTCAGGCTCAGCCTGGCGCCATCCGCCGGGTTCATCTTCACCACGTCGTCCCAGGACACGTCGCCCGGATCGACCTTCTTGAATTCCTGGTACCAGGAGAGGTTGGCCGACCGGCCCTCGCGGTTCAAGCGCGATTTGTAGTCGATGAAATCGAAGGGATACTCGGATGCGCTGCCGTGCCGCTTGGGTGGCTCGTAGTGCGGGACGAACGCCAGCTCGCCGCGAGCGACGTAACCCGATACGGTCAGGATGTCGTCGACGGTGGTCTCGTACTTCTTGGCATGCTCGAGCAGCCCCTTCTTCAGCGTCTCGCTGTAGAACTCGAACTTCTTGGTGGCGGTGGCGAACTTGCCGCCCCAGCCCTTCTTCAGCGTGTACTTCGCGCCGTTGAACATGCCCTTTTTACGGAAGTCGGCCCAGCCCGCGATCGCCGCGTCGCCCTTCAGCGGCTCCTTGGGCATCCAAAGCGGCGCGCTGGAGATCTTGGCGGCGATCTCGGCAAATTCCATGGCCGTCGTCGGCAGCTTGCCGGTTTCGGGGTCCTTGAACTCCTTCGAGTAGTAATCGAACAGGCTGGCGAAACCCTTGGCCTTGAGCTTTTCCGCCAGCAGCCACATCACTTCGGTCTCTTCCTGTTTGACGTCCCACAGCCGCTTGACGGCGCCCTGCTGGATCGACGCGTAGCCGTGACCGTTGCCCATGTTGCCGACGATCGACCAGCCCTCGGCCGAATTGAAGGTCGCCGGCAGCACGATGTCGGCGAACTGCGTCATCTCCGATGGGTTGGTGACCATGTGGACGAAGAACGGGACCTTGGCCATCGCCCTGTCCCAACGGTCGGCGCCGGTGCACGAGAAGTTGAAATTGGCCCACGAGCTGATGAACACCTTCGCTGCGCCCGGGTCCTTCAACATGCCGTTGGCGACGTTGTTGGTGACCACGCCGCTGCCGGGCCGGGCGTTCATCATCGCCGGCATGTCCTTGGCGCCGCGACCATCGAGCTTCTTGAACTTGCCGGCACCCTTGGCGATGTCGTCGAGATAAGCGTCGGACTTCGGGAACGCACCGGTCGGCACGCTGCTGCTCTGCCATACGCCACCCTCGACATCGATCGAGCCGAGCACGCCGTTCAACGCATGGACGGCCATGGCGCTGTAGGTGCCCCGCGGGTGCATGGCGGCACCCGGTCCCATCCAGACCGTGACCTTCGGCGCGGCCTTGCCCATCGCGCGGGCGACGCGAATCGTCTGCGCGGCGGGAATCAGGGTTTCCTTTTCTGCCCACGCGGGTGTCTTGTCCTTCAGCTCCAGGTTCCACCACTTGACCAGGCCGCTGGTTTCCTTTTCGGCGAACATCGCCTCGTCCACGGCCTTGCCGGCGATGAACTGATTCCTGCCGTCCTTGAAATCGCCGACGAATTCCTTGTTCCAGAGCCCTTCAGTCAGCAGAACATGGGCGATCGCGCCGGCCAGCGCACCGTCTGAGCCCGGCTTGAGCGGCAGCCATTCATGCGCCTTGGCGGCGACATTGGACAGGCGCGGATCGACCGCGATGACGGTCCCGCGGGCGACGATCTCGCCAAAGCGGTGAATGACGTTCGGCACCATGCGGTTGGACGCCAGCGGATCGCAGCCCCAGGCGACCATGCAGTTCGTCTTCTCCAGATCGTAGTCGCGATACCCGAAGAAGCCCTGCGTGAGGCCCGGCCCCATCTTCTCCGCCTCGGCGCAGATGGCGCTGTGCGAGAAGTAATTGGTGGTGCCGTAGATCCTGGGCAACGCGCCATAGAGGAGTTCGGTGGATGTCGGCGAGTAGCGGCCGCGCATGTAGACGAGCTTGTGCGCCTCGTTGTTCCTGCGCAGCTCGATCATCTTGTCGGCGACGGTATTGAGCGCCTCGTCCCAGCTGATCGGCACCCACTTCGGATCGACGCCACGGCCCTTCTGCGGATTGGTCCGCTTCATCGGCACCTTGATCCGGTCCGGGTCGTAGACCTGCTGCGGGATCAGATGGCCGCGCGGACACACGTAGCCGTGATTGGATTTCGACAGCGGGTTGCCGCGCACGCGCACCGCGCGACCATCCTGGACGAAGATCTGGATCGCGCACCACTGCGTGCAGCCCTGGCAGGTGCTGGCCACCCAGTCGCCCTTGGCGGGCCCTGCCGCCTTCGCAGGGCGCAGCGCCATCGCGCTGGTCACGGGAGCCGCCGTTTGCGTGGCACACCCTGCCACCAGCAGACCGCTGGTCGCCATCGACGCCTGAATGAAAGCCCGTCTCGTCAACTTCATCGTCCAGTCTCCTTAACCACGGTCAAGATCAAGACTCCAATCGCCGCGTGCTCGAGGATTTCGATGAATGTTCACGGAATTCCCTCCTGCGGCACACACTGTCTTCGTCCGCGGCCATTCGCCGCGGCAACGATGGCGCAGTGTTCCCTGAACTCCGAATGTGCTCCTTGACGCAAGTCAATCACTTCCACGTTATTTGAAACATGGGATTGAACGATCACACGCGCATCTGCAACCAAAATAGTCGGGATTGGGCGTGGCATTGAGCGGGCCTCGGATGCGCGCGGCACCCTGACTTCGCTGTGCCAATCGTGGTGGCCGCCGTCGAGGCGTTCCATGGTTGGAAGCCGAACTTGCCGGCGCTGCTGGCCGACGTCGGCCACAAGGTCTCCGACGTGGCGGGATTGGAGCTGGCCTTGGGCGGGGCGCTGGCCGGCAAGCTACGGCCCGAATGGTTGCGCGACACCTATGGGTCGTACAGCAGACCGACTATGTCATTGGGTCAGACATGCACCATTCGTACACCGCCGCTACAGACAGAATCGCGCTGGATTACGTCGGCAATCTGCGTCTTGCGGGCTGCATCCGAATCCGTCACTGCCCACAGCAGCCGGGTGCGCAACACTGCTGTGGCTTCACGGCGCGTACGAACGCACTGATGAATTTGCCGTCGACTTCGCTGGCGATGGCGTCGGCGGCGATTCCTTCGGACACCAGAAAGGCGCGCGCGTCGTCGCTGCTGTAGATGCGCGTGGCTTCGATGTCGATGTTGCCGAAACCGGCAGCTGCGAGTTTGGTTCGGTACTCGGTCTCGGACAGCGCACCGGCCACGCAGCCGACCCACAGTTCCATGCTCCTGCGAATGGCGGCGGGCATCTCGCCGCGGACAACCACGTCGGAGACTGCGAATCGGCCTCCCGGCTTCAGCACCCGGAACGCTTCGCGCAGCACCTGGTCCTTGTCGCCCGACAGGTTGATGACGCAGTTGGAGATGATCACGTCGACGGTGTTGTCCGGCAGCGGGATGTGCTCGATCTCGCCCTTGAGGAACTCGACGTTGGCAAGACCGCTCTTCAGCCGGTTCTTCTCGGCCAGCGCCAGCATCTCGTCGGTCATGTCGAGGCCATACGCTTTGCCACCGGGGCCGACGCGCTTGGCCGAGAGGATGACGTCGATGCCGCCGCCGGAACCGAGGTCGAGCACCGTCTCGCCCGGCTTGAGCTCGGCCAGCGCCGTCGGGTTGCCGCATCCCAGCGAGGCCTGCATCGCCGCTTCCGGCACGTCCCCCGCTTGCGCGGCGTCGTACAGGTCGGACGTGATCGGATCACAACAACTGGAGGTGCCGGGTGCGCTGCCACAGCAACCACCTTGCCCTGCCTGGGCTTTCAGCGCGGCCTGGCCGTACTTCGCCTTGACGACTTCCTTGAGATCGGCTGTCGGGAGCATGGAGTGTCCTTTCGTTTCATCGCGCGGAAGGCGCATTCGCGCGCCATCACGGATTCGCGGCTGAAGCCGCTCCCACAACGGTGGCCATTTTGTCCTTCATCGCGCCGGATCATCAACTCCCCAGCGCGTCGCTCACGATCCGTTGCGCGTCGCGGATGATTGCCTGCAGGTGCTCGGCGCTCTTGAAACTCTCGGCATAGAGCTTGTAGATGTCTTCGGTGCCCGACGGGCGGGCAGCGAACCAGCCGCTGGCCGTCGTCACCTTGAGGCCGCCGATCAGCGCGCTGTTGCCCGGGGCGCGCGTGAGCCGCGCGACAATGGGTTCGCCGGCCAATTCCTGCGCCTTCACGCGTTCGCCGGTCAGCATCTTGAACGCCGCCTTCTGCGCCTGCGTCGCGGGCGCGTCGATGCGCAGGTAGAACGAGTCGCCGTACTTCGCAGCGAGATCCTGATAGTGACGCCCCGGATCCTTTCCGGTAACCGCGGTGATCTCGGCCGCCAGCAAGCCGAGGACGATGCCATCCTTGTCGGTGGCCCACGCCGAGCCGTCGCGACGCTGGAACGAAGCGCCCGCACTTTCCTCGCCGGCAAAACAGATGCTGCCGTCCAGCATCCCCGCGGAGAACCACTTGAAGCCGACCGGCACCTCGACGCAACGGCGGCCGCGGCCGGTGACGACGCGGTCGATCATCGCGGAGGAAACCAGCGTCTTGCCGACGACTGCGCTTGCCGGCCACTGTGGCCGGTGCGTGAGCAGGTAGTCGATCGCGACTGCAAGGTAGTGGTTGGGGTTCATGAGTCCCACCGAGGGCGTGACGATGCCGTGGCGGTCGACGTCGGCATCGTTGCCCCACGCGATGTCGAAACGATCCTTGAGCGCCACGAGGCTCGCCATCGCATACGGACTCGAGCAGTCCATGCGGATCTTGCCGTCGTGATCCAGCGTCATGAAACGGTACGTCGGATCGACTGCGGTATTGACGACCTCGATGTCGAGGCCATACAGATCGGCGATCGGCCGCCAGTAGGCGACGGCGGCGCCGCCCAGGGGATCGACGCCGATCCTGAGGCCGGCCTTGCGGATCGCTTCCATGTCGATCACGGTGCCGAGATCGGCGACGTAAGCCGCCATGAAATCCTCGGCCGTCGTGGTGGGTGCGGCCAGTGCCTGGGCATACGGGATGCGCTTGACGTCGCGGTTGCCATTGTCCAGCAGCGCGTTGGCCCGTTTGCCGATCCAGTCGGTGATCTCCGTGTCCGCAGGCCCGCCGTGCGGCGGGTTGTACTTGATGCCGCCATCCTGCGGCGGGTTGTGCGACGGCGTGATCACGATGCCGTCGGCGCGCGGCGCCGTGGACACGCGGTTCCAGACCAGGATCGCGCGCGAGATCACCGGCGTGGGGGTGTAGCCGTCGGCGCTCTGGAGGCGCACTTCTACGCCGTTGCCGGCCAGCACCTCGAGCGCGTTCTTCTCGGCCGGACCCGACAACGCGTGGGTATCCTTGCCGAGATAGAGCGGGCCGTGTATGCCCTGATTGCGTCGATGCTCGCACACCGCCTGCGTGATCGCGAGGATGTGCGCCTCGTTGAAGCTGCCGGCGAAGGCATTGCCGCGATGGCCGCTGGTGCCGAAGGCCACCCGCTGTGTCGCCTGGCGCACATCCGGCGTTTGCGTGTAGGCGCGCAGCAGCGCGGCAATGTCGGTGAGCGCGTCGATCGGGGCCGGCTTGCCGGCGAGGGGGTGGGTCATGGTCATGTCCTCGGAAAACGAAATTGGTCCGCCTGTTGATCCGGCATGAATGGCATTGAAACGTTCGCCCTTAGACTGATGAAGGGCTCGACGGGCTCAGCCCGAACGGGAATGGATGCATCGCCTTGCTCAATCGACAGTATGCCGGAGCGGAAGCGGCGAGACATTGAACCAGGTTAAAACTGGGCGCGGCCGGGGTGTGGCACATCGCCGCAGATTCGAACCGCGGAGGGCACCCGGACCCAGCCTTCCATCAGACGCCGCGCATGCAGACGGCGGGAACGCGCAACTGCGTCATCGTGAGGCTTGCGCGAAGCACCGGAGCGGATTGCGAACTTTCAACGGTAAGCGTCTTTCAGCGCATCGCGCACCAGCGCCTGCAGCTGCGCCAGGCCGAAGTCCGGCAGTGGCCGGCCATTGACGAAGTACTCCGGCGTCATGGTGACGTTGAGCGCCTTGGCGTCGTTGCGGTCCTGTTCGAGGTTGCGGGCCACGTCGGGCGAATTCATGTCGGCCCGCAGTTGCTCGAGATTCAAGCCTGCGCCGCCGAGCACCTCCCAGGCCATTTCCGGCCGGGCGGTGTGGTTGCTCACCCAACGCGACTGGTTGGCCAGCACCGCTTCCAGCGCGGGCCAGTACTTGCCCTGCCTGCGGCTCGCTTCGAGCATCTTCACTACCTCGAGTGATCCATTGTGCAGGGGAAGGTGGCGGACCGACAGGCGGATCCGGTCCGGATTCGCCGCCATCATCTTCTTGACCTGCGGGTAGAACGCGGCGCAGGTTTCGCATGCCGGATCGAGAAACTCGACGATGTGCACCTTGGCCTCCGCGTTGCCGAGCGACGGCGAATGATTGCTGGCAAGCGCCGCCTGGTTCTGACCGATCAGCTTGCCCCAGCGCTGGATCCTGTCGCTCTTGTACAGCAGGACGCCGCCGGCGAAGACCAGCAGCAGTGCAACGACGGAAACGACAAAGAGCGTCCTGCGGCTCATCGCGAACTCCTGAAATGGGCGGCGATGAGCAACGCGCTCATCGCCAGAAAGGCGAGAAAGGAAAGCAGCGGAATCGACAGGAAGCCGAGCCACTCGATCTGCACGTCCCTGCACGAAACCCCCTGCCGGCAGGGCTGGATGCTCTCCGGAATCACGCCGTAGACCAGCAGCAACTGGAACAGCGAGATCACACCACCGACAACGAGCAGCGGCAACGCGTAGCGCACGACCCGAGGGTCGAAGGGGAAGAGGCCCATCGGCAGCACCAGCACCATTGGGAAGATGAAGATGCGCTGGTACCAGCACAGCGCGCAGGGCGGCAACTGCATCACTTCGCTGAAGAACAGCGCGCCCAGCGTTGACACGCAGGCGACCAGCCAGCAGCCGAAGACGAGCATCCAGGCGGTGTCGGGTCCGGAGCCGACCTGTGCCGGGCTGGGGCCGTTGCGCAAACGTGTTGTCACTTTCCGTTCCAGTCCCAATCCATCGGACGGCATGAATCCTGCATCGAAGGTCTTTGCAGGAGCGGCTTCAGCCGCGAATCAACGATACGACATTGCCTTCGCGCCTGAAGGCGCTCCTGCACTACAGCAACACCGTCACCGCGGCAGCCGCCAACCCTTCACCAGCGCGTAGATCGCGGGGATCACCGCCAGCGTCAGCACCGTCGACGAGATCATGCCGCCGACCATCGGCGCGGCGATCCGGCTCATGACCTCCGAACCGGTGCCCGTCCCCCACATGATCGGCAGCAGGCCCGCCATGATAGCCACCACCGTCATCATCTTGGGGCGCACGCGCTCGACCGCACCCTCCATCACCGCGGCGTAAAGGTCGCTTGCGGTCGGATTGACACCTTCGGTCGCGCGCTGGTCGCGGATCTTCTGCCACGCCTGGTCGAGGTAGATCAGCATCACCACACCGGTCTCGGCCGCCACCCCGGCCAGGGCGATGAAGCCGACAGCCACGGCCACCGACATGTTGTAACCCAGCCACCACATCAGCCAGATGCCGCCGACCAGCGCGAAGGGCACCGACAACATGACGATGAAGGTCTCGGTGAGCCGGCGGAAGTTGAGATACAGCAGCAGGAAGATCAGCAGCAGGGTGACCGGAACCACCACCTTCAGCTTTTCCAGCGCGCGCTCCATGTATTCGAACTGCCCGCTCCAGGCGATGTAGTACCCGGGCGGGAACTTGACCTGATCGTTGACCGCTTTGCGTGCATCGGCGACGTAGCCGCCGATGTCGCGATCGCGGATGTCGACGTAGATGTAGGCGGAGAGCAGCGCGTTCTCGGTGCGGATCGCCGGCGCGCCCTTGGTGATGCGGATGTTCGCCAGCTGGCCGAGCGGCAGCATCGCGCCGTCCATCGTCGGCACCAGCACCGACTGCGCGATCTGCTGCGGATCGCCGCGCAGTTCGCGCGGGTAGCGGACGCTTACGCCGAAGCGCTCGCGGCCCTCGACGGTGGTGGTCACCATCTCGCCGCCAAGCGCGATGGCGATGACGTCCTGGAGTTCGCCGACGGCGAGTCCGTAGCGCGCCAGCGCCTGCCGGTCGGGCTCGATGTCGAGGTAGTAGCCGCCGGTGATCCGCTCGGCGAACGCGCTGGTCGTCCCGGGCACATTCTTGACGACCGCCTCGATCTCCTTGGCCAGGCGCTCCATCTCGGTGAGGTCCTTGCCGAACACCTTGATGCCGATCGGCGTGCGGATGCCGGTCGAAAGCATGTCGGTGCGCGCCTTGATCGGCATCGTCCAGGCATTCGATACGCCGGGAATCTGCAGCGCCTTGTCCATCTCCGCGGTCAGCTTGTCGATGGTCATACCCGCGCGCCACTCGGCTTCGGGCTTCAGATTGATCACGGTTTCGAACATCTCGACCGGTGCCGGGTCGGTCGCGGTCTGCGCGCGCCCCGCCTTGCCGAAGACCGAGGCCACTTCCGGGAAGCTCTTGATGATCTTGTTCTGCGTTTGGAGGAGTTCGGCGGCCTTGGTGATCGACATCGCCGGCAGCGACGTCGGCATGTAGAACAGTGTCCCTTCGTTCAGCGTCGGCATGAATTCGGATCCGAGCCGCATCGCCGGCCAGGCGGTGACGGCCAGCGCGACCATGGCGATGACGATCGTCGTCACCTTGAAGCGCATCACGGCGGCGATGATCGGCCGGTAGATCCAGATCAGGAAACGGTTGACCGGATTCTTCGCCTCCGGCATCACCTTGCCGCGGATGAACAGCATCATCAGCACCGGCACCAGCGTCACCGACAGCAGCGCCGCGCCCGCCATGGCGAAGGTCTTGGTGTAGGCCAGCGGCGAGAACAGGCGCCCTTCCTGGCCTTCGAGGCTGAATACGGGCAGGAATGACACGGTGATGATCAGCAGCGAGAAGAAGAGCGCGGGGCCCACCTCCCGGCAGGCGTCGATCATCGCCTGCGTCCGCGATTCGCCTGGCTTCATGCGCTCGAGGTGCTTGTGCGCGTTCTCGATCATCACGATCGCGGCGTCGATCATCGCGCCGACGGCGATGGCGATGCCGCCCAGACTCATGATGTTGGAGTTCATGCCCAAAAGGCGCATGGCGATGAAGGCGATGAGTATCCCGACGGGCAGCATCAGGATCGCCACCAGCGCGCTGCGCACATGCAACAGGAAGACGATGCACACGGCGGCGACGATGAGGCTTTCCTCGATCAGCGTGCGCTTCAGGGTGTCGATGGCGCGATGGATGAGATCGGAGCGATCGTAGGTGGTGACGATCTCGACGCCCGCCGGCAGCCCGCTCTTCACCTCGTCGATCTTGGCCTTGAGGTTGTGGATCACTTCCAGCGCGTTCTGTCCGTAGCGGGCCATTGCGATGCCCGACACGACCTCGCCCTCGCCGTTGAGTTCGGTCAGGCCGCGGCGCTCGTCGGGGCCGAGTTCGACGCGGGCGATGTCGCGGATCAGTACCGGCGTGCCCTTGTCGCTCTTCACCACCAGTTGCTCGATGTCGGCGCGGCCGCGCAGGTAGCCGCGCCCGCGCACCATGTACTCGGCCTCGGCCATCTCGATGACGCGCCCGCCGACGTCGCGGTTCGACTCGCGGATCACCTGTGCGACCTTGGCCAGCGGGATGTTGTAGGCGCGCAGCCGGGTCGGGTCGACGGTGACCTGGTACTGCTGGACGAAGCCACCGACGCTCGCGACCTCGGCAACGCCGGGCGCCTTCGCCAGCTGGTAGCGCAGGTACCAGTCCTGGATGGTGCGCAATTCGGCCAGCGTGTGCTGCGCGCTGACCACCGCGTACTGGTAGACCCAACCCACGCCGGTGGCGTCGGGGCCCAACTGTGGGGTCACGCCGCGCGGCAGGCGGCCGGCGGCGAAATTGAGATACTCGAGCACGCGCGAGCGCGCCCAGTAGATGTCGGTGCCGTCCTCGAAGATCACGTAGACGAACGACGCGCCGAAGAACGAGAAGCCGCGGACGACTTTCGATTTCGGCACCGACAGCATTGCCGTGGTCAACGGATAAGTGACCTGGTCCTCGACCACCTGCGGCGCCTGGCCGGGGAACTCGGTGTAGATGATCACCTGAACGTCGGACAGGTCGGGCAGCGCGTCCAGCGGCGTCTTGATGACCGCGTAGATTCCAGCCAGCACGACGAACGCGGTGGCGAGGAGAACCAGCAAGCTGTTCTTCGCCGACCACTCGATGAGTTTGCCCAGCACTCCGTTGTTCCCTTCCGGCGATTTGTTGTAGGAGCGCCTTCAGCCGCGAACGGCCTTCGCGCCTGAAGGCGCTCCTGCAATGTTCGCCCTTAGCGTCGCGTGGTCGCCACCGGCGCGATCGACGTGATCACCCATTCACCGGGCTTCCGCTCGACGAACTCGAAGTCGACCGTGGTGCCAGGCTTCAGCCCTTCGAGCAACGACGGATTCGCCGGCACGAACTCCATGGTCATCGCAGGCCACTTGAGACTGGGCACCGGTTCGTGCTTCACCGACAGCGTTCCCGCCTTGGCGTCGATGTCAACGACGCTGCCGTGTCCCTTGTGCCCCACTCTGGTGGCTTCCGAGGCTCCCGTGGCGGTCGCGCTACCGAAGCCGCCGATGGCGGCCTTGAGGTTGCTTTCGGCGTCGATCAGGAAATTGGCGGCGGTCACGACCGGCTCGCCCTCCTTCACGCCGTCGAGGATCTCGACGTGGGTATCGCTGCGGGCGCCGAGCTTGACCTCGCGCGGCTCGTAGCGTCCTTCCGCCCGTTGAATGAACACGATGCGGCGCGTTCCGCTGTCGATGACGGCCGACGTCGGTACCGTGACGACCTTGGCCCTGGTGCCGACCGGCAGCTCGACCTCGGCGAACATCGCGGGCTTCAACTGCTGTCCCGGATTGGCGAGTTCGATGCGGATCGGGACCGTGCGCGTCTCCGGCTTGAGCGTCGGGTAGATGTAGGTGATCCGGCCATCGAAGGTCTTGCCGGGATAGGCGTTGAATCTGAGCTTCGCCACGCTGCCGACGCGAATCTGTCCGAGATCCTGCTCGAACACGTCGGCGATGATCCACACCGCGGAGAGATCGGCGATCTGGAAGAGCGCCTCGCCGGGCATGAAGCGCATGCCCTGCAACGCCTTCTTCTCCAGCACGATGCCGCCCGCCGGCGACCGGAATGTCAACGTGCGGCGGATTTCGCCGGTGCCCACCAGCGCCTTCACCTGCTCGTCCGGAATGTCCCAGTTGCGCAGGCGCGCGAGACTCGATTCGGCGAGCCGGCTCATCCCCGCCTGCGCGTCGCCACCGGCATCCTTCAATGCCTCGACACCCTTGACCGCGATCAGGTACTCACGCTGCGCCGACACGAGCTCCGGAGCGTAGACCTCGAACAGCGGCTGGCCCATTGCCACCGGCTGGCCGGTCGCGTTGACGTGCAGTTTCTCGACCCAGCCTTCGAACTTGGGCGCCACGGCGACGACCCGCCGCTCGTCGATCTCGACCCGCCCCAGCGCGCGCACGTTGCGGTCGAGCACCCGGAGCGCCGCGGGTTCGGTGCGCACGCCGAGCATCTGCACCCGATCGACGCTGATCTTCACCGACTTGCCGTCGTCGGCAGCGTCGTCGTCGCCTTCGTAGACAGGGATGTAGTCCATCCCCATCGGGTCCTTCTTCGGCGTCGGCGAGGTGTCCGGCAGTCCCATCGGGTTGCGGTAGAAACGGATCTTGCGTGCCGGTTTGGCAGTATCCACCGGCGTCGCGCCGGGCGTGATGGCCCCCGCAGGCGCGGGGGACGCGACCGGCGTGCTGTGCGGCGCCCGGTTAGCCCACCAATAGCCACCCGCGACACCCAGCGCCAGCATCGCTGCCGCAGCCAACGCGGCGGTTCCGGTCTTCACAAGTCTTCTCCCACCAGCCGCTCGATCTCGGCCAGACGCATCTGCGCTTCGGCATTCGCCTTCTCTCGGTCCTGCTTCGCCTTGCGGATCTGGCGCTGTGCTTCGAGCAGGGTGGCGAAGTCGATGCGGCCGTTCTCGTAAGCGGCAAGCGCCGACTGCAGCGTCAGGCTCGCCTGCGGCAAAAGGTGAGTGGTGATCAGGTCGTCGATCCGGCGGGCGGCATCGAGGGCGGCGAGGTGTTCGCCGAGTTCGGAGCGCGCCTGCAGCAAGGTGGCTTCCTTGCGCGAGCGGGCGGCAGAGAGCATCGACTCCGCCTCGGACTCCTGCGCGCGGCGCGACCCCTGCTGCAGCGGGATATTGACCTCGACCATCAGCTCCCATTCGTTGATCCTGCTGCCCATCTGGATCGGCGACACCCCGACCGCGAAATCCGGGTAGCGGTTGCGGTAGGTCAGGTCGCGTCCGCGCTCGGCCGACTGGATGCGCGCATCCTCGACCGCGAGCTGGGGGTTGTTCGCCACCAGCCGATCGGCAAGTGCCGCGGGATCGAGCCGCGCCGGCGGCGGCAACGCTCGGGTACGCCTGGGTTCCGCCAATGGCGCATTGGCCGGACGAGTAAGCAGGCTGTTGAGCTTCACCTGCCACTGCCGCTTGTCACTGTCCAGCATCACCAGGTCGGTGCGCATGCCGGTCAGTTCGACCTGGGCGCGGATCGCGTCCTGCTGCGGTACGAGTCCGCTCGCGTAGCGCACCTGCGCCAGGCTCTCCAGACTGCCCATGAGCGTGAGCACCTCGCGCGCCAGTTCCTCGTTGCGCGCAGCGAGCTGGTACTGGGCGTAGGCGATCTTGATCCTGGCGGCGAGCTCGGCCCAGTTCGCGGCGACGCGTCGATCGGCCTGCAGCGCATCGGCTTCCGCCACCCCTTGCCGGAGATCGCGCTTGCCCCAGAAGGGGAGGGACTGCGAAAACGTGTACTTGGTCGAACCGACCTTGGCCGGGGACAGGCTGGGCGACGCGTCGCTGCCGGCATTGGTGATGTTCATCAGCTCGGTCTTGAACATCGGATCGGGCAGCGCACCCGCCGGGCCGATGCGTTGCTGCGCCGCCGCCGCCTCGTGCCGCATCGCCGCGAGCTCCGGATGCCGGTCGCGTGCGTAGGCGAGCAGGCTCTCGACGCTGTCGCCGGGAAGCGCGTCCTGTGCCGATGCCGCGAAGGCCGCCAGGCACAGTGACGCGAACAGCGCTGCCGGTCTTGGATGGCGACGAACGAACATGGGAATTCGCGAAGGCGCAGGTGCCAAGGACGAGGCTACTTGACTGCTTCGTAGGCGACGAGGGTGAGTTCGCCGCCGGGCATGTCCGCCGCGAACCGGATCTTTTCGCCAGCCTTCAGTTTCTTCGTCCAGGCCGGGTCCTTGACGCGAAAGGTCATCGTCATCTTCGGCATGTTGAGGTTCTTGATGTCGTCATGCGCGATCGTCACTTCACCGCGGTCGGCATCGACCTTCTTCACGACGCCATTGGTCATCGGCATCGCGGCCGGCGCCGCGGTCTTCGCCGTGGACATGTGCTGCGAGTGGTCGGTCTGGCCGAAGGCGGCGAGCGGAACGGCGGCGACAACGGCGACGAGGATTGCGGCAGGAAGGGCATTCACCGGGGGTCTCCTGGTTTCGGGTGCGGAACGGTGCTTGCAGTATCGGGTTGCAGGCAGTACGGCAGCCTGACGTGAACATTACATCGCTGTAATCTGCGTGCCATGGAAGCGGCGCGTGCGGCACAATGCCCGGGATGCCGACGCTGGCGCAAAGGCGATGAAGATCCTGATAGTCGAAGACGAGCCCAAGACCGGCGCGTACCTCAAGCAGGGGCTCGCCGAAGCCGGATTCGTCACCGATCTCGCGCGTGACGGCATCGACGGCATTCACCTGGGCTCGAGCGAAGACTACGACCTCGTCATCCTCGACGTCATGCTGCCCGGCGCCGACGGCTGGCAGGTGCTCGCGGCGCTGCGCCGTGCGGGGCGCGACATGCCGGTGCTCTTTCTCACCGCGCGCGACGGCGTGGAAGACCGCGTCAAGGGACTCGAGGCGGGCGCCGACGACTATCTCGTCAAGCCGTTCGCATTCTCGGAGCTTCTGGCCCGCGTGCGCACGCTGCTGCGCCGTGGCAAGGTGCGCGAATCCGAGTCGTTGCGCGTCGCCGATCTCGAACTCGACCTCATGCGGCGGCGCGTCGTGCGGGGCGGACGGCGGATCGACCTCACGGCCAAGGAGTTCGCGCTGCTCGAACTCCTGCTGCGCCGCCGCGGCGAAGTGCTGCCGCGGTCGCTGATCGCTTCGCAGGTGTGGGACATGAATTTCGACAGCGATACCAACGTGATCGAGGTGGCGGTGCGGCGCCTGCGGGCCAAGATCGACGATGATTTCGACGTCAAGCTGATCCGCACCGTGCGCGGCATGGGCTATGTGATCGAACTGCCCGAGGCCGCATGAAGCGTCCGCTCTCGATTGCGCTGCGGCTCAACGTCCTGTTCCTGTCGATCCTGGCGACAGCCCTCGTCGGCGGGGGAGTTTGGCTGGTTTCGGCGATCGACACCCATTTCCAGGAACAGGACCGGATGGAGATAGGCGGCAAATTGGCATTGCTGCGCCGGGCGATCGCCGGCGTTCGCACGCCCGCGGATCTCGTTGCGCTGCCGGGTCACCTCGACGACGCGCTGGTCGGCCATCACGGGCTGCACGTGGCCGTCGCGGACGACCGGGGCGCCATCCTCTACGCAGCGCCCGAGTTCGTGTTTCCGCTCGAGTGGCGCGAGCGCGCCCTGCCCATCGACGTCGTGACCGAGCTGCCATTCCTGCGCTGGGATCGCAATGGCGCGAGCTACCGGGGCCTGATCGAGGCAATGCCCACCGGCCTGGCCGGCGGGGCGCGTCTTGCCGTCGGCGTTGCGCTCGACATCGAGCATCACCAGACGTTCATGCAGGCCCTGTCGGACGCGATGTTCACCGGGCTGGCGGTGTGCCTTCTGGCCGCCGGGGCGCTCACGTCTGTCGCCACGCGGCGCGGTCTCGCGCCGCTTCGCGACATGGCGAGCGTGGCCAAGGGAATTTCGGCGAGCCGCCTCGATCAGCGGCTCGACGTCGACACTGTCCCCTCCGAGCTGGTCGACCTGGCCGCATCGTTCAACGACATGCTGGCCCGGCTCGAGGGTTCGTTCCGGCGGCTGTCCGACTTCTCGGCCGACATCGCGCACGAACTGCGCACGCCGATCAGCAACCTGATGATCGAGACGCAGGTCGCACTGTCGCGTTCGCGTACCGCCGACGATTATCGCGAAATCCTCTACTCCAGCCTCGAGGAATACGAGCACCTGGCGCGGATGATCACCGACATGCTGTTCCTCGCCAAGGCCGACAACGGTCTTCTGGTGCCCAACCGCGAGGACCTGGACCTCGCGCGCGAAGTCGACGCCGTCGTCGAGTACTACGAAGTGCTCGCAGCCGAGCGGAATGTTCGCCTGCGGCGTTCGGGCGAGGGCCGGATCAGCGGCGACAAGCTGATGCTCCGCCGGGCGATCGGCAACCTTGTCTCCAACGCGGTGCGCCATGCGCCGGAGGCCGGCGAGGTGATGATCGAGTTGAGCCCGGGCGAGAAGGGCGGGATCCGGATCGCGGTCACCAACCCCGGCGAACCCATCGCCACGGAGGATCGGAGCCGGATATTCGACCGCTTCTACCGCGTCGATCCCTCGCGTCAGCGCAGCGGCGAAGGTGCGGGTCTGGGGCTTGCCATCGCGCGTTCGATCGCGACGGCGCACGGCGGCGGCATCGAAGCGGTGGCGACGACGACAGGCGCGCGCTTCGAAATGACGCTGCCGGCCGGGTAGATTCCCTCGATGCTGATCGTGCCTGGCGTGCCGAGGCTCATCGCGCGCGGCCCGCGGATTCCGGTCAGGCGAGGGCAGCTCTCCGCCGCCGAGTAATCTCCCGCCGGGGGCGCATGCATGGTAGCGCTACCGGTTTGGACTAGAATGGCGGCCATGCCGTCCGAGCCCAAGTCAGCGGTCCCCGGAGTCGCGTCGCCCGGCGCATCGGGTCGCCGCCGCCGGCGCGGCAGCGGTGGCATCACGCTGCAGGATGTCGCGCGGCTTGCCGGGGTGTCGATGATCACCGCGTCGCGCGCCGTCAATACCCCGGAGCGGGTGGCGGCGCAGACGCTGCAGCGTGTCCGCGATGCGGTTCAGCGCACGGGCTACGTGCCCAACCGCCAGGCCGGCGGTCTCGCCTCGAGCCGCAGCCGGCTGGTCGCAGCGGTCGTCCCGACGATCGTGGGACCGGTGTTCCTCGATGCGGTCCAGTCGCTCACCGAGACGCTGGCCGAGGCGGGGTACCAGCTGATGCTGGGCCAGAGCGGGTACGAAGGTTCGCGCGAGGATGCGCTGCTCGACGCCATCATCGGCCGCCGTCCCGACGGCATCGTGCTGACCGGCATCATGCATTCGGCCGAAGGGCGGCGGCGCCTGCTCGCCTCCGGCATCCCGATCGTCGAGACCTGGGACCTGACGCCGACGCCGATCGACATGGTGATCGGCTTTTCGCACGAGAAGATCGGAGCGGCGGTGGCGGAGCACCTGCATGCGCGCGGGCGGCGGCGGGTGGCGCTGCTTTCCGGCGACGACGAGCGGGCCCGGCGGCGCAAGGCGGGATTCGACGCCCGCGCCAGAGAGTTGATGCTCACGTCGGAGGGTGGGTGGGCGATCCCGGCGCGGCTCGTCACCCCGCCGACTTCGCTGGGCCAGGGCCGGGTGGCGCTGGGCGAGTTGCTCGACGAACGACCGGACATCGACGCCGTCTTCTGCAGTTCGGACCTGCTGGCCCTGGGCGTGCTGGTCGAGGCGCAGGCGAGGGGCATCGCGGTTCCCGGGCGCCTCGCCATCGTCGGCTTCGGCGACCTCATGTTCGCGCGCGATCTCGAACCGGCGCTGACTTCAGTGCGCATCGACGGCCACCGGATCGGCCGGATGGCGGCACACTACATCATCGACCGTGCCGAAGGGCGCTCCGCGCCCGAGCACGTCGTCGACGTCGGCTTTTCGATCATCCAGCGGGCCAGCAGCTGACGGCGATGTCGTTCCCGCTTGACGATAGCGAAGTGGTAGCGCTACCATTCAGACTGTTAGCGCTACCACAAACGTCGCACTCTCGTGGCGACGGTGCGCAAAGGCACGCCGGTGGCGTCGACGGCCGAAGTCGCCAATGGCCGCTTCGGACTCACCAAACGCGAAGGAGTCGAGCATGAAGAAACTGCTTCTGGGTGCAGCACTCGCCGTGGGGCTCGTGGGGTCGGCAGCTGCGGCCTGGCCTGAAAAGACCGTCACCATCGTCGTTCCCTTCCCGGCCGGCGGCTCCACCGACATGGTCGCGCGCAACATCGCGCCGAAGCTGCAGGAGAAGTTCGGACAGACGTTCATCATCGACAACCGCGCCGGCGCCACCGGCGCCATCGGCGCGACGGCCGTCAAGCGTGCCGCCCCCGACGGTTACACCTTCCTGGTAGCGTCGATCGGCGTGTTCGCGGTCAATCCCTTCCTGCAGAAGAACCTTCCCTACGATCCGGCCAAGGACTTCGATCTGCTGACGGTTGCCGTGCGGGCGCCCAACGTGCTGGTCGCCAATCCGAACTTCCCCGCGAAGTCGGTGGCGGAGTTGGTGGCACTGATGAAGAAGACGCCCGACAAGATCACGTTCGCCAACTCGGGATCGGGTTCCTCGGACCACCTGACGGCCGCGTTGTTCATGCAGAAGACCGGCACGACCGGGGTGAACGTCCCGTACAAGGGCGGCGCACCGGCGATCACCGATCTCCTCGCCGGTCACGTCGACGTCTCGTTCCAGAACATCAACGCGGTGATCAATCACATCAAGGCCGGCAAGCTGAACGTGCTCGCCGTCACCGGCGACAAGCGATCGACGCTGCTGCCGCAGGTGCCGACCCTCGCCGAAGCGGGTGCGAAGGACGTGGATGTGTTCTCGTGGCAAGGCATTGCCGCGCCGAAGGGGCTGCCGGCCGACGTCAAGCAGAAACTGCACGGCGCGATCGTCGGTGCGCTCAACGATCCGGAAGTGAAGGCCAGGATGGAAGGCATCGGCTTCGAGATCGTCGCCAACACGCCCGAGCAGTTCGCGCAGTTCCTCAACGCCGAGCTCGCCCGCTGGAAGCAGGTGATCGAAACCGGCAAGATCGCGGTGGAGTGACGACGATGCACGCAACGCCTGCTTCGTCGACCGGCATTGCCGCGCGCGGCACGCCTGTGGTCCGCGAGATGAAGGTGATTCCGGTCGCCGGCCGGGACAGCATGCTGCTGAACCTCTCCGGCGCGCATGGCCCGTACTTCACCCGCAACCTGGTGCTGCTCACCGACAGCGCAGGCAACACCGGTGTCGGCGAAGTTCCGGGTGGCGAAGCCATCCGCAAGACACTCGAGGACGCGCGGCCTCTCGTCGTCGGCGCCTCGATCGGCGGCTGGCACGGCGTGCTCAACACCATGCGCCAGCGCTTCGTCGGCCGCGACGCGGGCGGACGCGGCCAGCAGACGTTCGACCAGCGGGTGACCATCCATGCAGTCACGGCGGTCGAGGCGGCACTGCTCGATCTTCTGGGCAAGCACCTCGGCGTGCCGGTGGCGGCGCTGCTCGGCGAAGGCCAGCAGCGTGCGGCGGTCGACGTGCTGGGCTATCTCTTCTACGTGGGCGACCGTCGCCGCACGACGCTCCCTTACGACAGCGCCCTGGACGAACCCGACGATTGGCTGCGCTTGCGTCACGAGCCGGCATTGACCCCCGAGGCGGTCGTCCGCCTCGCCGAAGCGAGCAAGGCGCGCTACGGCTTCAACGATTTCAAGCTGAAGGGCGGCGTGCTGCGCGGCGAGGAGGAAATCGAGGCGGTCACCGCGCTCGCGCAGCGCTTCCCCGACGCGCGCATCACGCTCGACCCCAACGGCGGCTGGCTGCTCGCCGACGCCCTTCGCCTGTGCCGCGATCTGCACGACGTGCTCGCGTACGCCGAGGATCCGTGCGGCTCGGAAGGCGTCTATTCGGGACGCGAGGTGATGGCCGAGTTCCGCCAGGCCACCGGCCTGCGGACGGCGACCAACATGATCGCCACCGACTGGCGCGAGATGGCGCACGCGATCCAGCTGCACGCGGTCGACATTCCCCTGGCCGATCCGCACTTCTGGACGATGCAGGGCTCGGTCCGTGTCGCGCAGATGTGCAACGAGTGGGGGCTCACCTGGGGATCGCATTCGAACAACCACTTCGACGTCTCGCTGGCGATGTTCACCCACGTTGCCGCGGCGGCGCCGGGGCGGATCACCGCCATCGACACGCACTGGATCTGGCAGGACGGCCAACGCCTGACGCGCGAGCCCTTCCGCATCGTCGACGGCAGGATACGCGTCCCCGAGGCGCCGGGACTCGGCGTCGAAATCGACCTGGCCGAAGTCGAGAAGGCGCACCGCCTCTACCGCGAGCACGGATTGGGCGCCCGCGACGACGCCGTGGCGATGCAGTTCCTGAGTCCCGGCTGGACCTTCGATCGCAAGCGGCCCTGCCTCGTGCGTTGACGCCGCGGCCGGATTCCTGCACAAACACGTTTTCCACTTCTTCTGGAGCAATGCGATGAGCAAAGTCGGTTTCGTAGGCCTCGGCATCATGGGCACGCCGATGGCCGGACACCTGATCGCCGGCGGTCACCAGCTGTTCGCGTACGACATCCGGCCGGTTCCGCAGGCACTGGTAGGCCAGGGTGCGATCGTCTGTGCGTCGGCGAAGGAGGTCGCACAGCGCGCCGACATCGTCATCGCGATGGTGCCCGACACCCCGCACGTCGCCGCGGCGCTGTTCGACCCCAACGGCGTCGCCGAGGGCTTGTCGGCGGGCAAGATCGTCGTCGACATGAGCTCGATCTCGCCGGTCGAGACCAAGAAGTTCGCCGCGCGCATCAACGCGCTGGGCTGCGCCTACATCGACGCGCCGGTGTCCGGCGGCGAGGTCGGCGCCAAGGCCGCGAGCCTCACCATCATGGCCGGCGGACCGGAGGATGCGTTCGAGAAGGTGAAGCCGCTGTTCGCGCTGATGGGCAAGAACATCACGCTGGTCGGCGGCAACGGCGACGGCCAGACCTGCAAGGTCGCCAACCAGATCATCGTCGCGCTCAATATCGAGGCGGTCGGCGAGGCGCTGCTGTTCGCGTCGAAGATGGGCGCCGATCCGGCCAAGGTGCGCCAGGCGCTGATGGGCGGCTTCGCGTCGTCGCGCATCCTCGAAGTGCACGGCGAGCGGATGATCAAGCGCACGTTCGACCCGGGATTCCGCATCGAGCTGCACCAGAAGGACCTGAACCTCGCATTGTCGTCCGCGCGCGCCGTCGGCGTGTCGCTGCCCAACACCGCGACGGCGCAGGAACTCTTCAACGCCTGCGCCGCGCACGGCGGCGCCACCTGGGATCACTCGGCGATGGTGCGGGCCCTCGAAATGCTCGCCAATCACGAGGTCGCCAGGAAAGCCTGATCCCCGTCGGTGGGGGCGCCGGCAGCCGCGTACGCGGGCGCCCCCACGAGGGCTGCAGATTGCGCGTGTCCTGTGCAGGAGCGGCTTCAGCCGCGAATGCGTTGGCGCAACGGTCCGAATTCGCGGCTGAAGCCGCTCCTACAAGGACTTGATCCGTTCAAGCCGGATCAATGGCTCGCCGCCGGCGCCTCGATCAATCCGCGATCGACCAGCATCGGCTCGATCCGCGGATCGCGGCCGCGAAATGCACGGAACGCTGCGGCAGGATCGAGCGTTCCTCCCGACGCGTAGACGTAGCGCAGCAGCCGCTGTGCCACCGCCGGGTCGAACGGGTCGCCGGCCTCGGTGAAGGCCGCGTAGCCATCCGCTTCGAGCACCTCGGCCCACATGTAGACGTAGTAGCCGGCGGCATAGGACGCGCTGGAGAAAAGGTGCCCGAAATGCGGCAGCCGGTGCCGCAGCACGATCTCGCGTGGCATGCCGATGCGCGCGAGTTCATCGCGTTCGAAGGCGGTGAAATCGATGCCGTTCACGTCGCGCTTCGCGTGCAGCGCCATGTCGATCAACGCGCAGGCCGTGTACTCGACGGTCTCGAAACCCTGGTTGAGACGTCGCGCGGCGAGGAGCTTCTGAAGCAGCGCCTCGGGTATCGGCAGTCCGGTCTCGGCGTGCAGCGCATGACGCTGGAGCACCGCCGGTTCGAACGCCCAATGCTCGAAGATCTGCGACGGCAACTCGACGAAATCACGCAGCACTTGCGTGCCCGACAGCCGCTCGTACGTGACATCGGAAAGCAGCCCGTGCAGGCCATGGCCGAATTCATGGAACAGCGTGCGCAGATCGTCGGCGGAGAGCAGCGTCGGCTCGCCGGGCGGGGCCTTGGAGAAATTGTTGTTGTTGACGATGATCGGCAGGATGTCGCCGTCGACGCGCGACTGCGTCCGATAGGCGCTCATCCAGGCGCCGCCGTGCTTGGTCTGCCGCGCGTAATTGTCGGACAGGAACACGCCCACGGGCTTGCCCGCGCTGTCCCGGACCTCGAACGTGCGCACGTCCGGGTGATAGGCGTGCAGGTCGGGTCGCGCGACGAACTCGATCCCGAACAACCGCTGCGCGGTGTCGAACGCGGCGGCAAGCATGCGGTCGAGCGAGAAGTAGGGCTTCAAGGCGGCGTCGTCGAAGCCGTAGCGCTCGGCGCGCAGTTTCTCCGTCCAGTAGCGCCAATCCCAGGGTTCGATCGGATCGTTGACGCCAAAGCTGCGCGCGATTTCGGACAACGCAGCACACTCCGCGGCTGCCTTCCTGCGCGCCGGCTCCCACACCTCCCGGAGCAGACCTGCGACGGCGTCGGGCGTGCCCGCCATCCTGTCGACCAGCGCATAGTCGGCGTAGGTCTCGTAACCGTGCAGGCGCGCCAGCTCCTGGCGCAGGGCGAGGATCTCCGCCATCAGCGCGCGATTGTCGTGCTCGTCGCCGTTCTCGCCGCGGCGCGTCCAGGCCTTGAATGCCGATTCGCGCAGGTCGCGTCGGTCGGAAAACGTGAGGAAGGGTTCGATCAGCGAGCGCGACAGCGTGATGACCCAGGCGTCGCCGAGCCCGCGTTCCTGCGCCGCCGCGCGCGCCGCGGCGCGAATTCCGGCGGGCAGTCCGGCGAGGTCGCCCTCGTCCCGCAGCACCAGGCGATAGCCTGCTTCCTCGGCAAGAACGTTCTGGCTGAATCGCGTCGTCAGTTCCGCCAGGCGCTCCTCGATGGCTGCCAGGCGCGCGCGCGCGGCGGCGGGAAGCGCCGCGCCCGCGCGCACGAAGTCGAGGTGGATGCGGTCGAGCAGCTGCCGCTGCTCCGACGAGAGCGACAGCGATTGCCGCTGCCGGTGCAGCGCGTCGATGCGGGCAAAGAGCGCGGCATCGAGACGGATGGCGCTCTCGTGGGCGGCGAGCCGCGGCGACATCTCGCGCTCCTGCGCCTGCAGCGCGGGCGAGGTCTCGGAGGCCGCCAGGTTGAAGAACATCTTCTCGATGCGGGACAGCAGGCGTCCGCTGCGATCGAGCGCGGCGATCGTGTTGTCGAACGTGGGTGGCTCGGCATTGCCGACGATGCGGTCGACCTCCGCACGATGCGCGGCCATCGCGCTGTCGAAGGCGGCGCCGAAGTGCTCGGCTCGCGTGGCGGCGAAGGGGGGCAGCCCGAACGTCGAGGTCCAGGTCCGCAGCAGGGGATTGTCGTGAGGAAGGGTCATGGCGAACGAATGCGCGCCGGCGGCGCGACGGGCGAAAGAACGAGATGTTACCGGCGTTTGCCGCGCCGCGGCGCGGTACGCCCGTTGCCGTCCCCTACCGGTACTCTTCCCAGCCGATGCCGCGCATGTCGCCGTGGCGCAGGAACTGCCGGTGCATGGCGAGGCCGAGCGACAGCGAGAGCGGCGTCCGGCCTTCGGTCGTCAGCTTGAGGTAGTCGCGGAGCTGCTCGCGGTAGTCGGGGTGCGCGCAGTTGCTGATGATCAGCTGTGCCCGTTCGAAGGGATCCTTGCCCCGCAGGTCGGCGATGCCTTGCTCGGTGATCACGATCTGCACCGAGTGCTCGCTGTGGTCCATGTGCGAGGCGAGCGGCACGATCGACGAGATCTTCCCCCCCTTGGCCGTGGAGGGGCAGGAGAAGATCGACAGATAGGCATTGCGGGTGAAGTCGCCCGATCCCCCGATGCCGTTCATCATCGTTTTGCCGAAGAGGTGCGTCGAGTTCACGTTGCCGCCGAGGTCGACTTCGATCGCGGTGTTCATCGACACGATGCCGAGCCGGCGCACGACCTCGGGATGGTTGGAGATCTCCTGGGGCCGTAGCACGATCTTCTTGTTGAAGAAGTCGATGTCGGTGGTGACGCGGCGCATCACCTGCGGCGACAGCGTCAGCGCGCAGGTCGAGGCAAAGCGGCAGCGCCCGTTCTCGAGCAGCGGCACCACCGAGTCCTGCAGCACCTCGGTGTACATCTCGAACGACGGCACCTGCGGGTTGCTGCCGAGCGCGGCGAGCACTGCATTGGCGACGTTGCCGACCCCGGATTGCAGCGGCAGGAAATGTGACGGGATCCGGCCGGCCTTCATTTCGCTGACCAGAAAATTGGCGATGTTGTGGCCGATCTGGTCGGTGGCCGGCGTCGTCTGCTCGAAGCCCTGGGTCTCGTCCTCGAGATCGGTGAGCACCACGCCGGCGATCTTCTTCGGATTCACCATGCAGATCGGCGACCCGATGCGGTCGCTGGCGCTGTAGATCGGGATCTCGTGACGGGCCGGAGGATCGCCCGGCTCGAAGATGTCGTGCATGCCCAGGAGCGTCACGGGATGCCGCGCGTTGAGTTCGATCAGGATCCTGTCGGCCAGGCGCAGATAGGTGTTCGACGCGCCCACCGACGTGGACAGAACGATGCCTCCGCCGGGCGTCATGTCGCTGGCCTCGACGATCGCCCAATGCACCGGGCCGAGAAACCCGTAACGCACCATCTGCGGCAGCACCGAGAGATGGGCATCGACGAATTTCACCTGGCCGGCGTTGATCTGCTCGCGCAGCGTGCTGTCGGATTGATAGGGCGTACGGAAACTGATGGCCTCCGCCTTGGCCAGGGCGCCGTCCAGCGACCTGCCGGTGGAAGCGCCTGTCAGCACGCCGATCTTGAACGGCCGCCCTGCCGCGTGTTCCCCGGTCGCCCTCGCCGCCAGCGCTGCGGGGATGGCCTTGGCGGATCCGGCGGGCGTGAAGCCGCTGAAACCCACGGTTTGGCCGTTCTGGATCAGGCTGGCCGCTTCTTCAGCGGACAGAACGGGGAAAGGCTGGCGAATCATCAACACACTCCTGTAATCGATTGTAAGCCGCGGTGCTGCTGCGTTCGGCGACGGCGCCCGGGGGCAGTACCGATATTCTGTTGCCGATCGATGCACGTCATCGGATGCGCGGCATCGCCAGGCTCCACGCAGTATGCGAAGCGACGGCGGCGCGCCCGTTGACGGATGTCAACGCTCGTCGCTCGTCGGGGCGTTCTGCGCCCGAAAAGGCTGCCGCACAATCGGAATGACACTCCGCGCGATACACTTCCAACGACGCGTCGACGGCCGCTGCGACAATCTGTCTCAGGCGGGCGCCCGCGCGAAGGATCGCTCGACAACATGGGTGCAGCACCGGTTTTCGATCGCTTGATTGCCCTGCTCGACGGCAAGGGCGTTGCCTACGACGTGTTGCGACACGAACCTGTCCATACGAGCGAGGAGGCGGCGCGGGTCCGCGGCACGTCGCTCTCCAGCGGCGCGAAGGCGTTGATATGCAGGGCCGACGGGCGATTTGTCCTGCTCGTGCTGCCGGGCGACCGGCGCCTCGACAGTGCGCGTGCGCGCAAGGCGCTGGGCGCGAAGAGCCTGCGCTTCGCCACACGCGACGAGGTGGAGGCGTTGACGTCGCTGACGCCGGGTGCGATTCCTCCCTTCGGGCAGGTGTTCGGGATACCCTCGTACTGCGATCTCAATCTGCTCGACGAGCCGAAGATCAACTTCAATGCTGGCGATCATGCGGCGAGCGTGAGCCTGCGCACCGCCGACTATCTGGCGCTGGAGCAGCCGGCACGCGTGCTGCTGTCCGAGGATCGCCCGCGATGAATCGAAGGGCCCTGCTGTCCAAATCCGCCGTCCGCGGCGCGGCCAGCCTCGGAGTCGCGCAATGTCACCCGACGTCCGAACCGGAGCGATCATGGAATATTCCGCCGACACGACCGTCGTAACACCTGAAAACCTGAGCGCCGCGATCAGTCTGCGCCTCGCGCTGCTGGGATTTCCGCTGCCGACCGAGGCCGCGTGGACACGGCTGATGGCACCGATTTTCGCGCGCCAGAGAGAGTTGAGCCGGCGCCTTGCCGACCGGCTCTCCCCCACGGACTCGCGGATCCAGAAATTCCTCGCCGATTACCTGGCCGAGATCGGCCCGGCCCCGACGCTGCCGCGGCGCACACTGGTGCTCGACCAGCCCGGGATCGCACGCGGACTCTCGCTGCCGGCCGACGGCGACTATTTCGCGTCGCCGCTGCTCCAAAGCTACCGCCTGCGCAACGGCGTGCTGCACAACCCGGCCAACGATCGTCGGACCACGTCCGGCGTGTTCCACGTGGCCGAAGGCGGATTGCCGATTCCCGACGACAAGAAGGCGGTTCCGAAAGCAAGCTTCGCCAAACTGCTCGGGCTGGCGCTGACCCCTCCCGAGGAGTCGTTGCGCCTGCCTTTCACGGCAGGCACGGCCAATACGGCCGGGTGTTTCGTTTCCCTGCTGCTGCGGCCGCTCGTCGTGCCTGCCGTGCCGGGATTCACGGCGGAGAAGCGCATGGAGATCCGGTTCTTCGCACCGGGCTCGCTGGTGTCGAATCTCGACTTCGTCGAATGCGTGTTTGGCAATGGCGGCGATCCCTACCTGCCTGAAAACGATGCCTCGCTCGACCCGGAAGGGTGGACCGGGCACTCCGGCTGCGTGATTCTCGCGCCGCACCTCAGCAGCGTGACCAAGCAGTCGGTGGGCCTTCCGCAATGGGACCTCGCCACGCCGCGGCAGCGGCGCGATGGCATGTGCTACAAGGCCGAGACCGAACTCTACAACGGCGGCGCGGCATTCAAGATCTGCGCGCGGGATGCACGCGGCGTGATCGTGACCATCATCGCCGACAACTACTTCGGCTACTGCAAGAAAGAGGTCAAGACCCAGATCAGCTATTCGGCCAACCTGTTCGGCTCCGCCGAAGAGGAGCATTCCGGCGGCGCGCTGGTGTTTCCCAGCTTCGACCAGGGGGAGGAGTTCGCCGGTTTCTCGTCGCCCGACCGCTATTCGCTGGACGATGTGATCGCCGGGGATCCGGAGCGGTTCGCGCCGCAGCCCGAAGGCCACGCGCTCGATCGTATCGAGCCGCAAGTGATTCTCGTGCCGGAGGAATCCGCATTCGCCCTGCGCAGCCAGACGATCTCGTGGCGGAAGGCGGACGGCAGCCCGACGTCGATCAAGCTGCTGGCGGGCAAGATCTACCTGCGTCCCAGCGGCCTGCGCGTGCAGATGGAGCCGGTGCGGGGCGAACGCGGCCAGTGGCGCATCATCGCCACGTCGGCCGACGTCACCGCCTGCCACAAGCCCTGTACGGTTTCCGGCGGGGGCAAGTCGGAGATCTCCAAGGCGATTTCCGACGCGATCCTTCCCGGCCATGTGTTCGTGGCCGATTTCGAGCGGGACATGGACGCCGTGGCGGCGCTGCTCGCGCGCGACTTCGCCAATCGCTTCAGCGACGCCGCGGCCAATGGCGTCGATCATCGGCTGGTCCTGGGAAGCGAGCGTTCGCTCGGCAGCGTGATCAAGCTCCTCACCCCGTCCAGCCGCACCTACAACGACGCCCACAACGCCTGGCTCGCTTCCATCCCGCAGCACATCAAGGAATTGGTGTTCGTGGTGAAGCGCTTCTATCGATCGGAGTGGGGCGACGCCTGGCGGGACCATTTTTCGGTCGACGTCATCAACGGGCGCCCTGGCAACGAACTGAAGCTCGACGGTCGCAAGCTCATCGTGAACACGTTGCGCGTGGGTTTCGAGATCGACGGCTCATGGCGCGTGTTCGGGTTGCGCCACGACTTCCATCCCGCGGCCAAAGTGCAGATCGAAGACGACATCACCGCCAGCGTCGTGGCGCCGCCCGGCGCGGGCGCCGATGGTCCGGGTGCCGCCTCGCAGAAGTTCGTCCAGAATTGCGAGCACCGCCTGTTCCAGCGGCCTGACGACGCGATTCACCGCGGCTATGACCAGCAGGCCGAGGCGGACATTGCGAGTCCGGGCACGTTCATCTCCAACTTCGAGCCGCTCGATCGCGCTGCGGCACGCGACCTGGTCGACGACGCCCGAGGGTTCAGTGCCTACACCGAGCCGATGCAGCAGCTCATACGGGCCGCGGCCGATGCCCCGGAGGGGTCGTCACCCGCCTATTTCGTTTCCTCCGCGCATCCGCGCATCGTGGACGGCAAGCCGTCGAAGAACCCGCGCTACCTGCAGCTCCGCCCCGACCTTGCGCGCCCGCACGAGACGGCCATTGCAATGCTGGCGCTGCGCCTGAACCGCAAGCTCCCCGTCGCCGCGCCGCTCGCCACGCCCGTACACGTCGTGGCGGCCGGCCGGCGCAACAATCCGCCCGAGCCGGGCGTCCGCCCCCTTTGCGTTTTCAATCCCCTGCACTACATGGAACTGCCCGAACTCTTCATGGAGTTCATCAGCTCGATGACGGGCAAGTCGCCTTCGACCACCGGGGCAGGTTCCGAGGGTGCGCTCACCAAGGGCCCGTTCAACGCGCTGCCTGCGATCATCGATCTCAACGCTGCGCTGGTGTCCTTCGTGCTCACCGGGCATGACGGCTGGGTGTCGTGCGCGGGGCACGTCGGGCCGCAGGTGCGCGTGGATCACGACATCAGCCTGCTGGTGCCCGAGGTGTTCGCGCGCATGAGTCCGGGGGAGCGCAGCGCGAAGAATCTCATTGCCGACGGCTGTCTCGAGCGCGTCGCCGATTTCGAACATCGCGGCAGCACCGTACTGGCCAGCCGCCTCGGATACCGCGTGACCGCGCGTTTCGTCCACGGCTACTTCGGCCGCGTATTCACCCACCCGCACGTCGTGTTCACCGACGAAATGCTGCGTCCCGAGTTGCAGGACATGGACATCTTCGCCGACGGCATGTCCAACATCGTCGCGACGCACCAGCGCGTTGCGGACAGCTATTTTGCCGACGGCAGCCTGTCGATGGCCTGCCCGCCGCTGCACGCGCTGCTCGAGATCATGGCGCATGGCCACACCGGCGCCGGGCACGGGCTGCATTCGCCCGCAGTGCGCGACCTCTTCACGCGCGAAAGCGTGCTTGCGAGCGAATGGTATGCGGCGCGCCTCGATGCCAAGCAGCGCAGCGACCAGGCACGCAGCGCGCACGGGGTGGCCGCGCTCGACGACTTCCTCCGTCGTCCCGGCAACGCCGGTGTGATCGCCCGCCTGGGGCTCTCCGCGCGGCATGCGCGCGCGCAGGCCGAGCAGGCGCGTGTGCGCTCGGAGGCCTATCGCCGGGAGCTCGTCGGCACGATCGGGTTGCAGCCGCTGGATGGTTACTGATCCGACGCCGCGGCGTCAGCACCGCGCGCCGCCCTTCTCCAGGCTGCGCGCCATCTCGGTGTAGCCGCGCTTGCGCGCCATTTCGAGCGGCAGCGTGCCGTTGCGATCGCGCAGGCAGACGTTCGCGCCCGCATCGACCAGCGCATTCAGCGTCGCGAGGTGACGCGGTCCGCCGTCGCCCAGGACGATCGATTCGATCAGCGCCGTCCAGTGCAGGTTGTTGACGTGATCGAGCGGAGCCCCCGCCGCGATGAGTTGCCGCACGACGCCGGCGTGACCCAGATGCGCCGCGGCGATCAGGGCGGTGCCGTCGTACCGGCTGGTGACCTGCCGCGGGCTGGCGCCAAGCGCCAGCAACAAGGCCAGTGTAGCCTCGTCGTTCGCGACTGCGGCGATGGTGACGGCGTCGTAGCGGTCGCTCTCCAGCGCGTCGATGTTTGCGCCGATCCGAACCAGCGCGCGCACGGCGTCGTGATGCCGCGCGTAGGTCGCCACGTGCAGCGCGGTGCGACCGTGACCGTCGCGCGACTCCAGCGCCGCGCCGGCAGTGGCGAGTTCGCTGATGCGCCGCGCGTCTCCGCGCCAGGCGGCAGCGTGCAGGTCGCGGTAGCCGGCGGCCTCGGCGCTCGACGGCGGCACCTGCGCCGTCGCCGCCGATGGAATCCCGCCGGCGAGGCCGATCGCCAGTGCGGCCCCGGCAAAAATTCCTCTCGCGTTCATCGCCATCCCTCCTCGCGGGTTGCGCGTCTACTGCAACAGGTCCTTGACGCCGTCGAGTGCCGCGACGGCACACTGGTCGTCCAGGTGTCCGCCGGGTGCGCCGCCGATGCCCACCGCGCCGATCACCGCGTCGCCGGCCTTGATCGGCACGCCGCCCCCGAGCAGCAGAAAGCCCGGGATGTCGGTCAGATTCGCAGCGCCGGGATTCTTCTGCGCGTTTTCCATCATCGCCAGCGTGCTGGTGCGCGCCGACGCGGACGTGTATGCCTTCTGCAGGCTGGCGCCGATGGTGTGCGGACCGGCGTTGTCGGCGCGCTGCACGGCGCGCACGACGCCGGTGCGATCGACGACGGTGGCGGCCACCGCGTAGCCCTTGTCCCTGCATGCGGCGACCGAGGCGGCGGCGATGCGATTGGCGAGTTCGAGCGAGACGTTGCGTTCGGTCAGCACCTGGGCGCTGGCAACGGGGGTGGCTGCCAGCGGGACGGCAGCGACCATCAGGGCGGTGACGAAGCGGGAAATCGGGGTGCGTGCGTTCACGAGAGTCTCCTGGACAGATATCGGTTCAAGCGAACCGTGCAGCCAGTCTAGGCAGGACCCCGGAGCGATTCCATTCGTACGGCTACGCGCGCCCGTCCGTAGAAGTACGGAGCGACGCATCGCCCGCTTCGACCAGCGCGGCGTAGCGCAGGATGAGCTGGGCGAGCGACGCGCTCTGCAGCTTGGCGAACACGTTGGCCCGATGCGTCTCCACGGTGCGCGGCGACAGCGACAGCGCGCGCGCGATTTCCTTGTTGGTGAGGCCGGCGACGATGAAGCCAACGACTTCCCGCTCGCGTTCCGACAGCTGCGCGTAACGCTCGCGGGCAAGCCGATCACCCCGGTTGCGCTCCCGCGACTGCACGTGCCGGCGCACTGCGGCCTGCAGCGCGTCGAGCAACACATCGTCATCGACCGGCTTCTCGAGAAACTCGACAGCGCCGGACTTGAACGCCCGTCGGCACAGGTCGACGGTGCCGTGGCCGGTCAGCATGAGCACCGGCTGGTCGATGCCGCGTGCCTTCAGCGTGTCGAGCAACGAGAGACCGCTGGTACCGGGCATGCGCACGTCGAGCACGATGGCGCCGATGCTGTCCGGATCGAAGCCGGCAAGGAACGCCGCGGCACCCGATGCGGCGCGCACGCGCAGCCCGACGGTGCCTATGAGCAGCGACAGGCTCTCGCGCACGGCGTCGTCGTCGTCCACCAGGTGGATCAATGGCGAAAGCGCGACCGGCTCGTTCATTGCATCTTCGCCTTGTCGTGTGCCGGCGCCAGCGGCAGGGAGAGACGGAACTCCGCGCCGCGCGGACTCGCCGCCGCGGCCGAGAGGCTGCCGCCCATGCTCGCGGCCAGCGTTTCGCACAAGCTGAGGCCCAGCCCGAGGCCGTCCTTGCGCGTGGTGAAGAAGGGCTCGAAGATTCGCTGCAGAATCGGCTCGGGAATCCCCGGACCGGTGTCGCGCACGAGCAGCCGGCCCTGCGCTGCGTCGACCGCGAGCGTGATCACGAGCGTTCGCTCCGGCGCCGGCACCTGCTCGAGTGCCTGCAACGCGTTGCGCAGCAGATTGTGGATGATCTGCTCCAGCGCTACGGGCTCCGCCGAGACGACGACGGCGCGATCCGCATGCACCCGTGGCTCGACTTCGCGCTGACGGCACTCGGGCTCGATCAGGTGCAGCGCCGAGGCGACCGCTGCGCGCAGGTCCACCTGCTGGTGGCGTCCGTCGAGGTCCGGCTGTTCGACGGTGCGACGCAGGCGCGCCAGCACGTCGGCCGCGCGGCGTGCCTGGTCGGCCGCGCGCGCCATCGCCGCGCGCGCGGTGCCGAGTTCGGGCGAATCGTCGTCGAGCAGGCGGGCGGCTGCCTGTGTGTTGGCCAGCAACGCGGTGAGCGGCTGGTTGAGTTCGTGCGCCATGCCCGCCGCGAGTTCGCCCAGCGCATTGAGCCGCGCGACCTGACCGACACGCAGCCGCTCCTCCGCGCGCCGGCGTTCCACGTGCTGGCGCCGCAACGCCGCCAGCGCCGCCAGCACGCCGCCGACGGCCGCGATCCACAGCGACATGCGCATCCAGGGGAGTTCATGCCAACCGACGTGTCGCGTCGCCACCAGTTCAAACGGCTGGCTGACCGCTGCCAGCGTCTTGCGAAATCCGAAGCGCGTGGCTTCCCGCGACCCAACGCCGTCCTGAATCATCCACGCGTGGTCGCCGTGCCGCAACAGGATCCCGACCGGGTGTTCTGCCGTCACCGGCCACTCTTCCGCCGGAGTCATCGCCCCGATGTCGATCTGCAACGCATGGCTCGCGGGTTCTGCGGCCAGCACCAGCCAGAACCGACCCTGTGCGAACTCGGTGTCGACGACCACGGCCCGCCGCTGGCTGCGCGAGGTCGTCTCCGCCGCGTCCAGTCCCGGTGCCGACCAATCCTGTCCGGCGTCGCGTCGCGCTGCGGTCAGAATGCGCGGATAGATTGCCGGGAGGCGCTGCTCGGGACGGTCAGCCCTGGACGTTGCCAGCAACGCGAGCGTCGCCAGCACGGCTTCGTGCTCCACGGCGCGCTGGCTCAACAGCCGATGCATGATCCGCGCATCGGTCTCGAAAGCATCGCGCAGCCGCGACAACTCCGCGTTGCCGAGCCAGATCGCGCCCGCCGCGCCGACGACGATCCAGCCCAGCAGCCAGGGCAGGGGGCGATCGAGGCGAATGCGCGACCGCAGCCGGGTGGCGATCATCATCGGGGGAGTCCGCTGCCGGTCAGGCGCTATTTCGCGCGCCGGACGTCGCGCAGCAGCTGCGCGAGCTCGGTGCCCTCGAGCACGCGCAGATTCTTCGTGACCGCATACCGTCGCGCGTTGTCGGTGACACCGCCGACCGCGACATAGATGCCCTCGTGCGCATCCCGCGCCTCCTTTGCCGCGTCGAGTTCGCGCAACGGTTCGATGCCGGTGCTGGCGGCCTTCCAGCGCTTGCACATGACCACCGATCTGCGGCCCGCCTTGATCAGCTCGAAGTCGGCCGCGTTCCCGCCGAGGCGCGTTACCGCATAGCCGTCGCGGCGGAAAGCGTCGTCCATCGCGCCCGAGAACTCGCGCCACGACATCGCGTCGACGGCCTCCAGCGTGGAGGCGACCCGCGCGGCGCTCGGCGCGCGCAGCTGTCTCCATCCCGTCACGACCCCGATTCCCACGAACGGGATCGCGGCCATCATGCCGCCGATCATGTACTGCTCGGGCAGCACGATGCGCGCGACGAGCAGCACTCCCGCCGCGGCAGCGAAGCTCACCCACCACGACGAGCGCAGCAGGATCGCGAACAGCGACTTCTCCGCCATCTTGAATCTCACGTCTCACCTCACTTGATTCGTCTTTGGCGCGATCCGGGCAATGGGAGCGCGGCGCGCGGGTCGGATGGGCAAGGCGGCGATCTTGCGGCCTGTGCAGTCAAGGCGTCAACCCGCCGAAAGGCCCTATATGCCCAGCACCCACACCCACGCCGAGAAAGTGACGAAGGCGAGCGCGGTCGTGAGGAGGATCGTCGCCGAAATGCGGCCCGAGTCGGCATCGTAGCGCTGCGCAAAGATGAAGACCCAGCCTGCTGTCGGCAGCGCGGCGGCGAGGACGGCCGCGGTCGCCGCAAAGGTGTCGACGAAGGGCCGCATCAGTACCCACACGAGAATCGGATGGAGGAGGAGCTTCGCCGCGACCGGGAGCGCGACGATGGTCGATCGCGGTCGGTCATCCGGACGTGCCAGCGACACGCCGATGGCAAACAGCGCGCAGGGCCCCGCCGCATTGGACAGCAGGCGCACGATCTCGTCGACGGGCGTCGGCAACGTCCAGGCGAACGCCGAGAACAGCGCGCCGGCGAAAATGCTGAGCAGAAACGGATTGAGCGCCGCCTTGGCGAGGGCATCCCGGATGCCCGCCGTCCACCCGCGCGCGCCGGTCGCGTCCGTCTGCGCCACGGCCAGCGCGGCCGATACGACGATCGTCTGGTCCACGATTGCGGCCAGTATGGTCGGCGCCGCCGCGCGCTCGCCCATCAACGCCACGATCATCGGGATGCCGAGATAGCCGATGTTGGTGACGCTCGCGGCGAGCCCGAAGAAGGCGGCATCGCGCAGCAGCGACCCGAGCATGCGCCAGGCGATCAGAATCACGAATGCGAGGGTGCAGAGTCCCGCGATCGTGTAGGCAGCGAAGTAGGGGCCGTTGGCGATGTCGCGGAACGGCGTGGTCGAAGCGAATCGGAACAGCATCGCCGGCACCGCGAAGTAGAGCAGGAACCCGTTGAACGCCGGCACGGCTTCGCCGGGCACCCACCGCCGTTTCGCGGCGATGTAACCAAGGAGAATCAGCGCGAAAAACGGCAGGGTGATCGTCAGCATCGTGCGCATGGGTGGCGCTACTTTACATGGTGCCGCGGTGTTGCACCCAACGCGGTTGAATCGTTCGTCCTGAGCTTGTCGAATGGCTTCGACGGGCTCATCCCGAACGGGACTTCATGCATCGCGATGCCGGATCAATAGGGCATAATTCTGCACGGGCGGAGTCGGCCAGCCGCCTCAGGCCCCGGTCCGTACTGCGCGCCGGCTGGAGCCGGCGGCGAGATGGCTGTCGTGCCGGGTCCGCACGGACGTTTCATGGGCCGTGTCGCCCTCGGATCAACCAGGAGGTGCCCTATCGTGGGATTGCTGGACTGGGTATTCGGACTGCATTCGACCTCGCGCACGCCGACGCGCGACGAAGAGGTGGCGGCCGCCATCATCGAGCGGGTCGTCGGTGCGACGGACACGCGGCTGAAACTCGTGCCCAATTACCGGAAGATCCTTCACGACGGCGCATTGACCACACTCGACCACGTCCGGCAGGTACTGCTGGCTATCCCCGGTCCCGTCGCCATAAGCGCCGCGGCGTGGACCGGCGATCGCACGCTGCGCGCGTTTTTCGCGCGCGCCGCTGATGTGCCGATGCCCTTCAGCCGCAGCCGTGATGTCCGCAGCTTTTTCGCCGCGACAGCGGCGGAGGAGTGCATCGCGCTGCTGGGGTTCGAGCGCGCCGAGCGCGACGTAATCGCCACGCGGGTCGAAGGCGACGGCTTGCAGCGTGAGGCCGTCCATACGACGGTCAGTTTCGACAAGCCGGTCGTGCTCGCTCCCACGGCCGACCTGCAGGCCACGCGAATCGAGTTGGGCAAGCGCTCGGTCGACTATCTGGCGATGAAGGCATTGGCGCAGATCACCGCACTCAAGGAGCAGAAGAAGGAACTCGAAGAGGAGCGCGCGCTGCTGAGGATGCGGCTGCAGATGGCGCATGCAGGCGGCCGCGGCCTTGCCGGCATGGTGGGCGAAGCCGGTGTCGCGTCGGTGAACGCCGCGGCGCTCGCCCGGGATCTCGAGGCGAACGAGCAGGCACTGGCGCGTTTCGCTGCGACGGGCATGATGGCGCCGCTCATGGATCGGCTGCGCGAAGTCCTGGGCGATCCCGGTGCGTGGCTGCGCGTCGACACCCACACCCTCGAGCTCGACGAAATGAACGTCAAGGCAGCCGAACCCGGCGGCGCCGTCATCAAGGTGCCGATCTGCGAGCTGTGCCTCGTCGATCGCTCACCCTACGCGGTGATAATGGCACGGTTTCCCCGCGTCGATTTGCTGCCCGAACAGGACTTGTGGCGGGCCGCCGAGCGGATGTAGCCGGCGCGAATTCGCAGTCGCTGCTGCGCTGCACGCGAGACAGTGATGCCAGAGTCAACGTCAGATCCCCTGCGCCGCAGCATCGTCGTGGCGCTGACGCTTTCGGCGCTCGTCGGCCAGCACGATGCATTGGCCGTCGACGTCGCGCCGCGAAGGACCTCGGGCGCGTTGCCGCGCATCGGCCTCGCGTTGTCGGGCGGCGGTGCGCGCGGCATCGCGCACGTCGGTGTGCTCAAGGTGCTTGACGAGATGCGCATTCCCATCCATTGCGTCACCGGCGCGAGCATGGGTTCGATTGTGGGAGGCGCTTTCGCCGCCGGCACCCCGCCGGCGGAACTCGAGGAGCTCGTTCTGGCAGCCGACTGGGACGAAATTTTTCGCGACAAGCCGCCTCGAGACGAAATTTCGATCCGCCGCAAGGGCGACGATTTCAAGACGCTGTTCGCGCCGGAGTTCGGTGTCAGGGACGGTAGCCTCGCGTTGCCGATGGGGGTGATCGCCGGTGTCTCGATCGAGGCGTTCTTCCGGGTGCTGACCGCACCGGCGATGGGCATCTACGACTTCGACAAGCTGCCGATCCCCTTTCGCGCGCTGGCGACCGACATCGAGACCGGCGAATCGGTGGTGCTGCACCGCGGCAGCGTGGCGCAGGCGATGCGCGCCAGCATGGCCGTCCCCGGCGCGATCGCGCCGGTCGAGATCGACAACCGGCTGCTGGTCGACGGCGGCATCGCCAACAATCTCCCGATCGATGCGGCGCGCAAGCTGTGCGGCGACGTCGTGATCGCCGTCAACATCTCCACCCCGCCGATGAAGCGCAAGGACCTCACCTCGGCACTGTCGATCGCGGGCCAGCTGGTCAACTTCCTCGGCAAGCAGACGGTCGACGAACAGTTGAAGAGCATGGGTAGCGGCGACGTGCTGATCGAACCCGCCCTGGGGGATATCTCGGCGAGCAGCTTCGCGCGTTCCAGCGACGCCATCCGCATCGGCGAGGAGGCGACGCGCGCGATGGCGTCTTCGCTGGCGCGCTACAGCCTGCCGCCGGAACAGTACGCGGCGGTGCGGGCGCTACAGGTCGCGGACCGCAGGTCGCTGGGCACCGTCGACGAGATCCGCTTCGAAGGCCTGGAGCGCACCAACCCGGCGGTGCTGCGCGGACTGGTGCGAAGCGAGCCGGGCCAGCCATTGACCGAGGACAAGATCGGCGCCGACCTGCGCCGTATCTACGGCCGCGGCGACTTCGAAAGCGTCGGCTACCACATCCTTGGCGACGGCGGCCCGCGCGCGATGGTCATCACCCCGCGCGAAAAATCGTGGGGACCGGACTTCCTGCGCTTCGGCATCGGCCTCGAGAGCGATTTCCAGGGCGACAACGCGTTCAATCTGCTGGTCCAGTACCGTCGGACCTGGCTCAACCGGCTGGGCGGGGAATGGCTGACCGAGGCGCAGGTCGGGCAGGACACCCACCTCTACTCGGAGTTCTTCCAGCCGCTGCACGAGGCGGGGTCGTGGTTCGTGTCCCCCTACGGCGGGATTGGCCAGACGACGCGTTCGGTGTTCAGCGGCGACGACAAGATCGCGGACTACCTGGTGGCGTCCGCGCGCGCAGGCGTCGACACGGGCGCAGTGCTCGGAACGCGGGGGATCGCGCGCATCGGAGCGTTGTGGAACAAGGTGTACGCGCGGGTCGAGACCGGTGACGCGGTCCTGCCTTCGATTCGCGAGCTTTCGGCCGGTGTGCGTGCTCAACTGACGATCGACCAGCTTGATCAGGCGTGGTTTCCGTTGAGTGGCTATGCCGCCCGCGCGAGGGTCTATGGGGCGACGAAGTCGCTCGGATCGGACCTCAACTACCAGCGCGTCGACGGGGCCGCCACCGTGGTCAGGTCATGGGGGGCGCACACGTTGAATCTCCACGTCGCCGGTGGCACCGATCTCGGTTCGGACATGCCGGCGTACGAGTCCTTCGTGCTCGGTGGACCACTACGGCTTTCCGGATTCCGCCTCGATCAGTTCGCGGGTCGCCAGTTCGTTTTCGGGCGCGCGATCTACTACAACCGCGTGTTGGCCATGCCGGGCCTGCTGGGCTCGGGCTTGTACGCAGGCGGGTCGGCGGAAGTCGGATCGATCAGGGATCGCATCGACGGACTGCCGTCTCCGGGAACGCGGTACTCCGGATCGCTGTTCCTGGGTGCCGACACCTTTGCCGGCCCGGCCTACCTCGGTGCCGGAATCGGCAACGGCGGCAGTTTCAGTGTCTATCTGCTGCTCGGTGCGCCATGAGCCCGAAGGGCCGCCCCGAGGGCGAATACCGACGTTCCCAGCACGAAGGTAGTCCAGTGACCCCGAAGGGCCGCCCCGAGGGCGAATACCTTCGTTCCCAGCACGAAGGTAGTCCAGTGAGCCCGAAGGGCCGCCCCGAGGCGCAGAATGCGGGTTCGTGCCGCGCGACGGGTTAGTATCCTGCTTCGTGGACGGATGCAATTGGGAGATCGCGCTTCATGGCGCCGATATCTGCGAGAGAGAACACCAAACCCACTTACCTGAAGGAGAGAGTCATGTTGAAACGCATCCTGCGCGCGGCCGTCGCTGCGGCAATGTTCGCGGCCGCCGCCGGCTTCATCGCATCGCCCGCCGTCGCCCAGTCGGATCAGGCAAAGCTCGTCAGCGCTTCCGAGGTCACGCTATCGAATTTCCTCCGTGATCCGGAGATGGGTTGGCTGCAGCAGAACCTTCATCGCGCGAAGGCGCTGCTCATTGCACCGGAAGTCGTCAAGGCGGGCTTCATCTTCGGCGGATCGGGCGGCCGCGCCCTGCTGGTCGCGCGCGATTCGAAGTCGGGCAGGTGGGTCGGCCCGTCGTTCTACAACATGGCCACAGCCAGCGTCGGTTTCCAGGCTGGCGTGTCGGTCTCCGAGACGATCACCCTGGTGATGACCGACAAGGGCTTCAATTCGCTGCTCGCCACATCGGTGAAGTTCGGCGCGGATGCGAGCGTCGCGGCAGGTCCGGTGGGCGCGGGCGCCAAGTCCGATGTCGTTGCCGACCTGATTGCGTTCAGTCGCGCCAAGGGCATCTACGGCGGCCTCAACCTCGATGGCACGGTCGTGACTTCGGCGGACGAGTGGAACCAGGCCTTTTTCGGCAAGAGAGTCCTGCCGCCGGACATTCTGGTCCGCGGCACGGTGACGAACGCGCAGGCCGACAGGTTGCTGGCCGCGGTGACGAAGGCTACTGCGAAGTAGTCTCGGCAATCGCTGCAGGCAGCATGGCGTGGCTCGAGCCCGCGCCGGATCGCTGCATCTGGCACCCGGACATTCGGCGCTTCGTGTTGCGTAGCACCCCGATTCGCAATTGCGAAACGGGGTGCTCAGAGGTCGAGCACCGAGTCCAGCCCGCGGTGGACGCCCACCAGCGTCGATACCTTGCGAATGGCGAGCAGCGCCCCGTCGACGTACGGGCGAGCGCTGCCTCCCGAGTCGTGACGGAGGGTCAGCCTTTGATCCGGCATTCCGAAGATGATCTCGGCGCTGATCACGTATCCGGGTAGACGAAGCGAGTGCACCTGGGATCCCGCCAGCGTGGCGCCTCGGGCTTCCCGAGGCCCCACCGTCCGATCCACCGGGATCGAAGGCTCGGGACGACGCAGCTTAGACAGGCGGGTCGCGAGTTCGCGGGCTGTCCCGCTTGGCGCGTCGATCTTGTCGTCGTGCGCGTAGTCGATGATCTCCCACTGCGGAATGAGCTTCGCGGCAGCTTCGGCGAACTTCTGCAGCAACACGACGGTCAAGGCGAAGTTGCCGCAGGCGAGCACCCCGCGACGCTGATTGCGCGCGACCCCGTCGATCTCCGCGAAATCGTCGTCGGTGAGGCCCGATGTGCCCACCACCACGTGCGCGCCGCGTTCCAGCGCGATCAATATGTTGGTTCTGGCGCTGTCCGGCTTGGTGTACTCGACGAAGACGTCGCAGGGGCTGGAGAGCGCCTCCGCGGCCGACGCGTAGACCGGACAGGCGACGCCCGCCTCGCCCAGCACCTCGCCCAGGCTGCGGCCCGCATGCTTGCGCGAGACGGCGGCGACGAGCGCAAGGTCCGCAGTCTTGGCAACCGAGCGCGCAAGCTCCGAGCCGGCCCAGCCCGTCGCACCCGCCAAACACACTTTGATCGCCATGGAGTCTGCCTCAGTCGGTTGGACGGGGTGTCGCGCCGTGACACGTTTTCGAAGCGTGCCAGCGTGGGGTCGGAGGCCTCGCTATCGCGGGGCGCACATGCGTTGCTGCCCGGTCACCGGCTGTGCGCTGGTCAGGTTGCGGTTGCGCCAGACCGCAAGCAGCCAGAACACGAGTCCGTGCAACGCGCCGATGGCGGAGAAGGACGGCACCACGAACGCGAGCAGACGCGCGTGGGTCAGGGCAAAGGGTGTGGCGCAGACAAATCCGAGCGCCGCGCTGCTCAGCATGCAATTCAATGCGGTCAATTGCCCGCGCCGGCGCAGGGCCTGAAAGATCGGCACGCCGATCGCCGTTGCCGGGACGGTGAAAGTGCCGATGATCAGCATGCTCTGCACCGGATCGACTCCGCCACCGAAGAAGGCGATCAATGGCAGGCTGAGCGCGACGAGAACGAATGCTGAAATGACACGAAACATGGCGGCCACCCATCAAGGGTCCCGCGCGTCGCGGCGACCCGAAGCGCGGGCACTTTGCCCCGCGGTCGCGGCCGGTGCGCCCGCCGACGGGCCGTTGGAGACAGGCTGCCCGGGCGAAGATTCTACGCGACCGAGCGGGCGACGCCGCGAAGGGTGAGTTCCGTCGCTCGATGGCAGCTCACGAAATGGTTGGGTGCAACCTCTTCCTGCAGCGGCGATTTTTCGCGGCAGACTGCCTGCGCATACTTGCACCGGGGATGGAAATGGCAACCCGACGGCGTATTGGCCGGGTCGGCAACTTCGCCCTGCAGGATGATCCGTTCGGAGCGTAGGCGCGGATCGGGCTTGGGGACCGCGGACATCAGGGCTTCGGTGTACGGATGCCTCGGCGTTGCGAACAACTCCTCGGTGGGCGCGGTCTCCACAATTCTGCCGACGTACATCACCGCGACCCGCTCGCTGATGTGCTTGACGACGGACAGATCGTGGGCGACGAAGAGGATCGTGAGCCCGAGCTGCTCCTGGAGTTCGAGCAGCAGGTTGAGGATCTGCGCCTGCACTGAGACGTCGAGCGCCGAGACCGGCTCGTCGGCGACGATGAGCCGCGGGTTGAGGGCCAGCGCGCGGGCGATGCCGATGCGCTGGCGCTGGCCGCCCGAGAAGGCGTGCGGATAGCGCCGCATGTACTCGGGCCGCAGCCCCACGAGGCGCAGCAATTCGACGACGCGATCGGTGCGCTCCTGCGGGCTGCCCACACCGTGGACGAGCAGCGGCTCGCCGACGATGTCCAGCAGCGTCATCCGCGGGTTCAGCGACGAGAACGGATCCTGGAAGATCATCTGCATCTGGCGCCGCAGGGATCGGAGCCTGGTCTTCGGAACGGTCGCCACATCCAGCACTTCACCGTTGTCCACGAGCAAGACCTGGCCGGCCGTCGGCTTGATGGCGCGCAGGATGCAGCGGGCCGTCGTGGTCTTGCCGCAGCCGCTCTCCCCGACGAGGGACAGCGTTTCTCCTCGATTGAGGAAGAAAGTCACGTCGTCGACCGCCTTCACGTGGCCGATGGTCTTCTGCAGGATCCCGCGCCGGATGGGGAAATACTTCTTCAGCCCTCTCACGTCGAGGAGCACGGACTTGCCTGAACCGACGTCGCTGTTGGTCATTCGCGTCCGATTCTCATCAAGGGTAGAGAAAGCAGCTGACTCGCCGGCCTTCGCCGATCGCCTGAAGAGGCGGTTCGTCGGTGTCGCAGCGGCCGGCGATCGCGGAAAGGCAGCGCGGATGGAAGGGACATCCTTTCGGCCGGTTGAACGGGTGCGGAATCGATCCGCTGATGGTGGGGAGTTTCAACCGCGGCGTCGAATCGATGCTCGGTATCGACTGCAGCAACGCTTTCGTATACGGGTGCTTCGGATCGTGGAAGATTTCGTCGACGTTGCCTTCCTCGACCACCTTGCCGAGATACATGACAACCACGTCGTCGGCCATCTCCGCCACCACGCCGAGATTGTGCGTGATGAGCATGATGGCCATCCCCCGTTCCTGCTGAATCCTGCGCAGGAGATCCAGTATCTGCGCCTGCGTGGTGACGTCGAGCGCGGTCGTGGGCTCGTCGGCGATCAGCAGGCGCGGATCGCAGGAAAGCGCGACCGCGATCATCGCCCGCTGACGGAGGCCGCCGCTCAATTCGAACGAGTACTCGTCGATCCGCCGCTCCGGCTTCGGGATGCCGACGCTGCGCAGCGCCTCTATCCCCCGCAGTCGCGCCTCCTTCTTGCTGAACGCACCGTGGAGCATGACCGCTTCGATGAGCTGGGCTCCGACCGTGTGCACGGGGCTGAACGAAGTCATCGGCTCCTGGAAGATGAGACCGATGTCTCCGCCCCGAATCGAACGTATCTCCCGGCTGTTGGGCTTGAGCTTGACGACGTCGACTTGCGAACCGTCGGCGCGGGTGAGAATTATCTCGCCATCGACGATTCGACCGGGATGGTCGACGATCCGCAGGATCGACTGCGCCGTGACGCTTTTTCCGCAGCCGCTCTCGCCGACGATGCCGAGTGTCTTTCCGGGGAAGACGTCGAAGGTGGCGCCGTCGACGGCCTTGGTTGTTCCCTCGTCCTGAAAGAAGCTTGTCTTCAGGTTTCGCACCGAAAGCAGCGGCTTCGTGTCGTTCTGCATGGTCAGTCCGGCTGTAAGGGAGCCCGTCGACGGGTCGCGGGTCGAACCGGCACCGGCCGGGCGCTCGCTGGAATCCTGCCGTCTACAAATAGGGGTCCGCCGCGTCGCGTATCCCGTCGCCCATGAAATTGAACGCGAGGACTGCGACGATGACGGCAATGGACGGATAGAGCAGCCAGGGAGAAATGACCAGGGCCTGGATGTTCTGGGCATCCTGGAGGAGCACCCCCCAACTGATCGCCGGCGGCCTCAGGCCGAGGCCGAGGAAACTCAACGACGTCTCGCTGATGATGATCGCGGGGATCGCCAGCGTCGTCGCCGCGATGATGTGGCTGATGAACGAGGGCACCATGTGGCGGAAGATGATCCTCGACTTGCTGCAACCGAGGAGCTCGGCCGCCATGACGAAATCCTCTTCCTTGAGCGAAATGAACCGCCCGCGGACGACCCGGGCAAGCTCGGTCCAGCCGATCAGCGAAATGATGATGGTGATGGCGAAGTAGACCTTCACGACGTCCCAGTCGGCGGGCAGCGCCGCGGCGAGGCCCATCCACAGCGGAATCGTCGGGATCGAGCGCAGGATCTCGATGATCCGCTGGATCACCGTATCGGCCAGTCCGCCGAAATAGCCGGAGATGCCGCCGAGGACGACGCCCAGCACCAGACTCAGGGCCACGCTGACCAGACCTATGGTCATCGACGTCCGTGTGGCATACATGAGCCGCGACCACATATCGCGCCCCTGCATGTCCGTTCCGAGCAGGAAAAGCGTCTCCCCCGCCTTCGCTCCTTCCACACCGATGAAACGGCGGTCGGCCGGGATGAAGCCCAGCAATTCGTAGGGTTCGCCGCGGCCGAAGAACGTGACCGGGATCTTCTTCGTCGTGTCGGGAACGTAGACGCGCTTGAAAGTGAGCGGGTCTCGCGTCCCCGCCAACGGGTGGACATAGGGCCTGAAGCTTCCCTCGTCGAACCAATGGATCTGCTGCGGCGCCATCAGCGATCGCTGTGCTTCCGATTCCTGCGGATCCGCATAGGCGAAGAAATCCGCAAAGATCGCGACGAAATAGAAAGCGATCAGGACGATGGTCCCGCCGGCCGCAAGCCTGTGCTTACGAAAACGCCACCACATCAGCTGCCACTGCGTGGCGACGGCGATCCTGTCTTCCGCCAGGACCCCGGTTTCGGGTGCCGGTGCGATCTCCGCCATCACTGCCGCCCCAACCGGATTCTCGGGTCGACCCACATCAGCAGCAGGTCCGAGATGAACGTTCCGACGACGGTCATCACCCCGAGCAGCAGGACGATGGTTCCGGCCAGGAACATGTCCTGGGCGATCAGCGCCTTGAGCAGCAGGGGGCCGACGGTGGGCAGGCTCAGGACGAGCGATACGATGATGCTTCCGGATACCACGTAGGGCAGCAGGTAACCGATGGTGCTCACGAACGGATTGAGCGCTACCCGGACCGGGTACCGCAGGACGACCCGGTATTCCGGAAGTCCGCGTGCACGCGCCGTCATCACGTAGGGCTTTCTCAATTCATCCAGCAGGTTCGACCGCATGATGCGGATCAGCTGGGCGGTTCCGGCGACGCCGAGGACGACGGCCGGTATCGGCAGGTGCTTGGTGAGGTCCCACACTCTCGCCATGCTCCAGGGCGCTTCGGCGAAGTCGGGCGAAAAGAGCCCGCCCACGTTCGCGCCGAACCAGGCGAAGCCAACGTACATGACGACGAGCGCCAGCAGGAACCCGGGAATGGCGAGGCCGATGAAACCGATGAACGTGAACAGGTAATCCGCGAACGAGTAGGGGTAGACCGCGGAGTAGATCCCGATCGGCAGGGCCAGCGCCCAGGTGAAGATGATCGCCGCCACCGAGATGACCATGGTCAGGGTCAGGCGGTCGCCGATCACGTCGGAAACGGGCCGCCCCCACTCCATCGCCATGCCGAAATTTCCCTGCAGGATGAGCCCCATCCACTTCGCATACTGAACCGTGATCGGCTTGTCGAGGCCGAGCTGCTCGCGCATCGCCATCGCCTCGCCTTCGGAAACCGCGCTTCCCGACGCCGACATCGAGGCGATGTACGAAGTGACGTAATCGCCGGGAGGCAGGTGGATGATCATGAACGACAGCACGGAAATGGCCCAGACCGTGAGCACGGCCAGCAGCAAGCGACGAACGATGTAGGCCACCATGGCAACTCCGTGGAAAACGGTTCGGGCGCCCGCAGGCGCCCGGGTGGAACGCAGCCGCCTGCAATGCAGGCGGCCGCCGCAATGTTACTTGAAGTAGAACGTGATCGGTTGCGACGAGTACGGCGTGCGCACGTGCTGCGCGTTGGTCTGCCGGTCGGGGACATTGCCGACGTTGTTCTTGACAAGGCGCACGCCCATGAACGCCGGCGACTGACCGACGGTCCCGATGCTCCACGTCTGTTCGGCGATGATCCTCCAGATCTCTTTCGCGTTCTTCGTCCGGTCCTCCTCCTTCGCGCCGAACGAGGCACGGAACAGGTCGAACGCGCGCAGCATCTCGGGATCGTCAGGCTTCTTGCCCGCGGCGCCCTTCGACGCGTACCACTTCGCGAATGCGATGCCCATGTGGGCCTCTGCCGCGTCGACGGGCAGCGCGTGGCGCGGGAACAGGAACAGCATCTCGGAGCCGTCGTTGGCCCAGGTGATGATCTGGTTCTCGTTGTTGTTGTCGCGCGTGAACGCAAGGTTGCGCTCGAGTTCCTTGATGTCGACGTCGATGCCGATCTTCTTCCACTGCTGCTTGATCATCTCGCCGACCTGCGTGAACGGCACGAACTGGCCGCCGACGGTGACCATCTCGAGGCGCACGCGGCCCTTGCCGTCGGGGCGCTGCCGGTAGCCCTCGGCGTCCTTCTTCGTCAGGCCGACCTTGTCGAGCAATTCGTTGGACTGCTTGAGGTCCAGCACGCCCCACTTCTTGTTCCATTCGGGGCCGGGGCTGTAGATCGTGTCGGGCGCCGGCGCCACCGAGCCCGCCGTGCCCACGCCCAGCCAGAATGCTTCGTTCAGCTGGTCGCGGTCGATGCCCAGCGCGAGTGCGTGGCGGAAGTCCTTTGTGCGCAGCAGCTTGCCGATCTCCGGATCCGCGTCGTAGGCCATGCCGATGTGCAGCGCGACGTCGGCGCCGTTGAGGCCCGGGTCGAGGTGGACCTTGTAGTTGCCCCTCTGCTGGTTCTCGAGGAATACCGGCAGCTTCGACAGGTGCATGTGGCGTTCCTGGATGTCGTACTCGCCGGCGATGGCGCGCAGGTTCGCGACCTCGGCGTTCTCGGCCAGAGTCAACGTGATCCGATCGATGTACGGCAACTGGTTGCCCGCCGTGTCGACACCCCAGAAGTACGGGTTGCGCTCCATCGCCCACGTCGGCGTGTTGATCGGCGAGACGGTCTTCCACGGCGTCATCACCGGCAGGTCGGGGTTGAGCGCCCAGCTGTAGCGGTTGCGCAGCAGCGACACCCAGTTGTCGAAACCGAGGTCCTTGGCTTTCTTGTTCGCCGCCTCGTCGGACGAGTACTTGGGCAGGAACTGCTTCAGGTAATGTGCAGGCGCGTAGGCGCCGCCCCAGTTCTGGAACGCGCCGCGGGTGGCGAGACCCGCGCCGATCGCCGTGCTGCCGGCGAGTTGGTAGACGAAGAATGCGTATGGCTCTGGGAATTCAAAGGCGACCGTGTAGTCGTCGATCTTGCGCATCTTGCCGTCCTTGCCGTCGATCTGGAACTCGAAGAACGGTGTGGGGACGATGTTCTTGTTGAGGTAGATGTCCTGGTACCAGAACATGAAATCGTCGGCGGTGAGCGGCTTGCCGTCAGACCACTTCGCGCCCTTGCGCAGGTAGATCGTTGTCGTCTTGCCGTCGTCGCTGACCTTCCAGTCGCGGGCGAGGCTGGGCATGATCCTGGTGCCGGTGTAGTCGAAGGTCAGGATCTTGTCGGCGGATACGATGCGGTTGCCGTTCTCGTGGTCGGCCGGTCCGGTGAACGCGCGGCGCCAGTTGCCGCCGTACTTTCCGATCTGGTCCAGCGGCTTGACGACCAGCAGCTGCGACGGCTCGGGCAGGCGCTTGTCGACCGCAGGCAGCTTTCCGCCCTTCACCAGCGCGGCGAGCGTCGGGGCTTCCTTGAAGGCTTTCGGAAAAGCCTTGGCGTCACGGATGATCTCCGGACCCTGGAGCTTCCCGATCAGCGACGAGCCGATCTTGGGGGCCTTCGCCGGATCCGCCGCCTGCGCGGCCACCCCGCCTGACCCCATCGCAAGGGTGCCGACGAGTCCAAGACCCGCCAGCACACGCACCGCGCGCATCAATTTCATACGAACCTCCTTGTGCATTGTTCCGTTTCCGTCGCCAAGAGAACCGACGGCTCGAGGCCGATCCCGCCGCCCGACCGCAGTCCGCCACCGATATCGTGACGCGACGGCACGTGGACTCACTCTCCCCGTCCGGGTGATTGTGCGCCGTCGCTGTGGAGAGAATTTGCCGCAGATCAAGGCAGCTTGAGGTGAGACTGCGCAAGCGGCCTCGTTTTCCCGTCTGTGGCGTCCGCTTTTCGGGGACCGGTTCAGTCGCCCGTTAATCGCCCCCCGTTTGATCCTGGCCGACCGACACGTTGCCTGCAAGAAGACAGGCCCCTGCTATTTCCATTGGTTATATCAGCATTACCCACACTCATTGGACGGGAGCCTGAGCGGTACTTAGAGTCTGTACGTAACGATCCGCGACGTGCATTTGCGCTCAGATTCGCGTCCCAACCACTTGGTGGTGCATCGCGCGGAAATAGAAGAATAAGAATTGAGGTTGTTGCTTTTGACGCTAGGCGCGTCCACTCCGACCGGTCAATTGGACCGTTGATCCGGCCCCACGATTTCTCCAGGAACGGGTCATCAATCTCACGCAGGAGAAGTATCCAGTTCGGTACAGGAGAAAAGATTGAAATCTGCGCGCTCGCTTTGGATGAGATGGCTGGAGCACTTTCTCGTGGTCGGGCTAAGCATCATGGGCCTGATGGTTTTCGCCAACGTCGTACTAAGGTACGTATTCGACGACGGGATCGCAGTCACCGAAGAAGTGGCGCGGTTCATTTTCGTCTGGATCACATTCATCGGCTCGATCGTCGCGATGAAGGAGGGGCTCCACCTCGGTATGCAGTCCCTTACGCGGAATCTTCCGAAGCCGATCCGCGTAGGTGCGCAAATACTCTCCCACGCGCTGATGCTGTTGTGCTGCGCCGTGTTGCTTAAAGGCAGTTGGACACAGACAGGGCTGAACATAAGCAACGTGGCGGCGTTATCCGGCATTCCCGTCGCCTTCATGTACGGCACCGGCATCGTCGCATCGATAGCCATCGCCTGGATCCTCATCCTGGAACTGCCGCTCGTCTTCAAAGGCATCGAACCTCACGCCAAGTTGCCGCCGAACGACCAATAGCCGAGGCGTGACATGACACTCGCAGTCTTCCTGGGTTCGCTGCTCGGCGCAATGGCATTGGGTATGCCGATTGCGCTGGCGCTTCTCGTCTGCGGCATCGCCATGATGCTTCAAATGGGGCTCTTCGATTCGCAGATACTCGCGCAGAAACTCATCGACGGCGCGGACACGTTTCCCTTGATGGCGGTGCCCTATTTCCTCCTTGCCGGTGAGCTGATGAACGCCGGCGGGCTCTCGAAGAAGATAGTGGCAGCGGCGATGAGCCTGGTGGGCCATATCCGGGGCGGCCTGGGATACGTCGTCATCGGAACAGGCATTGTGCTCGCCAGTCTGTCGGGGTCGGCGATCGCCGACACCGCAACGCTCGCCGTGATGCTGGTACCCATGATCCGTCTGGCCGGGTACGACTTGAGTCGCTCCTGCGGCCTGATCGCTGCATCCGGAGTCATCGCGCCGATCATCCCGCCTTCGGTGGGCTTTGTGTTGTTTGGCGTGACAACCAACGTATCGATCCTGAAGCTCTTCATGGCCGGGGTCGTACCGGGACTCGTGATGGGGCTCGCGCTGATCGTCACCTGGCGCTGGCTTTCCAAGAATTCCAGTGAGACGCTGCCTCCCAGGAAAAGCGCGGCGGAAATGCTATTGGCGTGTCGCGGTGCCGCATGGGCGATGGGCATGCCTTTCATCATCATAGGCGGGCTCAAGTTCGGCCTGTTCACACCTACAGAGTCTGCGATCGTTGCGGCGGCCTACGCACTGCTGGTCAGCGTTTTCGTATACCGGGATCTTTCCGCGAGCGCCCTCTACAGCGCCGTGCTGAGCGCCGCGAAAACCTCCGCCGTGATCATGTTCATGGTCGCCGCGTCCCAGGTAACGTCGTGGCTCATTACCGCAGCGAACATCCCCGATCAACTGGTCCACCTCCTGACGCCGTTCATGGACGACAAGACACTCCTGATGGCGCTGATGATGCTGATCGTCTTTCTGGTCGGGACGGCGCTGGACTTCACGCCGAACATTCTGATTGTTGCGCCGGTCCTCATGCCTGTGGTCAGTGCCGCCGGCATCGATCCCGTGTATTTCGGCGTCCTGTTCGTCATGAACGCCGCAATCGGGATGATCACGCCACCCGTCGGCGTCGTACTCAACACCGTATGTGGGGTAGCGAAGATCCGGATGGAGGATGCGATCGGGGGAGTCGTTCCATTCCTGATCGCCGAATGCGCTGTCGTCGTGCTGTTGGTTCTATTCCCGGCCATCGTGACCGTGCCGGTCAAGTGGTTCTTCTAGTCCTAAACAAAAGACGGAGACTCTCATGAAACTCAGGAAGCTCTTGGCAGTTCTGTTCGCGACGATGTTCGTTCAGTTCGTGCACGCACAGAATGTGAGGCTCGGATACGTTCCCACCGAAGATCACCCCGTTGGCCAGGGGGTGAATCGCTTCGTCGAACTGGTAAAGAGCAAGACCAACGGGAGAATCATCATTACTCCGTACTCCGGCGGCAAGTTGGGAAACGAGCCGCAGATGCAGTCATCCCTGCAAGGCGGGATTCTGGAGCTCATGGTGGGGCCGACGTCCAACTTCGTCGGCGCAATCAAGGAGTTCGGAATCTACGATCTCCCGTTCTTCTACGGGGACTTCAAGCAGGTTGACGCGGTGATGGATGGCCGAGTCGGCAAGCAGTTGTTCAGCAAGTTGGAGTCGATCAACATCGTCGGGCTGGCGTACTGGGACAATGGCTTCAGGCACATGACCAATGCGAAGCGCCAAATTCAGAAGATGGAGGACATGAAGGGGCTCAAGATCCGTGTGATCCCCAATCCTCTGTTCGTGGCGACCTTCAAGGCGCTGGGCACCAACCCAATCGGCCTTCCTTACCCCGAGCTCTATAACGCCCTCGAGAGCAAGGCGGTGGATGCCCAGGAAACGCCCGTGGGTCTCATCTACTCGAGCAAGTTCTACGAGGTCCAGAAATACCTGACCCTTACCGGACACATCTATACGCCGTACCTCCTTCTGGCGAGCACGAAGTGGTTCAACTCGCTTCCGGAGGCCGATCGCAAGCTGGTCATGGAAGCAGCACAGGAGTCCGCGATCTATCAGCGCAAGTTGTCGCGTGACAACGCCGATAACATTGCATTCAAGATCCTCAAAGGTCACGGTATGGATGTGGTCGTGCTGCCGCCTGCCGAAATGACCAAGCTGCGCGACGCCGTGAAGCCGGTGCAGGAGGAATTCAGCAAGATCATTGGCGAGGAACTCGTCGGCCAGGCACGTGCCGACATGGCTCGTGCGCGCTGATTCCGTCTTGCCCTCCAATTGCAATAGCAACGAAGGCTTTGCCATGCACCTCATTCAGTTCGAAGACTCAAAGAACAGCCGTCGCGTCGGACGTATCGACGGCGATTCCGTTCATGCGATCCGGAACACTACGACCACACGCGTCCTCGCGCTCGATGCGATCGCTGCGGGCGTGGGACTTTTCGATGAAGTGGAAAAACGTGGTACCGACGATGTCCTGGACTATGGCGCGTTGTTGGCGCAAGGCAAGGTCCTCCCGCCGATCGACCACGACGATCCGGCGCATTGCGTGATCGCCGGCACCGGCTTGACGCACCTCGGCAGCGCAGAGGCGCGAAGCAAGATGCACGAAAAGGTCAGCCAGAGCGAAGAGAACCTGACCGACACGATGCGATTGTTCAAGTGGGGTCTGGCCGAAGGCAAACCGGGGCCCGGCAAGGTCGGCCTGCAACCGGAATGGTTCTACAAGGGCGACAGTTCCAACATCGTGCGTCCCGGAGGGACCTACCTGGTACCGGACTTCGCGACCGACCATGGCGAAGAGCCTGAAGTCGTCGGGTTGTACGTTATCGGCCCAGACCATACCCCTTACCGGCTCGGTTATGCAATTGGCAACGAATGCACCGATCACGTGATGGAGAAAAAGAACTACCTCTACCTGGCACACTCCAAGATGCGGCCATGCTCCTATGGCCCGGAGTTGTTTGTCGGAGAGTTGCCCAGGCACGTCGAAGGCGTGGCATTGATCAAGCGCGGTGACAAAGTGCTATGGCAGCGCAACTTCGTCACCGGCGAGGACAATATGAGCCATACCCTGGCGAACATCGAGTATCACCACTTCAAGTACGACCAGTTCGTGCGTCCGGGTGACGTTCACGTTCAGTTCTTCGGAACCTCCGTCGCTTCCTTTGGCGACGGGATTTCCGTGACTGACAGCGACATCTTCGAGATTCGCATTCCCGTGCTTGGACGGCCGCTGATCAATCCTGTGGGCCGGTCGACGGTTCGGACAACCGAGCGGATCGTCAAACAGCTATAGGAATCGCCAGGCATTGTCGTAGATGGCAGCATCGTAATGGCGCTGGAGTCGCGAAACGGGAGAACGTAACTCACCGTACCAGTGTGTCACTATTGGGCGATCTGGTTCGACCTGAAGTTCACAGGGAAAGCGCCTGACCACGATGCTGTCATCGTTGACGTCCCTCGTTTCACGGCTTCGACTGAAGCAGTTGAGGCTTTTGATCGCACTGGCGGATCACGGTTCGCTGGTCAAGGCCGCCGAGCAAGTCCACATGACCCAGCCGGGCGCCACGAAAGCGCTCAAGGAAATTGAATCAGCAATGGGTGCGACGCTTTTTGTTCGAAGCAACCGGGGTCTCGAACCAAATGCGCTGGGCCACTGCGTTGTCAGGTACGCAAGACTGATTCTCACGGACCTTTCCCATCTCAGGGAAGAGCTTTCCGGCATACTTGACGGGCACGGTGGCCGTCTCGCAGTGGGAACGATCATGGGCGCCGTTCCGTTTCTTACCGACGCGCTCTCACGCCTGCTTATTCGGCAGCCGCACGTTTCAGTGCAGATCGTCGAAGACACGAGCGCTCATTTGATTGACCTGCTCGACCAGGGCCGGTTGGACGTCGCTCTTTGTCGGACGAGCGTGAGCGAGCACCCGGAGCTTTACCGGACCATCAAGGTTCGCGATGAGGAACTCGCTGTAGTTGCTCACCCGGAGCATCCGCTGGCCACCCGGAAAGCGCTGGACCTGAAGGACCTTTCCGACTTCCGGTGGGTGGTCTACACGGCCAACACGCCGATGAGACTCCTGCTCGAGCGCGAATTCCGCGACGTTGACGTGCAATTTCCCCCTACGCTGATCGAGACCACGTCTGCGTTCATGACGCTATCGTTCCTGCAACGTCACAAGTCGATGGTTGCGATGCTCTCGGTCGACGTCGCCAAGGAGTTCGAGCGATTTGGGTTTGTGACGCTCCTGCCCGTGGCTTTCAGGTACAAGAGCGAGCCTTACTTGCTCGTGACTCGACGTGACAGGTCTCCCACACCGGTTACGGAGATCTTCATGTCGGAGTTCGCCGGAAGCGCGAAGGCTTAGCAGATAGCCATTTGCCAGCTGGCAACGACTGGCCACCACAACCGCGGCGAAAGGCACCCCACCCATGTCGACGAACGCAGGCTTCTTGAAACCAGGCGAAGGCGAGACCGTCTTCTCGGTCAACTCTGCGCCAATCAAGTTCGGCGTCGGTGCGCTGGGGGAGGTCGGCGCGGATGCCCAGTCGCTCGGCATGACGCGGGTGGCCCTGTTCGTCGATCCGCACGTGCTGGCCAGCGCTCCCGGAGCAACGGCGCTGGGCGCGTTGCGCGCCGCGGGTCTCGACGTCGCTGTCTACGACCAGGCGCGGTGCGAGCCGAACAGCGATTCGTTCGAGGCGGCAGCCGCCTTCGCGCGCGATGGGGCCTTCGACGGCTTCGTCTCGCTGGGCGGCGGCTCGGTGATCGACACCGCCAAGGCAGCGAATCTGCTGTCCTCTTTCCCCGACGAGCTCATCGCCTACATCAACGCGCCGATCGGCAGGGCGAAGCCGATCCCGGGCCGACTGAAGCCGCACATCGCCTGCCCGACCACCTGCGGCACCGGCAGCGAGACGACCGGCATCACCATCGTCGACCTCACGTCGATCGGCCTGAAGACGGGCATCGCCTCGCCGTTGCTGAAGCCGTCGCTGGCGATCGTCGATCCGACGACGACCGAGTCGCTGCCGGGCGGCGTGGTCGCGGCGTGCGGCTTCGACGTGCTCACCCATGCCGTCGAGTCGTATACGGCACGGCCGTATACCAGCCGGCCGCGGCCGACGCATCCGAGCCAGCGGCCGCCCTACCAGGGCTCGACCCCCTACAACGACATCGGCAGCATCGCCGCGATTCGCCTCGGTGGAAAGTATCTGGTCCGCGCCGTTCGCGACGCGGGCGACAGGGAGGCGCGCCACCAGCTGATGTTCGCTTCGACGCTCGCCGGGCTCGCCTTCGGCAGCGCCGGCGTGCACATTCCGCACGCCATGTCCTATTCGGTGGCCACGCTGAGGCACGCGTTCACCGCCCGTGGCTACGAAGATCGAGAACCGATGGTGCCGCACGGCATCGCGGTGGTGATCAACGCGCCGGCCGCATTCCGCTTCACCGCCTCGGCCAATCCGGAGCGCCATCTGGAGGCGGCCGCCGCGCTGGGGGCCGACGTTGCCGGCGCGACGCCCGCGGACGCGGGTGAGATCCTCGCCCGGGCCTTCATCGCGCTGATGCGCGAGACCGGCCTGCCGTCCGGCATCGCCGCTCTGGGCTACGGCGAAGCCGATGTGCGGGCACTTGCGGAAGGCGCCTTCGCCCAGCAGCGGCCGCTGGTGATGGCGCCGCGCGATGTGTCGAGGCAGGACCTGGAGAGCATCTACCGGGATGCGCTGCGCTACTGGTGAACAGGGGGTGCGCGGCGGGGCGCCCGGATCGGCGTCCATGGGTCGGCTGGCGTCCTGATTTGCTTCATGGTCAAGTGATGATGATCTCGGGTTGATGTGCTCGACTTCCTTGCGCCAGCCGTGGATGGAAGGGGACCACAAAGACGCCTTCGCGGTGATCTTGTGTCGCGATGGTTCTGAAATCTCAGAACCCAACGGCGGCGTCGGAGGGAGCGAAACCCAGCTCGTCCTCGAGATGCTCATCGAAAGGAGACGGCGGCCTTCTCCGGCCGTATTGAACGGCCCCCCGGTCTGGTCAGGTGGCCGCTCGAGCGCCTTGCTCCCATCAGCGCGATACGCAGCTGGGGGGCGATGGGCCGGTTCGATTTCTGCAATGCATGAGTTCGATCGGCACCTTGCGTCGATCGCGTCGCCAACGCTGCGGCAGCGCAGTAGCCTGCGCGAGAGACCGGCGGGATTCGCCGGCACCCGCGTGCTGGAGCTGTGGCGCGACCGCCGGCGCCCGGGCAGTCGCGTGTACGCCGAGCGGCTATAATCGCAC
>CAWBGE010000023.1:0-434996 GCA_963788185.1 uncultured beta proteobacterium
CCCGTAGCCGACCTGCCGCTCGCCGCGCAGGTAGGCGTCGGCTTCCGCGATGACATCGAACCGGTTTAGCCGGCGCGCCAGGAACACCGGCACGTCCTCCTCGCCGACCACCAGGGTCCCGAGTTTGACGACCGGTGCGTCGCCCCTGGGCCGTTGGCCCATACGCAATGCCCCACGCAACCCCTTCACCACGCGTTCGGCGACCCAGCCGCGCATGACCTCGAAGCGCTCGAGTTCGATCGGGTCGATGTCGATCGCTTGCCGAGTCACCTGATCGTCAGCCACCAGGAGCGCGCCCTTGGCACGGACCATTAGGTGCAGCGGCGTACCATCGTCGCGCCATCGGGTGACATCCATCGCCCTGCCCATCGGCTTCAAGAAACCGCCGGCGCGCATCAACTCGATGTTGGCACCCCATTGTTCGAGGGTGCTACGCCGCACTTCCTTGGCGTCGGACTCATAAAGCTGCAGCAACGCACCGAACAGGTTCGCCTCTTCGTCGGAACTCAGAGGGACCACGGCCTTCGATGATCCCGTAGCGCTCGAGCACGGCGAAGCCAAGCTCCCGTTCCTGCGGATCGCGGCGACTGGCGAGGTTGCACCGATGGGGCGTGCTGAGCGTGATCGGTAGGTTGACTTCCTTGCCGTCCTTCATGAACCGGACGTTGAGCACTACCCGACTGATCAGCGACGCCTGCCTGAAGATGTGGTTGTCGCCCAGCGTGTCTTCGGCCGCGGATTCGATGTCGTCGTTCTTGTCCACCTTCAGCGAGATGCGCCGCTTCAAGTTCTGGGGTCGCGCCTCCGCTTCAACCACGCGGGCGTCGATCAGTTTGAGATCGACCACCGCATCTTGGGGCAATGCCAGCGAACGATAGAACCGTCGCAGGTTGTATTGGCGCATGGCGATCGGCCGACCTGACAAGTCGGTATCGACGACCGCTTGTGCAAACGCCGAGGCGATCAGAAAGCGACTTCCTTCCTGCTGCGTGAACACCTCGACCAATTTCCTGTCGGGCACAAACAGCAGTGTCGCCTCCACCGGCGGTCGATAGTAGATGGGAGCCGTCGATAGGTCGGGGCGCACTTGTTGCACGCTGTTCATCGCGCCCGCGTGCCGGATCAAGAACAGGTGGACGGTGATGGTGGCTTGCTGTGCCTGTTTCTGCTCGAACGACGAATATGCTGTACCAGGCAACCACCGTCGGCCCCCAGGCGTTCCTGCAACAGCGCCTCGAGCGCCAAGCGCTTGGCGTCGGTCCAGGCAAAGTCGGCGACGTCGTCGCAATCCAGATCGAAGGCTTCATACAGCCGGCCGTAGTTGCGGTGATGCTCGGCATAGAAGTAGTGTTCGGCGTCATCGAACAATTTGGGCAGGCGCAGGTAGATGACGGTGGCGCGCCCCCAGTCGTCGCGTTGCGCCGCAAACTCGGTCGCGATCGTCTGTGCCGCGTCATCGTGCAGGTAGATGCGTTCGCTGACCATCTGGATCGCCTCGACCCCCTTGCCTTCCGCCAGCGTGACGATCTGCCGGGCGTGGCCTTCGAGCGGGCCGGCGACCCTGGCATCAAGGTCGGCACAGATCTTCAGCAGATTGGCGCGAAACTCTATGCGCCGCGCCGTCGGGTACCAACGCGTCCGGCCATGGCGCGGCAGCGAAGGCCGGGGCCAGGTCGGCATTTGCGGTCAGAAGTCCGCGCAGCGATTCAACGGGTGCAACTTCAATGAAACGGTGTAGGGATGGGATGTTCTTGTACGTGCGGGCCACTGCTCTGGGCTCCCTGGAGGCGGGTGGGGAATAGGCGCAGCAGCAGTATGGTATTTGACGCGGGCTCACCAGGCGCGCCTGGGCTGCATTACGATGGTCCGATTAGCCCGAGACGGCGGTCACCCAGGCGGTCGTTCTGGCCCTGGACCCGGCAGCCGGCGGGCGACTGGGTTCAGCGGGGGTGGCGCGCCTTGCGCCAATCCCACGGCGCCGTCGGCTCGGCCGTTGACCAGAGGCCGGCGTGGCGAGCGCGCGCTTCTTCTTCGGCGAACTGGTAGCGACCCGCATCCGCCTGGGATTGCTCGCGGGCGTACTGACGATACCACCAGGCCAGACCCACGGTGAGTTGGGCGAGGCCGGCGTCGAGGGTCTTCGGGCAGGGGATTGCGGTGCAGCTCGGCTCGGCTGGAACCCACCCTTACCCTCGCTTGCCATCCTGTTTGGAAAATCAGGCACATTATCGGTGACGGTTCAATTGCCACGGAGCCGTCATGAAGCACCTCGAACTTATCCCGCCGCACTTGCTGTCGGCAACCGCGCGTGCCGCGGAGATCGCCGTGATCCTTGCTAACGCGATCGTCCGTACCCAGAGGCCGGAGGGGTCGACACAGAGTGCGGACCCGCGCGCAGTTGTACTTGGCTTCCTGCCCGGGAAGAGCGTTCATCCAACTCCCTATCCAAAGGAGAGAATGTGATGAGCGCACCCGGCACCACCAGCGTCGCCGCCCAGGTCGCGGCCCTACCCGGCCTGCCGACCAAGGAACTGTGGATGCTGTGGGATCGGTTCTTCCCGCGTCGCCCGGAGCACCCGAACCGCGGCTATCTCGAGTCGCGCGTTGCCTACTACAAGCTGCAGGAGGAAGCCTTTGGCGGCCTGTCGACCGACACTCGGCGCCAGTTGATCAACATCGGCGTCCGCCACTCCAAGATCAAGGACCGGCGCAAGGGGCGTGACATCCACCTCGCGCCGGGAACGGTGCTGGTGCGCGAATGGGGTGAACGTGACCACCGGGTCACCGTGACCGCCGACGGCACCTTCGATTACGAGGGTCGCCGCTTCAAGAGCCTGTCCGCGGTCGCCCGGCACATCTCCGGCACGCAATGGTCCGGACCCCTGTTCTTTGGTCTGCGCCAAGGGAAGGAGGGCTTCGCGTGAGCGCGCCATCGCCGCCATCCCTGCCCTCACCAAGCCGCGCAAGCGTTGTGCGGTCTATTGCCGCGTGTCCTCGGACGAACGGCTGGACCAGGAATTCAACTCCATCGACGCCCAGAAAGAGGCCGGCCACGCCTACGTCGCCAGTCAGCGCGCCGAGGGCTGGATCCCGGTCGTCGATGACTTCGATGATCCGGGCTTCTCCGGGGGCAACACCGAGCGCCCGGCGCTGAAGCGCCTGCTGGTGGACATCGAGCGCAGCCTGATCGACATCGTGGTCGTGTACAAGATCGACCGCCTGACGCGTAGCCTGGCGGACTTCTCCAAGATGGTCGAGGTGTTCGAACGCCACGGCGTGTCGTTCGTGTCGGTCACCCAGCAGTTCAACACCACGACCTCGATGGGGCGACTGATGCTGAACGTGCTGCTGTCCTTCGCGCAGTTCGAGCGCGAGGTCACGGGCGAGCGTATTCGCGACAAGATCGGCGCGGCCAAGCGCAAGGGGATGTGGATCGGCGGCGTGCCGCCGCTCGGCTACGACGTCGCCAATCGCCTCCTGGTCATCAACGACGTCGAGGCGACCGTCGTGCGCCGCGTCTTCCGCGACATGCTCACCATCGGCTCGACGACGCAGATCGCCGCTGCCCTGACCGCCGAAGGAGTCACTACCAAGGCGTGGACCACGCAGGATGGTCGGACCCGGCCCGGCGCCCGCATCGACAAGAAGTACCTGCACCAGGTGCTGCGCAACCGCATCTACCTGGGCGAGTTGTCGCTCAAGGGCACCTGGTATCCGGGTCTCCACCCGGCGATCATTGACCACGGTCTCTGGGGGCAGGTCCAGGAGGTCTTGGCCCGCAATCCCCACCTCCGTGCCACCGAAACCAAGATCCGATCGCGGACCGATGCGCTGCTGCGCGGCCTGCTGTTCGCACCTGCCGGCGATCCGATGTACCCCACCTACACGCGCAAGAACGGCCGCCAGTACCGGTACTACATCTCCCGGTCGGAGTCGCGCTTCGGGGCCGCCGGCAAGACTTTCCAACGCATACCGGCCGAGGAAGTCGAGGCGGCCGCGGTCGCCCAGATCAAGACGGTCCTGGGCAGCCCGGAGGCGATCACCTCCGTATGCCGGTTGCTCACGCGGAATGGCGCGCCGGTCGACGAACCCGGTGCGGTGCTGGCGCTGGTCAAGCTGGGCGGCGTGTGGGAGCAGCTGTTCCCGGCCGAGCGCCACCGCATCGTCCACCTGATGATCGAACGGGTTGATCTGGTACCTGGCGGCCTGAAAATGAAATGGCGCGAGCTGGGCTGGAAGGAGCTGATTGGCGAGTTCTCGCCCGAAAGCATCGGCGCCGAGCGGGTGGCGATGGAGGTGCCGGCGTGAACGGGGCCCTGGAGACCTTTGTGCCGCTCACCTTAAAGCGCCGTGGCAACCGGCAGCTGGCTGCCACCGCGGCGCCGGCACACGACACGGCATTTCTAGAAGGGCTGGGCCGTGCTTGCTACTGGCAGCACCTGCTCGACACCGGAGCGATGGCCAGCGGATCCGCCATCGCGCGGGCCGAGGGTCTGCACCACTCGACCGTGAACGAATTCCTGCGGCTCACCTTGCTGGCCCCGGACATCGTCGAGCAGTTGATGGCCGGTCGCCAACCGCGACGGACGACGTTGATGTGGTTCCAGCGAAACAGGCTGCCGGTGGACTGGCCGGCGCAGCGTGCCATCATTGCAAGCTTTGAGTAGGAGTCAGGAATGGCCAGGAAGGACAGAGGCGTACTGACCGGCGACCCGGTGACCTACCAGATCCCGAGCCCGGCCGGCGGCGTGCGCATCGAAACCTTCATTCCCTGGACGCTGGTCAAGCGCGGGATCAAGCAGCAGGTCATCACGCCGATCGATGCGCCGGAGGCGTTTCGGCTCGAGGCTGCAGTGGAGCGGCGGGAACGCTTGGCCGCTGAGGACACGGCACTCGTCCGGGCCCTCGGCCTCGCGCACTACTGGCAACGTTTATTGGACGAGGGCAAGTACCAGTCCATCACCGAGATCGCAGCCGCCGAGGGGCTTGACCTCGGGCAGGTCAGCCGCATCGCTCGGCTGACGCAGTTGGCCCCTGACATCGTCGATGCCTGCGTGGCAAGCGAGGCGCATGGGCCAGCGTTGGAACAACTGATGCGGCGTGGCTTCCCGGCTGACTGGGGCAAACAGCGGCATGCCTTGCTCACGCCCCGCGAATAGGGTCGATCGAATCGAGGTCGACCGTGAGGACAACGCCGTCGGCTGTCCCGTGGAGAGCGGGGAAGCGGCCGTCGACTCGCTGGGTCGGTGGGCGCTATCGGCCGTAGCGGACGCTAACCGTCCGCACCAGCGATCGTTCAGTGACTATTGGAATACCTGCGCCTTGCGGGGCGCACCAGATGCAAAGCCCCGCGCGGCGCGTGGCGCCTGCCACAGGAGCCTCAAGTGGCGCCCAACGTCTTCACCGGACCAAGTGCAAGGCCAGTGAGGGGAACAGCACTATGAGGGTCATGCCCGCCACTTGCAGCGCCACGAAAGGAACGATACCGCGATAGATGTCTCCGATCTGGATCGAAGGCGGTGCCGATCCTTTGAGGAAGAACAAGGCGAAGCCGAAGGGTGGCGTGAGAAACGAAGTCTGGAGATTCACCGCGACGAGGATTGCGAACCAAAGAAGCACCTGCGTCTTCTGGTCGGCGAGTGGCAGGCCTTCGATACCGAGGAATGGCGCGAAGTCTGGCGCAAAGCTGGCAATGATTGGCGCGAACACTGGAATGATGATCAGCGTAATTTCGATCCAGTCGAAGAAGAACCCCAGCACGAAGATCACCAGCATGAGCAGGGCAAGCAGGCTCCAATGCGTCAGCCCCATCCATCGAATGAAATCCAGGATCAGATCCTCGCCATATAGCGCCCGGAACACGTAGGAGAAGGCCGTCGCGCCCGCGAAAATCAGGAAGATCATGGCACAGGTCGACGCGGTGCTGCGGCAGACCTCGTCCAGCAACCCGCGGTCGAGCCGCTTGTTGAACCAGGACAGGAGCGTGGCGCCCAGCGCCCCGATTCCGGAGGCTTCCGTAGGCGTCGCCCAACCGGCGAAGATCGATCCAAGCACCAGCCCGATCAGGATGGCGGGGGGCAGCAGCCCCTTGACCAGGAGCACGAGGATGTTGCGCACGCCGATCTCGTCGTCGCTTCGCCGGACCGACGGAGCCATCTGCGGACGCAGGAAGCTGATGGCAACGATGTATGTGCAATAGAGCGCCGAAAGCAGCAGGCCAGGCACGATGGCGGCAAGGAACAGATCGCCGACGGACAGCGCCATCAGGTCACCCATCATGACCAGCATGACCGACGGCGGAATCAGAATGCCGAGCGTGGCGCTGGCAGCAACCGTGCCGCTCGCCAGTCCCTTGTCATAGCCCTGCTCGACCATCGTCGGTAGCGCCATCAGTGAAAGCATGACCACCGAGGCGCCGATGATTCCGGTCGTCGCCGCCATGATCGTGCCGAGCAGCGTCACCGCAAGCGCCAGACCACCGGGTGCGCGACGCATGGTGATCTGGAGGATGCGCAGCAGATTGCCGGCGACCCCGCTGCGCTCGAGCATGATGCCCATGAACACGAAGCAGGGAACGGCGACCAGCAGCTGGTTGCTGGCCGAGGTTTGCCATAACCGCTCGACGAATAGGTAGAGCTCGACCTGGTTCATCAGGCCGAGCGCGATGCCCGATATGCCGAAGATCAGCGCGACACCGCCGAGGACCAACCCCACCGGAAAGCCCGAAAAGAGCAGCACCGCCAGCGCCAGGAACATGTAGGCGCCGATGTACACGTATAAATGGCCGAAGATCGCCGCCGCCATTACTTTGCCTCCGGATGCGCGTCGGTGATCTTCCCGCTGCCGAGGCGCCGTGCCGCTTGGCGGGCAGTCTCGGCGTCTCCGAAGAGATATGCCAGCAGACGCAGCAGCGTGGCCGTCAGCGAAAGTAGCAACAATCCCGTTCCACCGAGGAGGAAGGACTTGATGACCCAGCGATGCGGTATGCCGGTCGCTGAGGGCGAACCCTCATTTTGCAGATAGGCGGTGGCGACGAATTGCCACGAGAAATAAACCAGCACTGCGCAGAATGGCATTGCAAAAAAGAGAATGCCGATCAACTCGATCCAGCCACGTGTAGTTTCCGTCCGATGCTCGCGCCAGACGTCGACACGGACATGGCCGCCCTCGAGGTACGTAAGTCCGTAGGCAAGCAGGAATATCACAGCATGCAGGTGCCACTCGAACTCTTGCAGCTTGGTCGACGAAATGAAATCGTTGAGCCAGGTCGCCTGAACCAAGGCCTGCACGACGGGAAGCTTGCGCGCGAGGACGTCAAAACTGATCACAGCGATCAGGGGCACGATCATCCAGGCGCCTAGCCGCGCAACGAAGCGACACAGCGCTTGCACGCGGTCAGACAGCTTCACCAGTAGCTGCACCGATGACTTTCTTTGGGAATTGAGGTACCGGCATCGCCGATGGCGATGCCGGCCGAACGCCCGGGCCTACTTGCCCGCTTTTAGGTAGGCCCGATCACCCCAGACAGCGTAGTTCTTGCGGAACGCCGACAGGTTTTCCCAGATGCGCTTCGAATCCGGGTTGGCCGCGGTTTCCGCGGCGATCACGACGTCCCACTGGGTCCGGAAGGCCTTGAGGAAGTCGTCGGACAACGTCAGCGTCTTCACGCCGTCCGCCTCGTTCTTCTTCATCACCTCGAACTGGCCGGCCTCGCCGTCCGCGAACTGGGAAACCGTCGCCTCCATACATGCAAGGTCGATCATCTTGCGCTGCCCGGGATTCAAGGCCTTCCAGCTATCGAGATTGACCAGCAGTTCCTGTACCGTCGACGGCTGGTGCCAGCCGGGGAAGTAATTGAACTTGGCGACGCGGTAAAAGCCGAGACCGCGATCGATCGCGGGCACCGACTGCTCGGCCGCATCGATCGTGCCGCGTTCGAGCGCCTGGTAGACCTCCCCTGGCGCCAGCAACTGCGTCGAGACCCCGAGTTTCTCCATAACCTTGGCACCAAGACCGAAGAAACGCATCTTCAGGCCCTTGAGGTCATCGACGGACTTGAGTTCCTTGCGAAACCAGCCCGCGCTTTCCGGCGGGAGAATTCCACAGGGCAGCATGTAGATGTTGTCCTTGGCGTAGATCTCGCGGGCAATCTCGAGTCCACCTCCGTGGTACAGCCAAGCCAGCATTTCGCCAGCCGACGGACCAAACGGGACGGCCGCGAAGAACGCATAGGCGGAGTTCTTGCCGACGTTGAATCCCGGAGAACCATAGGCGGCGTTGATCGCGCCCTTCGAAACAGCGTCGTAGTACTGGGCGCCGGCCACAATCGCGCCCGGCTCAAAGACCTTGATATCGAACTTGCCGTCCGAAACGAGTTTCACCGATTCAGCGATATTGAAGGCTGTGGCTCCTGCCACGGGAAGCGACTTGTTGTAGGCGGAGTGCATGCGCCAACGCGTGGGGGTCTGTGCTTCCGCGCTGGAGATGCCCGCACCCAGTGTTGCCGCGGTGAGCGCGGCCACAGCAATTGCAGATGTAATCGATTTCATGTTTCCTCCCTTTTCTGTCTTGGTTGTTTCGCCGGTGACAATCGTGTTCGAACGTCAGCCGAACTCTTTCTCGAAGGCCTGATAGCGATCGAGATCGACGACCTTGCTGAAATCGGCGTAGGTCATCATCTGTTCCGCCCTGCCGATCGTGGTTCCTTCCCGGCGAAGGGCGCCGAGCGTATCCGCAATCGCCTTTGCCGCGGAGAACAGCGTCGACAGGGCGTAGAACACGACGTCGAAACCCATGTCCTGGATCTGGGATGCGGTGAGCGCAGCCGTTTCGTTGCCATCGACCACGCTGAGAACCTTCGGCATGTCGAGCCCACGGGCGATGTCTTCCGCCTGCGCGATCGTTTTCACGCCGTCGACGAAGACAAGGTCGACGCCGGCATCGAAGTAACGTCGTGCCCGCACCAAAGCTTCTTCCAATCCGACGACACCGAGGGCATCTGTCCGGCCAATGAGTAGCATCGGGTTCGTGCCGCGCGCCTTAAACGCCGCCTTCAGTCGTCGCACCTGTTCATCGGCAGAAACCAGCGTCACTCCACTCAACTGGCCGCAACGTTTCGGCAGAGTCTGGTCCTCGAGGTGAATTGCCGCGACGCCCGCCTGCCCGTATTCCTCAATGGTCCGAAGCAGGTTGTTGAGGCCGCCGTAACCGGTATCGGCATCTGCAATCACGGGAAGCGAAGTTGCACGCACCATGTCGCGTGCCTGCCCGGTCATCTCGTTGAGCGTCATCAGCCCCAGGTCGGGTTGCCCCAATCGAATCGCCGTCGCCCCGAATCCAGTCATGTAGACCGCAGGAAATCCCGCTTGCTCGATGAGCCGCGCCGTCAGGGGGTCGGGTGCACCCGGCGCCTGAATCAGACGCCTTTGCCCAAGTAGGTCGCGAAGTACCTCGGCCGCTGTCATTGCGCCTCTCCGTCATGTTTCGGTCGGTGTTCGACACGCGACCGGATCTTCCAGGCAAGCCGATGGAACGCAGGGCATGACATATAGGGCAGAATTGCCAAGTTAACACGCCGATGTATGTCGCCCGGTTCGCTTCCTGGCGCAATGCCCACACGGATCGCGCAGGCGGCCGCAATCGGCAACGCACAGCACACCACCCTAGCGTCGGGTAGCTGGAGTTCTGTGAGGGTCAGTTTCACTTCCCTTTTGGCTTGGCCGACATCGTAGCGGCTCTCTTGTGGCAAGCCACGCGCTCGCACGAAACAGGCTACCACAATTGCCATTACCGATGAATTGACTTGACTCTCTTCAAATGCCGCGTTGCGCGACCCGCCAAGGCGTCCTTCCCGATATCATGTCGCGCCACAATGGACCAAGCGGCAGTTCGCGCCGGGGTAACACGAGCCACTATCCGCTCGCTTCAACGGTGAAGATAGTTGCATCATCGATTCTCAACGGGTGGGAGGCAGTGCCAAGAAATGGGCCACTTCCCTCGCGAGGACGGGATCGCGATCGACTCCCGGAGGGAGCGGTTTTGCTTGGATCTCGGGAGCCAATTCCCGGAACAGCTGCAGCACCTTCAAATCATCGTCAAAGAAAACCGACACCTCGAGCGCCTGCGCAATAGCGACCTTCTGCCAAAGATACTTGGCGTACCAATCGAAACTCCGGTGGGGCAGCTTTGCTGGCTCAGCTCGATGCTCGGCAGCAGGTGCAAGCCGTCGTGAACGATGCCAAGCGCTGCCAGTTCCTTCGTACTTTCGCGCCGGACCTCCAGCGTGTCGGAGCGGCTGGAGATAACGTAAACCCGGCGGCCCGCGTCGTGCGGACATGCGCGCATGAATCGCATCTCCTCCGGCGTTCACGAAGCGCGCTTCCGTGCGTCTCATGGGAAGCCGTAGCTGCCGCGGCACGTTCCTGGTTCCAGCGACCGCCCTCTCTGCGTCTCGGTCACCTCCTCCCAAGCAATTTTCATTTCTAACCCACCACCTCGTAAGCCGTCTGAAAACATTGCAACCGCGCCTCGTGAACGCTCACGGGCAAAACAGAGAACAGAGAAGGAAAAGTGGTGGTAATGGGCCGCAAACGGCGCGTTTCCGGTTGCCGCGCTCAAGAGCGCCGCCCGAAAACTTCTTGCAAAACCAAAGGTTAACGGCGAAAAAAAAGACCAGAGAAAACTCTGATCTTTTTGAAGTGGTGGAGGTGGCGAGAATCGAACTCGCGTCCGGAAGCACTCTACAGTCAGGACTACATGCTTAGTCGCGTCATTTTGCTCTCGTCCCGACGCCGTTGACTGACAGACGACGGCAGGACCAGTCACCTAGATTTGACGCTTCGCCCAAGTGACCCGGGCGGGCGCGATCGCTCTGAATGTCCTCGCTGTGATTTCGCCGTTGCCGGCTACGTCACCCGAACCGAGCGCTGCCCGGTGCGAGGTCCGGCGGGGTTAAGCCGCCAGAGCGTACGTTTCGTCGTTCGCAGTTAAATTTGCGATTGTCAGGGTTTAACGAGGACCAACACCTCGGCATGCCCCAAGCTGCTTCGCAACCCCCGTCGAAACCAGGTCACCCCCGAAGTCGGAACGGCGCGCGCGATGCGCTGAGATTTCAATCTTACCACCGGAAGCGCACCCAGCTTCGCCTTGGCTTCCGGCTATCCCCGATCTGGGGACGGCAGGGACAACATTCAAGCCGGCCTCGACTACGCCAGCACGTCCGGATCCATCTCCCGCGACAACCAGGCGATTTGGTCCTTGAGCAGCAGCTTGCGGCGTTTCAGGCGCTGGATCTGAACCTGGTCGAGGGCGCGATCGCCGGCAAGCCGATGCAGGAGATCGTCGAGGTCGCGGTGTTCCAGCGTGAGCTGGACGAGGCGCTGCATCAGTTCGACGCGCTTCGGATCCCCGATTCCAGCTTCCACCATGACAAGACTCCGCAACGATCAATCCAAGACTACGGGCACCGGCGTGCGCCGCCCCAGGCGGCTGGTGATGTAGATGCCGGCGAGTATCAACGCTATGCCCACGAGATGATAGCCGGCAAGGCGTTCCCCCAGGAATATCCACGCCAGCACGACGCCGAACACGGGCATCAGGTGGACAAACAGCCCGGCGACGTTGGCGCCGACTTCCTCGACGCCGCGGTTCCAGAAAATATACGCCAATACCGACGAGAACAGCGCGACGGAGACGAGTGCCGCGATATTGGCAGCGGTAACCGCCATGTGCCGTCCATAAGCCAATTCCGCGAGAAACAGCGGCAGCACCGAGAGATCTCCGACGCAGGCCAGCACGAACAGGAACGTCAACAGGTTGAGACCCGCGGGGCGCCAGCGCAGACAGATGGTGTAGACCGCCCACATCGCCATCGACAGGATGATGAGCAGATCGCCGACGTTCAGACGGAACGACAGCAGGACGTCGAGCCGACCCTGCCCCAGGATCGCCAGCACGCCTGCGAGCGAGACGCAGACCCCGACCAACTGCAATCCGGTGAGCCGCTCGCGCAGGAAAATCCACGACAGCGCGATGATCATCACCGGAATGAACGAATTGAGGATGACGCCGTTGGTCGCCGTGGTGTGGTTGAGCCCGGCGTAGGCGAGAACGTTGTGCGTTCCGACGCCGATCACGCCCAGGAACAGCATTGTCTTCCAGTGCCGGCGCACGATCGGCCAATCACGGCGAAGGTGTGGAATCGCAACCGGTGCCAGGATCAGCACGGCGAAGAACCAGCGCAGGAAGGCCATCGTCATCGGCGGGATGTCGGCTGCCAGCCCGCGGCCGAAGATCCAGTTGAACGACCAGAAGAGCGGCGTCAGCGCCAGCAACAGATACGGGTTGGCGAACGCCCGACCGGCGCGCGATGGATGCGGAGTCACTCGATGATTATCGCACGCGCCCCGGCGCGTATAATTCGCGCTCGTTCCATCGCTTTCCGTTCCGTTGGCCTCCATCTCCTCTAGTACCGCGACCCATAAGTTTGCGTACATGCCGAGAGCCGCATCCGCGCGTCAGCGGCGCGAAGCGAACCGCAGCAATAGCCCGTGCTATTGCGAGGATGAGCGACAAAGCCGATGACGATGCGGGGCGGCTCGAACATAGCGAAACTTATGGGTCGCGGTACTAGTACCGCGACCATCGGCTCGGACCCCGCCGCACCCGATATCCCGTCCGCCGCCGCGAGCGTTGCCCGCCTCGCCGCATTGCCGCCACTCGTCCCGCCGTTGCCTCCGTCCGGGCAGCGGGCGCGCGCCGATCCTCTGCCGGGCTCCGCCGATGCGCTGGCATTGGCCCAACTTGCCGCGCGCGGCGTTGCTGACCGCGTGCTCGCCGTCGTGTTCTGCGCCGAGGCGCTCGCGGCACAGCGGCTTGCCGACGAGACCAGCTGGTTCGCGCCGCAGCTTCGGATCGCTCTGCTGCCCGACTGGGAAACGCTGCCCTACGACCATTTCTCGCCGCACCAGGACCTCATATCGGAACGGCTCGCCACCCTCTATCGCGTCAGTCGCGGCGAATGCGATCTTCTGATCGTCGCCGCGACGACGGCGCTGTATCGGCTCGCACCGCCATCCTATCTGGCGGCGTTCACGTTCTTCCTGAAGCAAGGCACGCGGCTCGACGTCGATGCGCTGCGCAGCCAGCTCGCGCTGGCGGGCTATCAGCACGTCACCCAGGTCGTGTCACCCGGCGAATTCAGCATTCGCGGCGGCTTGATCGACCTGTTTCCGATGGGCAGCCCCCTGCCCTATCGGCTCGACCTCTTCGACGACGACATCGAGAGCATCAAGACCTTCGATGCCGACACGCAGCGCACGCTCTATCCGGTCCCCGAAGTGCGCCTGCTTCCGGCACGCGAGTTTCCGCTCGACGATGCCGGGCGCACGCGCTTTCGCAGCCGCTATCGCGAGGTGTTCGAAGGCGATCCGTCGAAGTCGGCACTGTACAAGGACGTCACCAACGGCGTGGCGCCGGGCGGGATCGAATACTATCTGCCGCTGTTCTTCGAGACCACGGCGACGCTCTTCGACTATCTTCCAGCCAACGTCGTCGCGGTGCTGCACGGCGACGTCCCGCAGGCGATCGAGCGCTTCTGGCAGGACACGGATTCGCGCTACAAGCTGCTGCGCGGCGACAAGGCGCGACCGCTGCTCCCTCCGGGTGACGTGTTCTTGCCCGTCGATGGCTTCATGGGCGCGCTGAAGGCCTACCCGCGGATCGACCTTGCGGCGGCGGCGGATGAGCCAGCCCTCATCGGTGCGTCACGCGGACCTCGACCGCTACCGTCGGTGCAGGTCGACCGCCGCGCCGACGACCCGCTGATGGCGCTGCGCAAGTACGTCGCCGCCAGCGACGCGCAGGTGATGATCGCCGCGGAAAGCGCGGGTCGCCGCGAAACCATGCAGCAGTTTTTTGCCGAATACGGCCTCGCGGTCGAACTCGTCGACGATTGGGTTTCGCAGCCTGCCGGGACCGGGCCGCGCCCGCCCCGCCTGATCGTGTCGCCGCTGCACGCCGGCTTCGCCTGGCCGGATGCAGGACTCGTCTTTGTCACCGAGGCCGAACTCTACGCGGGCGTCGTGCGCCGCGGCCGTCGCGATGCCGCGCGACGGTCCAACGTCGATGCGATGCTGCGCGATCTTTCCGAGGTGCGCATCGGCGACCCGGTCGTGCACGAGCAGCACGGCATCGGCCGCTACCTCGGGCTCGTCACCATGGATCTGGGCGAGGGGCCGACCGAGTTCCTGCAACTCGTCTACGCCAACGACGCGAAGCTCTATGTGCCGGTGGCGAGCCTGCACCTCATCGGTCGCTACAGCGGCGCGGCGCCCGAGGCAGCACCATTGCACCAGCTCGGCAGCGGCCAGTGGGAGAAGGCAAAGAAACGCGCGGCCAGGCAGGCGCACGACACCGCAGCGGAACTCCTCAACCTCTACGCGCAGCGCGCCACCCGCAAAGGGCACGCGTTCAAGTTCAAGGCGCACGACTACGAGGCCTTTGCCGAAGGCTTCGGGTTCGAGGAGACGCCGGACCAGAGCGCGGCGATCGAGGCGGTGATCAGGGACCTGACCGACGGCAAGCCGATGGACCGGCTGGTCTGCGGCGACGTGGGCTTCGGCAAGACCGAGGTGGCGCTGCGCGCGGCGTTCGTGGCACTCGCCGACGGCAAGCAGGTTGCCGTGCTGGTGCCGACGACGCTGCTCGCCGAACAGCACTTCCAGGTGTTCTCCGATCGCTTTTCCGACCTGCCGGTGAAGCTCGCGGAGCTCTCGCGCTTCCGCAGCCCCAGGGAAGTGAGGGCCGCGCTCGACGGCCTTGCCGCCGGCGGCATCGATCTCGTCATCGGCACGCACAAGCTGATCCAGCCCGATGTCAAGTTCAAGAATCTCGGCCTCATCATCATCGACGAGGAGCACCGCTTCGGCGTGCGGCAAAAGGAGCAGCTGAAGCGCCTGCGCGCCGAGGTCGACGTGCTGACGCTGACCGCCACGCCGATCCCGCGCACACTCGCGATGTCGCTCGAGGGCATCCGCGACTTTTCGGTCATCGCCACCGCGCCGCAACGCCGGCTCGCCATCAAGACCTTCGTCGTCGCCTACTCGTCGGGGATCGTGCGCGAGGCGGCGTTGCGCGAGCTGAAGCGCGGCGGCCAGATCTACTTCCTGCACAACGACATCGACACCATCGCCTCGACGGCGGAAAAGCTCGCCCGGCTGGTTCCCGAGGCGCGGATCGCCGTCGCCCACGGGCAGATGGGCGAGCGCGACCTGGAGCACGTGATGCGCGAGTTCTACGCGCAGCGCTTCAATTTCCTGGTGTGCTCGACGATCATCGAGACCGGTATCGACATCCCGACCGCCAACACCATCATCATCGAGCGCGCTGACCGCTTCGGCCTCGCGCAGCTGCACCAGTTGCGCGGCCGGGTCGGACGCTCGCATCATCAGGCCTACGCGTACCTGCTGACCCCGCCCGAAGAGGCGCTGTCGGGCCAGGCGAAGAAGCGGCTGGAGGCGATCCAGATGATGGAAGACCTGGGTGCGGGCTTCTACCTCGCGATGCACGACCTCGAGATTCGCGGCGCCGGCGAGGTGCTGGGCGAGTCGCAGTCCGGCGAGATGATGGAGATCGGATTCCAGCTCTACGCCGACATGCTGAAGGCTGCGGTGTCGGCGCTGAAGTCGGGACGCGAGCCGGACCTGACGGCGCCGCTGGGCGTCACTACCGAAATCAACCTGCACGTGCCGGCCCTGTTGCCGGAGAGCTTTTGCAGCGACGTGCACGAGCGGCTGGTGCTCTACAAACGCCTCGCCAACTGCGAGTCGGCGGACGAACTGGAGGCGATGCAGGAAGAACTGGTCGATCGCTTCGGCAGCCCCCCGGAGCCCGCCCAGGCGCTGCTCGCCTGCCATCGGCTGCGCCTCGTCGCGAGACCGCTCGGCGTGGTCAAGATCGACGCCGGGCCCGAGCGCTCGACCTTGCAGTTCGCGCCGAACCCGCCGTTCGATGCCGGCAAGCTGATCCTGCTCGTCCAGCGCGATGGCCGCATCCGTTTTGCCGGCCCCGACCGGGTGCGGATCGAGCGCGGCGCTCCGGCGCTGGCCGAACGCGTGGCGCTGCTCCGCGATTTCCTCGCCCGGTTGACCTGATCACGCCATGGTCGCGCCCCTCTTCCCGCCACAGCTTCACGTCTTCGTGCGCGACTGGCTGTCGGCGAACAATGTCGTGCTGAAGAGCCGCGGCGGACACGTGCTGATCGACTCCGGTTACGGCCGCCACGCGCCGCTGACGCTGGCGCTCTTGGCGACCCCGCGCGGCCTGGGCAATGATCCGCTGGCGTGGCTCGTCAACACGCATTGCCATTCCGATCACATCGGCGGCAACGCGGCCATTGCGAATCAATACGGCTGCGCGATCGCGATACCCGAAGGCGAGGCCGCAGCCGTCGAACGCTGGGACACGCGTGCGCTGCTGCTCGACTACGCCGACCAGACAGTGGAGCGGTTCGCGTTTTCGAGCGTCCTGGTCCCGGATTCCAGCCACGTCTGGGGCGACCTCGAATGGCGGGCGCTGGCGGCGCCGGGCCACGACATGGGCGCGCTGGTGTTCTACAACCCGGAGCACGGCATCCTGATTTCGGGCGACGCGCTCTGGCACCGGGGTTTCGGCCTGGTGATGCCACCGGAAGTGGATCCGGAGGCATTGCCGGCCACGCGCCGGACGCTCGAAATGCTCGCGACCCTCGACATCCGCGTGGTGATTCCCGGCCACGGCGAGCCGTTTGCCGACGTCGAACCCGCACTCGACCGGGCCTTCAATCGCCTCGCGGCGTTCGAGACGGATTCGCTGCGCGTCACCCGGCATGCGCTCAAGGCACTGCTCTCGTTCACCCTGCTCGACCGCCGCCGGCTGCCGCTCGCCGGGATGGCCGATTACGTCGACCGTGTGGGCGTGTACCGTGATTTCAACGCGCTGTTCTTCAAACTGCCGCCACAGCGTCTCGCCGACATGCTGATCGACGAACTTCTGCGCGCCGGCGCGGTGCAAGCGCGCGATGGCTGGCTGCTCCCGGCGTGAGCGATGTTGTCGTGGAAGGGAATAGCCGGCCCGCCGCCGCTGTTGGTGCGTTGGGCTTGCCGAAAGCGCAGATTTGCGCTTCAATCGCGCCCGCGCCGCCGGGTTGATCGGCGGCACCCTTTACTTCCCGATATTCCGGAGACCCCTATGAACAAGGCAGTCAAACTGGGCCTCGGCGTGGCACTCGCCGCAGCGCTAGCGTCCACCGCATTCGCACAGGCGCGACCCGACCGCGCCATCAAGTACCGCCAGGGCATCATGCAGGCACAGAGCTGGAACCTGGGGTTTCTGGCGGCGATGGTGAGGGGCGAGCAGCCGTATGACCAGGCCAAGTTCCTGCACCACGCCACCGCCCTCGAGCAGGTTTCCCGCATGGCGTGGGAAGGCTATTTGCCGGGGACCGATCAAGGTGCACCGAACCGGGCGAAGCCGGAGATCTGGAAGGAAGCCGGCAAGTTCAAGCAGGCGCATGAGGCGTTCGAAGCCGCGACGCCGAAGCTCGTTGCCGCTGCGAAGGTCGGCACGCTCGATGCGGTCAAGGGTCCGTTCAACGACGTGATCAAGACCTGCGACAGCTGCCACGACAGCTTCCGCAGCAAGTAGCCGCTGCGCCCGACGCCAGCGAAGAGCCGGGCCAGGTGGTCCGGACTTGCTTCGTCCTCGGCGCCTGGAAGTACGCTAGCAACCAGGAGCGCGGCCATCCCGCGCTCGTCGTCAGAGCCGGCTGACCGTCCACCAGACCGTGAACACGGACACCGCCAGCACCACGACGGCGCGCGCATGCGGAATCTTTTCGACTTCCTGCGCCGCCAGCGATCGGTGCAGGCGCTTCCTGCCGTGCACCATCGGCGGGACCAGGTTCTCCTTGAACACCAGCAGGTGGAATGCGACTGCGGCGACATGCAATCCGACCAGACCGCCGAGCGCCCAGGCGTTGAGGTTATGGTATCGGGTGAACGTATCCGACAGATCCTTGGTGACGAACTTCACGAGCGGGCCGTCGGTCGCGATGTCGTCGTTTGCGAACAAGCCCGTCGTTGCCTGGATCGTCAAGACTGCGAGCAGCGCGACCACCGACCATCCGCCGAGCGGGTTGTGACCGATGCTGACCGGGTGCCGACCCTTCGCCGTCGCCCGCAGGTAGTCGATGACGGCGCGGGGACCGCGCAGGAAACTCGCGAACCGTGCATGGCGGCTGCCGACAAAGCCCCAGATCACACGGAAGAGCACCAGCGCCAGCACGGCGAATCCGGCGCGCATGTGCCAGGCCATCGCACTGCCGCCGATGTTGGCGGTGATGACCGCCGCTGCCACCAGTGCCACGATCGACCAGTGAAACACGCGGACCGGCCAATCCCAGACCTGGACGACCACGGTATCGTCGACGGGAGCTGCAGCGGGCGCTGATTCATCCGTCGATGGGTTCATCGTGTCTTCCCGGTCGCGTGCGTGTCGCTGACGGTTGACCCTGCGCTGCGGACCGCTATCGCGACAGCGATTCCACGAATGTCCGCATTCCGCCCAGCAGCATCTCAACGGCCAGCGCCGTCAGCACCAGCCCCATCAGGCGCTCGAGCGCGATGATCGCGCGCTCGCCCAGCACCGCCTGCAGCCGGTGCGACGCCAGCAGGACAACCGTCGTGACCAGCATTGCGGCGGAGAGTGCGGCAAACCACGTTCCCATGTGTTCCGGGTCGCGCGACGCCATCAGCATCACGGTCGCCAGCGCCGAAGGCCCGGCGATCGACGGCACGGCCAGCGGCACCAGGAACGGCTCGCCGCCGGGGACATCGCCGAAGACACCTTCCTTGTGGTGGAAGACCATGCGGATCGCGATCAGGAACAGGATGATGCCGCCGGCGATGCTGAGCGAGATTTCCGACAGGTGCATGAGGAGCAGGAAGCTGCGGCCTCCCGCCATGAACAGGAGCAGGATCAGGTACGCGGCGATGCACTCGCGCAGCACCACGAACACCCGGCGCTCGGGCGCGACGTTGTGCATGGCGGCAACGACCAGCGGGATGTTGCCGAACGGGTCGATGACCAGCAGCAGCAGGATGGCGGCGGAGAAGAGTTCGGCGTTCATCGGCTCGGACCGCGATGGGTCGGATGCCGGTGCAGTATATCGCGCCGGCGGCGGCCGCCGGCCGTTGTGCAGTCAGCGCAACGCCTGCGGGAGGCGCAGCAGGCGCACCAGCACTTCACCCGGACATTGGAAGACGAGCCGCCAGGTGAGCCCGGCGAGCATTCAGGGCCCGAAGGTCCAGACGCGGTGGATGCGGCGATCGCGGAAATCGTCGGGCAGCGTCTCTCCGGTGATCTCCCTGGCGCCGGAGTCGGCCGCCAGTGCGGGATCGAGGGTGAAGCTTCGCAGGTTGGTCGAGAAGAACAGTTCGCCGCCAGGGGCCAGCAGAGCGCGTGCGTTGGCGATCAGCCAGCGGTGATCGCGCTGGATGTCCAGCACGCCCTCCATCGCCTTCGAGTTGGAGAACGACGGCGGGTCGAGGACGATGAGATCGTAGCGCCGGCCCTGGTCGAGCGCGAGATCCAGCCATTCGAGCACGTCGGCACGAATCAGGACGTGCCGCGCGAGATCGAGCCTGTTGAGCGCGAAGTTCCGCGCGGCCCAGTCGAGATAGGTGTTCGAAAGGTCGACCGTATCGGAACTCACGGCGCCGCCCGCCGCCGCACACACGGTGAAGCTGCCGGTGTAGGCGAAGAGGTTCAGCACCCGCCGATTCGCCGCGCGTTCGCGCACCCGCGCGCGCAGCGCGCGGTGGTCGAGAAAGAGGCCGGTGTCGAGGTAGGCGTCGAGATTGACCAGGAAACGCCGGTCGCCTTCGCCGATGGCGAACTCGCGGCCCCGCGATCCGGTCTTGCCGCGCTGCTCGCGCCCGTGCCGGCGCCGCTCCTTGACCGCGATGGCGTCGCCGGCGACGCCGAGCACGCGCGCGGTTTCGCCGGCAACCGCAGCCAGCCAAGTGCGATGCGCCGCGTCCTCCTGCTGCCATCCGGTGTCGATTTCCTGCAGGTGGACGCGCAATCCGAGCGCGGGATCGAGTGCGGCATAGCAGTCGATCGCAAGCGGGAACTCGGGGAGATCGCGATCGTAGACGCGCCAGGCGCCGAAGCCCCGGCGCCGCGCCCATTTGCCCCAGTGCCGCGCGTTCTTGTCCAGCCTGCCGGCGAACGCCCGCAGCGCGTCGGCCTGCACACCCGTGCGCAGACCCGCGTCCGACGCGCCCGACGCGCGATCGGCGGCCGGGTCGATTGGCATGGACCGTGCGCTCGCGCCGCGGGCAGCGCGCTTACTTGAGGCTGATCTCGACCCGGCGTGCCTCGGCGTCGTTGCCTGAACCCTGCGCCTGCTCGGGCTTCCTGAGTTCGATGCGATCCTCGGGGATGCCGGCGGCCTTGAGCGCATCGCGCACCTTGAACGCACGCTGCTTGGCGAGTTCCTGGTTCTGCTCCAGGTTGCCGGTGGCATCGTGATAGCCGGAGATCGCGAGCACACCCGCGCCGGCCTTCGCCGCGGCGACGATCGCCCCCATCGTCTTGTCGCTGTCCCCCGGCAGATCGGTCTTGCCGGTCTCGAAATAGAGCTTGGCCATGACCGGCGCCGAGGCCGCGATCGGCGCGGCGGGCGCCGGCGCCGCGGCAGGCGCGACGGCAGCCACCGGCGCGATGGGCGTCGGCGTTGCGCCGTGCGTCTTGTCGCCCCACACCTGGCCCAGCAGCGGCACGATCATCAGCGCGACGATGTTGATGATCTTGATCAACGGATTGACGGCGGGTCCTGCGGTGTCCTTGTACGGGTCGCCGACGGTGTCGCCGGTGACGGCGGCCTTGTGCGCGTCCGAACCCTTGCCGCCGTGATGGCCGTCTTCGATGTACTTCTTGGCGTTGTCCCACGCGCCGCCGCCGGTGGTCATCGAGATGGCGACGAAGAGACCGGTGATGATCGTGCCCATCAGCAGCCCGCCCAGCGCCTGCGGGCCCAGCACCAGGCCAACGACGAGCGGCACCAGCACCGGCAGCAGCGACGGCACGATCATTTCCTTGATCGCCGCCTTGGTCAGCATGTCGACCGCGACACCGTATTGGGGCTTGGACGTGCCTTCCATGATGCCGGGGATCTCCTTGAACTGCCGCCGCACCTCGACGACGACTGCGCCGGCGGCGCGTCCCACCGCCTCCATGGCCATCGCGCCGAAGAGGTAGGGGATGAGACCGCCGATGAAGAGGCCGATGATCACCATGTGGTTGGAGAGATCGAAGGTCGTGCCGAGGTGAAAGCGCTCCAGCGCGTGCGTGTAGTCGGCGAACAGCACCAGCGCGGCGAGGCCTGCCGAGCCGATGGCGTAGCCCTTGGTCACCGCCTTGGTCGTGTTGCCGACGGCGTCCAGCGGATCGGTTATCGCGCGGACCGAATCCGGCAGTTCGGCCATCTCGGCGATGCCGCCGGCGTTGTCGGTGATCGGGCCGTAGGCGTCGAGCGCCACGATGATGCCGGCCATCGACAGCATGGCCGTTGCCGCGATCGCGATGCCGTAGAGTCCGGCCAGCCAGAACGATGCCAGGATCGCCACGCACACCGACAGCACCGGCCATGCAGTCGCCTTCATCGACACGCCGATGCCGGCGATGATGTTGGTGGCGTGCCCGGTCGTCGATGCCTGCGCGACGTGGCGCACCGGCGCGAACTCGGTCGCCGTGTAGTACTCGGTGATCACCACCATTGCCGCCGTCAGCACCAGCCCGACCAGCGAGGCGCCGAACAGGCGCATCGTGGTGAGTTCCGGGTACACGGCCGCGACACCGCCCATCATCGACTGCGTGATGAACCAGAACCCGACGGCGCTGATGACACCGGCGACGATCAGCCCGCGGTAGAGCGCGTTCATGATCTTGCCGCCCGGCGACGCCTTGACGAAATAGCAGCCGACGATCGAGGCGAGGATCGAGAAGCCGCCCAGAACCAGCGGATAGGTCACCGCCGCCTCTGCCATGACGGGCAGCATCAGCGCGCCCAGCAGCATCGTCGCGACGATGGTCACCGCGTAGGTCTCGAACAGGTCGGCGGCCATGCCGGCGCAGTCGCCGACATTGTCGCCGACGTTGTCGGCGATCACCGCGGGGTTGCGCGGGTCGTCCTCGGGAATGCCGGCCTCGACCTTGCCCACGAGATCGGCCCCCACGTCGGCTCCCTTGGTGAAAATGCCGCCGCCAAGCCGCGCGAAGATCGAGATCAGCGAACTGCCGAACGCAAGACCCACCAAAGGCTGGATGGCGTGGTGCAGCCCTTCCTTCATCAGGTTGGCCGCGCCGTGCGCGGATCCGATGAGAAACCAGTAGAAGCCGGTGACACCGAGGAGACCCAGCCCCACCACCAGCATGCCGGTGATGGCACCGCCGCGAAAGGCAACCGCAAGCGCCTCGTTGAGACCGGTGCGCGCCGCTTCGGCGGTTCGCACGTTGGCACGGACCGACACATTCATGCCGATGTAGCCGGCGAGCCCGGAAAGCAGCGCGCCCACGAGGAATCCACCGGCAGTCGTGCCGCCCAATGCCCACCAGATGACGACGAACAGAAGGACGCCGACCAAGCCGATGGTCATGTACTGGCGATTCAGGTATGCCTGCGCACCCGCCTGGATGGCGGCGGCGATTTCACGCATCCGGTCGTTGCCGGTGCTCTTGTTCATGATCCAGCTGATCGACACGATGCCGTAAACGAGCGCGGCAATCGCGCACACCAGCGCGAAGATGAGGCCTGTGGCCATGCTGACTCTCCCTTACCCGACGAATGGCTTGAAAATCGCTGGAACGACTGTGGCAGGCGCCTGTGTCGACGCTTCCGGACCCCGCTCCGCCGCGTGCAAACGCCGCGCGGGCGCCCATATCCTCCCGGCGCGCCCTCGTATGCAAGCGCAGGACGTGCCGGGTAAACGCGCTATTGTGCCAGTGACCGGTCCAGGAAGTCGAGCCGGTCCTGTCCCCGGAAGGGAACGCCCGCATGCACGCACCAGCGAACACCGAACACCGCTGCGTCGATCGCCTGCTGCGTCAGCGCGTCCGAACGTGCCGCGACCTCGGGGGAGCCGGCCCGATTGCGAGCATGAGCGACAACGCCGATGACGATGCAGGGCGGCTCGAACATGGCGAAATTCATGGGTTGCGGCATCAGACCTTGAATGCGGCCGCGATCTTCTTGGGCACCATCACCTTCTTCAGTCGCACGTACTGCGGCACGCCGTCCCTGAAAGGCGGCGGATCCTCGCCGCGAATCAGCGGCGCAAGATAGGCGCGCGCCTTCGCGGTGATGCCGTAGCCGTCCCGGGTGATGAAATCGCGCGGCAGCATCTTCTCGACGTTGGCGACCTTCGCCAGCGGTGCCACGGTGATCTTCCAGCGATACGGCTTGTCGCTCGTCCGCGTGATCGCCGGCATCACCGCATTGTTGCCGGCGAGCGCGAGCTCGACCGCCGCCTTGCCGACCGCATAGGCATGCTCGACGTCGGTCTTCGAAGCGATGTGGCGCGCGGCCCGCTGCAGGTAGTCGGCCACCGCCCAGTGGTACTTGTAGTCGAGCCGGTCCTTGACGAGCTTCGCGATCACCGGACCCACGCCGCCCAGCTGCGCGTGACCGAATGCGTCGCGCGTTCCGGCGTCGGCCATCAGCCGGCCTTCGGCATCATGCAGGCCTTCGGACACGCCGACGCAGCAATAGCCGAACTGCTTGACTTTCTTGTCGACGACGGCGAGGAACTTCGTCTCGTCGAAGGGTATCTCGGGGAACAGCAGCACCAGCGGAATCGGCGTATCGGCGTCCTCGGCCATTCCCACCGCCGCGGTGATCCAGCCGGCGTGCCGGCCCATCACCTCCAGCACGAACACCTTGGTCGACGTCTTTGCCATCGACTCGACGTCGAACGCCGCCTCCCGCATCGACACCGCGACGTACTTCGCCACCGAGCCGAATCCGGGGCAGTTGTCGGTGATCGGCAGGTCGTTGTCGACGGTCTTCGGCACGTGCACTGCGGTCAGCGGATAGCCGAGCTTCTCGGCGATCTGCGAGATCTTGAGGCAGGTGTCGGCGGAGTCGTTGCCGCCGTTGTAGAAGAAATAGCCGATGTCGTGGGCGCGGAACACATCGATCAGCCGCTCGTACTGGGCGCGGTTCTCCTCGATCCCCTTGAGCTTGTAGCGGCACGACCCAAAGGCTCCGGCAGGCGTGTAACGAAGTGCGGCGATCGCCCGTGCCGACTCCCTGCCGGTATCGATCAGATCCTCGGTCAGCGCGCCGAGGATGCCGTTGTGGCCGGCGTAAATCTTGCCGATGCGGTCCTTGTGGGCGCGCGCGGTCTCGATGACGCCCGCCGCGGACGCGTTGATGACAGCCGTGACACCGCCGGACTGGGCGTAGAAGGCATTGCGTTTGGTCATGGTGGATTCCGAAGAAAGATCGCTACGGCGCTGCGAGGATCCCGCGGCGCCCATTTCGTTGCGCGTCAGGGCGTCGGGACAAGCGCCGCGCGCAACCGCTGCGCAGGCTCGAAGGCCTTGTCGAGCGCCAGCGCCCTGTCGCAGCAGCGCCGGGACTGCTCGACGTCGCCTTGCGCACGGCACAACAATGCCAGATTGTAGACGAACCCGGCATCGAGCGGACGTATCGCGACCGCCAGTTCCTGCGCCGCGCGCGCCGTGCGCAGATTGCCGGCGCTGCGCTCGATCATGGCGAGCAGGTTGAGCGCCCAGGGATCGTTTGGGCTCGCCGCCAGCGCCGACCGGCATTGGGCCCGCGCGTCCTCCCACTGCCCCGACTGCGCGAGCGCACCCGCCTGCTGCAGCAGCGGGGCGACGCGGTCGACGAGGGCATCGCGGGCGCTTGCCCACTTGGCGTAGACCAGGTCGCGAAAGCGCGCGAATCGCGCGTCGTCCTGGTTGCGGCCGCCGCTGGCGCCGGAGTCCCCTGCCTCGGCGTGCCACTGGAACGATTGCAGCGGAGCGAAGTGGAACGTCGTGCGCTGGGCGAGCTGAAGCAGGAAATCCCAGTCCTCGTGAATCTCCAGCGACGCGTCGAACCGGCAGTCGGCGTCGACCAGCCGGCGCGCGAACACCGACGCCGACAGGTGGATGTAGCTGCGCTCGTAGAGTTGGATCAGCGCGTGCGGCTGCCCGAAGCGCTCGACGCGGCCGTCGCTGAACACGGCGCGCGCGAACGAGTGCACCAGACCCGCCGTCGGCGCCTCGCTCCGCGCCGCCATCAGCGCCGCGACGTGACCCGGCAGGAAGACATCGTCGTCGTCGAGAAACGTGATCCACTCGCCGCGCGCGGCATCGAGGCCGGCGTTGGCCGCTGCCGGGCGCGTCAGCCGCGTCGCCGACTGCACGAGCCGCAACGGATGGACGCCCGTCGCCGGCGGCAGCGGCGGATGGAGCTGCCCGCAGGCGGCGACCACGACGACCTCGAGCGACGGATAGTCCTGCGCTGCGATCGACGCGAGCGCGGGAGCGAGCGTCGAACGGGCCATGCTGCGCACGACCACGGACACGAGCGGCGTCCCGGCGCTCATCGGCGTTCGCCTGCCCGAGGGCTTCCGGTCAGCGCTGCAGTGCGGCCAGCGCCGCCGCGGTGATCGACTCGACGCTGCCCTGTCCGTCGATGCGCCGGTAACGGGGCGCGCGCGTGTCGCCCTCCGCTGCCCACTGCTGGTAATACGCGACCAGCGGCTTGGTCTGCGCATGGTAGACGTCGAGGCGCTTCTTGACGGTATCCTCGCGATCGTCGTCGCGCTGGATCAGGTCTTCGCCGGTGACGTCGTCCTTGCCGGCGACCTTGGGCGGGTTGAAACGGACGTGGTAGGTGCGTCCCGACGCCACGTGCACGCGGCGCCCGCTCATGCGCTCGACGATCGCGCTGTCGGGTACGTCCATCTCGAGCACGTAGTCGAGGGCGACCCCCGCATCCTTCATGGCATCGGCCTGGGGAAGCGTCCGCGGGAAGCCGTCGAACAGATAGCCGTTGGCGCAGTCGGACGCCTGCAGCCGATCCTTGACGAGGCCGATGATGATCTCGTCCGACACCAGCCCGCCGCTGTCCATGATCTTCTTGGCCGCGATTCCAAGCGGCGTGCCGGCCTTGACTGCCGCCCGCAGCATGTCGCCAGTGGAGATCTGGGGAATGCCGAACGCTTCCTTGATGAAGTTCGCCTGGGTGCCTTTACCGGCTCCGGGCGGGCCCAGCAGTATCAATCGCATGGCTTGAACTCTTCACGATGGTGGTTGCAGAGAGCGCCGGCAGCGCCCGGCAGCCGCCGTCAGGGGACGCGGCGGACGTTTGATTCTGCGGGGATTGGCGCGCTCGGTCAATGCGGCGCCGAATGCACATCGGCGCCATCAGAGCGCTGCGTAGATGCCGCGCACGCGCTCGAGATCCTCGGGTGTGTCGACGCCGGGGGCCGGGGTGCCGCGCGTCACCAGAACGGTGATCCGGTAACCGTGCCACAGCGCACGCAGTTGCTCCAGCGCCTCGAAGCGTTCGATGGGTGCGGGCGCGAGTGTCGGGTAGGCGCGCAGGAAGCTCACCCGGTACGCGTACAGGCCGTAATGGCGATACAGCGGCAAACCGGGCGGCACGCAATCGCGTGCCTGCGCAAACGCATCGCGCGCCCAGGGGATCGTGGCGCGGCTGAAATAGAGCGCATCGCCACGCGCGTCGAGCACGACCTTGACGACGTTCGGATTGAAGGCCTCGGCGGGGTCCGAGATCGCGTGGCAGGCGGTGGCAATGGCGGCATCGGGCCGGGCGGCAAGCGCCTCGGCCACCGACTGTATCAGTGCCGGCTCGAGCAGCGGCTCGTCGCCCTGGACGTTGACGACGATCGCGTCATCGCCGAGACCCAGTTGCGCCGCCGCCTCCGCGAGCCGGTCGGTTCCTGTCGGATGGTCGCTGCGCGTCATGCACACGCGGATGCCGTGCGCCTCGACCGCCACCCTGATGCGGTCGTCGTCGGTGGCAACCGCTACCGGCGAGGCGCCTGCCGCAAGCGCGCGCTCGGCGACGCGGACCACCATCGGCTTGCCGGCGATGTCGGCCAGCGGCTTGCCCGGCAGGCGCGTCGACGCGTAGCGGGCGGGAATCAGCGCACAGAACACGGCGGGGCTCGGTCGATGGCCGGTTCTACTCGACCTCATGCGGCTCGAGCCGCCGCGCCTCGTCCTCGAGCAGCACCGGGATGCCATCCTTCACCGGATAGGCAAGGCGCGCGGACTTCGAAATGAGTTCCTGCTTGTCCTTGTCCCAGATCAGCGGTCCCTTGGTCACCGGGCAGACGAGAATTTCAAGCAGCTTGGGGTCCACGGAGTTTCTCCTCGATGCGCGGGATGAGCGCCGGGTCGAGTCGGGCCTCGATCGGCAGATACCAGCAACGCTGGTCAGCGAATGCCACGCATTTTACCGCATCCTTTTCGGTCATCAGGATCGGCTCTGCAGCGGGGAACGCGAGATCGGCTGCGGAAAATCGATGATGGTCGGGGAACGGGTGCTCGATCGCGTCGACCGAAAGTGCCCGCAGCTGGGCAAAGAAGCGGCCCGGATCGCCGATGCCCGCGACTGCATGCAGACGCTGCCCGGCGAACGAGGTCAGCGGAGTCGTCTCGTACGCGCCGGCGACGCGGGTCGGCAGGCCGGCCACCAGTGTCATCGCCAGCGCGCCGTGTCCCAAGCCGTCGAACGTGGCGGCGTCGACTTGCGTCGCCACCACGGCGTCGACCGATGCCAGCCGCGACGGCGGCTCGCGCAGCGGACCCGCCGGCAGCGGCCAGCCGTTGCCGAAGCGGCGCACCGCATCGACGACGGCAATTTCGAAGTCGCGCGCAAGGCGGTAGTGCTGCAATCCGTCGTCGGCGACGATGACGTTGCAGTCCGGAAAATGGGCGAGCAGCGCACGTGCCGCCGCGACCCGGTCACGCGCCACGACGACGCGCAGACCCCGGCGGGCGAGCAGCACGGGCTCGTCGCCGAACGCTGCGGGGTCGCCGTCGACCGGGACCACGCGCGGCGCGGCGGCAGCGTCCGACCCACCGTAGCCGCGGCTGACGATCCCCGGTCGCCACCCCCGGGCCGTCAGTTCCCGCGCCAGCGCCGCGACCAGCGGAGTCTTCCCGCTGCCCCCGACCGTGATGTTGCCGACGACGATCACCGGCACGCCGACGCGCCGCGCGGCGAGCCAGCCGCTTCGGTAACACCAGCGCCGCAACGCAACGCCGGCCGCGAACACGAACGCGAGCGGCGCGAAGGGAAGCGTGCGGACGACGAGGCGCGGTGAATACCACGCTGCGGCAAGGCGATCGGCGAAGCGCATCGTTTCCGCGTCGATGGCGCGCCGGGGCGCCCTATTTTGCCGGCGATTGCGTGGCGAAGGTGATGTGGACGTAACCCGCGGTGCGCGCGGCTTCCATCACGTGGATCACGGCCTGGTGTGTCGCGTTGGCGTCGGCATTGATGATGATCACCGGTTCGGCGGCGTCACCGGCGGCGCGCTTCAGCAGCTGGCTGAAATCGGCGACGCTCGTGAAGACAAAGACGTTCTTGTCGATGACGTAGCGGCCCTGCGCATCGACGCCGACGGTGATTTCCTTCGGCCGCTCCTTGACCGGATTGGCGTCGGCTTCCGGCAACGTGATCTGGAGTTCCGCCACCCGCTGGTAGGTCGTGGTCACCATCAGGAAGATGAGGATGACGAGCAGGACGTCGATCAGCGGGATGAAGTTGATTTCGGGCTCATCGCGCCCGCGCGTGCCGCGCAGATTCATCGCCTGGCCTCGCGCCTATTTGCGGTCGCCGTGGGCGACGTCGACGAGCCGGATCGCCTGCTGCTCCATCTCCACGATGAGCCCGTCGACCTTCGACCGGAAGTGGCGGTAGAAGATCATGCTGGGTATCGCGACGATGAGGCCGAAGGCCGTGTTGTAGAGGGCGATCGAAATGCCGTGGGCGAGCTGGATGGGATTCGATCCCGCCGCGGTCTGCGAGCCGAAAATTTCGATCATGCCGATCACCGTGCCGAAGAGACCGAGCAGGGGCGCCATCGCGGCGATCGTTCCCAGCGTGGTCAGGAACCGGTCGAGATCGTGGGTGATGAAGCGGCCCGCCTCCTCGACCGACTCCTTGACCACCGGGCGCGGGCTCCTGATGTTGACGAGCCCGGCGGCGAGCAGGCGCCCGAGCGGCCCCTGCTGCGCGGTACGCGCGAGCAGCTCCGGCGTCACACCGGACTGGCGATACTCGGCCAGCACGCGATCGACCAGCCCGACGGGGGCTACGACGCTCTGCCGCAACGACCACAGGCGCTCGAAAATGAGCGCGAGCGCGATCACAGATGCGATGATCAGCGGCCATATCGGCCATCCGGCCGCCTGAATGATGGACCACACAGTAGCTGACTCCGTTGTTCGTGATGCGCCGAAATGTAGCCTGACCACTCCGATTCGGCAAGGCGCGGCGGCGCCGTGCTGCGTCGACGAATCGGTGTCGGGGCCGGGAGCGTACCCCTATTTGCCGCGCCTGCGCCGCCGCGCAGTGCCTTCCGCCAGTGTCGCCGTCACCGCTGCCCCCACCAGGACAATCACCCACGACACGTAGACCCACACCAGAAAGAGCGGCAGTATCGCCAGCGCACCGTAGATGATCTGGTACGACGGCACCGACGCGATGTAGAACGCGAAGCCGCGCTTGGCGACCTCGAACGCCAGGGCCGCAAACAGTCCGCCGATCAAGGCCGGCTTGAGCGGAACCCGCCGGCTCGGCATCAGCGCGTAGAGCAACGTGAACGCCAGGGCCGTGATCGCCACCGCAATCGGCGGCACGATGTAGGGCATGGCGCGCGAAGCGGCGGGCAACTGCTCGACCGACGCTTCGATGAGCCAGGCCGTCGAGTATACGACAGCACCGATCACCAGCGGGCCCACGACGATCCCGAGCGCATAGACGACGCCTCGGCGCAGCAGCGAACGTGGCTCGTGCGCGCCCCAGATCGCGTTGAGCTCGCGCTCCACGGTGGCGACGAGCAGCACGGCAGTGACGACGAAAAATGCGATGCTCACGCCCTGAAGGCTGCCGGCCTTGGCCGTGAACTCGGTGAGGTAGCCGCGCACGACGCTGCTGCTGCCCGGCAGGAGGTGCCGCAGCAGAAAGCGCTCGAACGCGTCGAGCCACTGCTCGAACAGCGGATAGCGCGCGACGTAGACGAAGGCGACCGTGAACAGCGGCACGACGCCGAGCACGGACGTGAACGACAGCGCCGCCGCTGTGCTCGTCATCCTGGCCGCGGCGAGCCGGCCGATCACCGTCGCGACGAAGCGACCTGCGCGATCCACGCTCCCGCTCATCGTCCTGCGTTTCAGAGGAGGTGCGTGGCGAGCCACCACGCCAGCGCCGACATGAATGCCGAGCAGGGAATCGTCAGCACCCATGCCCACACGATCCGGCCCGCGACGCCCCAGCGCACCGCAGACAGCTTGTGCACGGCGCCGACGCCGACAATGGCGCCGGTGATCGTGTGCGTCGTCGACACCGGGATGCCGAGCCCCGTCGCCAGGAACAATGTCAGCGCACCGCCTGTTTCGGCACAGAAGCCCCCCACCGGCTTCAATTTGGTGATCTTCTGGCCCATCGTCTTCACGATCCGCCAGCCGCCGAACAGCGTGCCGAACGCCATCGCGCTCTGGCACGAGATCACCACCCAGAACGGGATCTCCGTCGCCTTGAAGTCGGGGCGCAGCGAGCCGTAGGAGACCAGGATTAGCGCGATGATCCCCATCGTCTTCTGGGCATCGTTACCGCCGTGGCCGAGGCTGTACAGCGATGCCGAGACGAGCTGCAGGCGCCGGAACCAGCGATCGACCTTGTGGGGCGCGGTGCGGAAGAACATCCACGCGACGGCCGTCATCAGCAGGATGCCGAGCAGGAAACCCAGCGCCGGCGACAGCACGATGGCGAGACTGATCTTCAGGAAGCCGCTGCCGACCAGCGCGCTGACGCCACCTTTGGCGACCGCCGCGCCGGCGAGCGCGCCGATCAGCGCGTGCGACGACGACGACGGCAGGCCGGCCCACCAGGTGATCACGTTCCATGCGATGGCGCCGATCAGCGTCCCGAAGATCACGTAGTGATCGACGAGGATGGGATCGACGACCCCCCTGCCGATGGTGTTGGCCACCGACAGACCAAAGAACAGGAACGCGATGAAATTGAAGAATGCGGCCCACGCCACCGCGAATTGGGGCCGGAGCACGCGTGTCGACACGATGGTCGCGATCGAGTTGGCGGCATCGTGGAAGCCGTTCATGAAATCGAACGCCAGCGCCAGCAGCACCAGCATGACAAGCAGTTCGAAACTGATGCCAGCGCCGGACATGATCAGATTCTCCGACCGGTGCTACTGCACCGCGCGGTCACCGGGTTCACTGGACTGCCTTCGTGCTGGGAACGAAGGTATTCGCGCTTGGGACGGCCCGGCGCGCTCACTGGATTACCTTCGTGCGGCGCACTCCGGTATTCGCGCTCGGGGCGGCCCGTCGCGCTCATGCATTCTCCAGCACGATGCCTTCGATCACGTTGGCGACGTCCTCGCACTTGTCGGTAATCGACTCCAGCAGCTGATAGACCTCCTTCAACTTGATGATCTGCTTGACGTCGCGCTCCTCGCGAAAGAGCTTCGCCAGCGCCGAGCGGAAGACGAAATCGGCCTCGCTTTCGAGCCGGTCGATCTCGCCGCAGATGCGCAGGATGGCGTCGGCATTCTTCATCGACTCGAGCTGCGCGACGGCATCCTGGACCTTCAGCGTGCAGGCAACGCAGATTTCCGCGAGCTTTTGCGCATCGGGGGTGACGGCCTTGACGTCGTAGAGGAAGAGGCAGGTCGCGACGTCCTCCATCAGGTCGAGGATGTCGTCCATCCCCGTGATGAGCTGGTGGATCTCATCGCGATCGAGCGGAGTGATGAAGGTCCGGTGCAGCAACTGCACCGTCTCGTGCGTGATGCGATCCGCATGCTTTTCGTGTTTTTCGATCGCGCGGCTGTGCCGCTCCAGCTCGCCCAGGTCGGCAAGGAGGGCCTGCAACTCCACCGCGGCAGCGGCAGCGAGCGTGGCGTGCTGGTTGAACAACTCGAAAAACTTGCCTTCCCTGGGCAGCAGGCGCGCCATGTGTCGTATCCTTCAATCCATGATGCCCGCAATTATCGCATTGGATGCGCCGCCGCCCGTCCGCTTCCCATGGAGTCACTCATGAGCGCATCGACTTCCCCGCCTTCCACAACCGAGACCGCGATCCTCGGCGGCGGCTGCTTCTGGTGCCTGGAAGCGGTGTTCGCCGAGATCGGCGGCGTGTGCTCGGTGCGTCCCGGCTATGCGGGCGGCACGCTCCCGAGTCCCCGCTACGAGGATGTCTGTTCGGGGCGCACCGGACATGCCGAGGTGGTCGAGATCGTGTTCGATCCGGCAATCCTGTCCTTTCGCGACCTGCTCGAGGTCTTCTTTGCTCTCCACGACCCGACGACGCTCGACCGCCAGGGCAACGACGTCGGCACCCAGTACCGGTCCGTCATCTTTTGCCAGTCGGAGGCCCAGCGCGCCCAGGCACGAGCGATGCTGGACGAAATCGCGCGCGAGGGCGTGTGGCCCGCACCCCTCGTCACGGAGATCGCTGCGGCGCTGCCATTCTTCCCCGCCGAGGACGAGCACCACGCGTACTTCGAGCGCAACCCGGCCGCACCCTACTGCGCCTACGTCGTGGCGCCGAAGGTCGACAAGCTGCGGCGCCAGTTCCGCGAACGACTGAAACGGCCGCCGCCGCGCGCCTGATTCCTAGCCCCGGCGTCAGCGCGTGTGAGCGCGCAGGGAAAACCCGCCGAAAAGCGCCAGACCCGCCCCCACCGTCCAGAACACGGGGCCGATGCCGATCGTCGCACCCACCGCCCCGAAGACGAGCGGCACCACCACCGCCATCGACTGCACCAGCGACATGCGCACGCCCACTGCCTCGCCGATGCGCCCCGGAGGCGCGTGGGCATGCAGCAGCGACATCACCATCGGCTGCCCGCTGCCGAGGCCGAGTCCCAGGCAGAACGAGAGCGGCAGCAGCAGCGCGACGCTGCGAGCGAACGGAAAGGCGATATACACGGCGCCGGCAACGAGCAACGCCACGGTCAGGACCTGCTGCTCCGAAAATCGTGACGCAATCCATGGAATGGCGAAGCGGATGACGAAAGTGGCGGCAGCGAACGCGGCCAGCACAGCGCCGATCTGCGATGCGGTGAGGCCGATGCGCGCGCCGTAGATCGGCACGAAGATCATGTGCAGGTCCCAGGCGATGGCGAACAGTGCGTTGATGAAAAACACCTCTCGCAGGTTCCTGTGCAGCAGGAGGTCCAGCACGCTGCCGACCCCGCCGGCACTTGCTCCCGGATGCGGACCGGGGAGCTGGATCCTCGTTGTGGCGAGCAAGACGAGCGGGATCAGCGGCAGCAGCGCGAACACGCCGAACGCCGCTCCGAAACCCGCGTGATCGATGGCGAAACCGGCGATCAACGGCCCGATGAAGCCGGATATCGAGTAGCCCATGGCCAACAGCCCGAAGTTGCGCGCACGGTCATCCGGCGCCCCGAGCGCTCCGGTCGCATGCTGCGTGGCGACCTGGAAGATCATGAACCCGACGCCGAGAAGCGCGGCGCTGACGAACAGCGCCGGCAAGCCGCGAGCGAACCAGGGAATCGCCGCGGCGCTCGCGATGAGCACGCAGCCGACCAGCATAGGTGTGCGGGCGCCCACCGAATCGCAAAACCGGCCCGCGGTGACCGCCAGCAGCATCGGCAGCAGCGCATAGAGCGCCATCACGACACCGACGGTGAACGTCGACGCGCCCAGCGCGAGGGCATCCAGCGACACCGCGACACGGCTGCCCGCGAGCACCGAATGATTGACGATACCCAGCAGAATCAGCACCGCAAGCGTGCGTCCACCCGAGTCAGGGATTGCGCGCAAGACCTCTCACCGGCGCCGCGACGCGACCGCAGGACATGGTCGCCTCGCCGCGGGTTCCGCTTCCCGGCGTGCGCGGCAGCGCCGGGGAACGCGCGAGTGGAGCGACTTCTGCATGAGGAGTGACAAGGCAGGAGGATGAGCGAATCGCCAGTGTCGCACCGGATCGGGGAAGCATTCAAGCCGCTGGCGCGACCTTCGTTACGTGTGCGCCGCGGGTTGCCGGCGGTTTCCGCGCTCGCCACCGTCAGGTTGCCCCATGGAAATTTGCTTGCACGGGCATTCCCATCTCTCGGAATTGCGCTATAGTTCCCGCCGATGGAGTGGGGTTGCCCCTGACAGGAGGGCCCGCTTCAGAACGTCCGGCGTTTTGTAGAGCAACTATCCACAGGAAGGAGAACCATGGCCACCGCCAAGAAAGCTGCAAAGAAGCCCGCCGCGAAAAAAGCCGCCGTGAAGAAGCCCGCCGCGAGCAAGCCCGCAGCGAAGAAGACCGCCGCAAAAACCGCCGTCAAGAAGGCCCCGGCGAAAAAAGCCGCAGCGAAGACACCTGCCGCGAAGCGCAAGCCCAACGCCGCGTTCATGAAGGCAATGACACCTTCGGCCGTGCTCGCAGCCGTCATCGGCGCCGCACCCGCACCGCGCACCGAAGTCACCAAGAAGATCTGGGACTACATCAAGAAGAACAAACTGCAGGACCCGACCAACAAGCGCAACATCAACGGTGACGAAAAGCTGAAGGCCGTTTTTGGCGGCAAGAAGACCGTTTCGATGTTCGAAATGACCAAGCTGGTCTCGAACCACCTCAAGTAATCGGTTTCCTCTGCCCGCGCATGCGGGACGGAAGTCACGGCCGGCCGGGTTTCCCGACCGGCCTTTTTGTTGCCGCAGCCGGCCCGCGCGCGCAGGACCCCAGGATTCACGACGCGATGCCGGGCATTTCAGGATTGACGCAACGCAAGACTCGGCTTCGCGAACCTCCCGCCGGCGTTGATCGAAGTCAAACCCGCATCACGGGCGCGGCGCGGCCATTGATCCTCGTCAATGTGACGTAAGCAATCCGCGACAGCGCGCCGCCTGCGGCAAGGAGTCACGATGGCGACGAAGCTTCGCGGGTGCGCCATCGGGACCTGCGCTCAGCGTCGATTCTGCAGCGCGGCGATGCGCACTTCCAGCGGCGGGTGCGTCGAGAACAGCGCCATGAAGCCGGCCTTGTCGGCGATGCCGAAGCCGCTCATCGCCTTTGGCAATTCACCGGGCTCGATGCCACCCAGGCGTTGCAGCGCATTGATCATCGGCTGCGGCGTGCCGAGGTAGCCGGCGGCGCCCGCATCGGCCCGGAACTCGCGCACACGCGAGAAGTACGCGACGATGATGGATGCGAGCACACCGAAGATCACCTGGCACACCATCACGGTGATGAAATAACCGGGGCCTGTGCCACGCTCCGTTCGGAACAGGGTCCGGTCGACGATCGAGCCCACGACGCGGGCGAAGAAGACGACAAACGTGCTCACGACCCCCTGAATCAGCGTCAGCGTCACCATGTCGCCATTGGCCACGTGCGCGACCTCGTGCGCCAGCACGGCCTCGACCTCTTCCTTGTTCATCGACTGCAGCAGGCCGGTCGACACCGCGACGAGCGCCGAGTTGCGGAAAGCCCCCGTCGCGAACGCGTTGGCAGCGCCTTCGTAGATCGCCACCTCGGGCATGCCGATGCCCGACTTCTCCGCCAGCCGGCGAACGGTCTCGACCAGCCAGGCTTCGGCGTCGTTGGCAGGCTGCTCGATGACCTGCGCCCCGGTCGACCACTTGGCGGTCTGCTTGGAAATGAGCAGCGAGATGATCGCTCCGGTGAAGCCGACGACCGCAGAGAACGCCAGCAGCCCGCCGTAGGAGACACCCGTCTCCGACGACATGACGCGATCCAGGCCGAACAGCCGCAACACGACCGAAAGCACGAGCACGACTGCGAGATTGGTGGCGAGAAATAGGACGATGCGTTTCATGGCATGAACCTCGGGTCAGAGAAAGCGGCGCCAATCATGGCGCCAGGGAATTTCGGGCGGGAGCAAGTGAACGGACATCGGGACCGCTGCCGCCAAGTTGGCAGCGCCGACCGCCGGAATCAAGACCCCGGGCGCGGTTTCGCCCAGGAGTCCCTGAGTGTCACCGCACGGTTGAATACCGGACGGCCGGGACCATGATCGCGCAGATCGGCGACGAAATAGCCATGCCGCTCGAACTGGAAGCGCTCTTCCGCAGCGGCGCCCGCAAGCGCCGGTTCCACGTACGCGGTGATCACGCGCACGGAGTCGGGGTTGAGATCCTCCAGGTAATTGCGCTCGGCCACTTCGACTTCGGCGTCTTCGTCACCGGCGACCACCGCCGCGGTGGCGGGGGCTGCGTCCCCGGCTGCGTCGTCGCGCGCACCCCACGGATTGCGCGAACCGGGGAACGGCACCGCGAACAGGCGATCGTACAGGCGAACTTCCGCCGGCACCGCATGTGCGACCGACAGCCAGTGGATATTGCCCTTGACCTTGCGCGCATCGGCACCCGGGGTGCCGCTTCGGGTGCCGGGATCGTACGAGCAGTGGATGGCCGTGACGTTGCCGGCGGCATCCTTGTCGGCGCCGGTGCATTTGACGATGTAGCCATAGCGAAGGCGCACTTCGGCCCCCGGGCTCAGGCGGAAAAAGCCCTTGGGCGGGTGTTCGGCGAAGTCATCACGCTCTATCCACAGCTCGCGCGACAGCGGAACGACGCGCTTGCCCAGCTGCGGCTGCTGCGGGTGATTCGGCGCGTGGCAGTCTTCGCTCGCCCCCGCGGGATAGTTGTCGATGACGAGCTTCACCGGATCCAGCACCGCGATGCGTCGCTGCGCGCGGGCGTTCAAGTCATCGCGCATGCAATCCTCGAGCACGCTCATGTCGATCCAGGAATCCGCCTTCGACACCCCGATGCGCTCGGCAAAGAGCCGGAAGCCCTCGGCCGTGAATCCGCGGCGGCGAGCACCGACCAGTGTCGGCATCCGCGGATCGTCCCAGCCGTCGACATGACGGTTCGCGACCAGCTCGATGAGCTTGCGTTTCGACAGCACCACGTAGGTGAGATTGAGCCGCGCGAACTCGAACTGCTGCGGCAACGGGCGCGACAGCCGTCCCCCTTCCGCCAGCTTCTCGATCACCCAGTCGTAGAGCGGCCGATGATCCTGGAATTCCAGCGTGCAGATCGAGTGCGTGATTCCTTCCAGCGCGTCGGAAATGCAGTGCGTGTAATCGTAAAGCGGGTAGATGCACCACTTGCTGCCCGTGCGATGGTGCGACGCGTGGCGAATCCGGTAGATTGCCGGGTCGCGCATGTTGACGTTGGGACTCGCCATGTCGATCTTGAGCCGCAGCACGTGCGCGCCGTCCGGGAATTCGCCGGCCCGCATCCGGCGCAGGAGGTCGAGATTGTCGGCCACCGAGCGCTCACGGTACGGACTCTCCGTTCCGGGCTGCGTCAGCGTGCCGCGCGACGCGCGCATTGCTTCGGCCGACTGGCTCTCGACGTAGGCCAACCCCTGTCCGACGAACCACTCGGCAAAGGCGTAGAGCTGGTCGTAATAGTCGGACGCGTGGTAGCGATGCTCGCCCCAGTCGAAGCCCAGCCAGCGAACGGACTCGGCGATCGAGTCTTCGTACTCGACATCTTCCTTGACCGGGTTGGTGTCGTCGAAGCGCAGATGGCAGAGCCCCGCATTCTCGGCGGCCAGGCCGAAATTGAGGATGATCGACTTGGCGTGCCCGTAGTGGAGGTAGCCGTTCGGTTCCGGCGGAAAGCGTGTCACCACCCGGCCGCCGTATTTCCCGGTCCGATTGTCTTCGGCGATGATCGCGCGCAGGAAGTTGGACGCCGACGCCGGCGATGTGCCGCCGGACGAACTCCTGGGTGCAACGTGGGTCGCAGACGCCTGCGGCGGTGCAGCATTCATCGTGTGCATGAACAATCAGAGGTGGTCCGGCATTCTAACCGGTGGTGCATGTCGCGTCATCGCGGGGGCGTGGGGCCGATCCGTGCCACGGCCCCGCAACCCCCGCCAGCCGTGGGTTTCCGAGTGCCTCCCGGCGGCGCCTGAAGCCAGTTTTCCACATTTCCTGTGGATAAAAGTGTGCATATCTTGTACATTCGAACCGTAAGTGGTGCCCTGGTCGGGAAAATCGTTCGGCTGCCCAAAATGACACCGCCGTTACATTGCCTCGAGACGCAGTCTTGATCTGCATTATCAATGACTTCCGGAGCTCGCTTCAAGCGCGTGGAAGCGACCCGGCGACTCGACGCGCACCCGCCGTCGCGGCAATTATGTCGTGGACAAACAGGTGATCGTGACAAAATTGTCTAAGCTGCAGGTCTGCGCGTCCCGTCGTTAGCGGCGTGCGTAACCCAACCCCGGCAGGCCACCCGATGGTGTTCCTTCGCGACCCGTCCCCGGACCCGGCGCCGCCTTTGCGCAAGGAAGCTGTGCTGCCGGTTTCGCTGCTGGTCAGTTCCGCGCGTCTGCTGCTGGAGCGGCATCTCGGGCTGTCCTGGGTTTCCGGCGAGATTTCCAACTTCACCCGCGCGGCGTCGGGACACTGCTATTTCAACCTCAAGGATGCGAAGGCGCAGGCGCGTTGCGTGTTTTTTCGGCACAAGGCCCAATACGCCGACTTCGCGCTCAAGGATGGCCTCGCCGTCGAGGTGCGCGCGACCGCCTCGATCTACGAGGCTCGAGGCGAGTTCCAACTCAATGTCGAGTCGATCCGGCAAGCCGGCGCCGGCGAGCTCTTCGAGCGCTTTCTTCGCCTCAAGGCGCGCCTGGAGGCTGCCGGCTGGTTTTCCGACGAGCGCAAGCGCCCGCTGCCCGAGTATCCCCGGGCGGTCGGCGTGGTGACCTCGCCGCGCGCTGCGGCGCTGCGCGACATCCTGACGACACTCAAACGGCGCTGGCCCGGCCTGCGCGTGATCCTCTATCCGTGCGCCGTGCAGGGCGCGAGTGCCGCGGCGGAAATCGCCGCCGCGATCCGGACCGCAAACCTGCGCCATGAGGTCGACGTGCTGATCGTCGGTCGCGGCGGCGGGTCGATCGAGGATCTTTGGGCGTTCAACGAGGAAGAAGTGGCGCGCGCGGTGTTCGAATCCGCGCTGCCGGTCATATCGGCGGTCGGCCACGAAACCGATTTCACGATCTGCGATTTCGTCGCCGACGCGCGCGCGGCCACGCCGACCGCCGCGGCCGCGGCCGCATCCCCCGACCGCGTCGCGATGCTGCATCGTCTGGCGACGCTGCGCGCGCGCTGGCGCCGCGCCGCGCGGGTGGCGATGGAGCCGAGAATGCAGCGCGTCGACCATCTCGCCCACCGGCTCGTCCATCCCGGCGCGAAACTCCTGCAGCAGCGCGACGCCGCCGCCGCGCTGGCTGCGCGCCTCGCGCGCGTACTGCGCCAGCGGCTCGCCACGGCGACCCTGGGCCTGCGCGGGTGCGAGCTGCGCCTGTCGCTGCAGCTGCGCGCACCACTGCCCGGCGCTGCGCGGCTCGCCCACATGCGCGAAATGTGGTCGCACGCGGGCCGGCTCGCCGTGGAACGGACCGGGCAGCGGCTCGCAGCACCGGAGCGCGCGCTTGCCCACCTCAATCCGCGCGCTGTGCTCGAGCGCGGCTATTCGATCGTGACCGCCGCCGACGGTTCGATCGTTCGCGACACCACAAGCGTCGCGGTGGGCGACCCGGTGGGATTGACGTTCGCGCGCGGCGGCGCAACCGCGACCATCACTGGCCGGCGCGGCCCGAGCGACGAGTAGCCGCACCCGACAACCCGCAACGCGTCACGCCTCGTCCGGCTCCGGATCGTCGATGGCGCCCGGCGTGCCCCCGCGGGCGGCGAAACCCCCGGGTGCCTGCATCCCCAGGCGCGGTGTGGCCGTCGACACATCGGCGTTCTGCGCGCGGTGCCGAAGCGCGTGGTCGATCAGCACCAGCGCCATCATCGCCTCGGCAATGGGTGTTGCCCGGATGCCGACGCAGGGGTCGTGACGGCCGTGGGTGTTGACGATCACGGCGTTGCCGGCCTTGTCGATCGACCGCCGGTCGAGGCGAATCGACGACGTGGGCTTGACCGCCAGCGTGACGACGACATCCTGGCCGGTGGAGATCCCGCCCAGCACGCCGCCGGCATGATTAGAGAGAAACCCCTGCGGTGTCATCTCGTCGGAGTGCCGCGTGCCCGTCTGCGCCACACTGGCAAAGCCGTCGCCGACTTCGACGCCCTTGACGGCGTTGATTCCCATCATCGCCCACGCAAGATCGGCGTCGAGCCGATCGTAGACCGGCTCGCCCCATCCCACCGGCACGCCGCTCGCCACCACGGTGATCTTCGCCCCGCAGGAATCGCCGGACTTGCGCAGGCGGTCCATGAAAGCCTCGAGTTCGGGAACGATGGTCACATTGGCGACGAAGAACGGGTTGCCGTCGACCGCGACCCAATCCTCGAACGGAACCGCCATCGGCCCCAGCTGTACGAGATGCCCGCGAATGCTCACGCCGTGGCGCTCGGCCAGCCACTTGCGTGCCACCGCGCCGGCGGCGACCCGCACCGCGGTCTCGCGCGCAGACGAGCGTCCACCGCCCCGGTAGTCGCGGATCCCGTACTTTTGCCAGTACGCGTAGTCGGCGTGACCGGGGCGAAACGTGTCGGCGATGTTCGAGTAGTCCTTGCTGCGCTGATCCTCGTTGCGGATCAGCAGCGCGATCGGCGTTCCCGTGGTTCGCCCCTCGAAAACTCCGGACAGGATCTCGACGCTGTCGGACTCGCGCCGCTGCGTGACGTGCCGCGACGTGCCCGGCTTGCGGCGATCGAGGTCGCGCTGGATGTCGGCCGCGTCGAGGTCCAATCCCGGCGGGCAGCCGTCGATGACGCAGCCGATCGCCGGTCCGTGCGATTCGCCGAACGAAGTGACGCAGAAGAGCTTGCCTAGGGTGTTGCCGGACATGGGATCGCCGCGGAGATGAAGACGCCAACAGGGCAAACGAGTGTAGCACGCAGCCCCGCCGGCACCGGGCCGTCTCAGGCCGCCCGGCGCATACCTTGCGGGCTGCGTTCAGCGACGGTCGCCGCGCAGCTGCAGCACCGTGGCTTGCAGCGCGTCCATCGTCAGCTCCTGCGGCGCGATGGGCCTTGCCGCGACCAGCGCGATGCGTGAAAACACGCCGCGCAGCCGCCGCATCGCCTTGCCTTCGAACGAGCGGCTGAAGAAGCTTCCCCACAATCCGGAGAGCGCCATCGGCACCACGGGCACCGGCGTCGTGGCGATCATCTGCTGGACGCCGGGCCGGAACGATCCCATTTCCCCCGACTCCGTGAGACGTCCCTCGGGAAAGATGCCGACGATCTCGCCGTTTTCCAGGGCGCGCGCCGCTTCCGCGAACGCGCGCTCCTTCATCAGGGCGTCCTCCTTCGCCGGCGCGATCGGTATCGTGCGCATGGTGCGGAAGATGAACGAGAGCACGGGCACGCGAAAGATCCTGTGATCCATGACGAAGCGGATCGGTCGGCGTATGCACGCCGCCATCACGACGGCGTCGACGTAACTGACGTGGTTGCATACGACGATGCATGGGCCGGACTCCGGAATGTTCTCGAGCCCTTGCTTGTCGACGCGGTAGAACGTGTGCACGAGCAGCCAGGCGAGAAACCGCATCAGGAACTCGGGGACGAGGCCGTATATGTATGCCGCGATGACGGCATTCATCACGCCGACGACGAGGAAGAGCTGCGGAATGCTGAGACCGGATTGCAGCAGGACGATCGCCACCAGCGCCGACGCGACCATGAAGAGCGCGTTGAGGATGTTGTTGGCGGCGATGATCCGCGACCGATGCGACGGCTCCGACCGTTCCTGGATCAGCGCGTACAGCGGGACGATGTAGAGGCCGCCGAAGAGCCCGATCAGCACCAGATCGGCCGCGACCCGCCAGTGCGCGGGTCGGGCGAGAAACGCGTCGAGCCCCGCGAGGCTCGTCGCCTGGAGCCCCCGGCTCGCGAGCCAGAGATCGATCGCGAACACCGACAGGCCGATCGAGCCGAAGGGAACGAGGCCGAGTTCGACCCGCCGCCCCGACAGCCGCTCGCACAATAGCGAGCCGACGCCGATGCCGATCGAGAACAGCGCGAGCAGGAACGTCACCACATGCTCGTTGCCGCCGAGGATGTCGCGCGCGAACCCGGCGAACTGGGCGAGAAAGATGGCGCCATAGAACCAGAACCACGAGATGCCGAGCATCGACAGCCAGACGACACGGTTGCCGTGGGCAAAGCGCAGGCTGCGCGCCGTCTCGGTGAATGGATTCCAGTTGATCCTGAGATCCGGCGCCACCGCCGGGGTGTACGGTATGCCGAGGCTGACAGCGTAGCCCGCCACCGCAACCGCGATGGCGGCCGCGCCGGCAAGCATCGGACCCCAGGGCTGTACGGCGACCAGCAGGCCCCCGGCAATCGTGCCCGCGAGGATGGCGACGAACGTCCCCATCTCGACCAGCCCGTTGCCGCCGATCAGTTCTTCGGGCTGCAGGTGCTGCGGCAGGATGGCGTACTTGACCGGGCCGAACAGCGTCGAGTGCACGCCCATCAGCGCCAGCGCGACGAAGAGCGTCGCGAGGTCGCGCAGCGCGAATCCGGCAAAGCCCACGACCATGATGGCGATCTCGAACAACTTGATCCAGCGGATCAGCCGCGACTTCTCGTACCGGTCGGCGAGCTGGCCCGAGGTGGCGGAGAGCAGCACGAACGGCACGATGAAGATCGCGCCCGCGAGGTTGACCAGCGCGTTGGGGTCCAGCGTGGTGAGGTTCGCCGCCTGGAAGGCCACGAAGATGATCAGCGCGTTCTTGTAGATGTTGTCGTTGCCCGCCCCCAGGAACTGGGTCCAGAAGAAAGGCGCGAAACGCCGCTGCTTCAGCAGATCGAACTGGTTCGGTTGATGCAAGCGGCCTCCGGGACCCACAGGTGTTTCAAGCGCCGTGATCGAGTTGCCACGCGGAGCGGCCCGCACGCCACCCGTCCCCACGGCCGCACAGTGTAGCGAACCGCGGCGCGTGCCGCGCGCGAGTTACAATTCGCGGTCCGATGTGCTGCCGCCTGTGCCGCCGGTCACCCCAAATCTCCCCGCCATGCGCCAGTACCTCGATTTCATCCGCCACGTCCGCGATCACGGCTTCCGCAAGGACGACCGGACCGGCACAGGTACGCTCAGCGTTTTCGGTTACCAGATGCGGTTCGATCTTGCCGCGGGTTTCCCGCTGGTCACGACCAAGAAGGTGCACACCAAGTCGATCATTCACGAACTCCTCTGGTTCCTGCGCGGCGAGACCAACGTGCGCTCGCTGCAGAATGCCGGCGTGACGATCTGGGACGAATGGGCCGATGCCGACGGTGAACTCGGACCGATCTACGGCTATCAGTGGCGCAACTGGCCGACGCCGGATGGCCGGCACGTCGACCAGATCGCCGGTGTGCTGGCCGAGATCCGGCGCAACCCGGACTCGCGCCGCCTGATCGTCTCGGCGTGGAACGTGGGCGACATCCCGCGAATGAAGCTGCCGCCCTGTCACGCCTTCTTCCAGTTCTACGTGGCCGACGGCCGGCTGTCGTGCCAGCTGTATCAGCGCAGCGCCGACATTTTCCTGGGAGTTCCTTTCAACATCGCCTCGTATGCACTGCTGACCCGGATGATGGCGCACGAGGCGGGGCTCGACGTCGGCGAGTTCATCTGGACCGGCGGCGATTGCCATCTTTACCTCAATCACCGCGAGCAGGTCGAAGCCCAGCTCGCGCGCGTGCCTTTCCCGCTGCCCCGGCTCGTCATCCGGCGCAGTCCGGGCTCGCTGTTCGACTACCGCTTCGAGGACTTCGAGTTGGTCGGTTACCAGTGCCATCCGGGGATCAAGGCCCCGATCGCCGTATGAAGCCGCAGCGCCCTTCACCATCGCGCCCCGCGTCTGGCGACAACCTCTTAGCGGGCATTTGCCGATGAGCGTTCCCGTGCTGCTGGTGTCCACGGCCACACGCTGGCTGGGAACCGCGCGGATCCCGCGTGCCCTCGCTGCCGCGGGGTTCGATGTATCGCTGCTCGCGCCCAGCGGATCGCTGGCCGAAAAGAGCCGCTTCGTCCGTCGCGTGGGGCACCTGCCCGACGACGCCGACATGGCGCAATGGACCTTCGCCCTCGCCGCCACGGTGACCGCGACGGCACCCCGGCTCCTGATCCCCTGTGACGACATGTCGTTCCGACTGCTCGCCAGACTGGCGCTGGTGCAGCCCCCCGCAATGCAGCCGGTGATGTGGGCGCGGCTCGCGAGCCTCGTCCGCGAGTCGATGGGAGAGCCCGCGCATTACCGGGCCAGTGTCGACAAGCTGCTGTTGCCGCCGGTTGCCGAGGCGCTGGGCGTACGCGTGCCGCCGTGGAGCAGGCTCCGCAACCTGACCGACGCGGAGCCGTTCGTCGCGGCGCATGGATTCCCGGTGGTCCTCAAGACCAGCCACGGCTTCGCCGGCCAGGGTCTCGCCATCTGCGCCGACCGCAAGGCATTGAACGAAGCCTGGGCACGCTTTGCCGCCATGCCCCGGATCGACATCGAGCAGGCCGGGGCGTTCGCCTGCCTGCTGCAGGCCTACATCCCCGGTCGGGCGAAGTACCACCAGATCGCAGCCTGGAAGGGCGAGCTCCTCGCCGGCTGGGCCGCCGACAAGCTGCGCTCGAATCCCGATCCGACGGGCCCCGGGACCGTCGCCCGCAACCACCGGTCGCCCGAAGTCCGCGATGCCGTCGAGCGGCTCGTCCGGGGCCTGGGCATCAGCGGTCTCGCCGGCTCGGAGTTCATCGTCGACGAGAGGACCGGCGACGCCTATCTGCTCGAACTCAGCCGCCGGATCACCCCGGCGACCCATCGCGGACGCCTGATCGACGTCGACCTGTGCGCGGCGCTGCGCTCGGCCATCGACGGGACGCCGAACCCATCGCGCACCGATCTCGACGAAGGCGAGGAGTACGTCTACGCCGCGTTCCCGCAGGAGTGGCTGCGCGATCCGCAGAGCGAGTATCTGCAGCGCGGCCCGGTCGATGTACCGTGGGATGAGCCGGAGTTGATCGAAGCCATGCTTGCGTTGCGGCACGAGCGATGACGCGTGGCGGCGGAGGCACCCTGGTGACTGCGCGAGCGCCCGATCGGCGCCCGGGATGGTTCGCCGCCGTGGCATTCCTCGCGGGCCTGGCAGTCTTCCTGCCGGCATTGGCGGCGGACCCGTTTCCTTCCCACACCGTGCGTCTGATCGTTCCGTTTTCGGCGGGGACGCAGGTCGATGCCATCGCCCGGCTGCTCGCCGGGCCGCTGGCGACCGACCTCGGGCGGCCGGTGATCGTCGATAACCGCCCCGGAGCATCGGGCAACATCGCCGCCGACCTGGTCGCCCGCGCCGCGCCCGACGGGCACACGCTGTTCATGGCCGGAGTCACGCAGACGATCCAGCCCAGCATCGCGGGAACGATCGCGGTCGACCCGGTCCGCGCCTTCGTGCCCGTCATCAAGCTGACCACCCAGCCGGTACTGCTCGCCGCGCACCCCGACTTTCCGGGTTCCCGGCCCGCGGACGTTGTCGCCAGCGCCCGGCGCGAGCCGGGGAATGTCGCCTTCTCGACGGCGGGCATCGGATCCTCCGGACACGTCGCGGCGGCGATGTTCTCGGCAGCGGCAGCAATCGACCTGTTGCACGTTCCGTACGCGTCGACGAGCGCCGTCTGGCGCGATGCGATCGCCGGCGTCGTGCCGCTCACCTTCAATCCGGTCTCCGGCGCCTTGCCCTACGTGCGTGCCGGACAGCTCAAGCCGATCGCCGTCACCGGCAGCCGGCGCAGCCGTGCGCTCCCCGATACCCCCACGTTCGCCGAAGCGGGGTTTACCGGGGTCGAGATCAGTTCGTGGTACGGCATTCTGGCCACGGCGGGAACGCCCCCGGAAACCATCGCCCGTCTGCACCACGCGTTTGCCGGAATCCTGCGCCAACCGGAAATGCAGTCGCTGCTCAACGACATGGGCATGGAGATCGTCGGTGCCCCACCCGACCAGCTTGCCACCGAGATCAGCGCCGAGGTCGCCCGCTGGCGACCCGTCACCAAGGCAATGGGCTTGCACGCGCGGGAAACGGCACGCTGACGCGCCTGACTCGCGCGCGGCCGTCGTTCAGCCGTCGCACAGTGCCGACCCATACTCGAGACGACGGCGGTAGCGGCGAAAAAAAGCCCGCCGGGAGGAGTTGGCGGGCAATGGGGAGGTAGTCGCGGGAGGCAGAGGCGCTTCAGAACACGCTTCGCGCCGCGTTGACACGCTCGACCAGTGCGTCCAGCTCCTGTTGCTGGGCCGGTGTCGCAGCGTCGAAGTCGCGACCCGGCGCCACGGGATCGACACCGCCCGCGCCTTGATCGAGGAACCAGAACTGCGACAGATTGGTCGGCATTGCATTCATGTGTCGAGACGCTTGCATTTGCGTTTTGAACGAACTGCAATTTCACAAGCAACTCGTATGCCAACGCAGGGCGGCAACGACCTTCGATGACGCAGTTCGCTGATTGCCAAAGCAAATCCCGATCGCAGTCCGCGGCTCAGGACATCGTCATTGAATTTGCAGAAAGGCCGATCTGTCGCGTCAGGCCGACACCAGAATCGATGGTGTATGTAACGGTTTGTTTTAAAACACTTTTAGATGTCACCGTTCGACGACAGCTGGCGCTGTCCCGCAGCCGAAGGCGTACCGGATACGCCGGAGTTTTGACCATGCGGATCCGCGCCGACGCCTGCCGAGCGCAAAGGCCGCCGCTCGCGATGACTGCAGCGTCAGCTGGTCTTGCCTTCCTTGAACATCGAGGGCTCGAGCCGGTGGCGCTGAAGGAGCTTGTAGAACTCGGTGCGGTTGCGCTTGGCGAGAACCGCTGCCTGGGTGACATTGCCGCCCGTGATCTTCAGCAGGCGGACGAGGTAATCACGTTCGAACTCCCGGCGCGCTTCCTCGAACGGCACCAGCGCGCTGGCATCGTCTCGCAACGCGCCTTGCACGGTCGACGCCGGAATCACCGCGGTCGGCACGAGTGCCACCGCCTGCTCGAGTAGATTCTGCAATTGACGGACGTTTCCGGGCCAGGGCGCCGCGACCAGCAACGCCATCGCTTCGGGCGCGAGTGTCGGCAGCGGTCGCTTGTAGCGCTTGGCGAGCTTGTCCAGGAAGTGGGACGCGAGCAGGGGAATGTCTTCCCGCCGCTCGGCCAGCGACGGCAGTTTCAGCGAAACGACGTTGAGACGGTAGTAGAGATCTTCGCGGAACTGACCGCTCACCCTTTGCGCATCGAGGTCACGGTGCGTCGCGGAGATCACGCGGACGTCGACGGCGATCGGCTGCGTCGCCCCGACCGGGCGCACTTCCCCTTCCTGCAGTACGCGCAGCAGCTTGACCTGCAGCGCGAGCGGCATGTCGCCGATCTCGTCCAGGAAGATCGTGCCGCCATCGGCTGCCTGGAACAGGCCCTTGTGCGCCTGCACGGCACCCGAGAACGCGCCGCGCGCGTGGCCGAACAACTCGGATTCGAGCAAGGGCTCGGGGATCGCGCCACAGTTGACGGCGACGAACGCGTTGTCGCGGCGCGGGCTCGCCTGATGAACGGCGCGGGCCAGCAGTTCCTTGCCCGTCCCCGACTCGCCATAGATCAGCACGCTTGCATCCGCATCGGCGACCCGCCTCGCCTGCCGCAACATGTCCTCCATCTGAGGGCTGCGCGTGATGATCCCCGTGCGCCATCCGGCGTTGTCCTGGTCGCTTGCGGTGGGGTCGCCGCCGGCGAGCTTCATCGCCGACGCGACCAGCTGCAGCAGTTCCTGGCTGTCGAAAGGCTTGGTCAAAAATCCGAACACGCCGCGCTGGGTGGCCGAAACCGCATCGGGGATCGTCCCGTGAGCCGTCAGGATGATCACCGGCAGCGCCGGATGCTGCCGATGGACGGCGTCGAACAACTGCAGGCCGTCGATTCCGGGCATGCGCAAGTCGGTGATCAGCGTTCCCGGACGCGACACCGCCAATGCGGCCAGCGCCGTTTCACCGCTGTCCGCCGTCCGCACGCGGTAGCCCGCGGACGAGAGCCTGAGGCTGATCAGCTTGAGCAGGTCCGGGTCGTCGTCCACCAGCAGGATGTCGCCGGAACCCGTTGCTGGCCTCATCGCGCGCGCCCTTTCATCAGTTGCCCCCCCCGCTTCCGCCACCGCCCCCGCCACCGCCGCCGCTGCGCACACGATCGCGCAGCAGGCTGCGCTCCATGGCGCGCAGCGCTTCCAGCTTTTGCACGGCGGCGTCCGTCTTCTGCTGCTCCTCGCGCACGGCGCGAACCCGCTCCGCCACTTGTATCTGCAGCACGACGGCGAGCTGCTTGACCGCCGGCGAGCCCGTCGTGCTCTTGGTCACGGTGTCGAAGAGCTGCAGTGCGCGCTGATCGTCCTGGGGATTGCGGGACAGCGTGAAGAGCACGGCCAGCCGGGTACGATTCGCGTCGTTCCGCTGGCGCGTCAGTGCCTGCGTCACCACGGCAACCTCGCGCCGCAACTCATCGCCCCCGAGCGTTGTGAACCGCTGCAGATCCGCGACCAGCGCGACGACCACCTGCTCGTCGGTCGGCTCGGCCGGCGGCACCGCGACAGCGGAAGGTGCAGGCGTTGCGATCGCCTCCGCTTCGGGTAACGGCAGGCTGGGGGTCACGACCACGGCAGCCGCTGCCGGCAACGCCGGAGTCGCCACGGGAGGGGGCGCCTGCACGGGCTCGAAAGGCGGGGACTCGGCCGCCGGCAGCGGCGCCGCAGGAGCGACGACCGCCGGGGCGACCACCGGCGGCCTGCTTTCGGCCTGCGCATCGACCACCGGGGGCGGCGTGGTCGCGCAGGCGGCAAGCAAAAGCGCCAGCAGCATCGTCGCTGGCGCTCGCAGCCCGGCGCGCCGAAACGCGGTCATTGCCCCCCACCCACTGGTGTTACTTGCGCCGCCGGCATGCCCTGTCCGGCGGGCAGCGCGCTTGTCGCCCCCGTCGCCAACGGCAACAGCAACCGGAAGTGCGCTCCGCGCTTGCCGTCGGCCCGATCGACGACGTCGATCCGACCCCCGTGCGACAACGCGTACTCGCGGGCAATCGCCAGTCCCAGACCCGAGCCCTTGACCCGTCCGTCGACCGGCGGACGCCCCTGATAGAACGAGTCGAAGATACGCTGCCGCTCCCCGGGGTCGACGCCCAGTCCCTGATCGATGACATCGAGACTTGCGAAGCCGTCCCGGATCGACAGCCGAATGTCGATGGTGCCCGAGCGCGGCGAATGCTTGATCGCGTTCGAAACGAGGTTGTCGACGATGGTCCGGACCTTGTCCGCATTGCCGACGATGAGCGCCGGAGCCAGCTTCGTGTCCAGGGTGATCATGCGCCCCAGCGCAGCGAGCTTGTGCTCGCGCACGACCCGGTGCACCACGTCCTGCAGCGTGACCGGCCCCAGCGTCTGCGGCTCCATCGCACGCGTCTGATGGTAGCTCAGCAGGTCCTCGATCAGTTTCTGCAGCTGGAGCGTATTGTCGCGAACGATGCGCACGATGTCGTGCTGCTCGGCCGTGAGCCGGCCGCCGACGTTGTCGCGCAGCAGTTCGGCGCCCTCGCGAACGGCGGTCAGAGGGGTCTTGAGCTCGTGCGACACGTGGCGCAGGAAGCGGTTCTGCTGTTCCTCCAGCTCGTGCAGCCGCGTGCGCAGCCACTCCAGCCGCTGGCCGAGGTAGCGCAGGTCGGCCGGGCCGTTGACCTCGATGGCGTGCGTGAAGTCGGCGGTACCCATGCGGCGTATGGCCTGGTCCAGCTGGCGAATGGGCCGCGCGATCAGCACCGCGAACAGGATCGCCAGCGCCACCGCGATGCCCGCCGTCGCAAGGCCGAGCCAAAGCCATTTCTGGCGTCCCTCGGTCGCCGTCTCCTGCAGACGTGCGATCGCGCGCTCGGTGAGCTGATTGGTCGCGGCGAGCATCGCCTGCGAGCCGTCCGTCAACCCGGCGTAACCTTCGGCGAGCCGGGCCGGCGTCTCGGAACTGCGCGGCTGCACGCGCAGCAGGTCGTACAACCGGGATTCGCTGTCTGCGAGTGCCTGCAGCGTCGACAAGTGACCCGCAGCGAGCGGAAGCTGCGAGAGCTGCCGGGCCGTGGCCTGAAACTCCTGGCGCACACGCGTGTAGTCCTCGAGCAGCGCTGCGTCCTCGAGGATCAGATGCTGGCGCACGATCCGTTCGAGCGTCCCGCTCTGTTCGAACAGCTGCCGGCTCGCCCTCCCGGCCTGCGCCGACTCCTGCACCGCCTGCTGGCCCTGGGACTGGAGCCGGTCGAGGGAGAGTATGAGTTCCGCCAGCGCATAAATGAGCGGCAGGCTCACCAGCAGGAAGCCCAGGAGAATGAATTTGAGGAACGAGCGGGGGTAATACAATGGAGGCGGCCGCGATACTCCGCGGCAATCAGGTTACCGCTCGCGACAGCGGCGAAAGCAACGATGCAATCTGCGGACGATACACCAGGGGCAGCGCCCGCGCCAACCTCGGCCGGGCCGACACTTGCCATCGTCGCGGCCGTCGCCGCCAACGGCGTCATCGGCGACGGCAATCGCCTGCCCTGGCGCCTGCCCGAGGACCTCAGGCGGTTTCGCGCCCTGACGACAGGCCACGCCATCATCATGGGGCGCAAGACCTGGGAATCGCTGCCCCATGCGCTGCCTGGGCGGCAGAACATCGTGGTAACCCGCCAGGCCGATTTCATTGCGCCTGGCGCAGAGGTGGCATCGTCGCTCGACGCCGCGCTGGCGGCCGTCCGCCTGCCGCCGCCCGCATTCTGCATCGGCGGCGGGCAGATCTACGGCGACGCGCTGCCACGCGCCGACGAATTGCAGGTCACCGAGATCGCCCGGGATTTTTCCGGCGACGCGTGGTTTCCGCCGATCGACGCCGGCACCTGGCGCGAAATCGACCGGGTACCCGGCGCCGCGCAGGCCGATGCAGGTTTCGGCTACGCGTTCGTCACCTACCGGCGCCGGGATCGCGGGTGACGCCGCGCATGCGCGCTGTGCGAAAAGCCGGGTTTCCGCGATAATGGCGGCCTGGTTTGCGGTCCTGTGCTCCTGCCGTCGAGCGCCCCGCCGATCGCCGGGATGGCGGAACTGGTATACGCAGCAGACTCAAAATCTGCCGGCCGCAAGGCCATGAGGGTTCGATTCCCTCTCCCGGCACCACCTACCTCCGCCTTCGCCTCGCCGATCGAGCCATGAGCGCGTCCGATGGCCACACACTGGCCGACTTCGACTTCGCGTTGCCGCCGGAACTCATCGCCCAGGCGCCCACCCCCGACCGCACAGGAAGTCGATTGCTTCACGTGCTGGAAGACGGCGTGGCCGACCGCATGTTTCGCGACCTTCCCGCGCTGGTCGATGCGGGCGACCTCTTCGTCTTCAACGACACGCGGGTCGTCAAGTCGCGCCTCGTCGGCAGAAAATCTACCGGCGGCGCAGTCGAACTGCTGCTGGAGCGCCTGCAGAGCCCCAACGAAGCGCTGTTCCAGATTCGCGCCAGCCACGCCCCCCGTCCCGGGCAGACGATTCTCCTGCCGGGCAATGCGCGGGTGCTCGTGGTCGAGCGTTGCGATCGGTTCTTTCTTCTCCGGCTCGGCGGCGAAGCGTCATTCGCCGACTACCTCGAGCAGCACGGGGCGGTGCCGCTGCCGCCCTACATCCATCGCGCCGCCGGCAGCGACGACGAATCGCGCTATCAGACCGTCTACTCGCGGTATCCCGGCGCCGTGGCCGCACCCACCGCCGGCCTTCATTTCGACGCGCTGCTGCTGGAGCAGCTGCGTGCGGCCGGGGTCGAATTCGCGTGGGTCACGTTGCACGTGGGCGCGGGGACGTTCCTGCCCGTGCAGAGCAATGACATCCTGGCACACCGCATGCATTCCGAGCGGTACGAAGTGCCGGCGGAAACCGTCGCCGCGATCGACGCCGCGCGGGCGCGCGGCGGCCGCATCACGGCCGTCGGGACCACCAGCCTGCGCGCGCTCGAATCGGCCGCGGACGCGGCCGGCTGCGTGCGGCAGGGAGCGGACGAGACCGCGCTCTTCATCACGCCCGGATACCGCTTCAGGGTCGTGGAGCGGCTGATCACCAACTTCCACCTGCCGCGATCGACGCTGTTGATGCTGGTATCGGCATTCGCGGGCCTCGCGCGCGCACGCGCGGCCTACGCCCATGCCATCGCGAACCGCTATCGCTTTTTCAGCTACGGCGACGCGATGCTCATCGAACCCGGGCGCGGTGCCTGAAGGCTCTCGTCGCCAAATGCAAACAGGCAAAAACGTCGCCCGTTGGCGACAAAACGTCGAGTAATTGCGCTTTGCACAACGCAAGCCTCTGCACCGCGGGTCTTTTCCCTTTTGCAGCATGGCTTTTTGTCCTCGTTCCCGCTACCCTCGCAGGTATGCAAAACGATCCCCGCGCCGCCCCTGCGATGCGCGCTTTGACGCGATGATGCCCCGGTTGCGCAATTTCGCCACCATACTGCTGCTCGCCGTCGCTGTCGGTCAGGCCGAGGCGGCGCGCGTAGGCGTGGTTGCGAACAACCTCTTCAACGAAGCCGCCGCCGACTTCAATGCGCGGTTGTCCGGGCACAGCTTTACAGCCATCGACGCCAGCGGTTCGGCGCCCTCGCTGTCGAGCCTCACCGCTGCCTATGACGTGCTGCTCGTCTATGCCGACGGCCCCTTCGCCATATCGCCCGCCGTGGGCGACGTTGCCGCTGCATTCGCCAACACCGGGCGGCCCGTGGTCCTCGGCACGTTCTATGACCAGGTCCGCAGCGTTTCTGCCGGGGGCGCCGGCAGCGGCTGGGGTGCGCTCGAGGTGCTGGACCCGAACGTCACCGACGGGGCGGGCGTACCTTACCCCGGCGGACAGTCGCGCACGCTCAATTCCGCCGCGACGGTCGCGCACCCGCTGACCCGGCAGGTGACGTCACTGTTCGGCACCAAGTGGGCCGGCGGCAACGAAGCCAAGCCCGGGACGATCGTCGTCGCCGAATGGGCGCAGCGCAACGCGCGCAACACGGTCGATCCCGCCATCGCCTACCGCACGACAGGATACGCGTGCGTGATCCAGATCGGCATTGCGCCGCACTACGCGGCAACGGGAAATCCGCTGGCGGTTTTCGGTACCGACTTCGGCGGCGACTTCTACCGCGTCTGGCAGAACACTTTCGACTTCGCGGGACGTGGCTGCGTGAGTTCCGCGCCGGAGGTCCCCGCGCTTTCCGACCTCGCACTGGTAGCGCTGGCGCTGGCACTCGCGGCCCTCGGCTGGCGCGAGCGCGAGCGCGCCACCGCGCGGCGCTGACCGCTCCATCAGCCAGGGCCTGCGCCCTGCGGGTCGTCCCATCCCATGCGCTTCGAAATCCTCGGCACGTCGGGCCGCGCCCGGCGCGGGCGCCTGCAGCTCGCGCACGGCACCGTGGAAACGCCGGTATTCATGCCGGTCGGAACCTACGGCACCGTCAAGGCGATGTCACCCGTCGAACTCGTCGCAGCGGGAGCGCAGATCGTCCTGGGCAACACCTTCCACCTGTGGCTGCGTCCGGGCATCGAGGTGATCGGCGCACACCGGGGCCTGCACCGCTTCATGGGCTGGGAGCGCCCGATTCTCACCGATTCGGGGGGATTTCAGGTCTTCAGCCTCGGCCCGCTGCGCAAGGTGCGCGAGGAAGGCGTCACCTTCGCGTCTCCGGTCAACGGCGACAAGCTTCTGCTCACGCCCGAAACCTCGATGCAGGTGCAGCGTGCGCTCGACTCCGACGTGGCGATGATCTTCGACGAGTGCACGCCCTACCCGGCGTCGCGCGACGAGGCAGCCCGGTCGATGGAGCTCTCGCTGCGCTGGGCGGCGCGGTCGCGCAGCGCCTTCGACGATCTTGGCAATCCGAATGCGTTGTTCGGCATCGTCCAGGGGGGCATGCACGAGGATCTGCGTGACCTCTCGCGGGCGGGACTCGAGGCCATCGGCTTCGACGGCTACGCGATCGGAGGGCTGTCGGTCGGCGAACCGAAGGCCGAGATGATGCGGCTTCTCGACCACGTGGCGCCGCGTCTGCCGGCGGACAAGCCGCGCTACCTGATGGGCGTCGGCACGCCGGAGGACATCGTCGCCGGCGTCGAAGCCGGGGTCGACATGTTCGACTGCGTGCTGCCGACCCGCAACGCCCGCAACGGATGGCTGTTCACCCGCTTCGGCGACATCAAGATCCGCAACGCGCGCCACAAGTGCGACCCGCGACCGCTCGACGCGACCTGCGCGTGCTACACCTGCCGCCACTTCTCGCGCGCCTATCTGCACCACCTGCAGCGCGTCGGCGAAATTCTCGGTGCGCGACTCAACACCATCCACAACCTCCATTATTACCTGTCGCTGGCGGCCGGCATGAGGGAAGCGATCGCCGGCGACGCCCTGCCCGCCTTTGCGGCGCGCTTCCGCGCCGAGCGCGCGGCCGGCCCCAGTGCCTGACCCACGGCAGGCGCGCAGCTGCGGCAGATCGCCGGACACCCGCGCGCCGCGTGGTAGAATTCAAAGTTACGGTTTTCGCGCGATATTCATCGTTTGACAGGTTCCCAGGGCAGCATCGGGGCCGACGGCATTCGTGGCGTTCGCGCGGAAGAAGACTATTGTCGGAGGATTCCAACGTGCTCTCATCGCTCCTGTTCAGCCCTGCTCACGCGCAATCGGCTTCTATCGGCGGCACCGATCTCATGGCATTCCTGCCCATGGTCGCGATCTTCGTCGTCTTCTATTTCCTGCTGATCCGCCCGCAGCAAAAGCGGGCCAAGGAGCAGAAGACGATGCTGGGGGCGCTGCAAAAAGGTGACGAGGTCGTCACCGCCGGAGGCCTGGTCGGCAAGATCGGCAAACTGACCGAGCAATACGCAACGCTCGAAGTGTCGCCCAGCGTCGAGATCACCGTGCAACGGCAGGCCGTTTCGCAGTTGCTGCCCAAGGGCACGATCAAGGCGCTCTGACGCTCCCGGTGGCCCGAGAGCCGCCCCCCGTCAAGCTTTCCGCACGGCGAGGTCCGAGGGCCGCCCTCCGCGGCCGTCGCCCCCGCCGGAACCGCCAGACTCAAAGCAACCGAACGGCGCCATGAACCGCTACCCCCTCTGGAAATACCTGCTCATCGGCGCTGCGCTGCTGATCGGCTTCCTGTACACGCTGCCGAACTTCTTCCCGGAAGCGCCTGCCGTGCAGGTAAGCACATCGAAGGCCACGGTCAAGCTCGACACCGCGCTTCTCGTCCAGGTCGAGAGCGCGCTGCAGACCGCCAAGATCCCCTACCGCGGCGCCGTGCTGGACGATACCGGCGTCAAGGTCAGGCTCGCCGACACCGACACGCAGATTCGCGCCCGCGACGCGCTGCAGGGGAGCCTCGGTGAAAATTACATCGTCGCGCTCAACCTGCTCTCGTCGTCGCCACGGTGGCTGGCGGCGATCGGTGCGCTCCCGATGTACCTGGGCCTGGACCTCCGCGGCGGCGTCCACTTCCTGCTGCAGGTCGACATGAAGGCGGCGCTGGAAAAGGCGGCCGACCGCTACACCACCGACATCCGGTCGCTGCTGCGCGAAAAGAAGGCGCAATACAGCGGCGTCGGCCGCGAAGGCGGCAACGTCGTGATCCGCTTCCGCGACGAAGCCGAGCGTAACAAGTCGCGCCTCGAGATCGAGAAGGCGTTTCCCGACCTCGCACTGCGCGAGGTGGATGGCGCCGCCGGCGACCTGCGCCTCATCGCGGCTCTGAAGCCCGAAGCCCAGAAGCGCATCCAGGACGGCGCCGTCCAGCAGAACATCACCATCCTGCGCAATCGCGTCAACGAGCTGGGGGTGGCCGAGCCCATCATCCAGCAGCAGGGCGCCGATCGCGTCGTGGTCCAGCTTCCGGGCGTACAGGACACCGCACGCGCCAAGGACATCCTCGGCCGCACGGCTTCGCTGGAAATCCGGATGGTCAACGAGGACGCGGGCGCGCTCGAGCAGGCAATGGCCGGTCAGGTGCCGTTCGGCAGCGATCTCTTCACCGAGCGCGGCGGCTCCCCGGTGCTGGTCAAGCGCCAGGTCGTGCTGACCGGCGACCGCATCAACGACGCCCAGCCCGGCTTCGACCAGCGGAGCAACGAACCCGCCGTGCACGTCAACCTCGACGGCACGGGCGCGCGGATCTTCAAGGAAGTCACGCGCGAACACGTCGGCAAGCGGATGGCGATCGTGCTGGTGGAGAAGGGCAAGGCCGAGGTGATCACCGCACCGGTGATCCGCGAGGAGATCGGCGGCGGCCGCGTTCAGATCAGCGGCCGGATGACCACGCGCGAGGCCAACGACACCGCGCTGCTGATGCGCGCGGGCGCGCTCGCGGCGCCGATGGAGATCGTCGAGGAACGCACCGTCGGCCCGTCGCTGGGCCGCGAGAACATCGCCAAGGGCTTCAACTCGGTGACCTACGGCTTCATCGTGCTGTCGCTGTTCATCTGCGCGTATTACATGCTGATGGGACTCATATCGGTGGTCGCGCTGTCGATCAACCTGTTGCTGCTGGTGTCGATCCTGTCGATGCTGCAGGCAACGCTCACGCTGCCAGGCATCGCGGCCATCGCGCTGACGCTCGGCATGGCCATCGATGCCAACGTGCTGATCAACGAGCGCATCCGCGAGGAGCTGCGCTGGGGCGCCACGCCGCACGCGGCGATCCAGGCCGGCTACGAGCGTGCCTGGGGCACGATCCTCGATTCCAACATCACGACGCTGATCGCCGGCGTCGCGCTGTTCATCTTCGGCTCGGGACCGGTGCGGGGCTTCGCCGTCGTCCACTGCCTCGGGATCATGACGTCGATGTTCTCGGCGGTGTTCATCTCCCGCGGCATCGTCAACCTCGTCTATGGCGGCCGCAAGAAGCTGGAGAGGATCTCGATCGGCCAGATCTGGCGCCCGGCGCCAGCACCGGGCAGCCCGGCACAGACGTAAGCCCCCCGCGCCCCGTCCCGCGACCTGACCCACCGACTGCGAACGCACATCATGGAATTCTTCCGCTTCAAGCGCGACATCCCGTTCATGCGGCACGCGCTGATCTTCAACGTGATCTCCGGTATCACGTTTCTGCTGGCCGTGATCTTCCTCGCCACTCGGGGACTCAACCTCGGCGTCGACTTCCGCGGCGGCACGGTGATCGAAGTGCGCTACGCGCAGGCCGTCGACTTCAACCGGGTGCGCGCGGCGATCGACAAGCTGGCCCTCGGCGAATACTCGGCGCAGAGTTTCGGCACGTCGGATACGGCGCTGATCCGCCTGCCCCTCAAGGAAGGCGTGTCGAGCGCCCAGCTCTCCGAGCGGGTGATGACCGCGCTCAAGGCCGACGATCCGTCGGCGACACAGAAGCGCGTCGAGTTCGTCGGCCCCCAGGTGGGCCGGGAGCTCTACGAGAACGGCGCGCTGGCGCTGCTGCTCGTATCGGTCGGCATCGTCGCCTATCTCGCCATGCGCTTCGAATGGCGTTTCGCCGTCGCGGCCATCGTCGCCAACCTGCACGACATCATCATCATCCTGGGCTTCTTCGCGCTGTTCCAGTGGGAATTCTCGCTGCCGGTGCTCGCGGCGATCCTGGCGGTGCTCGGCTATTCGGTCAACGAATCGGTGGTGGTCGCCGACCGGATCCGCGAGAACTTCCGCAAGATGCGCAAGGCCTCGGTGACGCACGTCATCGACAACGCAATCACCACCACGATGTCGCGCACGATCATCACGCACGGCAGCACGCAGCTGATGGTGACGTCGATGCTCCTGTTCGGCGGCGAGACGCTGCACTATTTCGCGCTGGCGCTGACCATCGGCATCCTGTTCGGCATCTACTCGTCGGTGCTGGTGATGGCGCCGCTGGTGATGTGGATGGGTGTTTCGCGCGAGGACCTCGTCAAGCCGGAGAAGAAGCGCGGCCTCGAAGGCGAGAAGATCGTCCCGTAGTCGGCGATCCGGAACACGCGACTGGATGGCCACTCCCCTCTTGCGGCAGGCCTGACCCGAACCCGACCGCAATGTTCACGACGCTGCTGTACTCCCTGCTCGCGCTCGACCAGACGCTCGCGGCGCTCGCCACGCAGTACGGCCCGTGGCTGTATGCGCTGCTGTTCCTCGTGATTTTCGCCGAGACCGGACTGGTGGTGTTCCCGTTCCTGCCCGGCGATTCGCTGCTGTTCATTTCCGGAACGGTGGTCGCCTCCGTCGGCCTGAATGTGCACGCGCTGGTGGCGCTGCTGGTCGTTGCCGCGGTGCTGGGCGACACGGTGAACTACTCGATCGGACGCTACATCGGGCCGCGGGTCTTCGACAAACCCGATTCCCGCTGGTTCAGGCAGGAGCATCTGCGCCGCACGCAGGCGTTCTACGACAAGTACGGCGGCGTCACGATCATCATCGGCCGCTTCGTTCCCATCGTCCGCACCTTTGCCCCGTTTCTCGCCGGCGTGGCCGGCATGACCTATCGCAAGTTCATCACCTTCAACGTGGTCGGCGGCGTGCTGTGGATTTCGTCGCTGGTGTACGCCGGCTATGTGTTCGGCAACATTCCCTGGGTCAAGACGAACCTGTCGCTGATCGTCATCGCCATCGTCGCCGTTTCGCTGATCCCGGTGCTGTCCACCTGGTGGCGCGAACACCGCAACAAAGTGGGGTCAGACCCGATTTCCCGGGTCTGACCCCACTTTCCCCCAATTTCCCTCAGGCGCGGCGGGCGAGTTCAGCCGCCTTGCCGACGTAGGTCGCCGGAGCGAGCGCCTTCAACCGCTGCCGTGCGTCTTCCGGGATCGCCAGGCCGTCGATGAACGCGTGCAGCGCCGCGCGCGTGATGCCGCCCTTGCCGCGGGTCAGCGCTTTCAACTGCTCGTAGGGATTGGGCACCCCGTAGCGACGCATCACGGTCTGGATCGGTTCGGCGAGCACCTCCCAGTTGGCGTCGAGGTCTGCCGCGAGGCGTGCCTCGTCGACCGCAAGCTTCCCCAGCCCCTGGCGCAGCGACACCCACCCCAGCAGCGTGTAGCCGAGCGCCGTGCCCATGTTGCGCAGAACCGTCGAATCGGTGAGGTCGCGCTGCCAGCGCGATATCGGCAGCTTCTCGGAAAGATGCCGCAAAAGCGCGTTCGCGATCCCCAGGTTGCCTTCCGAATTCTCGAAATCGATCGGATTGACCTTGTGCGGCATCGTCGACGATCCCACTTCGCCCTCGCTGACGCGCTGGCGAAAATAACCCAGCGACACGTATCCCCACACATCGCGGTCGAAGTCGATCAGGATCGTGTTGATGCGGGCAATCGCGTCGAACAGTTCGGCCATGCAATCGTGCGGCTCGATCTGCGTCGTGTACGGATTGAACTCGAGGCCGAGTCCCGTGACGACCCTTGCCGCCAGCGCTTCCCAGTCGACGTCCGGGTAAGCGACCAGGTGGGCGTTGTAGTTGCCCACCGCACCGTTGAGCTTGCCCAGGAGCGACAGCGCTTCGAGCGCGGACACCTGTCGATCGATGCGCGCGACCACGTTGGCGACTTCCTTGCCCACGGTCGTGGGCGTGGCAGGCTGCCCATGCGTGCGGGCGAGCATCGGCACGGCGGCGTTCGCCTGCGCAACACCCCGCAACGCGGCGACGATGGCCGAGATCGCCGGCACCAGGACCTGCGTTCTCCCGTCCATCAGCATCAGGCCGTGCGCCAGATTGTTGATGTCCTCCGACGTGCATGCAAAGTGGAAGAACTCGGCCACCCGGGCCACTTCGGGAAGCTGCGCGAACCGCTCCTTCAGCCAGTATTCGACCGCCTTGACGTCGTGGTTCGTCGTGCGCTCGATGGCCTTGATGCGGGCGGCATCTTCCGGCGCGAACGACGTGCCTGCCGCGTCGAGCGCCGCCTTCGCCTCGGCCGAGAACGGTACCACCTCCGGAATGCCGGGCTCGTCGGCCAGCGCCAGCAGCCAGGCGATCTCCACGCGAACCCGGGCGCGCATCAGGCCGAACTCGCTGAAGTGATCGCGCAGCACGGCGACCTTGGGCGCGTACCTGCCGTCGAGCGGAGAAAGGGCGAGCAGTTCGGCGGTGCCGGAGGCGGAGTTCATCGAGCAGTCTCTTGGTGAAGACCGGTCATTTTACGCTTGCGACCCCCGGGCCGGCACGCGCGTCCGCCGGTGCCCGGTCGCCCGCACGCGCACGGGTATAATGGCTCTTTCGAATCGGCGTTTGCGATCACGATGAAACTGCTTGCCACACTGACGAGCCCGTATGCCCGCAAGGTGCGCATCGCCCTCGCGGAAAAGAAGATCGAGTACGCGCTGGTCGAAGTCTCCCCGGTGGCGGCCGAGGACGTCGTGGCGGCGGTGAATCCGCTGGCCAAGATTCCGGCGCTGATCGTCGAGGACGGGCTTCATGTCTACGACTCGCGCGTGATCGTCGAGTATCTCGACAGCGTGAGCCCGGTGAGCCGCCTCATTCCCGAGCCGTCGCGCCAGCGGATTGCGGTCAAGCGCTGGGAAGCGCTGGCGGATGGCATCTGCGATGCCGCCGTGATCATCGTGCAGGAGCGCAAGCGGCCGGCGCAGCAGCAGGATCCGGCCGTGATCGAGCGCCAGCAGCGCAAGGTCCAGCGCGGCGTCGACGAGCTTGCGCGCGAACTCGGCGACAAGCCGTGGTGCAGCGGTGAGGCCTATTCGCTCGCCGACATCGCCACCGGCTGCGCGCTCGGCTACCTCGACTTCCGTCTCCCCGAGATCGATTGGCGCGACGCCCATCCCAATCTCGCGCGTCTCGCCGAAAAACTCGGCAAGCGCACTTCCTTCGCCGACAGCATTCCTCCGGCTGCCTGACTTCGCGACGACGATTCCGTCACCCGGCCCGCACCTCCATCATTTTGCCCAGGCGGCATCAGCCCCCGCGCAGCCACGCGTGGGCATCCTCGTTGCGGGCAAGCGATTCGGCAGTCTCGATTCCCGCCTCGTCGCAGTACGCTAGGACCGCCTGCAGCATCTGGGCCATCGAAACCACGTCGTAGGTTGCATCGTGCGGTCGCCAACCGCCGGATTTCATCCTTTCCAGCCAGTATCCCATGGTGGTCAGTTCGCTGGCCTCGGCGTCCACCACGCCTGCCATGGAGACCAGGTCGATCCAATCACCATCGATCGCCGGCAGGCCGACGACTCTGCAGGTGCGAGAAATCATCTGCATGACGAAGTCCGGGTTGTAGGTGACGATCGAACTTCCCGTGACCATGTCCCGAAAACTCGAATAGTTCGACCGCCAATCCGAACCTGCCAGGACGGACGCGCCGGGCAGGTTCGCCAGTGCGCAGTAGCGCAGGTCGGAAAGACGGAACGTCGCTGCCGTCACGGGCAATGCGGCAATACCGGTGACCCGATCGTGGCAAAGGCTGACGCCGGTCACGTCGATGTCCAACACGACGAATCGCATCTCGGCCAAGCGCTGCGCGGGCGACCCGGCACGTCGGCGGCCGGTCAGAATGTTACGCCGCAGCCACGTCCACATGTCAGGGGCAAAAATCGAGTTTCAGACGCGCCTGCAGCGACCCGGCCTGTCGCAGCGATTCGCGCAGGATTCTCTGCTGCAGCTCGTCCAGCGCGTAGGGATCGATGCGATTGGGGTCGCCGCCGTCCCTGATCGAGTCGAGCTGGCGACGCAGGCGAACCGTCTGAATGAACCGGAATGCCGCGATGTCGCCCTCGATGGCACTCACCGCGCGCTTGATGCGCTGCCCGACGACACGTAGCCTCTCCACGGTATTGGCCGAGCGCACGCCGTTGGCCAGCGCGTAGATCCTGGCGATGTCGACGAACAGGCGGCTGGCCTGGGTCTTGAGGTCGATGGTCCCGCGGTGTGGCCCGCTGTCGGTGGCGAACTGGCTGATCCGGCCGATGGGTGGTGCGATCTCGAGCGCGTTTACCGCCATTTGGTGCAGGAAAATCGTGTTGCCTGCCGATTCCCGGAGCAGATGCTCCAGCAGCGCCTCGGCCAGCTGCGAATCTCCGTGCACCGCCCGAAGGTCGAAGAAAATCGTCGCGTTGAGCAAGGATTTGGGGGTCGTCGTCCGAATCCACGACGACAGCTTGACCTTCCATTCGTCGAGGGTAAGACACAGGTCCGGATTGCCCGCCATGATGTTGCCCTTGCAGCGCGCGAACCCGCATTCGTCGAGTCCATCGTTGACCTCCTTCGCGAACTCGAGCAACTCGGAGCGGACTCGCGCGAGAGCCGCCGACCCAGGGGGAAGAAATACGATTCCGTTGTCCTGGTCGGTGACAAATCCCTGCTCCTCCCGCGCCTCCGATCCGAAAGCGAGCCAGCAGAAGCTCGCCCCGAGATTCCTGCGGGTACCGAGGACCGTCAGCAGCCGCCTGGAGATTCGGTCGTTCATCGAGGAGATGAGGCGCGTGAACTGACCCACGTCCATGCCCTGCCGGAAGACGCGTTCGCCGAACTCCCTGACCCGGCCCGCCAGATCGACCAGCTCGGCGACGCTGGCCGCCTCGTCGATCGGTCTGAAGACGTGGGTGATTCCGTGCTGCTGTGCCCGGAAGATATCCCGCTCGGATACCAGCCCGATCACCGGGCCTTCGGAGCCGCGAAGCAGGAGGTGCCGGAATCGACTCTGCGCCATCTCGATGCCGGCCTCCAACACCGACGCGTTGTCGTCGATCGTTCGCGGCTCGCGGGTCATGATCCGCGATACCGGGGTGTCGGGAGACATGCGCAGTGCGAGCCCCCTCGCGATCAGGTCGGTCTGGGTGACGATTCCCTCGACGGCCTCGGGCACGCCGACCAGCACCGACCCGATCCCCCGTTCCGCCATCAGGGAGGCCACTTCGCCGATCGACCGATCCGATGCAATGCAGGCAACCGCCGTGGTGCCGATCGACCGCGCCGGCATCGCCAACGCTTGGTCGGCGTGCTGGCGCGCGCGCGCCAGATCCGCAGCCGCCTCCCGCATCCGGGAGAGTTCGTCGCCCAGCCGCAGGCCGATCCAGCGCAGTACGCCCGGTTCGGCGAGCCAGCGATCGATTCCCTCGCCTTCGACCTTCCACAGATAACAATCCTCGACCGCCGTATAGACGCGCGTACCCACGGCTTGCGTCAGCATTGAGTCCGCCGGAAACAGACCGCCGACCTCGAAATTCTCGTCGGCCGCCATCGGCGCCAGCATCCGGTCGATCTCCGTCGCGCGCACCCTTCCCTGCCGCACGATCCAGAAGCAAGGCGAGGCCAGCGCGATCTCGGGGTGGTGGACGGTGCTTCCGCGGCGAAAGAACACCACCCGGCACCCGACCAGAAGCTCTCTCAGGCGCGTCTGCGGCACCGCATCGAAAGGCGGCAGGCCGCTGATGCGATCCACCTCCCCGGACAGGACGAACTCGGCAGCAGGTTCCACGATGGTCTCGGGCCAGGTTGCGGGCGTCGGCATGGGATGGCGCTGGAAGGCCTAGGCAATCCCGGCCAACAATATACCCGCCTCCGGGTCGGCGGAACATCGACCGGCCGACGCGGACCCGGAACGGAACGGTCGCCCAACCGGACCGCCACCGGCGGCGCCCGATCAGGCGGCCGGATCGTTGCCGTTGATGTTCCCTTGATGTTCGGGCTTGTACGATTCCGCGCGGGCCGGCAGGAGACGCCGCCTCGATGTCGATTCGCGCACCGGGCCCTGCATCGTCAACAATACAGGAGGGGATATGGACAAGAGTGGCACTGCGTACTGGCGGGCAACGCTAGGATTGCTTGCGAAGGTATTGGCGGTCTGGTTCCTCGTGTCGTTCGGGGCCGGGATCCTGTTCGCGGATGCGCTCAACGGCATCCATCTCGGCGGCTACCCGCTCGGATTCTGGTTTGCACACCAGGGTTCGATGTACATCTTCATTGCGCTGATCTTCTATTACGCCAAGAGGATGGGCGACATCGACCGCGAATTCGACGTACACGAGGACTGAAACCATGGATCTCCAAACCACGATCTATCTCGTTGTCGGCGCGAGCTTCGCGCTCTACATCGGAATCGCCGTCTGGGCGCGAGCCGGCAGCACCAGCGATTTCTACGTCGCCGGAGGCAGCGTGCATCCGGTGATGAACGGCATGGCAACCGCTGCGGACTGGATGAGTGCCGCGTCGTTCATCTCGATGGCCGGCCTCATCTCCAACATGGGCTACGGCGGCGCCCTGTTTCTGATGGGCTGGACCGGCGGCTACGTGCTGCTGGCCATGCTGCTGGCCCCATACTTGCGCAAATTCGGCAAGTTCACGGTTCCGCAGTTCATCGGCGATCGCTTCTACTCGAAGTCGGCCTCGACGGTGGCGGTGATCTGCCTGCTTACCGCCTCGATCACCTACATCATCGGCCAGATGACGGGCGTGGGTGTCGCGTTCTCGCGCTTCCTTGGTGTGTCCAGCGACATCGGCATCTACGTCGGCATGGGCATCGTGTTCCTGTACGCGGTGTTCGGCGGCATGAAGGGCATCACCTACACGCAGGTGGCGCAGTACATTGTGCTGATCCTGGCCTATACGATCCCGGCGATCTTCATCTCGCTGCAACTCACCGGCATGGCGATCCCTCAGCTTGGCCTCGGCGCCAACCTCGCAGGACACGACGTGTCGCTGCTGGCGAAGCTTGACCAGGTGGTCAGCGAACTCGGCTTCGACAAGTACACCGAGTCGCTTCCCGGCAGCAAGCTCAACATGTTCGTCTACACGATGTCACTGATGATCGGCACCGCAGGCCTGCCGCACGTCATCATGCGCTTCTTCACGGTGCCTTCGGTCAAGGCCGCCCGATCGTCCGCCGGCTGGGCGCTGGTCTTCATCGCCCTCCTGTACACCACCGCGCCGGCCGTCGCCGCGATGGCCAGGATGAATCTGCTCCGCACTATCACCCCCGGCGTCGTGATGGGCGACGCCAGCGTCTTCGGCAAAGCTTCCGCGCTCGAATACGAGAAGCGCCCGGACTGGATGAAGCGGTGGGAAAAGACCGGACTGCTGAAGTTCACCGACAAGAACGGCGACGGCCGCATCCAGTACTACAACGACGCGACGAAGAACACCGCAGTGAAAGCCAAGATCGCGGAAGCCGGCTGGAAGGGCAACGAGTTGTCGGTCAACGCCGACATCATCGTGCTGGCCAATCCCGAGATCGCGCTGCTGCCCAACTGGGTGATTGCGCTGGTCGCGGCCGGCGGGCTGGCAGCTGCCCTGTCCACCGCAGCGGGCCTGCTGATGGCGATTTCCGCTGCCGTGTCGCACGACCTGATCAAAGGCATCTTCAAGCCGGACATCAGCGAAAAGGGCGAACTGCTGGCGGGCAAGATCTCGATGGCCGTAGCCATCGTGATCTCGGGCTGGCTGGGTCTCAATCCGCCTGGTTTCGCCGCCGGCACGGTGGCACTGGCCTTCGGTATCGCCGCCAGCTCGCTGTTCCCGGCGATCATGATGGGCATCTTCAGCAAGAAGATGAACAAGGAAGGCGCAATGGCGGGCATGCTTGCCGGCCTGTTCGTCACGCTGTTCTACGTGTTCGCGCACAAGGGCATCTTCTTCATCAAGGGCACCGATTACCTGAACCTGATCGGCGGCGCCAACAGCTTCTTCGGCATAACGCCGGAAGCCTTCGGCGCCATCGGCGCGCTCGTCAACTTCGCCGTCGCATTTGCCGTCGACAAGGTGACCGCGGAGCCGCCGGAACACATCCAGCATCTGGTGGAAAGCGTCCGCACTCCCCGCGGTTCCAAGGCTGTGGACGGTGCGCACGCGTAAGGCGACGGGTTGCTGATTGACCTGACCGGTTTGCCGTGCCCGACCTCACGGTCGGGCAGCGCAAGCCAGAGCCCCGCCGGGAACGTCGGCGGGGCTCTTTTTTGCCGACCCGTCACTACCGGTCAGAAGCCGGTGTCGAGGCGGATCGGCGCGGCAGGAGGCCGCCATGATTTTCGACGTAAGCACCGCCCTGACCTGGATCCTGTTCCTGGCCCTGTTTCCGATGGCCTTCATCTGGCTGCGCCGCGCCTGGCAGATCCTCGTCCGCGGCGACCATTCGCAGGTGGCGTTGAAGGGCGGGGTGGCGCCCCTCGATGCGAGGAAATTTGCGCCATACGAGGCGGCAATCAACCTCGTTGCCGGAACCATCGCCGCTCTGGTCATACTGGCCGTCGCGGCGGGGCTGCTGGACTACGACACCTGGACCGCAATCGCCGGCTCCACGTTATGGTGCAAGATCTTCGCCAGCTTCATCCTGAGCCGACATGCTCATCCGGGCCGGGTTGATGGCAGGCGCTGATCCGAAAGTTCCATCCCGGACTTCCGGCACATTGACCGCCGGCGGCTCTGAAGGCATCCTCTGCTTTACACGCCGGCGGGAGCGGCGAACCGTCGGCACCGGCGCGCCACCATTCACCGCGCCCGGCCCTTGATCCGTCTTACCCGACCCGTGACTGCCATCGCGCACCGGATTTCTGCCGCGGATGGGGTTGCGCAACTCGCTGCCACTTCCCCGTGTCCGGGGAGGGTCTACGGAAACATCTCGATCAAGGGTACTATCGACATGACCTACACGGTGCTTGTCGTCGAGGACGACCGGGATCTCGCCGGCAATCTGGTCGACTTCCTGACGTTGCGAGGATACGACGCCGACTACGCGTCGGACGGCGCCTCGGCGCTCCACTTGCTGCAGGCCAATGACTACAACCTGGCCGTTCTTGACCTGATGCTGCCTGGCCAGGACGGCTTGACCCTCTGCCGCCGGATTCGCTCCGAGCTGCTGAGCAGGATTCCGATCGTCGTGCTCACTGCCAAGGACGAAATCGACACCAAGATCTCGGCCTTCGACATCGGCGCGGACGACTACGTCGTGAAGCCGGTCGCACTGCGGGAAATCGAAGCACGGATTCGCGCGCTGATCCGCCGCGCCGCCGAACGGCAAGCTCCTGGCACGATACTTCAGGTCGACGACCTGTGCCTGGACACCGGCACGATGCGGGTCGAACGCGCGGGGCGGACCATCGCCCTGCCCCCGGTTCCGCTGAAGATCCTGGCCCTGTTGATGCGCAACGCGCCGAACCTTGTCCACCACTCGGCGATCCAGCGTGAGATCTGGGCCGACGAGAGGGATGACAATCACGCGTTGATCGTCCACATGCACACGCTGCGCAACGCGGTGGACAAGCCTTTCGACCGACAGCTCGTGCACACGGTTCGCGGCTTCGGCTATCGGGTGGCACTTGTACAGCCTGCGCTATGACACGCTGCGCAAGCGGCTGGTCCTGCCGTTCGCGCTGCTCGGACTGCTCGTCAGCGCGCTGCTGAGCGGAGTTACGCTCTGGCTGGTAACGGACATCGAGGCGTACGCCGTCGAACGCCTGCTTCAGGTCGAGATGGAGAGCTTCCGCAGCCGGAGGGCGCGCAATCCGGCCGCGCTGCCGCCGTCCGCGGCGCTGATCCACGGCGATTTTCTGCCCTCCCCCGATCTTCCTTCGATCGTGCCGCCGCAGTCCGGCGAGCAGCGCTTCCAGCGACTCCAGATCACGGGGCGCCACTACACGGTGCTGGTGGAGGACATCGCCGGTCGCCCCTATGCACTGCTCTACGATCGAACGGTGAGAGAAGCCGGAATCGTCGCTCTCGCATGGACGTTGGCCTTCGGCACGATTCTGATGGGCGGCCTGTCGATGTTGATCGGTCTCGCACTCGCCGGGCAGGTCGTGCGTCCGATCCGGCGCCTGTTAACCGAGCTCACCGAGAAGTCATCGGCGATCGACGCGGCTGCGGACGGTCCGGTGAGCTTTTCGGCGGCAAGCTATCCCGACAACGAAATCGGACAGCTGGTACGCGCGCTCGATCGCTTCGCCCTGCGACTGCACGGCTTCGTCCAGAGGGAAAGCCATTTCGCGTCCGACGTCAGCCACGAATTGCGAACGCCGGTCGCGGTGATTCGCGGTGCGGCCGAGGTTCTCGTCGAAAGCGGCAGCGCGCCGTCCCCGATCCACGAGCGCCTGCGAACCATCCTCCGACAGTCGGTTCGAATGAGCGAGATACTCGAGGCCATGTTGTTGCTGGCGCAGGAGCACGGCCAGTCCGGGGACCCTGCCTGCTCCTTGGCGGAAGTCATCGAAGAAGCAGTGGCCGATTGCATGCCTTCGCTGCTTGGGCGCCCGGTGGAGCTCGCGGTCGACATCTGCGATCGCCCGATCCTGCCCGTGGAGCGCTCGCTGGCCTTTGTCGTCGTCAGCAACCTTCTGCGCAATGCCTGCGCCCACACTCGCGAGGGCAACATCACGGTGCGCCTCATGGGCGATTGCTTCGAAATCGTCGACACCGGAATCGGAATTGCCGAACACCGGTTTCCCGAAATATTCGACCGCCACGTCAAGGGCGAGGGGAGCGCTGGCAGCGGACTCGGGCTTTCGATCGTTGCCCGAATCACGAAACTGATTCACTGGGAGATCGGTATCGAAAGCCGGCCGGGCACCGGGACCCACGTCACCGTGCGGTTCGCGCCTGCGCGCACGGCATCCGTCGGCTGACCCGGGCGGTCGGGCCGGGGTGCCCGAAAACGGGCCGAAAAAAGGCCCGCGACTGCAGGCCTTTGTCATGCCTTGCGGCGGGCTGGCCGGAGCGATCAGGTCCCCAGCGTCTGCATCGTGTCGCCGGCGAGGTTCGGGTAGCGCACGTGCTCGACCAACTCCTGCGTCTCTTTGTCGGGTGCCGGCGTGATCAGGCTGACGACGATGATCACCAGGACGCCGAGCGGCACGCCCCACAGGCCCGCGGAGATCGGCTGGATGCCCCACCAGATGTGGTCGGCAATGGGACTGGTCACGCCGAACACGCCGCGCAGCCAGGGCTGCGTCGTCGCCATGTAGTACATCGTGATGGCAAGTCCCGAGGCCATGCCGAGAATCGCGCCCCACTTGTTGGCACGTTTCCAGAAGATGCCCAGCACCAACGCAGGGAAGAACGCCGCTGCTGCAAGGGAGAACGCCGCGGACACGAGGAACAGGATGTCCGCCGGCTTCTGTGCGGCCACCGACGCCGCCGCCAGCGCCACCAACAGCAGCAGGATCTTGGAGATCGTGACGCGGCGCGCGGTGGACGCATTCGGGTCGAGCATCTTGTAGTAGAAGTCGTGCGACAGCGCATTGGCGATGGTCAGCAGCAGGCCGTCGGCAGTGGACAGCGCGGCGGCGAGACCCCCGGCCGCCACCAGCCCGGACACGACATACGGCAGTCCGGCGATCTCGGGCGTCGCCAGCACGATGATGTCGCCGCCGATGGCGATTTCCGCCAACTGCACGATGCCGTCCCTGTTGACGTCGATGATCGTAAGCAGCGACGGGTCGACTTTCGACCACGAAGCCACCCACTGCGGGAGCTTGGCGAACTCGCTGCCGACCAGGATCGAATAGACGTCGAATTTCGCCAGCACCGCAAGGGCCGGCGCGGTGAAGTAGAGCAGGAAGATGAAGAAGAGCGACCAGAACACCGATTGGCGCGCCTCCTTCACCGACGGCGTCGTGTAGTAGCGCATCAGGATGTGCGGGAGCGCGGCGGTGCCGACCATGAGGCAGAACACCAGCGCCAGGAAATTGCGGCGCGAAACATCCTGCGCGGCCTCGTCCTTGCCGGGGAAAGCCTGCGCGTGCCGCAGCGGAGGCGCCGCGCGTCCCGCAGCGCCCGCGTCCTTGGTCCACTGCGCCTTGGCGGCCGCGGCGTCCGCGGGAAACGCCGCAGCGGCCTTTTCGGCTGCGGCAATCTGGTCACCTGGCGCATTCTCGGCCTTCAGCTTGTCGACGTTCGCCGCAAGCTGCTGCTTGGCCGTGTCGAACGAACCCGGCAGACCCTTCAGCTTGGCGCCGGCGTCGTCGGCCCGCGCCTTGAAGATGCCGCGCACCTCGAGTTCCTTCGGGTCCTTGAGCAGTTGCTCCTCGCGTGCGGTGACCTTCTCCAGCACCTTGCCGTAGACGAGCTGCGGCACCGGCACGCCGGTGTGCTTCACCGCCAGCCAGACCACGGGAATCATGTACGCGACGATCAGGATGACGTACTGCGCGACCTGCGTCCACGTGACCGCGCGCATCCCGCCCAGGAACGAGCACACCAGGATGCCGCCCAGACCGAGGAAGATCCCGATCTCGAAGGGCACGCCGGTGAGACGCGTCGTGATGATGCCCACGCCGTAGATCTGCGCCACGACGTAGGTGAAGGAGCAGAGGATCGCCGCAAAGATGCCGATGGCCCGCGGGATGTGTCCGCCGTAGCGCGCGCCGAGGAAGTCGGGAATCGTGAACTGCCCGAACTTGCGCAGATACGGCGCGAGCAACAGCGCCACGAGGCAGTAGCCGCCGGTCCAGCCCAGAATGAACGCGAGGCCGCTGAAGCCGGTGAGATAGAGCGTACCGGCCATGCCGATGAACGACGCCGCGCTCATCCAGTCGGCACCCGTCGCCATGCCGTTGAACAGCGCCGGGACGCGCCGGCCCGCCACGTAATACTCCGCCGCATCCGACGTGCGGCTCATCACGCCGATGCCGGCATAGAGGCCGACGGTCGCCAGCAGGAAGACGTAGCCGATCCAGTTGCGCGGCAGGCCCATCTGCTCGGCGATTGCCAGCAGGACGACGAATACCAGGAAGCCCCCGGTGTACCAGGTATAGATCTTCTTCAGCTGGGACGTGAACGCCTTCTGCGACCCGCCCGAAAACATGCCCCCCGTGCCGCTGCTCATTGTTCTTCTCCTTCAGCGACGCCGTACTTGTCGTCGAGGTTGTTCATGTACCGCGCGTAGAACCAGATGATGAGGACGTAGATGATCAGTGAACCCTGAGCGCCCATGTAAAAGGCAAGCGGCCAGCCGAAGAGCGTGACGCTGTTGAGCTCGCGGGCGTAATAACTCATCACGAACGTCGAGACGAACCAGACCACCAGCAGCACCGCGGTGATCACGAGGTTCTTGTTCCAGTACTCCAGATGCTTCGCGGACAACTGCATGGCAGGCTCCTCCTGAAGAACGACACCTGATTGACAGACAAAGCTGATGGTTTGCGGGGCCGCGCGGTCTTATTGTTGAACTTCGAGCGTGCCACCATCGCCCTGGCCGTGCGGCCAAAGTGGGCGGAGTATAGCGACATTCTGCTCGCCGCAACAAGTAACTTCGCGTGCCAGTTGAAGGGGTGTATCCCGTGCGATCCGGTCGATCGGCTTCAGCATCAATTCCGCGATCACCGTCGCTGCAGCGCAGCATCCCTGCGCCGACTGACTGTTCTCGCGTGCGCACATATGACACCGGGTTATCCGCACGAAATGCCGACGAAGCGGGCATGCTCGGAAGCGCCGGCGCGCGACGAGTTCGTCCGCCGCTTCTTGATAGTATTCGAGGCTAGAGCTCCGACCACGAGGAAGCGTCATGCCAAGATCGCCCGTCACGCCGCAACGCCTGGTGGCGTTGTTTCTCCTGGGCATGCTGATCCTCAACTATCCGCTGCTGCCGCTGTTCAATGATCGCGGAACGCTGTTCGGGGTGCCGGCGCTGTATGCGTATATCTTCATCGCCTGGGGCGCCCTGATCGCCCTCATCGGCGCGGTGGTCGAGCAAAGCCGACAGCCTTGATGGCATCAACCCGCACATCCTTGGCGCGGACATGCTGAACGCCTGGGTCGTCGTTCCCGTTGCGCTGGCCTATCTCGGCGCCCTGTTCGCGCTTGCCTACTATGCCGACTGGCGTGCCGATCACGGCCGTTCGCTGATCGCCAACCCGTACATCTACGCCTTGTCGCTGGGTGTCTACGCGACCGCGTGGACGTTCTACGGCAGCGTCGGACGCGCGGCCGCCAACGGCGTCGGCTTTCTGCCGATCTACCTTGGGCCGACGCTGATGATGGCGCTGTGGTGGATCGTCATCCGCAAGATCATCCGCATCAGCAAGGCGCATCGGATCACGTCGCTGGCCGACTTTGTTTCATCCCGCTACGGCAAGAGCGCATTGCTCGCCGGCTTCGTGACGATCATCGCGGTCGTCGGCGTCATTCCCTACATCGCGCTGCAGCTGAAGGCCGTCTCCAGCAGCTACACGATTCTCGTCCACTATCCGGAGATCGTGATGCCGGCGCACGCGGCCACCGTGCCGATCGCCGCGGACACGGCGTTCTGGGTCGCCTTGCTCCTCGCCGCCTTCGCCATCCTCTTCGGAACCCGTCATCTCGACGCCTCCGAGCGGCACGAAGGGCTGGTGGCGGCGATTGCCTTCGAGTCGATCGTCAAGCTGATCGCCTTTCTTGCCGTCGGCGCGTTCGTCACCTGGGGCATCTTCGACGGATTGGGCGACATCTTTGCGCGCGCTTCGGCCAGCGCCAGGCTCGCGCCGTTGCTGGCGCCGCTCTCCGTCACCGGCGCCTACGCGAGCTGGGCGTGGCTGATGCTCCTCTCAGCGCTGGCGATCATGTTCCTGCCCCGCCAGTTCCAGGTTGCCGTCGTCGAGAACGTCAACGAGGATCACCTGCACAAGGCGGCATGGCTGTTTCCGCTTTACATGCTGGCCATCAACGTGTTCGTCGTCCCGATCGCGTTCGGCGGCATCCTGCATTTCGGTGCCGACACCGTCGATGCCGACACCTTCGTGCTCGCGCTGCCGATGGCCCGGCAGCAGCAGGCGCTGACGCTGCTGGTGTTCATCGGCGGCCTCTCGGCAGCGACCGGGATGGTCATCGTCGAGACCATCGCGCTGTCCACGATGGTGTGCAACGACCTGGTGATGCCGGTGCTGCTGCGAATGCGGTCGCTGCGACTCGCCGAGCGCACCGATCTCTCGTGGCTGCTGCTCGCGATTCGGCGCAGCGCCATTGTCGCGGTGATCATGCTCGGGTACCTCTACTTCCGGCTCGCGGGCGAAGCCTATGCGCTGGTCGCCATCGGCCTCATCTCCTTCGCGGCAGTGGCCCAGTTCGCGCCGGCGATTCTGGGCGGAATCTACTGGAAGGCCGCGACGCGACGCGGTGCGCTCGCGGGCCTGGGAGCGGGCTTTGCCGTCTGGCTCTACACCCTCCTTCTGCCCTCGTTCGCCAAGTCGGGCTGGCTGCCCGGCGGATTCCTGCGCGACGGCCCGTGGGGGATCGCGCTGCTCAAGCCGCACGAGTTCCTCGGGCTCACCGGCCTCGATGAGATCACCCACGCGATGCTGTGGAGCATGATCGCCAATGTCGGCGCCTATGTCGCCGTGTCGGTGCTCACCCGGCCCGACGTGGCAGAACAGGCGCAGGCTGCGCGCTTCGTCGACATCTTCAAGCATGGCGACGAAGGCCTCGGTGCGCACTTCTGGAAGGGCTCCGCCTCGTTGCCGGAACTCAACGCGCTGCTTGCCCGTTTTCTCGGTCCGGTCGGGGCGGGCGCCGCCGTCGCCGATTACGCGCAGCGGCGCGGACTTTCCGCTCCCGCCGAGCTGATCGCCGACGGAGACTTCGTGCATTTCGCCGAGACTGCGCTGGCCGGCGCGATCGGCGGTGCTTCGGCACGGATCATGGTGGCCGCCACCGTCAAGGAGGAGGCACTGTCGCTGGACGAGGTGCGGTCGATGCTGGACGAGGCTTCGCAGGTCATCGCCTACAGCCACCAACTGGAGCGCAAGTCGGGCGAACTCGAAGCCGCAACGGCGGAACTGCGCGCCGCCAACGAGCGATTGCAGGAACTCGACCGGATGAAGGACGATTTCGTCGCGACGGTGACGCATGAACTGCGCACTCCGCTGACCTCGATCCGCGCATTCTCCGAGATCCTGCACGACAACCCGCAGCTCGATGCCGCGGAGCGCACCCGATTCCTCGGCATCATCATCAAGGAGAGCGAACGCCTCACCCGCCTCATCAACCAGGTCCTCGACCTCGCCAAGCTCGACTCGGGACGCGCCGAGTGGACGGTGACGGCGATCGACCTCCGGGAAATCGTCGACGAGGCGATCACCGCGACGAGCCAGCTCTTCCGCGACAGGAACGTGAGCCTCGACACGCACTTCGACGGCAACATCCCGTTGATCCAGGCCGATCGCGATCGGCTGATGCAGGTGATCATCAATCTGCTGTCGAACGCGGTAAAGTTCGTCGAGACGGACGTCGGGCGGGTCGTCGTGGCACTGGGCGCGGTCGGGGGGGGCGTGCGGGTCGCCGTGTCCGACAATGGCCCGGGAATCCTCCCGGAAGATCTGTCGACGATTTTCGAGAAGTTTCGCCAAGCCGGCGATACCATGACGGCCAAGCCGCACGGCACCGGGCTGGGCTTGCCGATAAGCCGGCAGATCATCGAGCACTTCGGCGGCAGGCTCTGGGGCGAGAGCGCGCCCGGTCAGGGCGCGACGTTCATCTTCACGCTCCCGGCCAGCGGCGTGCATGGGACGACGGCACACTGAGCAGCGGCGCGACACGGCGCCGGGAACACCCAGACAGACCGGCGGCACTTGAACCGCGGGCACAAGGACAAGGAGGAGTTCGATGGGAAAGAAGGTCCTGATCGCCGACGACGAGCCCAACATCGTCGCATCGCTCGAGTTTCTGATGCGGCAGAAGGGCTACGAAGTTCGCGTTGCCGACACCGGTGCCGAGGCTCTGGCGGCGGTAGCCGCGTTCGGGCCCGATCTGGTGCTGCTCGATGTCATGATGCCGCAGATGAGTGGTTACGATGTCTGCCAGAAGATCCGTGCCACCGAGATGGGGCAGCGAATCCGGATCATCATGCTGTCGGCCAAGGGACGCGAGACGGAAGTGAGCAAAGGCCTCGCGGTCGGTGCCGACGCTTACGTCACCAAGCCCTTCTCGACCAAGGAACTCGTCGACCGCGTCCAGGAGATGCTGGGCGAATGACCCGCGAATCTTCCGCGGCCGCGCGGCCGGCCGGACCGGGCCGCCGCGACTGGATCCTGTACGCCGTCATCCTCGGGGGGGCGTGGCTGCTGCTGATGGCCCTCTTCGCGCTGCTCCTCGCTGTCGCCGGATCGACGCTGAGCCCCGAAGAGTTTGACTTGCTGCTTCCGATCGCGCAGGGCCGGATCGGAATCGCCGCAGTCATCGCCATCGTCATCGTCCTGCCGCTGGGCATTGCCGTGCCGCCGCTGTTCAATCGCTACGTCGCTGCTCCGCGCCAGCTTGCCGAGGCATCGCGCATCGTCCTGTCGGCCAATTCCGCGCACCGGGTAACCCCTGGGGGATCGGCCGAGAACCGGCAGCTCGCGGAAGTCATCAACAGTTTTGCCGGGGCCTACCAGTCGCTGCAGCAGGACGTCGAGCTGCGGATCCACGAGGCGAATGTGCGCATCGAAGAGGAGCGCAACCGGCTCGCCGCGCTGATGTCGGAACTCGCGCAGAGCGTGATCGTCTGCAATGTCGAGGGGCGCGTGCTGCTGTACAACTCCCGCGCCGAGCGCTTGCTGCGCAAGCCGCTCGCGAGCGCCGCCGCAGGGGCCAAGGCGCACGGCATGATCGGGCTCGGGCGCTCGATTTTCGCGGTCTTCGACCGCGACCTCATCATCCACGGCCTCGAGCGCACGCAGGAGCAATCGCGTCGCGGCAACGCCGCCCCGGTGGCAAGCTTCGTGGCCACCGCTCCGGGCGGGCAGCTGGTCCGCGTGCAACTCGCTCCGGTCGTTGCCCCCCGCGCATCGACGGGCACAGCGAACGAGGAGCAGCCGATCACCGGCTTCGTGCTGATCCTCGAAGACATCACGCGCAGCATCGGCAGGAGCGGCCGCCGGGACAAGCTGCTGCAGACCCTCACGCAGGGCACACGCGCATCGCTGGCCAACATGCGTGCGGCGGTGGAAACGGTCACCTCGTTCCCGGACATGGAAACCGCCGCGCAGAGCCGTTTCCTGGGCATCATCCGCGATGAGGCCGGTGCCTTGAGCGCCCGCCTCGACCGGATTGCCGCCGAGTATGCCGATTCGCTGACGACCGAGTGGCCGCTCGAGGAGATGCGGGGTGTCGACCTCATCGAAGCTGCCCGGCGCCAGATCGAAACCGGCCTCGGCCTTTTCACCAAGCGCGAGGAGATCGACGAGGCGATCTGGCTCAAGGTGGACAGCTATTCGCTGATCCAGGCCTTCGTCTATGTCGCGCGCAGGCTGCAGGAAGAGTTCCAGATCCGCGAAATCCGGTTTGCGCTCGCCGACGCCGGCGCACTTGCCCACCTCGACCTCATATGGACCGGCGCCCCGCTGGACGTCGAGACGCAGATGGCCTGGCAGGCGGAGTCCATGGCGTCGGGCGGGGAGGCGTACCCGATCACGCTCACCGAGATCGTTGCCCGTCACGATGCCGAGATCTGGTACCAGATCAACAAGCCGACGTTCCGTGAGTTCTTCCGCATCGCGATTCCCGTGACACGACCCGACGAGGCGGCGCTCAATACGCCGCTCGCGGTCGAGAGCCGTCCCGAATATTACGACTTCGACCTCTTCAACCAGCCGGGTCAGACTCCCGAACTCGACGACCGGCTGCTGACGGACCTGAGCTATGCGGTGTTCGACACCGAGACCACCGGGCTCTCGCCTTCCGAGGGTGACGAGATCGTCTCGATGGGTGCGGTGCGAATCGTCAACGGCCGGTTGCTGGAGCACGAGGTTTTCGAGCAGCTCATCGACCCCGGCCGCCCGATGTCGCGCAAGGCCGCGGAGATCACCGGCATCGACGATGCGATGCTGGCCGGACAGCCGACCATCGACAAGGTGCTGCCCGCCTTCCACGAGTTTTGCGAGGACACAGTGCTGGTCGCGCACAACGCGGCCTTCGACATGCGTTTCCTGCAACTCAAGGAGGCGGCCACCGGCGTCCGTTTCACGCAGCCGGTGCTGGACACGCTCCTGCTCTCGGCGCTGATCCACCCGAGCCTTGATGGCCACGGGCTCGAAGCTATCGCGGAACGCCTCGGCGTCAACATCATCGGACGCCACACCGCGCTGGGAGACGCAATCGTCACCGGGCAGGTCTTCCTGCGCCTGGTTCCCCTGCTCGCGGAGCGCGGCATCCGCACCCTGAAGCAGGCGCGCGAAGCGTCCGCGACCACGTTCTACGCGCGCATCGAATATTGACTCCGTCCGGACAGGCGAACCTCTGCCCGGATGGATTGACGCGCGCGACGGCCCTACCGCGGCGTCGCCTTCAACCCGGTGTCGCGCTCGAGTTGCCGCGCCACCTTGGGCTCGAAGGTGGCGAGATGGTCGAGGATCTTCTGCGTCTCGTCGTGGTGGCCGAGGTCGCGCTGCACGCGTGCGAGCTGGTACCAGCCGTAGGGGCTCATCGGCTGCAGCTTGGTGTTCTTCTTGAGCGGCGCAAGCGCCTCGTCGAGGCGATGCGTCGCGATCAGCGACAGCGCGAGCCCGTAATGGGCGCGATCGTGCGCGGCGTTGCGCGCGATGGCCTCGCCGAACGCCGCCATCGCCGCGTCGTGATCGTTCATCTGCTGCAGCAGAAAGCCGCGATTGAAGTGCGCGTCGGCGTCGTCAGGCTTGAGTGCCACCACGCGGTCGAACAGCGCTAACGCGTCGCGCTTCTCCCCCGCCTGCGCGCGCTGGAATCCCAGTGACGCCAGCGCCAGCGCATCGTCGGGATCGAGTTCCAGCATGCGTCGATACCACCGCATCGCCATCGCGCGCTGGCGGAACAGCATCGACCAGGCCGCCATCTGGTCGTAGAACCCGCGCTTGATCCTGTTTCGCATGCCGCCCCGATCAATTGCCCTGCAGGCACTGAGCTACAGGAATTCCCGCGCCGACGCAGAGATTCGCGATCGCGATCATCGTCCAGAGGTACGCCACCGCGAGCAGCGACAGCGCCACCAGCGGCAGATGACGATCGGCAACGAACTTCGGCGTGATGAATCGGGCGAGCCGGGTCACCGGCGAACCGACGACCTCCAGCAGGCGGTAGAAGAAATTCGCCTTCGGCTCCTGCCCGAACGCCCGCGTCAGCACGAAGACGATCCCCTGCCCCGCCAGTGCCAGCAGAGGTATCGAGAGCAGCAGCTGGATGAGGCGCAACCAGAACAGCGAGGATTGGATATCGGCCACGGTAAAGCTGTCGGCAAGACAAGGATGAAAACGGGCGGCGCCGGATTACCCGACGCCGCCCGCATTCTATAGCACCCCGCGCTCGGGAGCCTGCGCGCCGGTCAGTTCACCTGCTTCAGCTGATCGAGGATTCCCGGATTCTCGAGCGTCGAGGTGTCCTGCGTGATCTCCTCGTCCTTGGCGATCGAGCGCAGCAGGCGGCGCATGATCTTGCCGGAACGGGTCTTGGGGAGGTTCTCGCCGAAGCGGATGTCCTTGGGCTTCGCGATCGGCCCGATTTCCTTGGCCACCCAGTCGCGCAACTCCTTGGCGATTCTGTCGGCTTCGGCGCCGCTGGGCCGCGCCTGCTTCAGCACGACGAACGCGCACACCGCCTCGCCGGTCATATCGTCGGGACGGCCCACGACCGCGGCCTCGGCGACGTGCGGATTGGCGACCAGCGCCGACTCGATCTCCATGGTGCCGAGACGATGGCCGGAGACGTTGAGCACGTCGTCGATGCGCCCCATGATCCAGAAGTACCCGTCGAGATCGCGGTTGGCGCCGTCGCCGGCAAGATAGAGCCTGCCACCCAGATCCTCGGGGAAATACGACTTCCTGTAGCGATCGGGATCGCCCCAGATGGTGCGGATCATCATCGGCCACGGCCGCTTGATGACCAGGAAGCCACCCTTGCCCCATTCGACGTCGTGCCCGGTTTCGTCGACGATCGCCGCGTGGATGCCGGGCAGCGGGAACGTGCAGGAACCCGGCTTCAGCGGCGTGGCCCCCGGCATCGGCGAGATCATGTGGGCGCCGGTTTCCGTCTGCCACCAGGTGTCGACGATCGGGCAGCGCGATCCGCCGACGTGCGTGTAGTACCACATCCACGCTTCGGGATTGATCGGCTCGCCGACCGAGCCCAGCAGGCGCAGGCTGGACAGATCGAACTTCTGCGGCAGGTCGGCGCCCAGCTTGATCAGCGCGCGGATCGCCGTCGGCGCCGTATAGAAGATGGAGACCTTGTGGCGCTGGATCATCTCCCAGAACCGCGATGCGCTGGGATAGGTGGGAACGCCCTCGAAGATCACCTGCGTGGCGCCGACCGCCAGCGGACCGTAGGCAACGTAGGTGTGGCCGGTGACCCAGCCCACGTCGGCGGTGCACCAGAAGACGTCGGAGGACTTGATGTCGAACGTCCACTTCATCGAGCAGACAGCACCCAGCAGATAGCCGCCGGTGGAGTGCTGGACGCCCTTCGGCTTGCCGGTGGAGCCCGACGTGTAGAGGATGAACAGCGGGTGTTCGGCCTCGACCGGTGTGACGGGGCAATCGTGCGGCAAGCCGGTGACGAGGTCGTTCCACCAGATGTCGCGCTTGTCGTCCCAGGCCACGGCGCCGCCGGTGCGGCGGTAGACGACCACGCCCTCGACCGAACTGGTGCCGCCCATCGCCAATGCCTCGTCGACGGCGGGCTTCAGCGCGATCTCCTTGCCGCCGCGCATCTGGCCGTCGGCGGTGATCACCAGCCGCGCGCCGGCGTCGACGATGCGCTCCTGGACGCTCTTGGCGGAAAAGCCGCCGAACACGACCGAGTGGATGGCGCCGATGCGCGCGCAGGCCTGCATCGCGACGACGGCCTCGATCGACATCGGCATGTAGATGAGGACGCGGTCGCCCTTCTTGATACCCAGCTTCTTGAGCCCGTTGGCGAACTGGCAGACGCGCTCGTAGACCTGCTTGTAGGTGACCCGGGTGACGGTGCCGTCGTCGGCCTCGAAGATGATCGCGCAGCGATTCGGCGTGGTGTCCAGGTGCCGGTCGAGGCAGTTGTAGGAGGCGTTGAGTTGGCCGTCCGCGAACCACTTGTAGAACGGCGCCTCGGACTCGTCCAGCGTCTGCGTGAACGGCTTGTGCCAGATGAGGTTGTCGCGTGCCAGCTTGGCCCAATAGCCGCCGTAATCCTTGTTGGCCTCGGCAACCAGGTGGTGGTAATCAGCCCGCGTCAGATGCGCCTGGGCGACGAATTCGGGGGCGGGCTCGAAAACCCGGGACTCGTTCAATATGGATTCGATCGCGTTCGTCATGCTGACTTCTCCTCCTGGGGGTCGGGATGCGCGCTGAGGCAGGCACATCGTTCTCGGCAAAAAATAACGCTGCAGTCTAACCAATCGCGTGGCATTTCTGCAACGCACCCGATTGCCGCAGAGCCTGCGGGAATCCGGACACCCGCCTGAGCTTCGTCTGTCCCGTTCGCGCTCCCGACTGTATAGGGTGCGCGGCTTACGCCAGGCTTACGGCCCTCGGTTCGCGCGTCCGGGCAGGTCCACGGTGCCGAGATTACCGGCCGCCGATCGGGGTGGGACTGCAGCCGCCGCGGCGCGGCCCCGGCATGGGTCCGCAACACCTCCGCAGAGTGCTAGACTTCCATGGTTTCTCGAAAAACGGTCCCCTCCTTTCGCCGATGCCCAAACTGCCCCTGCGCCCCATCCCCCAGCTCATCTTCATGACCCGGTGGCTGCAGCTGCCGCTGTACCTCGGGCTCATCGTCGCGCAAGCGGTCTACGTCTGGCACTTCTGGGTGGAGTTGACCCATCTGGTCGAAGCCGCGTTCGGCAACCAGTCCGCGATCCAGCAGATCCTGGTGGCGACGACGCCGCCCGGCCAGGCCAGTTCGCCGATGAAGACGCCGTCGGAGACGGTGATCATGCTGGTGGTGCTGGGCCTGATCGACGTGGTCATGATCTCCAACCTGCTGATCATGGTCATCATCGGCGGCTACGAAACCTTCGTGTCGCGGATGCATCTCGAGGATCACCCGGATCAGCCGGAATGGCTGTCGCACGTGAATGCCTCGGTGCTGAAGGTCAAGCTCGCCACCGCGATCATCGGCATCTCGTCGATCCACCTCCTCAAGACGTTCATCAACGCGCACGCCTACGACGAGAAGACCCTGCTGTGGCAAACGACGATCCACATCGCGTTCCTGCTGTCGGCGATGGCGATCGCCGCGGTGGACCGCATACTGCCGACGGCGGCGCGCGGCCACGCCAGGCCTGCCGGCGCAAACGCCCCGGCGAGTCGCGAGCACTGACGCCGCGACCCGCACCGGTTCGCCATCGCGATGAGACTTCTGCGCCAGGACACCTCTCCCCTCGAGCGCGACACCGTGGCGCCGGGCCAGCTGCCGCCGGTGAAGATGGGGCTGCTGGCAAAGCTCAACCTGCTGACGGTCGGCCTCATCTTCCTCACCTCGGTCGTCACCACGGGCTTTTACTTGTGGCAGCAGTGGCGGGACGAGGAAAACGTCCTGCGCGCGCAGGGCCGAACGGTCGCCACCATGCTGGCCGAGCTTTCCGAGCGCGGCCTGCAGGCCGACGATCGGGCATCGATCAATGCGGTGCTCGACAGCCTGCCCGCCGAGGGAGACATCGCCTACGTCGCCGTGCTGAACGCCGACCGCGCGCAGATCGCGGAGCGCCGTTTCGGCGACTCCCTCGCCGCCTCCGCGCTCCCGCCCCCGCTCCTTCCGGCAGGCGGAGCGGCGACAACCGCCATCGCCGCAGCCGAGATCAGGCTGCAGGGCCAGCGCTTCATCGAGCTCGTCGCGCCGGTACGCGGCGTGCAGACGGCGGTGGCGATCAACAATGCCTCCGATCTCACCGGTGTCGTCCCCGGACACCTTGCGGCGCTGGGATCCGCGGCGGTCGGTCCCGTCGGCTACATCCGGGTCGGGATGACGTTCGAGCGCCAACAGGCGCAGTTCCGAAAGCTGCTCGTCGGCGGCGCGACGCTGGCGGCATTGGTCGTGGTGCTGGGCATCGGGTCCACGATGCTGCTGACGCGGCGCCTGGTGTCTCCGATGCGGCGGCTGATGCGCGCGGCACGAGCCGTCGGCGCGGGCAAGCTCGACATCTACGTCCCGGCGAGCTCGTCCGACGAGCTGGGCCACCTCACGCACGCGTTCAACCACATGACGCAGCGGCTGGCCACGTCGCAATCGGAGGTCGAGCATTACCAGCGCACGCTGGAAGACAAGGTGGCACTGCGGACGCGGGAGCTGGAGGCCGCGACGGCGCAGGCGTACAAGCTCGCCCAGCATGACATCCTGACCGGCCTGCCCAACCGCTCGCTCCTCTCCCAGCGCCTGAAGCAGATCATCGCCCAGGCGCAGCGCGACGGCACCCACATCGCCTGCGTGTTCCTCGATTTCGACCACTTCAAGCGCATCAACGACACGCTGGGGCACGATGCGGGCGACCAGTTGTTGCAGGCGGTGGCACAGCGCCTGATCAACGCCGTGCGCGAGACCGACACCGTGGCGCGCATCGGCGGCGACGAGTTCGTGCTGGTGCTGCCCGGCCTCGACGCCGCGCACGCGACTTTCGAGACGATGACGGTGCTGGCGCGCGTCCGGGAGTCGTTCCTGGCGCCCTTCCGGCTGTCCGACCAGATGCCCACGCTGACCTGCTCGATCGGCGTTTCCATGTACCCGCTGGACGGCAGCGATCCGGTGACGCTGATCAAGCAGGCCGACACCGCGATGTACGCGTCGAAGGATTCCGGCCGCAACGCCTACCGGTTCTTCACCGCCGACATGAATGCGCGCGTACAGCAGCGGCTGCAGATCGAAACCGACATGCGCCGCGGCCTCATCGGCAACGAGTTCTTCCTGGTCTACCAGCCGCAGATCGACCTGCGCACCGGGCGAACGATGGGCGTGGAAGCGCTGGTCCGCTGGCGCGATCCGGAGCGCGGCGTGATCCTGCCGGGCGAGTTCATCCCCATTGCCGAGGAATCGGGAATGATCCACGCGCTGGGTGCGCGCGTGCTGCGCGACGCCTGCAAGCAGGTGCAGGAGTGGCACGGCAACGGGATGCCGCTGCGGCTCTCCGTCAACCTCTCGGTGCAGCAGCTGCAGCACGAGGGTTGGCTCGGCGTGGTCGAGGATGCGCTGACGTCGAGCGGGCTGTCGTCGCAATACCTCGATCTCGAGATCACCGAAAGCATGATCATCACCCACCCCGGGCGGGCCGTGGACACGCTGGTGAAGCTGCAGCAGCGCGGCATTTCGATCACCGTCGACGATTTCGGCACCGGCTACTCGAGCCTGTCCTACCTCGCCCGACTGCCGATCCAGAGCCTCAAGATCGATCAGCGTTTTGTCCGCGGTCTCGAGCACAACAAGAGCGACGAGACCATCACCCAGGCCATCATCGCGCTTTCGCACGCGCTGGGGCTGCGCGTCATCGCCGAGGGCGTCGAGACGGCCGCGCAATTCGCGTTCCTGAAGGACCTGGGGTGCGAGGAGGCGCAGGGCTATCTGATATCGCACCCGATGGAAGAGCCGGACTTCGTCAACTGGTGGGCACTGCAGGCGTCCGAGCCGTGGCAGAACGGCCATCAGCACGACATGTGGCCCACGCACCATTGACGCGCCGATCGTCTCAGTCCGCCTGCAGGTCCTCGCGGTAGTCGACATCCCGCAGGATCCCCGGATCGTCGACGTCGATCCGGAACACGCGTTCGCCCGCCGCCGCGAGTATCCTCCGGGCACCTTCGTCGCCTGAAAGCGCGCGCAGTTCCGGCAACAGCGCGCGCGAGAATCCGACCGGATGCCCCCGTCTGCCGCCGTGAAACGGCGCGGCGATCGGCGCGCCAGCGACCAGTGCCTCGGTCACGGCGTGAACGGTGCCCGGTAGCACCCACGGCATGTCGGCCAGCGCGACGACCCACCCGCGCGCGTCCGGCACCACGGAGACGCCGAAGGCGAGGCTCGCCCCCATCCCCCGGTCGGCGTCGGCGAAGACCCTCACCTCGGCGCCCGCATCCGCGAGGGACGCGGCGAGATCCGCATCGTCCGGACGCACGACAGCGATGACCCGGTACAGCACCGAGCGCAACTGGCGGCAGGCCATCGCGCCGACCGCGATGCCTGGCGCCGCCGCGTTGCCGCTTGCCGCGAGACGCGCCATCAGCTTGGCGCCGCCGAAGCGGCCGCCGCGGCCGGCCGCCAGCAGGACGCCGGCGATCACTCGGGCAGGAGCCGGAACTTGCCGTCCCTGACGGTCACCAGCACGCGCGCGCGTTCGTCCATGCCGTTGTGATTGGTCGGGCTCATGTTGAATACGCCCTGGCAGCCGACGACCTCGCGTTCCTGCTCGACCGCATCGCGCAGCGCGACGCGAAACGCCTCGGTCCCGGGCCTGGCCTTCTTCGCCGCCACCGGAATCGCCCGCTCGAGGATCAGTCCGGAATCGTAGGTGTTGGCACCGAAGGTGGCAGGCTTCTGCCCGAACTGCTTCTCGTAGGCACTGATGTAAGCGGTCGCAACCTTCTTGATCGGATTGCTGTCGGCGATCTCGCCGATGACCAGCATCGGGCCGGCGGCGAGTATCGTGCCTTCGACCTTGTCCTTGCCGAGGCGGATGAAATCGTCGGTCGCGACGCCGTGCGTCTGGTAGACGACCCCCTTGTAGCCCTGCTCGCGCAGCGTCATCTGCGGCAGCACGCCGGGCCCTCCCACGCCGGCCACCAGCACGGCGTCGGGCTTCGCCAGCAGCAGCTTCAGAATCTGTCCGGTGACGCTGGGGTCGGTGCGCAGGTAATACTCGGTCGCCGCAAGCTTGATGCCCGCCTTCTCGGCCATGGGCGCGAAGACGCGATGCCAGTTCTCTCCGTAGGGGTCCTTGAACCCGATGAAGCCCACGGTCTTCACGCCGGACTTCACCATGTGCTTGACCAGCGCCGCGGCAATGAGGTCGTCGTTCTGCGTGGTCTTGAACACCCAGCGCTTCTTCGCGTCGAGCGGCTCGACCACCGACGACGTGCCCACCGTCGCCATCAGCGGCACCTTGCCCTCGGCGATGAAGTCCAGCATCGCCAGCGCATTGGGCGTCGTCGACGGGCCGATGATCGCGTCGACGTGATGCTCCTGGATCAGCTTCTTCACGTTCTGCACCGCGCGCGTCGTGTCGCCGCCGTCGTCGTACTGGATGTATTCGACCGAGAGATCGCCGACCTTCTTCGGCAGCAGTTCGCCGGTGTTCTTCTGCGGAATGCCGATGGCGGTGGTGGGTCCCGTTGCCGAGACCATCAATCCGATCTTCACCTGCGCAAGCGCGAAGGTGGACAGGAGCGAGAAACAGGTGGCGATGGCGATGCGAGCGAGCACGAACGATCCCTTCAGGGAGGATTGGACAGCCGCAAATGTAAGCCCTGTGCCCCTCGGCGGACAAGCGTTCCGTCGCGCGGCGCCGGGGAAATCCTGCTCAGGACGCGGCAAGGCGCCAGAGCGACGTCACCTCGGCGGCGCGCGCCGCGTGCAGCGGATCGGCAGCGTCGGCCGCCCGGGGATGTTTCGGCCGCACATCGGCGCGACCCACGACCTTCAAACCCGCCGCGTCGAACGCCGCGAGCAGTTCCGCCCTCGATCGCAGGCCCAGCTGCTCCGCGAAATCCGAGAGGATGAGCCAGCCCTCGCCCTGCGGCGTGAGGTGTGCGCGCAGCGCCGCCAGGAATCCAAGCAACATGCGGCTCTCCGGGTCGTAGATCCCGCGCTCCATCGGAGAACTCGGCCGCGCCGGAACCCAGGGCGGATTGCACACGACCAGCGCCGCGCGCCCTTCGGGGAAGAGGTCCGCCTGAACGACTTCCACGCCCTTCGCCAGTCCGAGGCGTTCGAGGTTCTCGCGAGCGCAGGCCAGCGCGCGGGGATCCTGGTCGGTGGCGACCACGCGACCGATGCCGCGCCGCGCGAGCACGGCGGCCAGCACGCCGGTGCCGGTGCCGATGTCGAAGGCGACATCCGACGATGACATCGCCGCCGGCAGCGGCGCTCCGGCGACCAGATCGACGTACTCGCTGCGAATCGGCGCGAACACCCCGTAGTGCGGATGGATTCGGCCGCCGATCGCGGGAATCTCGATTCCCCTGCTGCGCCATTCGTGCGCGCCGATGACGCCCAGCAACTCGCGCAGCGATGCGACCGAGGCGCCCGCTCCCGGGCCGTAGGCTTCCGTGCAGGCCTGACGGATGTCGGGCGCGCGTCGCAACGGAATGCCCCAGTCCTCGTCGAGCGGCAGCAGCAGCGCGCGCAGCGTGCGCGCACGCTGCGACCGCGCCTGACGGTGGAGATGAAAGGCTTCGGCGGGGGATGCGGGCACCGCGGATGGAGCCGGCTTCTTCGCCTTGCGCGGCGGGCGGTCGGCGCGGCGCGCCAGCGCAATCAGCATCTGGCGCGCATTCTGGAAGTCGCCCCGCCACAGCAGCGCGGTCCCCTGGGACGCGAGGACATACGCATGATCTGCCGTCATGCCATCGTCGGCGATCACCACGCGCGCCGGAGGCGGCACCGCGCACTCCGAGCGCCAGCGCGCGGAGCGCGCCTCGCCGTCCTCGGTCCAGTGCACGACGGGGTGCGCGCTCACGCTCGAAGCCCTGTCGGCAGCGCCGCGCGCCAACCTATTTGGTGCCGAACAACCGATCGCCGGCGTCGCCCAGTCCCGGCACGATGTAGCCGTGATCGTTGAGATGATCGTCGACGGCAGCGGTGTAGATCGGAATGTCGGGATGCCCCGCCTGCAGCGCCGTAACGCCTTCCGGCGCTGCCAGCAGGCAGACATACTTGATCGTCGCGGCCCCGGCCTCCTTAAGGCGATTGATGGCGGCGACCGCCGAATGGCCGGTGGCGAGCATCGGATCGACGACGATGACCAGGCGATCGGCGATATCCTCCGGCACCTTGAAGTAGTACTGCACCGCCGCCAGCGTCTTCGGGTCGCGGTAGAGGCCGATGTGCCCGACCCGGGCCGCAGGCAGGATGTCCAGCATGCCGTCGAGCATGCCGTTGCCGGCGCGCAGGATCGACACCAGGCACAGCTTCTTGCCGCTGATCTGCGGTGCGTCGATCGCCGCCAGCGGCGTTTCGATGGGCACCATTTCGAGCGGCAGGTCGCGGGTCACCTCGTAGGCGAGCAATTGCGCGATCTCCCTAAGCAGACGGCGAAAATTGTCGGTGGTCGTGTCCTTGCGCCGCATGATCGTGAGCTTGTGCAGGATCAGCGGATGACCGACGACGGTGAGCGTGTCCGGCATGGTTGTGGGTCCTGGATCGTGGTGAACGTGGAGCGCTGAACGCGGCAACCTCGCGCGCTCACCTCGGCGAACGGTGCTGCGACCGCGAGAAGTGAAGATACTGCGAGATGGCGCCGTGCGGGTCAAGCGCGACGCCGACCCGGGCGGCGGGCCGGGTGGCCCGGCCTGTCAGCGTGACGCGACTCTCAGCCCGCCTTGACGCCCAGCTTCAGGAGTATCTTCTCCAGCGGGCAGAAGCACGTGAACCCGCTCTGGAACAGGTTGGCGCCTACGAACGCCGTGAACCACAGCCAGTTGGCGTTGACGAAGAGCGGACTCCCCGGCGCGCCCAACCCCAGCGAAATGAGCACGAAGGCTCCGGCGAAAATGCGGATCATGCGATTGGTGTTCATGCAACGACCTCCGTGACGGGTAAGTGTTTGCGGCGGTTGACCGCGTAGTAGAGCACCGGGATCACGACCAGCGTCAGCAGCGTCGACACCAGGATGCCGAACACCAGCGCGATCGCGAGCCCGTTGAAGATCGGATCATCGAGGATGAACAGCGCGCCCAGCATCGCGGCGAGGCCGGTGAGCGCGATGGGCTTCGCCCGCGCCGCCGCGGCATCGACGATCGACTGCGCAAAGGGCACGCCGCGCGCCACCTGCAGATTGACGAAATCGACAAGCAGTATCGAATTGCGCACGATGATGCCGGCCAGCGCAATCATCCCGATCATCGACGTGGCGGTGAAGGGCTGCCCGAGCAGCGCGTGGCCGGGCATCACGCCGATGATGGTGAGCGGGATCGGCGCCATGATGACCAGCGGCGTCACGTAGGAGCCGAACTGCGCCACGACGAGCAGGTAGATCAGCATCAGCCCGACGCCGTACGCGATCCCCATGTCGCGGAACGTCTCGTAGGTCACCTGCCACTCGCCGTCCCACTTCAGCGAATATCCGCGGTAGGGATCCGACGGCTGGGTGATGAAATATTCGGCGATCTGCCCGCCGTTCGGCACCGCCACCGACGGGAGCCTGCCGCGCACGCCGAACATGCCGTAGAGCGGGCTGTCAGTGCCGCCGGCCATGTCGCCGATCACGTAGGTGACCGGCAGCAGGTCCTTGCGATAACGCGTCTTTTCGCGCAGCGCGGGCTTGACGACCACGATCTCGGACAGCGGCACGGCGGCGCCGCTTGCGCCCTTGACAGTCATTGCAAGCAGCGTGTCGAGCCGGCCCTGGCGCTCGGCAGGAAGCGTGATGCGCACCGGCACGCCGTACTTGGCCTGGCCGTCGTGCAGCGAGGTGACGTCGTCGCCGGCGAGTGCTGCGCGCAACGTGGCGGTGACATCGGCCGGGGTCACGCCCGAGAGCGCCGCCTTGCGCTGGTCGACGCGCACCAGCATCCGCGGTGCGTTGTCCTCGATCGAATCGTCGATGCCGACAATGCCCTTTTCCTTCGCGAACTCTGCGCGCACCGCTTTGGCCAGCGCGTGCCTGCCGGGCTCGTCGGGGCCGTAGATCTCGGCCACGATCGGCGACATCACCGGCGGCCCCGGCGGCACCTCGACCACCTTGACCTTGGCGTTGAACCGCTCGCCGATCGCCTGCAGCGCGGGCCGCACGGCGAATGCGATCTCGTGGCTCTTGCGCGAGCGCTGCTTGCGATCGACCAGGTTGACCTGCAGGTCGCCCTGCTCGGGAACCTGCCGGAAGTCGTACTGGCGGACGAGCCCGTTGAAGTTGATCGGCGCTGCCGTCCCCGCATAGGCCTGGAGGTCGGTCACTTCCGGCACCGTGGCGAGTTCGCGTCCGAGTTCGGCCAGGACCGCGGCGGTCGACTCCACCGGTGAACCCGTGGGCATGTCGACGATGACCTGGAACTCGCTCTTGTTGTCGAACGGCAGCATCTTGAGCACGACGAGCTGCACGACCGCCAGCGACACCGACGCGAGGATCGCGATCACGGTCGCGACGCCCAGCAGCGCCCGGCGGCGGCCGCCTCGCGCGGGATCGACGAACGGGGTCAGGAGCCGCGCGAACGACGTCTCGAGCCAGCGATCGAGACGGCCCGGACCATGCGCGCCATGACCCGGATGCTGCGGCATGAGCCTGTTCGCCAGCCACGGCGTGATCGTGAAGGCGACCGCGAGCGAGATCAGCATCCCCATGCTGGCGTTGATCGGGATCGGGCTCATGTAGGGCCCCATCAGGCCGGTGACGAAAGCCATCGGCAGCAGTGCGGCAATGACGGTGAACGTGGCGAGGATCGTCGGCCCGCCGACTTCGTCGACTGCCGCCGGGATGAGCGACGTCAGTGCCGCATCGGGATGGAGCAGCCGGTGCCGATGGATGTTCTCGACGACGACGATGGCGTCGTCGACCAGGATGCCGATCGAGAAGATCAGCGCGAACAGGCTCACGCGATTGAGCGTGAATCCCCAGGCCCACGACGCGAAGAGCGTCGCCGCCAGCGTCAGCAGCACGGCAACACCGACGATCGCCGCTTCGCGCCAGCCCAGGGCGATGAACACCAGCGCCACCACCGACAGCGTCGCGAACAGCAGCTTGCCGATGAGCATCTTTGCCTTGTCGTCGGCCGTGCGTCCGTAGTCGCGCGTCACCGACGTCTCGACCCCCGCCGGGATGACCGTGTTCTTGAGCCCCTCCAGCCGCTGCTCGACGCGGCGCGCGACATCGACGGCATTCTCGCCGGCTTTCTTGGTCACCTGGATCGTCACCGCCGGAAACGCGTGCCCCGCATCGGCGGCGTGCGCCGCGCTCGCCGGCCCGGGCGTGAACGACGCATACCTGGCCGGCGGCGGCGGGCCGTCGCTGATGCGGGCGACGTCGGCGAGATAGACCGGCTCGCCATCGTGCACCCCGACGACGAGGTCGCGCACCTGCTGTGCGCTCTCCAGGAAATTGCCGGTCTCGATCAGCACCGTCTGATTGCCGCGAACGATCTGCCCTGCCGGCAATGCCACGTTGGCGGACTGCAGCATCCGCTTGAGATCGGCAACCGCCAGTCCGTACGCGGAAAGGCGATCAGGATCCAGCGCCACCTCGATGATGCGGCCCGGCCCGCCGATGGTCGTGACCTCCATGGTCCCGGGAACCCGCTTCAGCTCGGCCTCCACCGCGTGCGCGACCCGCTCCAGGTCGAATGCGCCCCGCTCGGCGTCGCGCGTCCACAACGTCAGCGAGACGATGGGAACGTCGTCGATGCCCTTCGGCTTGACCAGCGGCTCGCCGACATTCAACTCGGGCGGCAGCCAGTCGCGATGCGACAGGATCGCGTCGTGCAGGCGCACGATCGCCTCGGTCCGCTTGACGCCCACCTTGTACTGGACGGTGATGATCGCCTGCCCGGGTTGCGACACCGACCACACGTGCTCCAGCCCCTGGATCTGCGACAGCACCTGCTCGGCGGGAATCGCCACCAGCTGCTCGACGTCCTGGGCCGACGCGCCGGGGAACGACACCAGCACGTTCGCCATCGTCACGTCGATCTGCGGCTCCTCCTCGCGCGGCGTGACGACGACCGCGAATGCGCCGGCCAGGATCAGCACCAGCGCCAGCAGCGGCGTCAGCTGCGAGGTGAGAAAGAACCGGGCAATGCGCCCGGAGATGCCCAGAGGTTGGTGGTCGGGAGTCATTGGGATACCTGGTTGCAGCGCACGCCGGCGTCCGCCCTTGGGGCGGCCCGGCGGAACGTGGGACGAGCCTCGCGCGCTGCACGCCGGCGTTCGCCCCTGGGGCGTCCCGGCGCGCTCACGCCTTGTCCGTCATTTCATCTTGAGTTTCTCGACGCCGATCGCCTTCATCAGGTATTTCTCGTAGATGGGTTCCGATGTTCCCGCCTTCATCTTGCGGATGAAGTACTTCTCGAAGCCGATCTTGGCGAGGTGCACCCACTTGCCCTGCGCAAACCAGTTGACATTGCGCGGCGGAATCTGCGGCAGTGCGACGAAAACTATTCCGGTGTCGCCCATGTCGGCAAGGCAGACCGCATTCCACGTCGCCTTGTCGGTGGGTTCCTTGCCGTCCAGTTCGGACCGGATGTTGTGTGCGGCGGCAGTGACCATCGACTCGATCATGTAGCCGGTCTTCGGCGCGCCCGTCGGCACCGGCGTCGCCTCGACCGGCGGAATCGCCACGCACACGCCCACGGCGTAGATGTTCTTGAACCTGGGGTTGCGCTGATGCGCGTCGATGACGATGAAGCCGCGCGGATTGGTCAGGCCCTCGATGCCGAACACCGCGTCGATCCCCTTGAACGCCGGCAACATCATCGAGTACTTGAAGGGCAGCACATGTTCCTTCTTCGGCTTGCCTTCGTCGTCGTGCTCGGTGACGTGCATCTTGCCGGCCTCGACCTTGGTCACCTTGGCGTTGCAGATCCACTTGACGTGCTTGTCGCGCAGCGCGGCCTCGAGCATGCCCTTCGAGTCGCCGACGCCGCCGAGGCCGAGGTGGCCGATGTACGGCTCGGCGGTGACGAAGGTCATCGGCACCTTGTCGCGGATCTTGCGGCGGCGCAGGTCGGTTTCCATGATGAAGCAGAATTCGTAGGCGGGCCCGAAGCACGAGGCACCCTGGACCGCACCGACGACGATCGGACCCGGATCCTGGACGAACCGGTCCCAATCGGCCGCCGCGCGCTCCGCATGATCGACGTGGCAAACCGACTGCGTGTGGCCGTTGGGGCCGAGCCCTTCGATTTCGTCGAAGGCGAGCTTGGGCCCGGTCGCGATGACGAGATAGTCGTAGGCCAGCATCGTGCCGTCGTTGAGTTCGACGGCGTTCTTGTCGGGATGCACGCGCTTGGCGCCGGTCGGGTTGTACGCGATGCCCTTCTTCTCGAGGTAGGCCGCCACCGGAAACTCGATGTCGCTGCGCTTGCGCCAACGGACCGCCACCCAGGGATTGGACGGCACGAAGTGGTAATTCGGTCCCTGCCCCAGCACGGTGACCGTATCGCCGGCGCGCAGCAACGCCTTCATCTCGTAGGCCATCGGCATCCCGCCGAGTCCCGCCCCCAGTATCACGATGTGTGCCATGTGCGATCTCCTCCTGCCCTTTGTGCCGTTTGGCGGGCTCGATGTGGCGTTGCGCGAGTTACTTGGCCGCAGGTGCGGCGACTCCGGAAGCTGCCATGCCCGCCTGCACCGGGTTCTGTGCGATGCGCTCGCCCCCGGCGAGGCCGGAGAGGATCTCGACCTGGCCGTCGGCGACCGGCTCGCCCGCGCGCACCTGACGCAGCAGCGCCCGGCCGTCGCGGTCGATCACGTACACGGCCGTCACCTCGCCGCGCTTGAGAAGTGCCGTCGCGGGGACGGCCAGTGCGCGCACGCTGCCGGTGATGAAGTGCGCGCGCGCATACTGGCCCGGCAGCACACCTTCGGTCACCGGCAGGTCGAGACGGATGCGGCTGGTGTGGGCACGGGCGTCCGCCAGCGGCAGCAGCGTGACGCGCGTCGCCGTGACCATCGTGGCTTGCGCCGGCAGCTCGATGCGAACCGGCGCCTTCAGCTGCGCTTTCGCGAGCGCAGCCTGCGACAACGTCGCCGTCACGCGCATTTCGCGCGGATCGAACACCGTCACCAGCGCACGTCCCGGCTGCGCCATGTCGCCCAGTTCCGCGTGCGTGGCGCCGACCACGCCGGCATACGGCGCGGCGATGGTGTTGAAAGTCTGCGCGGCGGTCGCCACGCCGGCGTTGGCCTTCACCGCCTCGAGCTGGGCCTGCGCGGCCTTGTACTCGGCATCGGACTGATCGACCGCAGCCTGGCTGACGAACTTCTGCGCGAGCAGGCTCTGGTTGCGCTCGTGCTTGCGCCGGGCATTGCCGAGATTCGCCTCGGCTTCGGCGACCTGCGACTGGCTGGCTGCGACCGCCTGGTTGGCGGTTCGCGCGTCGATGCGCACCAGCACCTGGCCGGCGCGCACGGTGTCGCCCGCTTTCACCGCGAGCTCGACGATGCGTCCGGCCACCTGGGCGCCCAGTGTCGCCTGCCGCACTGCCTCCACCACACCCTCGGCTTGAATCGTCTGCGCCAATTCGCGCACGCCGATCTCGATCGAGGGACCGACATTCGGCTTGGCCGGCGGTGGCGTCTGGGCCGACGCGATTCCGGGCTGCGCGAACAGCAGCGCCGTTGCACCGGCAACAAGAAGTCGGGCGAACCGCCGGTCAGCGATACCGTGCATCGGAATTCTCACTTGCTGCGGCAGGTCTTGATGCCGAATGGGAGATACATGGGACACCAGCGCAGCAGGCCCGTCGCCAGCAACGGCAGGCCGATCAGCCCCCACCACCGGTTGCCATCGTCAAGAATGAACACCAGTGAAAGCAGCGCGAGTCCCGCCACGATGCGCACGATGCGATCGGCCCCGCCGACATTGGTTTCCATGACGCCCTCCGATGCGATGTTGAAGCTTCGAAGTATGGAGCTTGCGTCACGCAATATATGTGACCTGAATCACATTTCCTGCCCGGCCCCTGCGGCGAATCGCCGCCGCCCGCGGTCGATCAACGACCGTCGATGTAGCGGCGGTCGTCGAAGGTGGCGACCCACCGCGGGCGATACACGACCATCAGCGTGAGCGCCATGCCGGTGAGCGTTGCCTCGCCGAACGACAGGTACAGGAGATGGGGCAGGTAGTCGCCGAAGACAAGTTCAGACGACCATCCGGCGCCGGCAGTGAGGGCGACCGCGCTGGCGAATCCTGCGGCCATGAGCGACAGTGCCGCGCCGAAGAACGCGACGACGAAGATGTAGACGAAGAGATTGGGCGGCAGGCGCGCCTCGGCCAGGCGCAGCGTCAGCCACGACACGCCGGCGGGAACCAGCGCCATCGCGCACCAGGCGAGCCCGGCGCTCGCCGGCACCCCGCCACGGACGAGCATCAGCACCGCGACGGCCAACGCCGCGCCGACGAGCGCCAACGGCGGTCCGGCGATCAGCGTCAGAGCCGCCATTCCAAGCAGATGGAAGGTGAATCCCTCACCGACCGTGGCCTGGACGTTCCAGAGCATCAGGACGGCAAAGATGGTTCCGTACCAGACGTGGACCTGCTCGCTGTCGGCAAAGCGCTTCCACGGCGCGCGCCGCGCGGCCAGGGCGAGCGCGGCGATGGCGACGCACCAGCCGAGCACGGCCCATTCCGGCGGCAGGGCGATTCGGGTCAGGTCCATTGAGGGCGATTGGCGAGAGGAAGTCCGGCGAAGCTTCACATTGTAGAATCGCGACTGGATTGCCGTTTACGCCCCGTCCCCTTACCGACATCATTGCCCGCCATGCCCGCCCCCGTGATCGACGGATTGTCACCCCTCGCGGCGCGCGTCGTCGCATCGTTTCCGTCGCTGGCGCCCGCGCCGCGCAAGACCATCGAGCGCCTGGTCCGGGCTAGCATCCACCGCAAGGTCCCGGCCGGCACGGTGATGTTCAGCGAACATTCGCCGTGCTCGGGGTATCCGCTGGTGCTGGGCGGCAGCATACGGGTGCTGCAACGCTATCCCAACGGACGGGAGCTGCAGCTCTATCGCGTCAAGCCCGGCGAGTCCTGCCTGCTGTCGGGCAGCTGCCTGCTGGGCCAGGCCAGCTACGGCGCTTCGGGCATTGCCGAGACCGAGGTCGAGCTGCTGGTGATTCCGCCGCAGGAGTTCCAGGCGTTGATCGCGGGCGACGAGACTTTTCGCCACCACGTCTTCGCAATGTTCGGCGAGCGGCTGTCATCGCTGATGCAGGTCGTCGAGGCAGTCGCCTACCAGAAACTCGACCAGCGGCTCGCCGCGCTGCTGGTCAGCAAGCCTCCCGTCGGCGATATTCATGCGACGCATCAGGCCCTCGCCGACGAGCTTGGCAGCGTGCGCGAGATCGTGTCGCGGCTCCTGCGCAACTTCGAGGATCGCGGCTGGGTCGATCTCGGTCGCGAGCGCATCCGCGTCGTCGATCGGACCGCGCTGGCCTCGCTGGCGCGCGGCTGAAGCCTTCGACGATGGTCTCGGACCTTCTCGGCGACGCGGCGCCAGGCTACGACGATCCGCTGGGCATGCTGTCGGCGTGCCATCGCCGGATCGAGCGGCAGCTCGCGACGCTCGCCCGATTGCAGCGGCATTTGCCGGAGCACGGCTGCGACAACGACGCGCGTGGCGCAGCGCGCGGGATACTGAGGTATTTCGACACTGCCGCGGTCCATCATCACGCGGACGAGGAGGAGAGCATCTTCCCCCGGCTGCTCGCGCTGGCGCCGCAGGTCGCGTCAGCACTCGTCGCCGAACTCGCCGCCGACCATCACCGGCTGGCGAGCCACTGGATGCATCTGCGTCCCTTGCTCGCCGCCATCGCTGCCGGTGCGCGGGCCAATCTCGGCCCGCGGGAGGTCGTCGAGATTCGGCGCGCCTACGACCTGCACATCGCGCGCGAAGAGAGTGCGCTGATCCCGCTCGCGGGCGCGCTCCTCCCGCCGTCGGCGCTGGAGGAAGTGAGCCGCGAGATGGCGGCGCGGCGCGGTCTTGGCCCGTCTGCGCTGCCGCGCTGAGCGGGCATGGGGTCCGCGGTGCCTGACCGGCCGATTGCCGGCCTGCGAATACCGGCGGCGGACGGCACGCGCCGTATTCACCCCGACGAACGTCGACGCCGACGGAGACGCAAAAGCCATTGATTTTATTTGCATATCCGGACGGTGTCGCGTATGATTGCTGCAGCGATTTTCAAGTTGTGTCGTTGTTGTCCGGTTCAGTACGCGCAGTCCTGCGGTACTTCTCCCTTCACCATCCCGCCGTCTTGACCGTCGCCCCACCCTGGGGGCATCCCCTCCTCTTTTTTCAGGATACTCAAGACATGGCAAACGGCACAGTGAAGTGGTTCAACGATTCCAAGGGCTTTGGCTTCATCACCCCGGAAGACGGCAGCAAGGATCTTTTCGCGCACTTTTCCGCGATTCAGGAGCAGGGCTTCAAGACGCTGACCGAGGGTCAGCGGGTCAGCTTTGACGTCACGACCGGGCCGAAAGGGCTGCAGGCGTCGAACATTCGCGCGGCAGCCTGAACCCACGGGCAGGCGCGACAATGGCCAAGGAACAACTCCTCGAAATGAATGGCGTCGTGCAGGAAGTGCTGCCCGACGCGCGCTATCGCGTCACCCTCGACAACGGTCACAACCTCGTCGCCTACAGTGCGGGCAAGATGCGCAAGCATCACATCCGCATCATCGCGGGCGACAAGGTTTCGCTGGAGCTTTCGCCGTACGACCTGTCGAAGGGACGGATCACCTTCCGCCACATCGAGGGTCGCGGCCCGATCGCCGCACCCCGCCCGAGGCACTGATCGTCAGATCACCTTCGAGTACTGCGCCTTGGCCTGCGCCTCGCGCAGGTAGCGGTCGAAGTGCATCGCCACCGTCCGCACCAGCAGGCGCCCTCGCGGCGTCACGCGCACCGATCGACCGTCGAGCGCGACCAGGCCGTCGGCAGCGAGCGGCTTCAGCGCCGCGAGATCCGGCGCGAAGTAATCGGCGAACGGTATCCCGTACTCGGCCCCGACCTCGGCGAAGTCGAGTTCGAAGTTGCACATCAGCTTCTGGATGACATTGCGGCGCAGCAGATCGTCGGCATTGAGTTCGACGCCGCGCATCACCGGCAGCTCGTTGGCGTCGAGCTTGTCGTAGTACTCATCGAGCGTCTTCACGTTGGCGACGTAGGATGCGCCGACCTTGCCGATCGCCGAGATGCCGAAGGCCAGCATGTCGCAATCGGGCTTGGTCGAATAGCCCTGGAAGTTCCGGTGCAGCTTGCGATTCGCCTGCGCCACGGCCAGCTCGTCGGTCGGCTTGGCGAAGTGGTCCATCCCGATGTAGACGTAGCCGGCCGCGCCGAGCTTCTCGATGGCCAGCGCCAGGATAGCGAGCTTGGTTTCCGGTGCCGGCATGGCGTCGATGTCGATGCGCCGCTGCGGCTTGAACAGATGCGGCACGTGCGCGTAGCTGTAGAGTGCGATGCGGTCGGGCGCGACCGCGATCACCTTGTCGAGCGTGGCCGAGAACCCCGCCACCGATTGCCGCGGCAGGCCGTAGATGAGGTCCGCGTTCACCGACACGAAGCCGTTGGCGCGCGCCGCCTCGATCACCGTCATCGTCTCGGCCTCGGTCTGGATGCGGTTGACCGCTTCCTGCACCGCCGGATCGAAATCCTGGATGCCGACCGAGATGCGGTTGAACCCAAGCTCGCTCAAGAAAACGATCGTGTCCGCCCCGACCTTGCGCGGATCGACTTCGATCGAGACTTCCGCCTGCGGCGAGAACTCGAAACCGCCGCGCAGCATCCCCATGAGGGTGGTCATCTCGTCGCGCGCGAGGAACGTCGGCGTGCCGCCGCCCCAGTGCAGCTGCTCGACTTTCGGCCCGCCCTCGATCAGGCCGCCGACGATGTCGATCTCGCGGCCCACGTAGCGGATGTATTTCGCCGAGCGCCCGTGATCCTTGGTGATCACCTTGTTGCACGCGCAGTAATAGCAGATGGTGTTGCAGAACGGGATGTGCACGTACAGCGAAAGCGGCGCCGCCGGCCGCTCGTGATTGCGCGTCTGCAACGCGTTCACGTACTGCTCGGCACGGACTCCGGCGTGAAAGCGGTCGGCGGTCGGATACGAGGTGTAGCGGGGACCGAATCCGTCGTATTTCTTCACCAGGTCGGTGTCGAGGACGAGATCGGCAGCGGCAGCATGGGCCATGACAACTCCCTATAAGCGGTGGTACACCCGCGAATGACCGGCAATGTTACTGCAATCGTCACAACACGCGTTGATTGGAGTCAACAACTCGACCACAGGCGCGAGGTTGTCGCCTGTACGAGCGACTTTAGTCGCGAACGGGCACCCATTTCCATCGCGGCTGAAGCCGCTCCTACAGGCGCTCTGCTATTTCTGCAGCGTGGCTTCCTCGATCAGCACCTTGTACGAATAGCCCGATCCGAGATCCCGGTCGGTGCGCACGACACCCTTCATCGTCACCACATCGCCGACCTTGGTCTGGTCGACGGTCGTCACCAGCACGTCGTTGGTCCTGTCGGCCGCCGAGCCCGATCCATCACGCAGATGGACCCAGTTCTTGCCCATGATCCCCGCGTTGTACTTCACCACTTTGCCTCGCACGACGACGGGCTTGTCCTTGAGTTCGGCCGACTTGGTGGTGACCTCCCCCACCGTGCGTGCGTTCGCTCCGGTGGCTTTCGGCACCTTCACGTCGCCGACATCCGCCGCCTTGCCAACGCCTTCATGCGCCGCGGCAAGCTCGCCCACGCCAGCCTTGCCGCCTGCACTCGGCGCCTTGCCGCCCAGCGTGCCGAAGACGATCCTGTCGAACTTCCGCTTCAGCGTCTTGCTCTCGAAGTTGTCCATGATCATCGGGGACTCGATCGTCACTTCGCTGCCCTTGGCCACGACCGCCTTGGGCACCGCGGCCCAGGTTTCGCCATTCGCCGTCTTGAGACGAACGTAGGTGTAGATGTCCACTTCCATCACTTCGAGGACGACACCCTTGATCGGCGGGGTTTGAGCGGGTTCGGTCATGGACGGAGGCGCCATGTCCGCGGCCCAGGCAACACTCGCGCAGCACATCGCGACGATTATCAACAACTGCTTCATGGTCAGCTACTCCAATGGGGGACGAGTTGGGGATTGTAATTTGAAGTGGGCGCTGAAAGACGCAATTTCGGACTGCGCTCACATCGGATGACACTTCTGGCAAAACCCGGTCGACGACTTCGGGTCGAGGCGGTTCAGCCTGGGCACCTCCGAGCGATGCGGTTCGTGGCAACTGGTGCATGAAAACGTCCTGTCCTTGCGCAGCGGGTCCGCGACTGGCGCTGGCCGCTTTTCGTCACCCAGCGGATGGCCATTGCGGGAGAAACCGGCCACCACGTGGGGCTTTTTCTTCACCTCGTCGTGGCACTCCAGGCACAGCACAGCCGTCGGCTTGGTGAGAAGGGCCGCGTGATCGGACGCGTGCGGGTCATGGCAGGCGCCGCACATCCCCCCTTCCACCGGCGCGTGCGTGCTCTTGCCGGTGAACTCCTTCTTGTCGTGACAGGTATGGCATACCGCCGGCAGTTTGGCGGTCAGCAGCTTCTCGTTCGCCGACGAATGCGGTTCGTGACAGCCGGTGCAGCCCATGGTGACTGCGGCGTGGGTGACTTTCTTCCTGAACTTTTCCTTGTCATGGCAGCCCGTGCAGAGCTCCAGCCCGGGCGCCGAGAGTCCCTTGGCAACCTTTCCGGTCAGTTTGTGCGGGTATTTCGACGCGTCGATCCCGGCGTGGCATGTCTTGCAGCCCATCTGCAGCGCGGCGTGCACGACCTTCTCCTTGGCGAGGTCGCCGTGGCATTGGAGGCAGGCCGTGTCCTGCGCGCGGGCCATCGTTCCGACGCAGGCCAGCAGCGCCAGAGACAACATCGCAGCAAGATCCTGTAGCGTTCGACGTCGCAGCATGTTCGTTCTCTCTCTCGTGGTCCCGCTTTCGTACCGCGGGCCTCAGTAGGTCAGCGGATTGTGAGTCTTGCCATGACAGACGAGATAGCACCGTCCCCTGTTGACTCCCGTGACCTCGAACCGAATCGGCACGGTCGACGAAACAGCGGTCACCACCGACGTATCGAAGTTGATCAGCTTGCTGTTATTCGTGGCGTTGCCCTGAGTGGAACTGATGCCATGCGGGTCGTGGCAGACGTTGCAGGGCGTGCGTACACTGACAATGTGCTTGTTGTGATCCTTGAAACTGCCGGTACCGTTGCCGATGATGCTGGTGCGGCTGTGGCACTTGTAGCAGAGCGCGTAGTTCGCCGCGCTCTCCGTGGTGTTGTCGGTGGTGACGTACTGCCGCTCGAGCAACGGCGTGTAGGTCGACCCGTGCGGCCCCTTGGGTCCCGTTCCGTTGGCGCCGGGGCCCGCGTTATTGTTGTGACAGCTGCCGCAGCCGATCACGCTGGCGGTCGTCAGCGGTGAAATCAGACTCGGCACGCTGGTGTTCTTGCCGGGACCTGCCACCGGGTGATAGGACGGGTTGACGGTGCTGAACTCGAGCCGCGTGTTGGCCTGGGCGATCTGCCGTGGCGTGCGTGGCGACGGCTTCCCCGGGCTGTCCCCGTGGCAGCGGAAACAGATCTGGTGCTCGGCGGTGACTGGTGTCACCTCGGTGCCGGCGATCGAGACGCCACGAACGCCGCCCAGCGGCGCGCTGGCGGAGGCCGCATGCGGGTTGTGGCAATCGGCACACTCGACGTGGCGCGACGAAACCACCGCCGCTTCCGCGGGATCGTGAACTCCGGTTGTGCCCGCCACCGGATGAACCGAGCCCTTGCTGAACTCCGGCTGCAGGTTCTTCGTGGCCACGTTGCCATTGTGGCAAGTGAGACAGGTGCCCTCCTCGGTCGCGGTATGGAGCAGCCACTTCTTGCCCGGCGCCGAGTGCGGCTGATGGCAGTTCTCGCAGGCATTCGCCGCCACCGTGGTTGCGGCGGAGTTCGGCCATGGATCCGGCGCCACGCCGTTCCAGGTCCGGGCGGAAAGCCTGTGGTCGCTGGTCGCCCAGTAGTCCTTGGTGTGGCAGGTCATGCACAGCGCCGATGCCTGGTTGACCATCACCAGAAACTTGCCGTTGGCGTCGTTGTGCGGGTCGTGGCACGACGTGCACTGCATCTGCCCGGATCCGTCCAGCTTGACCTTCCCGGTCAATGTTGCCGGGTTGACCAGATCGCCGCCACGTGCAGTCGCGAGGGATGCCGTATACGCGAACGACACCGGATGATCGTCGGAAAGATCGGTGCCCAGCCGTGTGGCACCCACCGGCATGTTCGTTGATGTCATCGCCACCGTCGTGGCACGATTGAGCAGTTCGCCCAGTGCAATCGTCCCGTCGTGGCATGAGAGGCACAGGAGCGACGCACCGTTGGGCTGCCCCGCATTGCCGCGCGCGGTCGAGCTCGTATAGGGTGTGTAGGTGCTGCCCGGCGCGCGGCGATTCCACAGCGCACCGGCCGGCGAGCCGTTGTGCGGCGCATGACAGAACACGCAGGTTTCGCTCTCGGCCGTGGACCTGACGGTCCCCGGGCCGCTCGTCGACAGGTTGTGCTTGGTCGTCGCGACCGCAGCCCACGCCGGCATCATCCCCGACAGCGCTGCGAGCAGCAACGCGGCAATCAGCGCTCCCATCGCCTGTCTCATGTCGGACCTCCCACATAGCGAAACACCTGCACCCGCCGGTTGTACGAATCGGCGACATAGATGGTGACGTCGTCGATGAAGATGCCGACGGGCAGCCAGAAGTCGCCACGCTCGCGGCCCTGGCCGCCGATCGACAGCAGGAACTGCCCGGAGTCGTCGAAGATCTGCACGGCGTGAAGCAGCGAGTCGACCACGTAGACGCGGCCGTACCGATCGGTGGCCACGCCCTTTTGCCGCGGCGAATCCCCCGTTCCGTCACCGGCACGGCCGAACTTGGCGACGTAGCGGCCGTCGGCGTCGAATATCTGGGTGCGGAAATTGAGAGAATCGGTGACGAGCAGCCTGCCGCCCGCTCCGCGCCAGATCATCGTTGGAAAGTTGAATTCGCCGTCGCCGCTTCCGCGCTGCCCGATCGTCTTCAGCAGGCTGCCGTCCGCGGCGTACACGTTGATCCGGTGATTGCCGGTGTCGACAACGTAGAGCCTCCTGGCAACGGGATCGAAGGCTATCCCCGTCGGCTGGCGCAACTCGCCTGCGAGCGCGACGCGAGTGGCAGCCGTCGCGCCCCGCCGCAGCAGGAACACCGCACCCAAGGCCGAGTCCGCGACGTAGATGTCGCCCGCGTCGCCGCGCGCAAGGCCCACCGGCGAAGGCAGCGTTGTGCCACCGTCGACACCGACAAGGGCGTAATGGCCGTTCGCGAGATCGAAGCGATGGACGCCCTTTGCGCCCGGGTCGCCGACATACAGAATGCCGCCGGCCTCGACGACCGCCATCGGACGCACCAGCTGCACCTGCGTCGCGCCGAGCAGCAACTCGACCAGCCGCTGCCCCAGGCTCTTGGAAATGCCGAGATCCTCGGGCGTCGAAAATGCCTGCACGAACGCGACGCGAGGTTCTGCCGGCGCCGACGGCCACACGAGCGTCGCGCTCGCGTCGATCGGGGGCGTGGCGGGGCTCGCGCACGCGCCCAGCACGATGGCCGCCAGCACCAGGGCGGGAACAACCGGACGCATGATCAGAAATCCCTCCGCAGCGTGAGCTGGCCGCTGGTGTGATCGCGCGAGAAGCTGCCCTGCAACTCGCGCGAGCGAATGACATCCAGCGTCAGCACCAGCCGCCGGAACCGCCACAGTGCCCGCAACTTGCCAAGCCGGCGCTCGCGCTCGTCGACGCCGCCTGTGTCGCGCTCGTAGATTCCGGAGGCCGAAAGGGTGATGCCGAGTGGCGAGCGCCACGTCAGCAGCAGGTCGTAGCCGGTGAGGTTGACGTTCTGCAGTTCGTTCTCGGCCACAGTGCGCGTTCGCCGCATTCCCACCCGCAGCTCGGCATTGGTGACGAAGGGCAATTCCGACTGGACATAGACCTCGCTCTCAGTGCGCACGAACGGCGCGATGGTCTCGCTGCGATCCTCACGCTCGACGTAGCCCCCCACCAGCATCTCCATGGCAAAAGGCAGCGGCCAATCGACTCGAGTGCCGTAGGTCAGGTCGTGGATCGTGTTGAGCGGCGCCGACGGCACTCCCGACGTCACCTTCGGCCGCGAATCGTAGTAGCGGAGATACACGTTGAGATAGTTCGACCACCGCCAATTGAGATTGGCACTCTGGTCGAGTATGGTGCTGGCGAAGGTGCCACCGACGTCGTAGACGTAGTCGACCTGCACCTCCTCGCCGTCGAGGATGCTCCCCGACAGGATGCGCTGGATCCGGGTCGTCACCCCGACCACCGTCAGCTCGTAGTCGATCCCCGCGGTATAAACCTGGGTGCGCTGCGCATTGTTGACGACCACCGACGACTCGATCACCAGCGGTTGCGCCAGGTTCGATGGCGAGGTTCCGCGCAACACGACGCGCTCGCCCACGACCGGAGTAAGCGGCGTCCCGGCACGTTGGTCGCGCGTGTCGTAGCGCGCGCCATATCCGACGGTTGCCGTGCCGAACGGCAGCCGGCGCTCGTAATTGAAGCTGGCCTCGGGGCCGTAGCTCCGCAACGTGAAATCGGGTGATCGCGTGTCTCTGCCAAAGACGCCCGCCGAAACCCAGGACCCGGCCACCGGCAGCCAGTTCATCCCCGCGTCCATGGTGTTGACGGTCGTCGCCCGCCCGTCCTGGACGCTGCGCAGATAATTGTAGTTGCCGACCGACTGCAGCTCGCGTGCATGCGTGCCGCGATAGTTGAGCAGCACGCGAACGTCGTCGAGCTTGGGCGACGCGCCCTGTTCCAGCGTGTAGTCGTTCTTCGCATAGACGATGCTGTTGAACACCCGGTAATTGCGATCGGCACCGAGCTCCAGGCTGGTGTCGGCATTGAACTGCTGCGAGCGCAGCCGCGAATTCTGGATCGGCAGGTTCAGGCTGCCGCTCGAGGACTCCTGCTGTAGCGCCTGATAGCCGATCTGGGTGTTGCCGTAGGTCCCGACTGCGCGGTCGCCCTTGAACGTGAACTGGTCGATGCGATCGTCGACGCTGCGCAAGGTGCTCTCGCCCTGCGTACGCAACTGCCACAATTCGACAGTGAATGGTACCGGGCTGACCGGCGCCAGCAGCGAGAAGGCGAGGCCGGCCTTGGTGGTCTCCTCCTGGAACACTTCGCCGGGGCTCAGCATGACGGTCGGGTTCAGGTGCTCGTAGTAGATCTTTCCGGTGTAGGGCTTGTCAGCGAGAAAGGTGGCGGTCGCGCTCAGGTTGTACAGCGGCTGCTGGGTCCGGTCCGTGGCGCCGTCAGTCGTCAGCCGGCTAGCCTGGAAAATCGGGCCACCGCCCAGGTCGAAGGTCATGAACTTCGGGTGGTAGACGTAGCCGTGCGTCATCAGAAACGCGTCGACCCGAAAGTCACTCTGGGTGGTGGTCGACGAGCTGCCGGGAGTGTTCCCGGTCGGCGCCTGCGACGTCGACAGATGGTCGGCGAAATAGCTGGTGGACACGTACCCGTCCCAACCGGTCGAACGAACGGTGGTGAACTCCTCCGCCTGCACAACACTGGCGGCAAGGGCGACGATCACCGCCAGCAGCGGTCGCCGGACGCGGACCCGCCGGACGAATCGGCGAGGCGACGCGCGGCGCACCGCTGCCGCGACAGTCGTGGAGGCTGCATCAGCGCTGGCGGATCGTGACCGCGCCATTCCATCACTTCGGCGGCGCGGCGACGGCTTTTTCGTCGCGTGAGTAATCGGCGCCGGCCATGCGCCCGAAACCGAAGACGTCAACCTTGTTCGGCGCGATCTGGCTCGCCACCAGGATCAGGTATTCGATGCCGAACTTCGGATCGGCGTAGCGCTTGAAAAGTGCGACGTTGTCGTAATCGATGGCGATTGCCGCGGGGAGGCTCAGCCCGTCGCCTCCTTCCGGCTGCCCGAACGCCATCAGCAACAGGCCGTTGGGGTCGAAGACCTGTACGTTCTGGAACGCGGCATCGGCGACATACAGCCGTCCCGTCTTGTCGAGGGCGATGCCTTTGGGGCGTGCGAACTTGCCGGGCGTGTCGCCAACCTCGCCGTAGGTGCGCAACGACTTGCCATCGGCGGTGAAGCGCTGGACGCGGAAGTTGCTGGTCTCGGTGACGAACACGTCGCCATTGGGCCCGATGGCGATGTTCGTCGGATGGTAGAGCTCGCCTTCCTTCGATCCCGGCTTGCCGAACTTGAAGCGCAGCTTCCCGGTCTTCTTGTCGAGCACCTGGATTTCGTGATGCTGGATGTCGACCACATAGAGCCTGTCGCCGGCGATCGCGGTGTCGACAGGGCGGAACTGGCCCTGCTCGCCGAACGCGCCGACGTATTTGTTGTCGCGGTCGTAGATGAGCACCTGGTCGCGGCCGGTGTCGGTGACGTACTTGCTGCCATCCGCGTCGATGGTCAGGTTGATCGGCCGACGCATACGCCCGCCCCCCGATCCGGTGAACAAGCTGTACTGCTGCTTCACCAGATCGAACACCGCCAGTCCGGGGCCTTTGCTGTCGACCGCGTAGATCCGCCCCTCGGTCAGAGCGACACCGTAGATCTGGCCCAATTCGGCACCGCGCTCCTCGCCGGCAACGAAGGTCGCGAAGTCGCTGCGCGCGGCGGCGAAGTCACGCGCGCCGGTAAAGGAAACCAGGTGCTGGATCCGCGGCGGCTCCGGCGCCGCCGGATAGAACACAGGTCCTTGGGGAGCGGACTTCTTCTCGACCGGCGGGGTGGCGCAGCCGCCAAGCACCAAGCCGACAAACACCGCGGCAAGCAGGCGGAGGGAATGGGCTGAGATGAGATTCATGGCAAGGATCGGCACGGGCCGGGGTAAGGTTCGCAGGTGATCCGGAAGCATCGAGCGAACCTCTCCGGGCCCGAATTCCGGGAAGGGGATGTGCGATCTGTCATCGACCGGACGCACGCCAAGGACTTGTATTCATTACGGTTTTTTCCACGACCCAAAAATGGGAAGCGGCTCGTACAGCTGACGGAGGGGGCCGTCAGCGGGACAAGCCGCGTGTAGGAGACATGTCAGGTGATCTCGGCACCAGTCCCTGATGTGTGCAAATACGTCCGAGTTGCTCGGCGCCAGGTCCCCAACGACCGCGTCACTTGATATGGCAGGTGGTGCAGAGTGCGCTGCCGGCCATCGAGACTTTCACGAGATTTCCACCCGCCGCCGTGAAGGTGTTGTGCACGTCGTGGCAGCTCGCACACTCCATCTTCCCGTTGTAGAGCATGTTGGATGCAATGGTGCCCGCCTTGGTCTTGGTGCCCGACCCGATGGTCACCGCGGTGGTGATCGGTGCCAGCGCCCCATCGGTCGTTACCAGTGCTGCGTCGTAGGTGAATCCGATCGGATGGTCGTTGGTAAGGGCAATGCCGAGGTTCTCTTTCCCGGTGAGGAAATCGGTGCCGGTCGCGCCGCCGAAGCTGTTGACGGCGACCGTGCCGTCATGACACGACAGGCACAGTTTGGACGTCGAACCCGGCTGCCCGGCAGCCGCATTGAAGGTGGAACTTGCGTACACCGTGTAGGTGGCGGTCGACAGGGCATGGTTCCACAGCGGCGCATCCGCGAGCACCGCGGTGTTGTGCGGCGCATGGCAGGCGACGCAGATCTGTCCGCCCGACCAGGCATCGCCGGAAAAGTCATGCGCCGAGCCGACAATCGTGCCGGCGCCCGCCAGTGGCGCGAACAGCAACCCCAGTACCACGCCAGTCAATCCGCCCAGAATCGCGGCACTCTTTGCCAAATGTTGCCTGCTCATTTGTCCACTCCTTGTTGTTGACCTCAGGTTGAAACCGACTGCACTGCGTCAATTCGATGGGCCCTGCCATGCGTTGCCAGGTGACCTGATTTCGATCTTCCGGCGCACCCGCCAATCAACACGTAAGGTTTTGGCTTATCAAACTACAAGCTTTTGGCGTTGATGTGAAATTATCCCACATATGCTATCAGCATATTGACGCAGATCAATGTTGCTGCAGACGCAACCACGCCCACAGTCGCCCTGGATCATTCAGCATCTCGATGGATTCATCGCGCGCCGATGCACGAGTTCGCGCCGCGATGTGCCAAGCCAATTCCCGGTGCCAGATCAACGCCGTGAACCTGCCTGCCCGCGGGATGCGCTGAGTCGCAGAAGCTCGGTTCGGGAAACGCTCCGCGCCTGGAGGCGCGAGGTCCGACTGCTGCTAAAGGTCGGAGATTCCGCGCTTGATCGCGTAGCGGACGAGGCCCGCGACGTCGTCGATCTCGAGTTTGCGCATGATCTGCGCACGAAACGCCTCGACGGTCTTGATGCTCAAACCCAGCGCTTCGGCGATGTTCCGGGTGCCCAGCCCATCGGCGATCATCTTGAGAACTTCGAGCTGGCGACCGGTGAGTTCGGCCCGCCGCCCGGGTTCCGCCGTGCGGGTGACGTAGTTGTCGACGACCTGTCGCTCGACCGACCGTGAGAGCCAGACGCCGCCAGCGCAGGCACGGCGAATCGCGCCTTCCAGCTCGTCCGGCGCGTCGTGCTTCAACACATATCCCGCGGCACCCAGGCGCAATGCCGTGCCTATGTGCTCCTCATTGTCGAGCATCGACACCATCACGACCTTGACACTCGGCATCGATTCGCGAACGCGCTGCAGGACCTGCAATCCTGTGAGGCCGGGCATGGCAATGTCGAGAAGCAGCACGTCGGGAACCAGTTCGCCGACGACCTTCAGCGCCGCGTCGCCGCTCGCCGCATCTCCGACCACTTCGAAATCAGCGACGTCTTCGAGCAAGGACTTGAGCCCGGCGCGAACGAGGTTGTGGTCGTCGGCAAGGACGATGCGTATCTTCTGGCTCATTGTTTGCCCGCAACGGGAAACACTGCCCGCACCTCGGTCCCGCTACCCGGATGCGAAACGATCGAGAACTCGCCGCGCAATGCGGCCACGCGCTCGCGCATGCCGATGAGACCCAAAGACGCCGGCGGGAATCGCTCCGGCAGGCTCTCCGGCGCCGAGAACCCGACGCCGTCATCGACCACAGTGAGCGCAAGCGCCCGCTCGTCGAGTTCCATGCCGACCTCGACAGTCGTCGCTTCCGCGTGCCGGAGCACGTTCGACACTGCTTCCTGAAGCACGCGGAACACCGCCAGCTCGATCGCCGCATCGAGGCGCTGCTGACCAAGGTTCTCCCGCAGGTCGTACTGGATCCCGGTCGTACGCTGAATCCCCGCAAGGTACCAGCGCACAGTCGCCGCGAGACCCAGATCATCGATCATCGGCGGCCGCAACCGACGGCTGATGTCGCGAATCGATACCGACAGCCCATCGACGATCGCGCTCGCCTCGTCCAGGCTCGCACCGGCACCCTGCGCCTGCCGCCGCACGCGGCCCAACGCGAGCTTGAGCACCGTCAGTGTCTGCCCGATCTCGTCGTGCAGTTCACGCGAGAGATTCTTGCGCTCCGCTTCCTGAATCGCCACCTGCTGCCCCGCAAGCGCCTGCAGCTGGCGCGTTGCCTCCTCCTTGGACGCCCGCGCCGCCCGCAACTCGGTGATGTCGACGTAGGAGAGCACGGCGCCGCCGCCGCCCTGTTGAAGCGGCGTCGCGTTGAGCAGATACCAGCTGTCGCCCGAATCATGACGCGATCGACATTCCGCGGTGAACCGCGACCGCTTCCCGGCCAGAACCTCGCGCACGCCGGCGCCGCACGCCGGCGCGTCGTCGCACGAGTCGTCGGACGTTGCGCATGCATCGACATAGTTGACGCCGACCTCCGCGCTGGCATGCGCTCCGCAGCGGTCCGAACGCGTGGCGGCGAAGCTCCGCCAGGCATCGTTGACCGAAAGAATCGTTCCGTGCCGGTCGAGTACGGCAATCCTCGCATCGACGGAGTCGAGCACCGCGCGAATGAATTCCTCGCTGGCCCGCAAATGCTCCTGCGCCTGCTCGTACTCGGTCACGTCACGGGCGATGCCCAGCACGCCCGTCACGGCACCGTCGACACCCCGGACGGGCGTCTTGATCGTCAGGTATCGGCGCAGGCCGATGCCGAAGTCATGCGTCAGCCGCGACACCCGTGCCGCACCAGCGGCAATGATGCGCGCGTCGGATTCGCGAAACACCTGCGCGGCCTCGGGCGAGTGCAAGTCCGCGTCGACCTTGCCCTCGATGGTTCCGTCCCGACACATCGCGTCGACCAGCGCATCGTTGGCGATCAGGTAGACGCCCGACCTGTCCTTGAGCCAGATCAGGTCGGACATGGCGTTGATCATCGTGCGCAACAGGCCACGCTCATACGCAACCTGGCGATGCTCGGCCTGCGCGGCCGAAACGTCGCGCAAAACAGCAAGGTGGCGCCTCGGGGAGAGCGGCTGGGTCGCAGCGTCGACCGTCACCCAATCTCCTCCGGGTTGGCGCAGCTTCCAGATGCTGCGCAATGGCTGCTGCTCGTGCCGGCGCGCATGGTCGCGCAGTGACGCCGCCTCGGCCTCCCCGAGAAAGCCATCCAGCGGGCGCCCGATGAGGTCGGCGTTCCGGTGTCCCAACAATCGCGAAGCCGCGTCATTGGCATAGACCAGGCTCAGATCCGCCCTCAGAACCACGATGCCGTCGCTCGCTTTTTCCGCGATGAGGCGGAAACCGGTCGTCTGCGCCTGGAGCTGCTGGATGTGCCGCCGCAGCAGTGCCCGCAGGAGAATCGCCGTGACCAGCACGAACGCCAGCGCGGTCGCCGCGTCGACGACCAGGTCCTGCGGCTTGTACGTCATTTCGTCGAGGACACCATCGGTGACCAAGTCGATCGCGACCAGCCATGCGGTCGCGAACAGCACGTAGGCGGCGACGATCGCACCGACGCTGAATCGCTGCCGTTCCAACCGAGCGAGAAATCGCTTGAGCACGTCGGGATATCGCCTGTCGGTCATCCAGTGCGTGGCATGACATGCGTCCCACGGTTCGCAGCCGCACAAGCCATTCGCAGCGACAAAGTATGCCACGCGGTGCTTCCCGGAAAAGCAGTGGGGGAGCTGCGGCACGTTGCGCGGGACGCCGTTGCCAGCGCAGGCCCGAGGTGATCCGTTATCCCTGAATCCAAAGCGGTTGTTGCCTACAAATTGACGAAAAAACTTGACATTGTCATATGCCAGGCGCATAAACGCGCCGTGGGTATTTTTTCCACATCCGCGCGCCGGCATCAATACGCTGCGTCCCGAAAGAACATCGAAGCGAGGTACTGATGAGAAAACTCTCTGCAATATGGCTGTTGGCATTCCTGGCTTTACTCCTGAGTTCGGGCTCCGCGATGGCGGTCCGGAGCTATGCGACGGGAACAGGCGGATTCACCACCGTGTACCCTGGCTCCACCACATACACCAACGCGACATGCAACGTCTGCCACTCCAGTGGCAGTGGCAGCGATCTCAACGTCTACGGCAAGGACTGGGCCGCCCAGCACAACGCCGGCCTTTCGGTGACCGCTGCGTTCCAGGCCATCGAGGGCACGAACTCGGACAACGATCCCACCGGCTCGACGAACATCGCTGAGATCAATGCGAACGCCCAGCCGGGCCTGACGCCGGGCCCGAACAACACCTATTACGACTTCTCGCTGGCCGTAACCCAGACCAACCAGAATCCTCCCGCCGTCACCGGCAACCTGCTCGACCCGGCAGCCGCGGTCAATCAGCCGCCGGTGCTCGCCCCGATCGGCGCGAAGTCCGTGAACGAAGGGCAGGCGCTCACGTTCACCGCCACCGCGACCGATCCCGACGGGAACGCGCTGGCCTTCACGGCAGGCAACCTGCCCACCGGCGCGACGCTGTCCCCCGCCGGCGCTTTCAGCTGGACGCCGACATTTCGGCCAGAGCGGCAACTTCAACGTCACCATCACCGTCACGGACAACGGCAGCCCGGCGGCGAGCGACTTCGAAATCGTCACCATCACCGTCGGCAACGTCAACCGGCCGCCGGTGCTGGGCGCGATTGCCGCTTCGCAGACGGCGACCGAAGGACAGTTGAAGTCGATCGCGATCAGTGCCACCGATCCGGACGGCGACGGCATGACCATCGCCGGCTCGAATCTGCCGACGGGTGCGACGGTGACCGACAACGGCAACGGAACCGCGACATTTGCGTGGACACCGAGCTTTGTCCAGGCCGGCGCGTATCCGAACGTCACGATCACGGTGACCGACAGCGGCAGTCCGGCGCAGAGCGCCACGACGCAATTCGCGATCACCGTGGCCGACGTCAACCAGCCGCCGGTGCTGGCCCCGATCGGCGCCAAGACGACCAACGTCGGGCAGTTGCTGGCGTTCACGGCGACCGCGACCGATCCCGGATGCCAATTCATTGACGTTCTCGGCGGGCAATTTGCCGGCCGGCGCGACGTTGACGCTGGCAGGCGCGTTCGAGCTGGACGCCGACCGCCAGCTCAGGTCGGCAACTTCAGCGTCACGATCACGGTCGCCGACAACGGGAATCCCGCGCAGACCGATTTCGAGACGTTCACGATCACCGTGGGCAACATCAACCGACCCCCGGTGCTGGACCCGATCGGCGCCAAGACAGCGAACGAAGGCCAATTGCTTGCGTTCACCGCCACGGCCTCCGACCCGGACGGAAACGCGCTCGGCTTCACCAGCGCCAACCTGCCTGCCGGCGCGACGCTGGCCCCGACCGGAGCCTTCAGCTGGACGCCGGGCTACACGCAGGCCGGCAACTACAGCGTGACGATCGACGTCAGCGACGGCGCGTTGACCGCGTCCGAGACCTTCACGATCACCGTGGGCAACGTCGACCGGCCGCCCGTATTGAGCCCGAGCCCGATCGGCAACCGCAGCCTGAACGTCGGGCAGACGCTGACCATCGCGATCACTGCCAGCGACGCCGACGGCGACGTGCTGACGTTCACCAACGCCAACCTCCCGGCGGGTGCCACGCTGGTCGACGCCGGACCGGGTGCTGCCACGTTCAGCTGGACGCCGACTGCCGCTCAAACCGGCAGCTTCCCGAACGTCACCGTCACGGTGAGCGACGGAGTGCTGACCGATGCGGAAGTGTTCACGATCACCGTCACCGGTGCTGCCGTGAACAATCCGCCGGTGGTGACCAACCCCGGCAGCAAGACGGTGACTGAAGGACAGTTGCTGTCGTTCACGATCACCGGTACGGATCCGGACGGCAACACGCTCAGCTTCTCGAGCGCCAACCTGCCGAGCGGCGCGACGCTGAGCTCGGGCGGCGCCTTCAAGCTGGACGCCGGCCGCGGGCCAGGCCGGTGGCTACTCGGTGACGGTCACCGCGACCGACAACGGCAGCCCGGCACTCACCAGTGCACCGCAGACGTTCATGATCACCGTGCAGGCAGCGGCGACGACGTCGGGCACGGTCTCGATCGAGGAAGCGGAGTGGGGTGACTCCAAGCTCAAGGTCAAGGGCAAGGTGAAGCCGGGCCGTGTCGCGGTAACGGTCGTCGATGCAGGTTCGGGCGCGACGCTCGGCACTACCACGGCCAACGACGAAGGCAAGTGGAAGCTGGAAGTGAAACTCGGCACCGCCCCGTGCAAGGTGCAGGCCAGGGCCGGCGACCAGCTGTCGACAGTCGTGACCGTCAAGGGCACTCCCAAGAGCTGCCGTGCGGAACCGGGTGACGACGACGACGACGACGACAGATGACGATGACGACGAGGACGAGGACGAAGACGAAGACGAAGACGACGATCACGATGACTGACATCGTCTAGCGCCCGCGCGCCGTTGTCGGGATCACTCAGGCTTCTTCGCGATGCCTCTCCGATAACGGCGCAACGGACAATGCAGGACCAGGGGTTGGCGGAACATCGCCAACCCCGTTTTCATCCACGTTTTCATCTACGCGTGCCGCGCGCATCGTCTTCGAGTGGGAAGATCCGCATGCAGGCTCTTGTGGGAGCAGCTTCAGCTGCGAACCGCACCCACGAAAGCAAAGACATTCGGGCCTGAAGGCCCTCCTACAAGTCCCAATCGATGCGTCGCTGTTGCAGGACGGCGCTTGCCGTAGCGAAACGCGGGCTGCACCGTCAGGCGTCGGTGACGCCCTTGAGCGCGAGTGCCTGGGCGTACAGCGCGTCGCGCGCCAGTCCCGTCGCCTTGGCTGCGACCCGCGCCGCCCGCGCCGGGGGCAGCTCCTCGAGCAGCGCCCGCAGGAGCTTCGTCGTTTCGGCGGATGCCGATCGCTGCGGCGTGTCCGCATCGCCGGCGACGTCGACGAGCAGCACGAACTCGCCCCGCTCGCGGTTCGGATCTTCGTCGAACCAGCGCGCCGCGTCCGCGAGCGGAAGTCGCGCAATCGTCTCGAATCGCTTGGTGATCTCGCGCGCGACGACGATCTCGCGTCCGGCGCCGTAGGCAAGGGCGAGATCGGCGACCGTCGCGCGCACCCGGTGCGGCGCCTCGTAGCACACCAGCGCACAGCCGAGCGCGGCGACGGACTCGAGCAGCTCGCGCCGCGCCTTGTTCGCTGCCGGCAGAAAGCCGAGAAACAGGAAGTGCTCGGCGACCAGCCCAGCCGCGGACACGGCGGCCGCCACCGCGTTGGCCCCGGGGATCGGGATGACCGGCAGTCCCGCGCGGCGGACGGCGGCCACCAGGCGCGCGCCCGGATCGCTGATGGCCGGCGTGCCCGCGTCGCTGACCAAGGCGACGCTCTTGCCGGCCCGCAGCCAGCCCACGACCTCGTCGGTTCTCCGTGCCTCGTTGTGCTCGCGAATCGAGGTCGGTCTTGTCTGGATGCCGAAATGCCGCAGCAGCACGCTGGTGACACGCGTGTCCTCGGCCCCGATGACATCGGCCGAGCCGAGGATGTCCAGTGCCCGAAATGACAGGTCGCGCAGATTTCCGATGGGGGTTGCGACCACATATAATGAGCCCGCAAGCGCCTTTCCGGCGAGGCCGGGAGGGGGTGCTCGCAATTCGCCGCTCTCTACCTCCACCTCCGCCATCGCCTGCTCCGTCAGATGCCCGCCCGGCTGTTTCGCACGCTGCCGTTTCAAAACGCCGCCCGCGTTGCGCGGACGCTGGCCGCGGCAGCGATGCTGCTCGCGCTGCCGGCATTGTCCGCTGCGCAAACGGCAGCGGCAAGCAACGACGCTGCGGTCGAGACGGGGCCGCCCGCACCGGTCCCCATCGCGCTCGTTCTGCCGCTGGAGTCCGCGGCCTACGGGCGTGCCGCCGACGCCGTGAAGGCCGGGTTCGTCGCTGCGGCAGCGTCGGCCAGGCAGGACATCCGCGTCATCGGACACGCCGATGGCGACCCGATCTCCGGTTTCGCGCAGGCGCGTGCACTGGGCGCACGGGTCGTGGTCGGCCCCCTCGTCCGTGACGACCTGCGCGCGCTGGTCGCGGGCGGGGCCGAGTTGCCGCTGACGATTGCGCTCAACCAGCTCGACGACGGCGCAACCTTGCCCGACCACGTCTATGCGTTGACGCTGGCCATCGAAAGCGAAGGCCAGCAACTCGCCCGTCTCGCGCGGCTGCAGGGCGTGCGGACCATCGGCGTCATCGGCGCCGACACGCCGCTGCAGCGACGATTCGCCAGCGCCTTTGTCGGCGAGTGGATACTGTTGGGTGGCGGGCCGCCGGAAACCTACCGCTACGAGCGCGGGCGAGACCTCGTTGCATTGCGCCGGGAGCTGCTCCGCACGCCAGTGGACGCGCTGCTCCTCGCCGTCGACCGCGCCGACGCGTCGCTGCTGAAGCCGTACGTCGGCACAACCCGCAGCTACACGAGCAGCCAGGTCAACGACCAACCGGAACTCCTGTCGCAGCACGACCTCGACGACGTGCTTTTCATCGAAATGCCGTGGCTCGCCAACCCCGACAAGTCCGACCTCGGTGCGCTGGCGCGGGCCAATTACCCGAACGCGGCGCTGGAGCGGCTCTACGCGCTCGGCATCGATGCCTTTCGCGTCGCCCGGGCATTTGCCGACGGCGCTCCGAAGACGCTGGAGTTCGACGGCGCCACCGGACACGTGACGCTGGACAAATCGCGCCAGTTCGCGCGCGAGGGCCTGCTGATGCAATTCCGCGGCGGCCGGGCCGAGAGCCGTGGACTCGAGCAGCACTGCAAACCCGTGAAGATCGGCTCCGCCCTGCAGCCGCCGGTTCGGTGACATCCGTACGCGATATCCACGGCGCGCGCGCCGAGGCGATCGGCGCCGCGTTCCTCGAAGCACGCGGCCTGGCGATCGTCGAGCGCAACTGGCGCCGCCGCTGCGGAGAGATCGATCTCATCGCCCGCGACGGCGCCATGCTGGTGTTCGTCGAAGTGCGCCTCCGCCGCGGCAAGGGCTTCGGCGGGGCCGCGGCGAGCATCACCGCGACCAAGCGCTCGCGCCTCGTCGCCGCCGCCGGCCTCTACCTCGCAAGCGTCAGAGGCACGCCCAGCTGCCGTTTCGACGCGTTGCTGCTCGACGCGCTGGACAACGACCGCGTCGAGTGGCTGCGCGACATCATCTCGACGTAGTCCCGGCGCCGCGGCCGCCGCGCGCGTTATTGCTACAATCGACCGCTCCGCCTCACTTCTCCTGCGTCCTCCTGCGATGAACCACCTCCAACGCATCCGTCAACACTTCGCCGACAGCGCACAGCTGAAGCTCGATGCCGCAGCGCTGCTGGCTCCCGACATCGCCCGTGCCGCGGACCTCATGTCGTCCAGCCTGCTCGCGGACGGCAAGATACTTGCGTGCGGCAACGGCGGGTCCGCCGCCGACGCGCAGCATTTCGCGGCCGAGATGGTGGGGCGCTTCGAGCGCGAGCGGCCGGAGCTTCCGGCGCTTTCGCTTGCCACGGATACGTCGATCCTGACCGCGGTTGCCAACGACTACGCTTTCGACCAGGTGTTCGCGCGCCAGGTGCGCGCGCTCGGCGCCAAGGGCGATGTGCTGCTGGCAATCTCGACTTCCGGCAATTCGGGCAATGTCATCGCCGCGATCGACGCCGCCCGCGAGCGTGATCTATCCGTGGTCGCGCTGACCGGCAAGGGTGGCGGCAGGATCCGCAGGCAGCTGCGCGATGCGGACGTGCACCTGTGCGTCCCGCACGACCGCACGGCGCGCATCCAGGAAGTGCATCTGCTGATCATTCACTGCCTCTGCGACGCCATCGATGCCACGCTGCTGGGTGAGGACGCGTGAAATCCGGTTTCCGCCGCGCGTCGCGCGCGCTCGCGGCTGCGCCGGTTGCCGGCGCGCTCGCGGCGGCGCTCGTCCTCTCCGCCTGCGTGCCTGCCGTCGTCGCCGTCGGCGTCGGCGCCGGTGTGCTGGTGGCGACTGATCGCCGCTCCACCGGCGCACAGGTGGATGACGAAGCGATCGAACGCAAAGTCGTCGACACCATCAACGCCCGCTGGCCCGACAACGTCCACGTCAACGCCACGAGCTTCAACGGCGTCGTGCTGCTGACCGGCGAAGTCCCCACTGCCGCGCTGAGCGACGACATCGCCGCGAGCGCCAAGGCCGTCGAGCGGGTGCGGTCCGTCGTCAACGAGATGGTCGTCGACGCGCCCGCCGGACTCGGCGCGCGCACCAACGACAGCTACATCACGTCCAAGGTGAAATCCGGATTCGTCGAGGCCAACAGGTTTTCGGCGACACACGTCAAGGTGGTGACCGAACGCGGCGTCGTCTACCTGATGGGGATCGTCTCGCGCGAGGAAGGCAGCGCCGCCGGGCAACTCGCCGCGTCCACGACCGGCGTCGAGCGCGTGGTCAAGGTGTTCGAGTACACGCCGTGAGGGCAGGCGAGCGATGACCTGCGTCGACGCCCCACCCCCGCCGCGCTATCCGGCGAAGATCGCGACCGCGGCGACGGCGCTGGCGCGCATTGCCGCGCTTCCACGCCCGCTGGTGTTCACGAACGGCGTGTTCGATGTGCTGCACCGCGGCCACGTGACCTACCTCGAGCAGGCGCGCGGACTCGGCGCCGCGCTGGTGGTGGCGGTGAACTCCGATGCCTCCGTTCGCCGCCTCGGCAAGGGTGACGATCGGCCGCTGAACCCGCTCGCCGATCGCATGGCCGTGCTCGCCGCGCTGGCGGCGGTGGACCTCGTCGTCCCCTTCGACGACGATACGCCGCGCGATCTCATCGCGGCAGCGTTGCCCGACGTCCTCGTCAAGGGGGGCGACTACAGCGCGCAGACGACGGCCGGCGCCGACGAAACGATCGCCGCCGGCGGCAGGTTCGTGGCGATCCCGTTCGCATTCGAGCGTTCGACCACCGCGCTGGTGCGGCGCATTCGAGGCCGCCCCGACGGGGGCGGTTAGCCCGACCGCGGCGGCACGCCCGGCCGCCCGGGCTCGCCACGCCGCACGACGCGCCCCGATGAGCATCGCACTGCTTCTCGTCCCCGATTTCCTGCTGATCGGCAGCGGCGCGTGGCTGCGCCGGCTGCGGTCGTTTCCCGCCGAGTTCTGGGCGGGTGTCGAGCGCCTCGTGTATTTCGTGCTGTTTCCGGCGCTGCTGTTCCGGGCGCTTGCGACCTCGCCGCTGACACCCGGCGAGGCCGGCAAGCTGCTCGCGGTGGTCGTCGCCTTCACGATCGGCGGCATGCTGCTCTCCGCGTTGGCGCGACCCGTCCTGCGCCTCGATCCGCCAACCTTCGCCGCATGTTTCCAGTGCGGTTTCCGCTTCAACACCTACGTGGCGCTGGCGGTGGCCACCCGGCTCGGAGGCGACGCCGCGGTGGCGATGCTGAGCCTGATGGTCGGCGTGCTGGTGCCCATCGTCAATGTCGCCGCAGTCAGCATGCTGGCGCACGGTCGCGGGACGCGCATCCTCGCTGAACTCGCCCGCAACCCCCTGATCCTCGCCTGCGCCGCGGGCGTTTGCTGGCGCGTCACCGGCTGGCCGTTGCCATCGTTCGCGGGCCGCCTGCTGCAGCATCTCGCGAGCGCCGCCCTGCCGCTGGGGCTGCTGGCAGTGGGCGCCGGTCTGCGCTTCGCCGGCGATGCGCTTCCGCTCAAGGCCGTGCTGTGGTGGAACGGCGTCAAGCTGGTCGCGATGCCGGCGCTCGCGCTGTTCCTGGCGCACGCGCTCGACCTGCCGCTGCTCGAGCGCCAGATGGCGGTGATGATGGCGGCGGTTCCTACCGCGACGTCGGCGTACATCCTCGCGAACCAGATGAATGGCCGCGGCGCACCGGTCGCGCTCCTGATCTCGACCGGCACGCTGCTCGCGGCAATCACGTTGCCGCTGTGGCTCGCACTGATTGCCTAGGGCCTGCTAACTGCCGCTCACTGCCGATTGCGATCGAGGAAATCGGCGACGATGCCTTGCTGGCTGCGATCGATCGCGGCGTCCAGCGACCGGTCCGTCGGATCGAATTGCTTCGCCTTGCGGAACGCGTTGATGGCTTCCTGATGGTGGCCCAGCGCCTGTGCCGCGCGGCCCAGGCAGCGCCAGGCGTCGGCATTGGCGAGTTCGAGATCGGCCCAGGCCCGGCACAGATCCATCGCCCGCCGATAATTGGCGGAGCGCAGCATCCGCGGCCCTTCGGTCGACAGTGCCACGATCCGCGAGCGGCGCGCGGAGAACTCCGCCGCGAGCGCCCGATCGACGGGCTCCGAAGCGGATCCCGCGCCGGGCCGGTCGCCGCTCGAAATGGCGCCGCCGATCGCCACGGCTGCCGGACGGGCCGCCCCCTTGAACACTCCGCCGACACCATCGACATCGCCCGGCATCAGCGATGCCACGGACGGCAGCGATTCGATGACCTTTGCCTGCGCCCAGGCGACGGTCTCCGCCATCGGCTGGTGCCAGGCGACAGCGTACAACCAGAGCATCGCCGCCAGCCCGCACGCGCCCGTCACCGTCTTGAGCACGCCCGATGGCCCATGGGTGACGAGACAGTCCTCGGCGGAATCCCAATCGGTCTCCTGGTTCTGCGCCATCCGCTCGTAGGCCACCGCAATCGCGATCGGGGCGAGCAGCGGAAACCCGCAACCGACGCCTTCCCACCAGAGCCGGAACGCACGGCGCAGCGCGCGATCGAGTTGCGCCCGCATCTCGCGCGATGCGTAGGCGTTCGAGATCGAGAACTGGATGTAGCAGCCGAACAGCCATTTTCCCGGCGTCGTCTGCAGCGACGCGATCAACAGCGCCTCGATGGGAATCCAGGAGCCGGTGATCAGCACCGGGGCCAGCAACGGATGGCCGAGCCACCGCGCCAGCGTCTCCGACAGCAGGCCGGCACCGCGCAGCTCCGACATCAGCAGCGCCAGCACGAGCCCCCAGATCGCATAGTCGAACAGTCGGGCGCCCAGGCGAGCCCACGGCCGCGGCTCGCTGGTGCGCCCGGACTTCGCGCGCTCCAACTCGGCCATCCTGAGCTGGAAGATCCAGCTGGCGTCCTCCTGCGGCTGCTCGGCGCCCAGGAAAACGCTCTTCTCGCGCCGCCAGTTGAGAATGGCGAGGTCGGTCTGCGGTGCCTGTATCAATGGCGGCAGCGCGCGCCGCCGGCGCAACCAGGCCACGCCATGCACGATGCCGTAGACCAGTGCCAGTCCCAGCAGCGTGATCGTCAGCCACACCAGCACCCGCTTCGCCAGCAGCACCGCGTCCTGCGGCGTGACGAACACGATCGCAGCCACGATGAACGCCCCGAACATCACGCACAGCGCGATGGTGAGCAGCGTCGAGCGGCCGAACGAGGCGACCCGCTCGGTCAGTCCCGGGTGATGAAACGCGCGCTCGGGCTCGGGCTTGGGCTCGCCGAACCGCTCTTCGAACAGGTCCTCGGGAGAGGGATCCGAAAGCGGCGCATTGACGTCGGTACCCTCGGGTTCATCGGCCAGCGCGGTGGCGACGACATGGACGATCCGCTGCTCGGTGCTGCCTTCGGCGCGGGACAGGTCCTGGTTGTAGCGTTGCCGTCGTTCCACATCGGAGAGGATGCGGCTGGCGTGATTGATGAATCGCAGCGCTTCCTCGACGTTGCCCTGCCCGTCGCGCGTCTTGGCGTAATACTTGCGTATGACGCGACGCAAGGCGCCGCGGACTTCCTCGTCCGTCGCGGTCTGGGAAATGCCTAGCGCTTCGTACAGCGATGATTTCATCGACGGGGCACGCAACGGCCGGCTGCCGATGCTCGCAGCGGCGCCGTTTCGGGGACACGCGCAAAACGGCTAGTGTAACGCCGGCGCCCTCGATGCCGGCTGTCGGGCACGGCAGGAAGCGCGGACCACGCCGCGCGAGCCGCTGCCGCCCCCAAAACCGGGACGGCCGGCAAGAGACAGGGGCAGCACCCTCGCTGCCCCGGATCTGACTTCGCCGACCCGCGGACTGGCGGCTATTCGGCCTTCTTCTCGCGGTGGACGTGGGAGAGCTTTTCGCGGATCCGAGCCGACTTGCCCGAGCGGTCGCGCAGGTAATAGAGCTTCGCGCGCCGCACGTCGCCCCGGCGTTTGACCTCGATGCTCGCGATCAGCGGCGAGTAGGTCTGGAAAGTCCGCTCGACACCCTCGCCGCTCGAAATCTTGCGCACGACAAACGACGAGTTGAGGCCGCGATTGCGCTTGGCGATGACCACGCCTTCGTAGGCCTGGACGCGCTTGCGCTCGCCTTCGACGACGTTCACGTTGACGACGACGGTGTCGCCCGGCGCGAATTCGGGAATGACCTTGCCCAGGCGCGCGATTTCTTCCTGCTCGAGAATTGCGATGAGATTCATACTTGCTTCTCCGATAGTCCAATGGCCGTTGGCCCGAGCATGCAGCGCAGGGCGCCCCCTGATGCATGCGTTTGTTGACCGGCGCCGGAAAGGCTCCGGCGCGGGGTAAGGTACTGCTACTGCTGCTTCTACTGCTGCTGTGCTGCCTGCGCTTCCCGCTGGTACTCGGCGAGTAACGCCTGTTCTTCCTTCGACAGCGCCCGTCCCTGCAACAGATCCGGCCGCCGCTGCCACGTCCTGCCCAACGCCTGCTTCAGGCGCCAACGGCGGATGGCCGCATGGTTGCCGGAAACCAGCACCTCGGGCACCCGCGCGCCCCGATCGTCCTCGGGCCGCGTGTAGTGCGGGCAATCCAGGAGTCCGGCGACGAACGAATCCTGCGCCGCGGACTCCGCATCGTTCAACACTCCGGGCCGCTGCCTGGCGATCGCATCGACCAGCATCAGCGCGGGCAACTCTCCCCCGGACACCACGAAATCGCCCACGGCGATCTCCTCATCCACCTCGCGCGCGAGCCAGCGCTCGTCGATTCCTTCGTACCGCCCGGCGATCAGCAGGTACGCCGTACTGTCCGCCGATGCCGCCAGCGCCGCCACCCGCGCGTGCGTCAGCGGCTTGCCCGCTGGCGTCAGGTACACGGTCCGCGAGCCGGCGAATCCCGCCGCCTGCTGCGCCGCCCGCGCCGCACGCACCGCCTTGTCCAGCGGCTCTCCCAGCATCACCATCCCCGGGCCGCCGCCATACGGGCGGTCGTCGACGGTCCGATGGTTGTCGGTCGCGAAATCCCTCGGATTCCACGTCGCCAGCTGCCACAGACCGCGCTCCAGCGCGCGGCCGGTGACGCCGAACTTCGCCGCGTGCCCGATCATTTCCGGAAACAGCGTTACGACATCGATCCGCATCCTGCCCGTCTTCGGTCCGGCGATCGGAAAACCGCTCCGCCCGGTCAGTAATCCTCACCCCAGTCGACCCGCATCGTCCCCGATGCCAGGTCGACGCCATCGACGATCGCCGGCACGTAGGGAATCAGCCGTTCCGTCCCCGCCTGCGCTTCGCCGCGACGCAGCTTCAGCAACGGGTGCGCGCCAAAATCAACCACCGCCGCGACTCGTCCGAGGACGACCCCCTGGCGATTCACCACCTCGAGCCCCACCAGATCCGCCTGGTAGATCTCGTTCGCCGGAGGCCGCGGCAACGTCGAACGGGGCACGGCGATGTCGTAACCTTTGAGTCCCAGCGCGGCCTCCCGTGTCTCCACGCCGGCAATCTGGACGACCAGCGCGTCGGCATGCACCCGCCCCCCGACGATGCTCGCTTCCTTCCACCCGGCGGTGCCCGGCGCGCGCAGCCACCAGGCGGCAAAGCCGAGGAGTGCGTCGAGCGCCTCGGTGTGCGGGCGAACTTTCACCCATCCCCGGACGCCCCAGGGCAGCAATACCTGCCCCATCACGATCATCTCGCCGGGGGCCGCAACCGCCGACGGCACGATGCAGGAAACCCGGTCAGGCGGTCGCCGCCGCCGGCGTGGCGACCGGCGCCGCGGCAACCGGGGCCGCCGCTTTCTTCACCAGACCCTCGACCGTCTCCGACAGCTTCGCGCCACGGCCCTGCCAGAAGGCGATGCGGTCGTGCACCAGGCGCAGGCCTTCCTCGCCCTCGCGGGCAATGGGATTGTAGAAGCCGACGCGTTCGATGAACCGGCCGTCGCGACGATTGCGCGAGTCGGCCACGACCACGTGGAAATAGGGGCGCTTCTTGGCGCCGCCGCGGGCAAGTCGGATGACGACCATGGTGGTATCCGTGTTGGCGAAAAAGACGCTGATTATACGACGAAAAATACCCGGCTGGCAAACGCGCGCGGCGCGGCGACGCCGTCAGCGCATCCCGGGCAGCATCCCTTTCATTCCGCGCAGCATCTTCTGCATGCCGCCCTTGGCGACCATTTTCATCATCTTCTGCGTCTGCTCGAACTGGTTGAGCAGCTGGTTGACCTCCTGCACCGAGACGCCGGCACCGGCCGCGATCCGCCGCTTGCGCGAGGCCTTGAGGAGGTCGGGCTTCGCGCGCTCGGCGGGCGTCATCGAGTTGATGATGCCCTCGATGCGGCCGATCCGCTTCTCGCCGACCCCCGCGCCCTGCGCCTGCGCGGCGCGGGCGAGTTCCGCCGGCAGCTTGTCCATCAGCCCCGACAGGCCGCCCATCTTCCGCATCTGGCCGATTTGCGCCTTGAAGTCCTCGAGGTCGAACCCCTTGCCGGATTTGACTTTCCTGGCCAGCTTCTGGGCTTCCTCGACGTCGACCGTCTTGTGCGCTTCCTCGATCAGCGACAGCACGTCGCCCATACCGAGGATCCGCGACGCCATCCGCTCGGGGTGAAACACCTCGAGTCCGTCGATCTTCTCGGCGACTCCGACGAACTTGATGGGAACGCCGGTGACGTGCCGCACCGAAAGCGCGGCGCCGCCTCGTGCATCGCCGTCGAGCTTGGTGAGGATGACGCCGGTCAGGGGCAGCGCATCGCGGAAGGCCCGCGCCGTATTGATCGCGTCCTGGCCCTGCATCGCGTCGACGACGAACAGCGTCTCGACAGGCTTCGCCGCCGCGTGCACGTCGGCGATCTCGCGCATCATCGCCTCGTCGATCGACAGCCGTCCGGCGGTGTCGACGATCAGGACATCGTGATAGTGGCGGCGCGCCCAGTCGAGCGCGGCGGTGGCGATGGCCACCGGTTGCTGATCGGGCGTCGACGCGAAGAAATCGACCTCCACCTGGCCTGCCAGCATACGAAGCTGGTCGATGGCCGCCGGACGGTAGACGTCGGCGCTCACCATCAGCACTTTCTTCTTCTGCGCGCGCAGCAGGCGGGCCAGCTTGGCCGCCGTGGTCGTCTTGCCGGCGCCCTGCAGGCCCGCGAGCAGGATCACCGCCGGAGGCTGCGTGGCGAGGTCGATCGGTACCGCGGCACCGCCCATCAATCCCGCGAGTTCGCGATGCACGACGCCGATGAGCGCCTGGCCGGGCGTCAGCGAGCCGACGACTTCCTCGCCGACCGCCTTTGCCTTGACCGCGGCGACGAAATCCTTGACGACGGGCAACGCGACGTCGGCTTCGAGCAGCGCAAGGCGCACCTCGCGCAGCGCGTCGGTGATATTGGTCTCGGTGAGACGCGCCTCGCCGCGCAGCTGCTTGACGACGCGGGAAAGTCTCTCGGTCAGGTTGTCGAACATTGCAACACCGGGATTCGGGATGGGGCCAGGACGGCGCCGGCTGCCGCCAGCAAGCGCGACACCTGAGGTAAACTCTTGATCGAGTTGCGCAAGAAACCCGATGATTCTACTCCACCTCGCCGTCGCTGCTCTGTACGCCCTCGCCGCATGGTCGTACTGGCCAAGCCCCGCGACCGGCGACCGCGAGCCCGCCGCGCCGCTGCCGCCCGCCTTCACCCGCTGGATGTTGCCGCTGGCCATCGTCGGACATGCATGGCTCGCGCTGACGGACGTCGCACAACCCGAGGGCTTGGATCTCTCCATCGCCAATGCGCTCTCGGTCGTCGCCTGGCTGACGGTCGTTCTGGCGTGGGCATCGGGACTGCTGCGCACGCTCCCGGTCGTGGGCAGCATCCTGCTTCCGGTCACGGCGATCGCCGCGGTGCTGCCGCTGCTGCTCTCCAATCCGCACCGCTTTCCGTACGCCGGAAACGCGCTGGCGGCCGTGCACGTTGCCATCGCGTTCGTCGCCTACGCAATGTTCATCATTGCCGCTATCGACGCGCTGGTGCTCATCGGGCTCGAGAAACGCCTGCACCGGCGGCTGCCCGATCCCGGCGCCGCCGGCCTGCCGCCGTTGCTCACGCTGGAGCGGTTTCTCTTCCGGCTGATCGGCGCCGGGTTCGTCCTGCTGACGCTGACGCTTGCGAGCGGAATATTGTTTTCGGAGCAGATCTTCGGGCGCCCGGTCACGCTGACGCACAAGAGCGTCTTTTCGATGCTGGGGTGGCTCACCTTCGGCGCCCTGCTGTGGGGCCGCTGGCGCTACGGCTGGCGCGGTCGCATCGCGCTGCGCTGGATCCTCACCGGCACGACCTTCCTGTTCTTCGCGTACCTGGGCTACAAGTTCGTGCTCGAAGTCATACTGCAGCGATGACCGCGCCGACCACCGCACCGATCCGTCGCGCCGACGGGTGCGGCGCCTGAGACGCCGCGCTCCCGTGGAAGACCTCTCTACCGCCACGCTTGGCGTCACGCTTGCGTTGTTGCTGGTGACGTCCGGCTTCTTTTCGATCGCCGAGACGGCGATGATGGCCTGCAACCGGTTCCGCCTCAAGCACCAGGCGCAGCGCGGCGCGCGCGGCGCCCGCATCGCCCTCGCGCTTCTGGGCGAGACCGACCGCCTGCTGGGCGTCATCCTGCTCGGCAACAACCTGATCAACGCCGCCACCGCCACGCTCGCCGCCATCATCACCGTGCGGCTCTTCGGCCAGGGCGAACTCGCGCTTGCGCTCGGGACCGTCGCGGTGACGTTCGCGATCCTGGTCTTTTCCGAGATCACGCCCAAGGTCATCGGTGCCGCCCATGCCGACCGCATCGCGTCGGTGATCAGCTTCGTGCTGCGGCCGATGCTGACGTTCGCCGCGCCTATCGTCTGGTTCGTCAACCTGTTCGTGCGCGGATTGCTGAGATTGCTGCGGATCCGGCCGGGCAGCGGCCCCGGGGCCACGCTCACGCAGGAGGAACTTCGCTCGCTGGTGATCGAGGGCCAGTATTTTCGCGGCAAGCATCGGGCGATGCTCGCGAACCTCCTCGACCTCGAAGCCATCACCGTCGACGACGTGATGACGCCGCGCAACCAGATCCACGCCGTCGACATCAACGAAAAGAGCACCCACCTGGTCCAGCAGCTGGCGACGTCCTACCACACCCGGTTGCCCGTGTACGAGGACGAACTCGACAACATCATCGGCACGCTGCACCTGAAGCAGGTGCTGCACCTGCAGCACGCCGACGAGATCGACGGCGCATCGATCCGCAGCGTGCTGCGCCCGGCATATTTCATTCCCTCGGGCACGTCGCTTCTGACCCAGCTGCAGCAATTCCAGAACGATCGCGAGCGCCTGGGCCTCGTGGTCGACGAATACGGCGAACTGCAGGGACTGGTCACGATCGAGGACCTCATCGAGGAGATCATCGGGGATTTCACCACCGACGCGCCGGGATCGGCATCCGCGATCGCCCGGGAACCCGACGGCAGCGTCGTCGCCGATGGCATGGCGCAATTGCGCACGCTCAATCGCAAGCTCGGCACCCGGTTCCCACTCGACGGGCCGAAGACCCTCAACGGACTCATCGTCGAACAACTGGGCGAAATCCCCGGCGCCGGAACGACGCTCGAAATCGCGGGCCAGTGGCTCGAGATCCTGCAGACACAGGATCGCGCCATCAAGATCGTGCGCCTGCGCGCGCCGGCAGGACTTGCCCGGGAAGCGCCTTTACAAAGCGCGGAGGGACAGGCATCATCGCCCGAGTAAGTTTTATGCATCTGGAATAACAGTCACTTACGCTCGGTGGAGTTCAATTCGGCACGTTCGTTGCTTGCGTTGCAAGACGTTCCAAGACCTGATTGACCCGCCGGCCGCTTCCCTGGAAATTCATGGCCACTCACGCCGCCTCGACACGCAACATCAGCGGGCTCGCACGCGCGCTGGTGCAGCACGGGCTCATGTCCGAGCAGGAAGCCGAGAACAACCAGAACCAGGCGCAGCAATCGGGCATCACTTTTGTCGAAAAGGTGCTTGACGGCAAACGCATCACCGCGCCGAAGCTGGCGCTGTTTGCGTCGCGCGCGTTCGGCGTGCCGCTGATGGACCTGTCGGCGTTCGATGCCGACCAGTACCCGCGCGAACTGATCGACCTCCGGATCGCCCAGACGCGACGGGCCCTGCCGCTGCACAAGCGCGGCAACAGGGTGTTCGTCGCCATTTCGGACCCGGCCAACCTGCAGGCGCTGGAAGAAGTTCGCTTCAAGACCAATCTGATCGTCGAACCCGTGGTGGTCGAGGACGACAAGCTCGGCCACGCCATCGCGCGGCTGGTCGAGGCCAGTGGCGCCACGCTCAAGGACGTCGCCAACATGGAAGACCTGGAGGTCACGCTCCAGGATGGCGGTGTCGGCGGCCTCACCGACGAGGAGAACGCCGAGGTCGAGGATGCGCCGGTCGTCAAGTACATCCAGAAGATCCTGCTCGACGCGATATCCGCGGGCGTCTCCGACATCCACTTCGAACCCTACGAGAAGTTCTACCGGATTCGCTATCGCCTCGACGGCATCCTGATGGAAATCGCGCAGCCGCCGCTCGTCATCAAGGACAAGGTCGCGTCGCGGATCAAGGTCATCTCCAAGCTCGACATCTCCGAGAAGCGCGTGCCGCAGGACGGGCGCATGAAGCTCGTGCTGTCGAAGACCAAGGCGATCGATTTCCGGGTGAGCACGCTGCCCACGCTGTTCGGCGAAAAGATCGTGATGCGGATCCTCGATTCATCGGGCGTCAAGCTCGGCATCGAGGCGCTCGGCTACGAGCCCGATCAGCAGCAACAACTGCTCAAGGCCATCGGCCGGCCGTACGGGATGATCCTCGTCACCGGGCCGACGGGCAGCGGCAAGACGATCTCGCTGTACACATGTCTCAACATCCTCAATCAGCCCGGGATCAACATCGCGACGGCCGAGGACCCGGCCGAAATCCAGCTCCCAGGCATCAACCAGGTGAACGTCAACGAAAAGGCGGGGTTGACTTTCGCGACGGCGTTGCGCGCCTTCCTGCGCCAGGATCCGGACATCATCATGGTCGGGGAAATCCGCGACCTCGAAACCGCCGACATCGCGATCAAGGCGGCGCAGACGGGCCACCTCGTGCTCTCCACGCTGCACACCAACGACGCCCCGTCTACACTCACCCGCCTGCTCAACATGGGGGTTGCGCCGTTCAATGTCGCTTCGTCGGTCATCATGATCACGGCGCAGCGCCTGGGACGCAAGCTGTGCACGCACTGCAAGAAGCCCGAAGACATCCCGCCGGAAGCGCTGCTGCAGGCCGGGTTCAAGGAAGAGGATCTGGACGGCACCTGGCAGCCGTTCGGCCCGACCGGCTGCGACAATTGCAAAGGCACCGGCTACAAGGGACGCGTCGGGATCTATCAGGTGCTGCCCGTCACCGACGAGATGCGCCAGCTGATCATGCGCGGCGGCAACTCGATCGACATCGCCGACCAGGCGCGTCGGGAGGGCGTTCGCGACCTGCGGCAGTCGGGCCTCCTGAAGGTGCGCGCCGGCATTACGTCCCTCGAAGAAATCGAAGCGGTCACCAATGAATAAGGAAGGGTGATGGCCACACTTACCTCCAGCACGCGGCGCGACGTCAAGGAATACACCTACCTGTGGGAGGGCACCGACCGCAACAGCAGGCAGCTGCGGGGGGAGGCCAAGGCCGCCTCCGAGACCGTGGTCACGACCAACCTGCGGCGCCAGGGGATCCGTGTCACCAAGATCAAGCGCCAGACGTTCCGCGGCGGGCGCAAGATCAGCGAGAAGGACATCACCTTCTTCACCCGCCAGCTCGCCACGATGCTGAAGTCCGGCGTCCCGCTGCTGCAGTCGTTCGAGATCGTCGCCCGCGGGCACGGCAACGCGCGGTTTTCGCGGCTGATGATGGACATCAAGGCCAAGGTCGAGTCCGGATCCAGCCTGTCGCAGGCGTTCCGCCAGTACCCGGACCAGTTCGACAACCTGTACTGCAACCTGGTCAACGCCGGCGAAACCGCCGGCATGCTCGACGGCATCCTGGAGCGCCTTGCCACCTACAAGGAAAAGATCCTCGCCATCAAGGCCAAGATCAAGTCGGCGCTGTTCTATCCGATGTCGGTGGTCGTCGTCGCCATCGTGGTCGTCTGGGTGATCATGATCTTCGTCATTCCGGCCTTCAAGGAAGTGTTCTCGAGTTTCGGCGCCTCGCTGCCGGCGCCGACGCAATTCGTCATCGACCTCTCCGATATCGTCGTCAGCTACTGGTGGCTGGCATTCCTGGCCATCGTCGGCGCGGTGGTCGCGTTTACCTTCGCGCTGAAACGCTCCGAGACCTTCCGCTACGCGTTCGACCGGTTGATCCTCAAGTTTCCCGTCATCGGCAACATTCTCGAGAAGGCGACCATCGCCCGCTGGACCCGCACGCTGGCCACGATGTTCGCTGCCGGCGTGCCGCTGGTCGAGTCTCTCGACGCCGTCGCCGGTGCGGCCGGCAATGCGGTGTACGCGGCCGGGACCAAGCGCATCCAGACCGACGTCAGTACCGGCACCAGCCTCACCAATTCGATGACCAACACCGGCCTCTTTCCCAACATGGTGCTGCAGATGACGCAGATCGGCGAAGAGTCGGGGTCGCTCGACGGCATGCTGTCCAAGGTCGCCGATTTCTTCGAGCGCGAGGTCGATGACGCGGTCGCGACACTTTCGAGCCTGCTCGAGCCGATCATCATCGTGTTTCTCGGCGTGGTGATCGGCGGCCTCGTCGTCGCCATGTACTTGCCGATCTTCAAGCTCGGCGCCGTGGTCTAGGGCCTGGTACGGGAGGACTCGCGCCGCTACGCGCCGGCATCTGCCGCGCTGCCGTTTTTCTCGCTCCGCACCTGCAGGTAGAAGTCCCGGTCGACCTTGAGGAGGTGCAGCGCGATGACGTCGTTGACGAGGAAGTTGACCAGGTTGCCCAGCGTGGCCTCTCCGCTTTCGACGGCGACCCGGAGTTCGCCGGCGCGCTGAAGAAGGCCGGCGTGCGCGCGCTTGTGCTCGGCGAGCCGCGCGTAACCATGCCGAGTCAGCAGCGCTTCCTCGGCCCGGAAGTGCTGGTCGAGATGCGCCAGCAGCGAATCCAGCGCTTCGCGCCACAAGCCAGGCTCCGAGTGTTGCGCGACCGCCGCCGCGATCAGCCGGTTGCCGAGATCGAAGAGTTCGCGGTGCTCGGCGTCGATTGTCGGCTCGCCGAATTCATAGGCTTCCATCCAGTAGAGCCGCAGCACGCCAGTGCCGGTCGACTTGCCCTGGAGGTCCGAGCGTCCCTGCCGGTCGACGTATATTCGGTTTCGACCTCCGGACTTCGCGGCGTAGAGCGCCCGGTCGGTTCGCAGGAACCAGCTCTCGGCGCTCTCGCCTTCCATGTACTCGGTGACGCCCAGGCTGGCGGTGATCGGCCCGACCTGCGCGAACGGCGCGACAGCGATGTTTCTGCGCAGACCCTCGGCCAGTGCGGCGCCGCCGCGGTAGCCCACGGCCGTGGCCAGCACGACAAACTCCTCGCCGCCCCAGCGGAACAGCGTGTCGGCATCGCGCATGCGCTCCCGAATCCGGCCGACGACTCCCTTCAGGACGGCGTCTCCGGCGAGATGCCCATGGACATCGTTGACCTGCTTGAAGTGATCGACGTCGAGCAGGACCAGTGTGATCGGCTGGCCAGAACGCATCGCCCGACCAATCTCGATATCGACCATGCGCGCGAGGTGCACCCGGTTCCAGGCGCCTGTGAGCGGGTCCGTCGTGCTCAGGCTTTCGAGCTCGGCGATGCGCGCCTGCAAGCGCGCATTTTCCTCGATCAGGTGATGCAGTGCGGCAGCGCTGGTTCCTTCCACTGTTGGCCTCGGCCTCTTTCGCAACGAACAACCCGGAGTCTAGCAGCCGGTCGGACCCCGGTCATCGCGACCGGCCGGACCGCATGGAACCCGGATTGCTCGGATCGGCGGCACAGGAGTTGCCTCCGCTCGCATGCACTTGCCGCCTTCGAGCGGCTCGGCGGCGCAAACACGCGGTGCGGACGGCACCAGACATCGAGCGAATTTCCGACTCGCTGCACTCGATGATCTCAAGCTGGGATAAACTCGGTCCCGCGACAAATCTTGCATCGCACCCCACGAGTCTGCCTGTATGCCGAGCGCCGCCGCGGCGCACCTGACATGTCCGAATTCACCTTCATGCTGATCGTCGCGCTCGTGGGCGGGCTGTGCATCGGCAGCTTTCTCAACGTCGTCATCCACCGCCTGCCCAAAATGCTGGAACAGCGCTGGCGCGCCGATTGCGCCGAGATGTCGGACCAGCCCGAACCTGCAGCACCACGCTACAACCTCGTCGTGCCGCGCTCGGCGTGTCCCGCCTGCAACCACCCGATCAGCGCCGTCGAGAATATTCCCGTGGTTTCGTGGCTGGCGCTGGGAGGCAAGTGCCGCGCCTGCAAGGCAGCCATCTCTCCGCGCTACCCCATCGTCGAACTTCTGGGCGCGACGCTGGCGGCAGGCGCGGTGCTGCGTTTCGGCGCCACCCCCGCAGCGGTGGCCGCTGCCGGATTGCTCTTCACCTTGCTGGCACTGACCTTCATCGATTTCGACACCCAGTTGTTGCCCGACGACCTGACGCTGCCCCTGCTGTGGGCCGGCCTGATCGTCAACCTGCGCGGAACGTTCGCGCCGCTGGAAAGCGCCGTCATCGGCGCGGTCGCCGGCTACCTCGTGCTGTGGACAATCTATTGGCTGTTCAAGCTGATTCGCGGCAAGGAAGGCATGGGCTATGGCGACTTCAAGCTGCTTGCCGCGCTGGGCGCATGGCTCGGCTGGCAGATGCTGCCGCTGATCATCCTGTTGTCGTCCGCGGTCGGAGCCTTCGTCGGCATCGGTCTCCTGGTCTTCAAGGGTCGCGATCACAACGTTCCCATCGCCTTCGGCCCCTTTCTCGCCATTGCCGGCGGCTGCGCGCTGTTCGCCGGATCGAGCCTCCTCCACCTGCTGATGCCATGAGCGCGAAGGGCCGCCCCGAGCGCGAATGCCGGAGCGCGCAGCGCGAAGGCAGTCCAGTGCGCGCGAAGGGCGGCCCCGAGCGCGAATACCTTCGTTCCCAGCATGAGGGCCCTCGCCAATGAGCTGGGTCGTGGGTCTCACCGGCGGTATCGGCAGCGGCAAATCGGCGGTCGCCGAGGCCTTCGCCGCGCTCGGCGTCCCGGTTGCCGACACCGATCGCATCGCGCACGCGCTGACCGCTCCCGGTGCCTCCGGATGCGCGGCGATCCTCGCCGCGTTCGGCTCCTCGCTCTTCGACCCCGATGGCAGGCTCGATCGGCAGGCGCTGCGGCAGCGCGTCTTTGCCAGCACCGACGACAGGCAGCGGCTCGAAGCGCTGCTGCACCCGTTGATTGCGGCCGAAGCCAGGCGGGAGATCGCCGCATGGACGGCCCCCTACGGCCTGCTGGTCGTCCCCCTGCTGATGGAACGAGGCGGCTTGCGGTCGCTCGTCCAGCGGATCCTGGTCGTCGACTGCCCGGAAGACGAGCAGGTCAGGCGGGCGATCGCCCGCAGCGGCCTGGCGGAGTCCGAGGTGCGCTCGATCATGGCGACGCAACTCCCGCGCGCGCAAAGGCTCGCCGCGGCGGACGACATCATCGACAACGGCGGAGCCCGGGAGTGTATCGCTCCCGCGGTCGCGAAGCTCGATCAGCGATACCGCGCGCTTGCGGGCGACTGTGCTCGCTGCCCGCCGATGACAACGTGAAGCCCGCAGCCGCGGCTGCCTCGGCCACGCCCGGTCCGGGCGCGATCGAACCAGGACGCCAAGATTCCTGCGGCAGGCTCTTAATCAATGACCCGACTTGGGGCAGAATGGCGGATCTGCAGTTCTCCCCGATCGATCTCTTCCCGTGATCCGCTACGAGCACCCGCTGAACGAGCGCATCCGCACGATGATGCGGCTCGAGGACCTCTATCGCCGCGTGGAGTATTTCGCGGGTCGCGGCGACGAGGAGGATCACCACGCGGCTCTGCTGGCACTGTTCGAGATCACGGACGTGGCCGCCCGCGCCGATTTGAAGACCGACATCCTGCAGGAACTCGAGCGGCAGAGGCAGCTGCTCGGCGCCCTGCGCAACAATCCCGCGATCGAGAGCCGCGTGCTGGAAGCGCTGCTGGCCGAGATCGATCACGCAAGCGTCGACCTCCTGGCGCAGACGGGCAAGGTCGGCCAGCACCTGCGCGACAACGAATGGCTGATGACCATCAAGCAGCGTGCCGCGATTCCGGGCGGAGTGTGCGAGTTCGACCTGCCGGCGTATCACTATTGGCTGCATCTCGATCCGATGGCGAGACACCGCGACCTCGAAGGCTGGATCGCACCTTTCCTTCCCGTCCACAACGGCCTCGCCATCATCCTGCGCCTGCTGCGCGACAACGGGCGCACGACGCAGCAGACCGCGTATCGCGGCGTGTTCCAGTTGATGCTGACATCGTCGAAAGTCGCGCAGCTGCTGCGCCTGTCGCTGCGGCGCGATCTTGCCTGCGTGCCTGAGATCAGCGCCAACAAGTACGCGCTCAACATCCGTTTCATCGGCGTGTCAGGAGCCGACCGCGGCACGGTATTCGATCAGGACGTCGAGTTCGCATTGACGTTTTGCAACCTCTAGAACCGCGGTGCGGCAGGCGCCGCGGAGGATGGTTGAAACTCTTTGCGGCTCGGCGTAGTCTGAGCGTGTGGAAGAGGCGGTTTGGTGTGTCGGTGCTCGCAGACGCTTGGCGGGTGTCCGGTTCCGCGGTTGTAGTCGGGGCCGGCCGGTGTCCCGTGCGGTTCGCGGATGCGGGGATTTGCCGGCGTTGCGGTGCCCACGATGAGGAGAAACTCTATAGATGACAATCACTACAGGTCGACTCCGAAGCCGGTAACCAAACCCCGGCACACGTTGCGGTGACGCAACGAAATGAAGCCACGGCAACGTGGCGATCCCGCGAAGCCCCGCGACCGATCGTGGGGCTTTGCATTGATGCGAGCGGTGAATCGACGATCGCGGCTGCGCCCGCGGCGTCACTGCCGCTGCGCCCGCGATAGCTCCGCAGCCGTCATCCTACCGGCCCGCCATGCCCGCGCCCACGAAGCGACCATCGAAGCGAACGCCACGACCTGCGATCAGGAAGCCGGCCAAGCCGACGCCGAAACCCCGGCCTTCCCTGCGCTTTTATCATTCCGAAAGCCTGCGTGCGGAGACGATCGCGGTTCTCGACGCGATCGAACAGGGCACGGACCCGCTCATTCACCGCGAGGCATTGGCCGATCTCACTGCCAGGCTGATCAACAGCGGCATGGACTACTACTTCCTGAGGCCTCTCCGGCTCGCCAAGGCCGGGTTTGTCGTCGAGCAGTCATCTCGCCTCGCCGTGGCCGGCGCACTGAGAATCCTGGCGCCCATCACGCGGAACATCCTGCTGCGCATGGACCGAACCCAGCTGCTGACGGTGTGTGCTCACGTCCGTCACCTGATGGAATGACGCGCCGGCGCAGCGGCCGGGGAGGTCCGGCGGGAAATGCGGCGCATCTGCCGCGACCGGTCACGCGATCGCCGCCGGCATCTCGACGGCGGGACTGCCGGGCGCGACGTCCATCCGGATGATGGCTACGGTCTCGTCGCCCTCGATGGTGATGTCGCCGGTGAATCGGCGTGCGAGGCACATCATCGGCCGGTTGCGCGTGAGAAAGTTGATGTAGACGCGATCGAGTCCGCGGCTGCGTGCGGTTTCGAGGGCGCGCAGCGCAAGCCCCGTCGCGATGCGGCGCTTCCGCGATCCGCTGGCCACCGAGACGCCCAACTCGCCGACGAGATCGGCGCCGGCGCGAAATACCGGCAAGTGGATGACCCCGATCAGCAGTTCGTCCTCCCAGGCGCCCTCGACGATGTCGTCGGCGAAATTCCACCGCGCGCAGTAGCCGACGATCGCGTTGTCGGGGGCGGTGGTGTTGAAGCGCAGCGCGCGGTCGTCCGCGTCGAGTTCCAGGAGGTGCTGCACGACCGCCGGCTGGTCATGCAACGTAAGCGGCGCAAAACGGCAAGGCATGGTTATGTGTGCAAATATTACCCTTCGACCTTGATGCCCGCCATCGCCACGCGTAGGCTCCGGACGTGACCATCCTCCGACCATGAGCCCCGTCAAGTACGTTTCCTGCCCCCAGTGCGGCGCCCGCGTGGAATGGACGCAAGCGTCGCCGTTTCGACCGTTCTGCTCGCAGCGCTGCAAGCTGATCGATCTCGGCGCCTGGGCGTCGGAGTCGTACCGGATTCCGCTGGCCGATCCGGCGGCGTCGGACGAAGTCGCCGATCCGGACGCCGGCGCGGATCCGTCGCCGAAGCGTCGCGGAAACTGATCGATCCGCTCCCAGCCGCGAGACGCCGCAAAGGGGCGCGGCGGGCGCGCTCGCCGACGGTCTCGACACCGGGTTCAGGCGCCCGGCAGTTCCAGCGCCCGCAGGATGGCCGTATTCGCCGGCAGCAAGGGGCTCACGTCGAACTGCCCCGGCGTCTGCCAGCGGAACGCCTGCCCGTCGTGACCCACCGGCTCGCCGTCCCACCGGAAGACGCGAAAGAAGTTGAGTTCGACATCGGCGTGCGGGTAGGTGTAGCGCTGCACGAGCCAGGGCGTGGCAGCGCGGACGGTCAACCCGAGTTCTTCCTGCAATTCGCGATCGAGGGCATCGCGTGCGGTCTCTCCCGGCTCCAGCTTGCCGCCTGGAAACTCCCAGTAGCCGGCGTAGGGCTTGCCGGCGGGGCGTTGCGCGAGCAGCACCTGCCCGTCCGGGCGAAGGATCACCGCTGCCGCGACGCGGACGATTGCCATGGCGCGCCGCCCCGCATTCAGCGGGCGGGCTTCTTCTTCAGCGCCACGGCACCGGCGTAGCCCTTCGCGAACTGCCACGCGATGCGGCCGCTGCGCGAGCCGCGCTGGAGCGAGAACTGGATCGCGTCGCGCTGCCTCAGGGCGGCGTCGCGCGCGGTCTTCGGGCGGGCGACGCCCAGCGTCCCGAGCCACGCATCCACGGCCGCGAGATAGTCTTCCTGGGCGAACGGATAGAACGAGATCCAGAGGCCGAAGCGCTCGGACAGCGATATCTTTTCCTCGACCGACTCGCCCGGATGCACCTCGTCGCCAAGGTGCCGGGTCTCGAGATTCTCGCTCATGTACTCGGGAAGGAGATGCCGGCGGTTCGACGTCGCGTAGATGAGGACATTGGCCGACGGCGCCGCGATGGTGCCGTCGAGCATCACCTTCAGCGCCTTGTAGCCGGGCTCGCCGGCATCGAAGGTGAGGTCGTCGCAGAAGACGATGAAGCGTTCGCGCCGGCCGTCGATCGCATCGGCGATGTCGGGCAGGTCGACGAGATCGCCCTTGTCGACCTCGATCAGGCGCAATCCCCTGGCAGCGTAGCGCCCCAGCATCGCCTTCACCAGCGACGACTTGCCGGTGCCGCGCGATCCGGTCAGCAACACATTGTTGGCTGGCAGGCCGGCGACGAACTGCCTGGTGTTGACGTCAATTGCATTCTTTTGATCGTCGATGGCGACAAGATCATCGAGGTTGATCGCATGCGGATGGGCCACCGGCTGCAGAAACCCGCGCCCGCCGCGCTTGCGCCAGCGAAACGCGGTCGCCTTCCAGTCGGGCGGCGGCGGCACTGGAGGAAACATCGCCTCCAGCCGCTCGAGCACGCCTTCGGCACGGGCGAACAGCTTGGCGATATCGTCCAGCGGAAACAACGTCGGGCTCAGCTTCGATAGTCGGCGTTGATCGAGACGTAGTCGTGCGAGAAGTCGCAGGTCCACACCGTTGCCTCGGCGTCGCCGCGCCCCAGCGCCACCCTGACGGCGATCTCGTCCGCCTTCATCACCCGTTGGCCGTCTTCTTCACGATAGCCGGCGGCGCGCCCGCCTCGATCGACGACCAGCACGTCGTCGAGCCAGAACGATACCCGCGCGGGATCGAGGTCCGGCGCCGCCGCATTGCCGATCGCGCAGACGATGCGGCCGAGGTTGGGGTCGGAGGCGAAGAATGCCGTCTTTACCAGCGGCGAATGGGCGATGCCGAGGGCAATCCTGCGGCACTCGGCGGCGTCGCGCCCGCCGTCGACGCGGATGGTCATGAACTTGGTGGCGCCCTCGCCATCGCGGACCAGTGCCTGCGCCAGCACGGTCGCGACCTCGGTCAGCGCCTTGCAGAGCGCCGCGAAGCGCGGATCGTCGCGACGCGCGATCGGCGTCAGCGCTGCCTTGCCGGTCGCCACGAGGACGAAACTGTCGTTGGTCGAGGTGTCGCCGTCGACGGTCGCGCAGTTGAACGACACGTCGGCGATCTCGCGGGTCAGTGCGGGCAGCAAGGCTGCGGCAAGCGGGGCGTCGGTGGCGATGAACGAGAGCATCGTCGCCATGTTCGGGTGGATCATTCCCGCACCCTTGGCGATGCCGGTCACGGTGACGGGCACACCGTCGATCGTCAGCCGACGCGAGGCGCCCTTCGGCACCGTGTCGGTGGTCATGATCGCCGACACGCCCGCGAACCAATGGTCCGGCGCCAGCGCCGCTTTGGCGGCAGGCAGCGAGGCGACGATTTTCGCCAGCGGCAGCGGCTCCATGATGACGCCGGTCGAGAACGGCAGCACCTGCTGCATTGTGCAGCCGAGCATGCTCGCCACCGCCGCACAGGTCGACTCGGCGGCAGCGATGCCCGGAAGCCCGGTACCGGCGTTGGCGTTGCCGGCGTTGACGATCAGCGCGCGGACAGGGGTGGCATTGCCGCCATCGTCGCCCAGGTGCCGGCGACAGACCGTGACCGGCGCCGCGCAGAAGCGATTTTGCGTGAACACGCCGGCGGCCACCGAACCGGGCTCGAAAACGGCGAGCAGCACGTCGTCGCGCTGCCAGTTCTTGATCTGCGCCGCCGCGGTGCCCAGCATCACCCCGGGGACGGGCAGCAAGTCTGCGGCGGTCGGCGGCGTATATCCGACGGGCATGGTCGCAGTCCGATCAGAGGCGCCCGTGGCACTGCTTGTATTTCTTGCCCGAGCCACAGGGACAAGGATCGTTGCGTCCGACTTTCTCGCCGCCGCGCACGAAAGGCGCCTGCGCCGGCAACTCGGCCGGCGGCTCGGCGTCGGCGCCCGCGCCCGCGCCCAGCGCCTCGTCGTAATCGGCGTGCTGGTACTTGACGTTGGACACCGCCGGCGCTTCCTCGACCGCCTGCACGTCCTGCTCGCTGCGGACCTGCACGGTCAACACGATCTTGACGACGTCCTGCTTGATGCGGTCGAGCATGTCGGAAAACAGCTCGAACGACTCGCGCTTGTACTCCTGCTTCGGATTCTTCTGCGCGTAACCGCGCAGGTGGATGCCCTGCCGCAGGTGATCGAGGTTGGCCAGATGGTCACGCCATTGCTGATCCACGGTCTGCAGCATGAGGCTGCGCTCGAACTGGCGCATGAGATCGGGGCCGACCTGCGCCTCCTTGCCCTCGTACTGGGCGAGCGCCGCCGCGGCAAGACGCTCGCGCAGGTTTTCGTCGGTGAGATCGTGGTCGGTCTTGAGCCACTCGCCTATGGGTGCGCGCAGCTGGAAATCGGACTGCAGCGCTGCCTCGAGACCCGGGATGTCCCACTGCTCCTCGACCGAATCGGGCGGGACGTACCGGCGCACGGTCTCTTCGACCAGGCCGCTGACCATGTTGCGCACCGTCTCCGAAATGTCGGTGCTCTCGAGCAGTTCGTTGCGCTGCAGGTAGATGACGCGCCGCTGGTCGTTGGCAACGTCGTCGTATTCGAGCAGTTGCTTGCGGATGTCGAAGTTGCGCGATTCGACGCGGTGCTGCGCCTTCTCGATCGAGCGGTTGACGATCGGATGTTCGATGGGCTCGCCATCCGGCATCTTGAGCTTCTGCATGATGACGCCCAGACGCTCGCCGCCGAAGATGCGCAGCAGCGGATCCTCGAGCGAGAGATAGAAACGCGACGAACCCGGGTCGCCCTGGCGGCCGGAGCGGCCGCGCAACTGATTGTCGATGCGCCGCGATTCGTGCCGCTCGGTGCCGATGATGTGGAGGCCGCCGGCCGCCACCACCGCCTCGTGGCGTATCTTCCAGTCGGCGCGCAGCTTGTCGATCTCGCGGTCCTTCTCGGTCGGCAACAGCGTCTCGTCGTCGCGGAGCTTGAGGATCAGCGGTTCGAGGATGCCCCCGAGCACGATGTCGGTGCCGCGACCGGCCATGTTGGTCGCGATGGTGATGGCCTTCGACTTGCCGGCCTGGGCGACGATCTCGGCTTCGCGCGCGTGCTGCTTCGCGTTCAGCACCTGGTGCGGCAGCTTCTCCTTGTCGAGATATTTCGACAACAGCTCGGAATTCTCGATCGACGTGGTGCCGACCAGCACCGGCTGACCCCGGGCGTAGCAATCCTTGACGTCGGCGATGATCGCATCGACCTTTTCCTGGAACGTACGGAACACCTGGTCGTTCTCGTCCTTGCGGATCATCGGCTGGTGCGTCGGAATGACCACCGTCTCGAGGTGATAGATCTGCTGGAACTCGAAGGCTTCGGTGTCGGCGGTGCCCGTCATGCCGGCGAGCTTGCCGTACATGCGGAAGTAATTCTGGAAGGTGATCGACGCGAGCGTCTGGTTCTCGCGCTGGATCTGCACGCCTTCCTTGGCCTCCACCGCCTGATGAAGGCCGTCCGACCAGCGCCGCCCGGACATCAAGCGCCCGGTGAATTCGTCGACGATGATGACCTCGCCGTTCTGCACCACGTAGTGCTGGTCGCGGTGGTACAGCGCGTGGGCGCGCAGCGCCGCGTACAGGTGGTGCATCAGGGCGATATTGTGCGCGTCGTAGAGACTCGACCCCGCGGCGAGCAGGCCCGCGGCGCCGAGGATGCCCTCGGCATTCTCGTGACCTTCCTCCGACAGCAGCACCTGGTGCACCTTTTCGTCGACCCAGTAGTCGCCGGGGCCCTTCTCTTCGGGCTGCCGGGTGAGCTTGGGGACGAGTTCGTTCAGCCGATAGTAGAGGTCGACGTTGTCGTCTGCCTGGCCGGAGATGATCAGGGGGGTCCGCGCCTCGTCGATGAGGATCGAGTCCACCTCGTCGACGATCGCGTAGCTGAGGCTGCGCTGCACGCGTTGCGACCCCTCGAACACCATGTTGTCGCGCAGGTAGTCGAAGCCGAACTCGTTGTTGGTGCCGTAGGTGATGTCCGCCGCGTACGCGACCTGCTTGGCGTCGTGCTCCATCTGCGACAGGTTGACGCCGACCGTGAGCCCGAGGAAGCGGTAGATCCGACCCATCCAGTCGGCATCCCGCTGGGCGAGGTAATCGTTGACAGTGACGATGTGGACGCCTTTGCCCGCGAGCGCGTTGAGATAGGCGGGCAGCGTTGCCACCAGCGTCTTGCCTTCGCCGGTGCGCATCTCGGAGATCTTGCCGTTGTGCAGCGCCATCCCGCCGATCAGCTGCACGTCGAAATGCCTCATCTGCAGCGCGCGCTTGCCGGCTTCGCGCACGACGGCAAAGGCTTCGGGAAGCAGCGCATCGAGCGCTTCGCCTTTGCCGACGCGCTCCCTGAACTCGACGGTCTTCGCTTTCAGCGCATCGTCGGACAGTGCCGAGATCGTCGGCTCCAGCAGGTTGATGGCCTTGACGGTGTGTCCGTATTGCTTCAGCAGGCGCTCATTGCGGCTGCCGAAGATGCGCGTGAGGATATTGGAGATCATAAAGATTTTATTTTCCGCCGCCGGGGCAAAAAACAAGGGGTGAGGACCGCCTCACCCCTGTTGCCGCCTGTCATTGCCACTACGGCCGCCGATAGAAAGCTGTCAACTCGAGGATTGCAGGAACCGCACGGGATTCTGCGGGACTCCGTTCAGCCGAACCTCGAAGTGAAGATGGGGGCCGGTCGAACGGCCGGTCGATCCCACCGTCGCCACCCGCTGGCCCCGCACGACGAGATCGCCGTCCTGGACCAGCAGCCTCGCTGCGTGCGCGTACCGGGAAACCAGGCCGTTTCCGTGGTCAATCTCAAGAATATTACCATATTGAGCATGGAAGCCGGCCTCGACCACCTTGCCGCTGGCCGCGGCGGCGATCGGTGTTCCGGTGTCTGCCGGAAAATCGATGCCTTCGTGGAACGACTGCGACCCGGTGAACGGATCGACCCTGTAGCCGAAGTTCGACGAGTACCAACCGTCGACGATGGGGGAAAGTGTCGGCAGGAACTTGCGATTGGCCGAATCCTGGACCAGCAGCGCTTCGAGCACCCCAAGCTGATCGCTGCGCACGTCAATTTGCCGCGACAGCGTCGCCAGCAGCGTCGAGAACTCGTCGACCGATAGCTGCCGCGACGGCAGCGATGACTCGGCGCCGCCGCGACCCGGCACCGTTCCCGGCTGCAGCGATGGCATGTCCTGCGGCTTCAGGCCCGCGAGCCTGGCCAGGCGCTCGCCCAACCCGTCGAGTCGCAGCATCTGCGCCTGCAGTTCGCCCATCCGCATCGCCATCGCACTCAGGTGCCCCTGGACCACTTGCTGGGTCTTGAGCGCTTCCTGCCGCTGGTCGGCCAGGACAATCGCCTGCAGCCAGGGATGCTGAATCGACGCCGCGTAGCGGAGCGTGATGAAATTGAACAGCAGGGTGAAGACGATGAAGATCGAACAGAGCAGCAACGACGCGGCCGTCCAGTGCCGCCAGTCCAGCGTGAGCGTGCGCGCACGCGCGGTGGCGCCGGAGACGAGAATGATGTTCAATCGAGTACCTCCACTTCAAGCAGCGTGGGGCCGCCGCTGCCGTCAGACCACGACGCGCGAACGACGGGTCCCGAATCGAATTCCCGCATGGCGCGCGCTCCACAATCGCTGCAGCGGATCATCTCCGCCGACGTCACCCTGGCGGCATGGCAGGCCCGCCATCGGCAGGAGAACGAGCTGCTCGGTGTGATTCGCCGGCAACTGCCGCGACCCCTGGCCGACCGTGTCCGCGTCGCCGATGCCCAAACCAGCGAGCTTCAACTTGCTGTCGATGCGGGTGCCATCGCCGCCGTTTTGCGGCAGCGCACCCCCGATTTATTGGGCCAACTGCTGCGCGAAGGTTGGAAATTTACCGCAATACGGATCCGGGTGCAAGTGCGGGAACTCCCCCGAACGGAGAAGAAACTTCCGCTATATCATATAGATAAATCGGCTTTGCGGCCGCTGGCGGGGTTCGCGCGCGAGCTGCCGGCCGGTCCGCTCAAGGTCGCGCTGACGCGTTTCCTGCGTCGCGCCGGCTGACGCGCGGAACCTTGCCTGTCGGCTACAGCAGAATGACGAGCCGCTCGAACGCGACGAAGAGCAGCACGCCGACGAGGAGAAAGATCGTGTACTTGATGACCTGGCCAATGAAGCGGAGATAGCGCCGGTCCCGCTTGAACAGGTACAAAAGCCCTGACACCGCTATGGTCGCCAGCGCGAGAAAGAGAAGCAGGCGGACAAGGATCACGGACGCGAAGCGGGGGCGCCGATCGGGTGCGTGCCGGTCAGGCCGGCGCGAGCTGCCAGTCCTGGAACGCGGCCGGCACGTCATCCTCGTCGGCGAAAGTCACCATCTCGAACGCGTCGGCGCGGTCGAGCAGCGCGCGCGCCAGCGCGTTGTTGAGTCCGTGACCCGACTTGTAGGCGGTGTAGTGGCCGATCAACGGGTGCCCCAGCAGATAGAGATCGCCGATCGCGTCGAGCACCTTGTGGCGGACGAATTCGTTGTCGTAGCGCAAGCCTTCGCTGTTCAGCACCTTGAACTCGTCGAGGACAACGGCGTTCTGCAGACTTCCGCCCAGCCCCAGGCCGGCAGCGCGCATCGCCTCGACGTCCTGCATGAAGCCGAAGGTCCGCGCCCGTGCCACTTCCTTGGTGTAGACGTGCTCGGCGAAATCGATCACGACATGGCGATTTTCCGATCCGAACACCGGGTGCGGGAAATCGATGGTGAAATCCAGCTTGAAGCCATTGAAGGGATCGAAGCGCGCCCACTTGTCGCCCTCCCTGACTTCGACCGCGGAGACGATGCGCAGGTAGCGCTTGGGGGCGTCCTGCTCGACGATGCCCGCCGATTGCAGCAGGTAGACGAACGGGCCGGCGCTGCCGTCGAGGATGGGTATCTCGGGGCCGGCGACGTCGATGTGGGCGTTGTCGATCCCCGTACCGGCCAGCGCCGACATGATGTGCTCGACCGTGGAGATCGTCACCGCCCCCTGCTTCAATGTCGAGGAGAGGCGGGTGTCGCCGACCTGCCGTGCAGCAGCCGGCAGGGCGACCGGGTCGGCCAGGTCGGTGCGGTGAAACACGATGCCGGCATCGGCAGCGGCGGGGCGCAGCACGAGCTCGACACGGGCGCCGGTGTGCAACCCGACCCCGGTCGTCTTGATCGTGGACTTGAGCGTGCGTTGCTTCAACATGGCTTGTGCGCCGTCGTCACCGGCGGCCGCGGTTGGCGGCAGCGGCGAAGGGAAGAAAAGCGGTTCTCGCTTTGGTTCAACGGTTTAGCTGCGAATTATAGCATGGGCGGCGGTGCCTGATCGGCGCTGCGGCGGGGTCGGAAAGCCCTCCTCCCCCGCCTTCGCGAACCGCCGTCAGTCGGCCTGTTTGCGCAGGAACGCCGGGATTTCCGATGCATCGAACGCGGGTGCCGCAGCGGCACCACCCCGCTCGCGCCTGCGCATCACCGCCGGCTGTTCGAGCGACTCGTAGTTGATCGTCTCGACCTGCATGCCCATCCCGTCGGTGCCCGTGCGCTGGACAACCACCGGCTGATCGACCAGCGTGATGCTGGGGGTGCGCTGCTGGGGCTTCGCCACCGCGCCGCCCAGGCCCGTCGCCACCATCGTCACCCGCAGCCGGTCCTCCATCGCGTCGTCGATCACCGTCCCGACGATCACCATCGCATCCTCGGCAGTGAACTCCTTGATGGTGTTCATGACCTCGTGGTACTCCTTCATCTTGAGGCCGGACGAGGCGGTGATGTTGACCAGAACCCCGCGCGCGCCGAGGAGGTTGACGTCCTCGAGCAGCGGGCTCTTGACCGCCTGCTGCGCCGCGCTGCAGGCGCGGTCCCCGCCGGCCGCCGACGCCGAGCCCATCATCGCCATGCCGACCTCGCCCATCACGGTGCGCACGTCGGCGAAGTCGACATTGACGAGACCCGGGTTGTTGATCACCTCGGCAATCCCCGACACCGCGCCGTGCAGCACGTCGTTCGCGGCCGCGTAGGCGTCGAGCACCGACACGTCCTCGCCCAGCACTTCCATCAGCTTGTCGTTGGGGATGATGATCAGCGAATCGACCTTCTTCGACAGCTCCTCGATGCCGGCGTGCGCGACGCGCTGCCGCTTGCCTTCGAACGCGAACGGGCGCGTGACGACGGCGACGGTGAGGATGCCCATGCTCTTCGCGATGTCGGCAATCACCGGTGCCGCCCCGGTGCCGGTCCCGCCGCCCATCCCGGCAGTGATGAACAGCATGTCGGCGCCGTCGATCAGCGCGGCGATGCGCTCGCGATCCTCGTTGGCGGCATCGCGGCCGATCTCCGGACGCGCTCCCGCGCCCAGGCCGCGGGTGAGGTTGCAGCCGAGCTGGATCTGATGCGACGCGGTCGAACGTTTCAGTGCCTGCGCATCGGTATTGGCGCATATGAATTCCACGCCGGACAAGCCTCTGCCCATCATGTGCTCCACGGCGTTGCCGCCGCAGCCGCCAACACCGATGACCTTGATGATTGCGCCTTCCTCCGGGGACTGATCGATGATCTCAAACATGGTGCGTTCCTTTCTCCTGTCCGGTTTGCTGCCGGTGTGACTGCCGTTGTGAATGCCTTCGTACTGCCGCTGCGATTGCCTGCCGCATCAGAAATTCGCCTTGAACCACTGCCCCATCCGCTCCGCCATGCCGCCGATGCCCGTCGATTGCGCGCGGGCCGACTGCCCGCGAAGGTACTGGTCGCGCCCTTCGATCAGGAGCCCGACCGCCGTTGCGTAACGCGGGCTGCGCACCACGTCCGCCAGGCCGCCCGTATACGCCGGCACGCCTACGCGCACCGGCAGGTGAAACACTTCCTCGCCGAGCTCGGCCATCCCCTGCAGCAGCGCCGAACCGCCGGTGAGGACGATGCCCGACGAGAGCATCTCCTCGAAGCCGCTGCGCCGCAGTTCCGCCTGCACCAGCGAATACAGCTCCTCGATGCGCGGCTCGATCACTTCCGCCAGCGTCTGGCGGGAGAGCTTCCGCGCCGCGCGCTCGCCGACGCCGGGCACCTCGATCACATCGTTGACGCCGGCCAGCTGCCGCAATGCACAGCCGTGGCGCAGCTTCAGCTCCTCGGCCTCCTTGGTCGGCGTGCGCAGCGTCATCGCGATGTCGTTGGTGACCTGATCGCCGGCGATCGGGATGACCGCGGTGTGACGTATCGCGCCGCCGGCGAAGACCGCGATGTCGGTCGTGCCGCCGCCGATGTCCATCAGGCAGACGCCGAGATCCTTCTCGTCGTCGGAAAGCACCGCGATCGACGATGCGAGCGGCTGCAGGATGACGTCGCGCACCTCGAGGCCGCAGCGACGCACGCACTTGGTGATGTTCTCGACCGAGGACACCGCGCCGGTCACGATGTGGACCTTGACCTCGAGCCGCACGCCGCTCATCCCCAGCGGTTCGCGGACGTCTTCCTGGCCGTCGATGATGAATTCCTGCGGCAGGATGTGCAGGATCTGCTGGTCGTTGGGAATCGCGATCGCCTTTGCTGTCTCGACGACACGGTCGATGTCGGCCTGCGTCACCTCCTTCTCCTTGATCGCCACCATGCCGCTGGAATTGAGGCTGCGGATGTGGCTGCCGGCGATGCCGGTGTAGACCTCGGTGATCCGGCAGTCCGCCATCAATTCCGCTTCCTCGAGCACGCGCTGGATCGAAGCCATCGTCGCCTCGATGTTGACGACGACGCCCTTCTTGAGGCCGCGCGACGGCTGCGAACCCATGCCGATGATGTTGAGGCTGCCCTCCGGACCGACTTCGGCGACGATCGCCACGATCTTCGACGTGCCGATGTCGAGACCCACGACGATGTTCTTTGCTTCCTTCACCATTGCCTCACCATTCCCTGTTGATCGCTGCTGCGGACCGCATCACGTCCCCGCCCGCTTCGGCGGCCGTTCCTTGAAACCCGGCACGCGCGCCGCAAACCCGTTGCGATGACGCAGATCGACGTGATCGATCGGCCGTCCCGCGCGGGCGAGCACCCGGAGCGTCCTGCCGTGCGTGGAGATGAACCGCTGCAGCCGGGCCGCCGGCTCTTCGCGCCCAAGCTCGATCTCGAGCGGACCGTCGCCGCTGCGCGCCTGCAGCATCCAGCCGCCACGCGGCGACAACGCGATGCGCTGCACCGCAAACGCGATCGGCTGCAACACGGCGGACCACTCGCGAAATCGCGACGTCACCTCGCCCGATCGTCCCTCCGGCCCGGCAAACGCGGGCAGCTCGCCGTTGTAGGACGCCGCGAACACCTCGCCCTGCACGTTGACCAGCGCCGTGTCGTTCCAGCGCGCCAACGGAACCTGCTCTTCGACGGTGACCAGCAGGCGCTGCGGCCACTGGCGGCGCAACGCGACGGCGCGCACCCAGGGCACGCGCGCCAGCGACGCGCGGGCGCGCTCGAGGTTCATCGTGAAGAACGTACCGGCGAGCTCGTCGCGAATGACGGCTTCCAGATGCGGCGCGCTGGCGCGCGTCAGCGGACCTTCGACGACCACTTCTCGGAAGGCGAACACGGGCTGGCGAACGAGCCAGGCGCCGAGCGCCCACACCAGCGCCCCCACGCCGATCAGGGCGACGATCGCCGCCAGCGCGTTCATCTGCCGCGGGTCATCCCACATGCGCGCCTCGCAGGATCGCCACGCACAGTTCGCCGAACGGAATGCCCGCTTGGCGTGCGGCCATCGGCACCAGCGAATGACCGGTCATGCCGGGCGACGTGTTGACCTCGAGGAAGCTGAAGCTGCCGTCGTCGCGCAGGATGAGGTCGAGCCGTCCCCAGCCGCTGCAGCCGACGATGCGGAAGGCGGCGAGCGCCTGTTCGAGCATCGCCTGCTCCTGCGCCATCGGAAGGCCGCTCGGGCAGAAATACTTCGTCTCGTCGGAGAAGTACTTGTTGTGATAGTCGTAGTTGCCTTGCGGCGCCTCGATCCTGATCAGCGGCAGTGCGCGATCACCGAGGATAGACGCCGTCAGCTCGACGCCTGCCACGAACTCCTCGACCAGCACCAGGTCGTCGTGCTCGGCGGCTGTCTTCCACGCCTTGGCGAGCTCATCGTGATCGACGGCGTCGACCTTGGTGATGCCGATGGTCGAGCCCTCGCGCGCCGGCTTGACGAACAGCGGCAGGCCGAGGTCGGCAACGACGCGCTTCCAGTCGGTGGCCGCGTCGACGATGCGATAGCGCGGCGTGGGAATGCCGGCGGCGATCCAGACGAGCTTGGTGCGCCACTTGTCCATCGCCAGCGCGGACGCCATCACCCCGCTGCCGGTGTAGGGAATGCCCAGCACCTCGAGCGCACCCTGCACGGTGCCGTCCTCGCCAAAGCGCCCGTGGAGCGCGATGAAGACACGGGCGTAGCCTTCGCGCTTCAGAGTCCACACGTCGCGCTCGGCCGGGTCGAACGGATGCGCATCGACGCCCTGCTCGCGCAGCGCAGCGAGCACCGCATTGCCCGAGAGCAGCGAGATCTCGCGCTCGGCGCTCGGGCCGCCCATCAACACGGCAACCTTTCCGAATTCGCTCACCGCGCGGCTGCTTCGCGCTCCCGCGCCGCTGCGCGACTCGGTCGCGCTCGCCCGCCGGCTCCGAATTCGCTCACCAGCTTCCCTCGCTTCCGGGTTCACGGTCCCGTCGATGGGCGGCTGCTTCGCGCTCCCGCACCGCCCGCTGCGCGGCACCGGGTCGCGCTTGCCCGCCCATCAACACGGCAACCTTTCCGAATTCGCTCATGCGCGTTCCCCGATTACACGGACTTCCCGTTCGAGCCGGATGCCCGTGCGTTCCTCCACCGTGGCCTGCACGTGCGCGATCAGCGCCTCGATGTCCGCGGCCGTTCCCGCCCCATCCGGATTGACGATGAAGTTGGCGTGCTTCTCCGACACGCTGGCGCCGCCGATGGCGAAGCCCTTGAGGCCGCAGCCCTCGATCAGCCGTGCCGCGTGATCGCCCTCCGGATTGCGGAACACGCTGCCGGCGTTGGGCAGGTTGAGCGGCTGCGACGCGATGCGCCGCTGCAGGAGTTCCTTGATGCGCTCCCGGGCCGCATGGCCATCACCGGAGGCGAACGCGAACCACGCCGCGGTGAAGATTCCATCCGGTGCGCGGCCGTCGGCACGCCGCACGCTGCGATACCCGATCCGATACGCGGCGCGGTCGCGGCGCTCGAACACGCCATCCCGCTGCAGCACCTCGACCTGCCGCACGAAGCGCCAGGTCTCGCCGCCGTAGCAGCCCGCATTCATCGCCAGCGCGCCGCCGATCGTGCCCGGTATGCCGGCCAGAAATTCCGCCCCGACCCGATCGTGCAGTGCGGCGTAGCGCGCGACCTTCGGACTCGCGACACCGGCTTCGGCGTAGATCGTCCCGTCGTCCTGCAACACCAGTTCGTTGAGGGCTGCGTGGACGACGATCACGGTGCCGCGCACGCCGCCGTCGCGGACCAGCAGGTTGCTGCCGAGGCCGATGACCGTCAGCGGCTCGGTCGCCGGAAGCTGGCCGACGAAGGCCGCGAGATCGGCGCGATCGGCAGGTGCGTAGAACCGGTCCGCGCGCCCGCCGCAGCGCCAGGTCGTGTAGCGCGCGAGCGACACGTCGCGCGCCAGGGTCCCGCGCAGCGCCTCGAAATGCAGCGGCTCGTTCATCATCATGAGGCGTCCGCCGTCAGCAGTGCCGGAACCTGTCCGATCGACCCGGCGCCCATCGTCACCACGACGTCGCCGTCGCGCAGCACGGCCTGCAACGCCGCCGGTACGTCCGCAACGCGTTCGACGAAGACCGGCTCCACCTTGCCGGCGACCCGCAACGCACGCGCCAGCGCGCGGCCATCGGCGGCAACGATCGGCAACTCCCCGGCCGGATAGACGTCGGCCAGCACCAGCGCGTCGACGGTCGACAGCACCGTCACGAAATCCTCGAACAGATCGCGCGTTCGCGTGTAGCGGTGCGGCTGGAACGCGAGCACCAGGCGTCGGCCCGGAAAACTGCCGCGCGCCGCGGCGATCGTCGCCGCCATTTCGGCGGGATGATGGCCGTAATCGTCGACCAGCGTGAACGCGCCGCCGGAAGCGAGCTGGATTTCCCCGTGGCGCTGGAAACGGCGGGCGACGCCGTGGAATTCGTGCAGCGCCCTCGCGATCGCGGCATCGCCCACGCCGACCTCGCGCCCCACCGCGATCGCCGCCAGCGCGTTGCGGACGTTGTGCAGGCCGGGGAGGTTGAGCTCGACCGGCAACGCTTCGGCACCGGCGGCCCGGGCAATGAAACGCATCCGGCCGGCGACGTTGGCGACATCGGTCGCCCGCAGCTGTGCGCCCTCTTCGAGGCCATAGGTGACGATGGGCTTGGTGATCGCGGGGAGGATGTCGCGCAGATTGGCATCGTCGCCGCATACGACGACGACGCCGTAGAACGGCAGGCGCTGCGCGAAATCGACGAACGCGCGCTTCAGCTTCGCGAAATCGTGATCGTAGGTCTCCATGTGATCGGCATCGATGTTGGTGATCACCGCCAGCACCGGCTGCAGGTACAGGAACGACGCGTCGGACTCGTCGGCCTCCGCGACCAGGAAGTCGCCCTTGCCCAGGCGCGCGTTGGCACCTGCCGACAACAGCCTGCCGCCGATCACGAACGTGGGGTCGAGCCCGCCTTCGGCCAGCACCGAGGCGATGAGGCTGGTCGTCGTGGTCTTGCCGTGGGTGCCGGCCACCGCGATGCCCTGCTTCAGCCGCATCAATTCGGCCAGCATCAGCGCGCGGGGGACGACCGGTATGCCGGCGGCCCGCGCCGCGACGACCTCGGGATTGTCGACGGCGACGGCCGTCGACACGACGACGGCATCGGCACCGGCGACGTTTGCGGCCGCGTGCCCCAGCGCGATCGCGATGCCTACGCCCTGCAGTCGACGGGTGACCGCCGTGGCGGCGAGATCGGACCCCGAGATCTGGTAGCCCTGCGTCGCCAGCACTTCGGCGATGCCGCTCATGCCTGCGCCACCGATGCCGACAAAGTGCACGCGCTTGACCTTGTGCTTCACGGCTTCGATCCTTCGGCCATGCAGGCCTCAGCCACGCGTCGCGTCGCGTCCGGACGGGCGAGCGCTCGCGCGGCGGTTGCCATCGCCAGCAGTCGCGGGCGGTCGAGTCCTGCCAGAAGATCGGCGAGCCGGTCCGGCGTGAGTTCGCCCTGCGCCACGACGATTGCCGCGCCGGCGTCGACCAGCAGACGCGCGTTGGCGCTCTGCTCGTCGGCGATCGCGCCGGGCAGCGGAACGATCAGCGCGCCTACGCCCACGGCAGCGAGTTCTGCGACGGTCAGCGCGCCGCCGCGACAGATGACGAAATCCGCCTCGGCGTAGCGCGCGGCCATGTCGTCGATGAACGGCAGGCACTCGCCTTCGATGCCGTGTGCCGCGTAGGCTGCCGCGAGGGTGTCGATGTGCCTGGCGCCCGCCTGGTGGACAACGCGCGGCCGCCGGTCCGGAGCCAGGCGTGCCAGTGCCGCCGGGACGCAATCGTTGAGCGCCTGCGCGCCGAGGCTGCCGCCGACGACCAGCAGGCGCAGCGGCCCCTCGCGCCGGGCAAAACGCGCGTCGGGAGGCGCGACGCCCGCGATGTCTGCGCGCAACGGATTGCCGACCCACTCGCTCGTCCGCGCGTGACGATTCCCCATCGACTTCGGAAAGCCCAGCAGCACGCGATCGGCGCCATAGGCGAGCACGCGATTGGCGAGTCCCGCGACCGCGTTCGAATCGTGGATGACGAGCGGCCGGCCGGCGGCGACGCCCATCAACGCACCAGGGAACGAGACGTAGCCGCCGAGTCCCAGCACCACATTGGGCCGGCGGCGGCGAATGACCGAAAGCGCATCGATGCAGGCGACCGCAAGCGCGAACGGACCCAGCAGCAAGGTCTTCAGGCCCTTGCCGCGGACACCGCGGAACGACAGCCCCTCGAACTCGATGCCATGCTGCGGCACCAGCGTTGCCTCCATGCCCTCGCGCGTGCCGAGCCAGAACACGCGCCAGCCGCGGGACACGAGTTCGGCCGCCACCGCCAGGCCCGGGAAGATGTGGCCGCCGGTGCCGCCGGTGGTGATCATGACGGTGCCGCTCATACGGTGAAGCCCCGCAGCAGGCGGCGGTTCTCGTAGTCCACGCGCAGCAGGATCGCGATCGCGATGCAGTTGGCGACGATTCCCGACCCGCCGAACGACAGCAGCGGAAGCGTCAATCCCTTGGTCGGCAGCACGCCCATATTGACGCCGATGTTGATGAACGCCTGCACGCCGATCCAGACACCGATGCCCTGTGCGGCAAGCGCCGCGAACGACCTTCCGAGCAGCATTGCCTGGCGGGCGATCGCATAGGTGCGAATCAGAAACCAGACGAAGAGCGCGAGCACGACCAGCACGCCGGCGAGCCCCAGTTCCTCGGCGATCACCGCCAGCAGGAAGTCGGTGTGCGCTTCCGGCAGGAACATGAGCTTTTCGACGCTGGAGCCCAACCCGACCCCGAACCACTCGCCCCGCCCGAAGGCGATCAGCGAATGCGAAAGCTGGTACCCCTTGTCGAAAGGATCCGACCACGGATCGAGAAATGCCACCAGGCGCTGCAGCCGATAGGGTGCCGCGACCAGAATCGCGCCCAGCGCGACCGGAAGCAGCGCGCACAGCGGCACGAGAATTCGCCAGTCGAGCCCGCCGAGAAACAGGATGCCGAAGGCGATGGCGACGATCACGACGAAGGCGCCGAAGTCCGGCTCGAGCAGGAGCAGCGCTCCGGTGACCACCATCACCACGAACAGCGGCAGGAAACCCTTGACCAGCGTCTGTCGCATCGGCTGACGTGCGTGCAGGAACTCGGCCTTGCGCACCGCGTAACTGGCGGCGTAGAGGACGACCGCGAGCTTCATGAATTCGGAAGGCTGCAGGTTGACGACGACCAGCGACAGCCAGCGCCGCGCGCCATTGACGGACTTTCCTACGCCTGGAATCAGCACCAGAACGAGTGCCGCGATTCCGAGCACGAACAGCCACGCGGCGAACCGCTGCCAGCTTCGGATCGGAATCTGGAAGGCCACGAACCCCGCCGCCAGTCCGCCGGCGAGGAAGAGGCTGTGCCGCAGGAGGAAATACCAGGCGCGATAGCCTGTGTGCGTCGACGCCTCGGCCATCGCGATCGACGCCGAATAGACCATGACCAGCCCGATCGCAAGCAGCAGCAGTGCCGTCCAGGCGAGCGAGCGATCGTAGGGCTGCATCGTGCGCGGACTGCCGCCGACGCCGCCGATCGATCCCAGCGATTTCAGCACGCCCAGCGCGGGCAGCGTCGCGGTGGCGGCGATCGTCTTACGCATGGCCGCACTCCACGGCGCGCGCCGATACCGCGGTGGTGAACTGGTTGCCGCGCTCGATGTAGCTGGTGAACTGATCGAGGCTCGCGCACGCCGGCGAAAGCAACACGACGTCTCCGGGCCGGGCGAGCGTGCGCGCCCGCGCGATCGCAACCTCGAGCGTGCCGCAGTCGGCGACGGCAGCCGGCGTTCCGGCGATGCCTTCCGCGATCAGCGGCGCGTCGCGTCCGATCAGCATCACCGCGCGACAATGCGCGTCCACGGCCGGGCGCAGCGGTGCAAAGTCCTGACCCTTGGCGTCGCCGCCGGCAATGAGGATCACGGGCCGATCGGAGCCCTCAAGGGCGGCCCGCGTGGCGGCGACGGTCGTGCCTTTCGAGTCGTTCACATAGAGGACGTCTTCGACGACACCAACGCGCTGCATGCGGTGCGGCAGCCCCTCGAAAGCCGCCAGCGCCGCCAGGACGGTGTGCTCGATCTTGGCCACTGCGGAGGTCAGTGCCAGCGCGGCCAGCGCGTTCAGCGCATTGTGCCGCCCCACCAGCCTGAGATCGGCGGTCGGGGCCAGCAGCGCCCCGCCGCGCGCAAGCCAAGGCCCCTGATGCAGCACGAGGCCCCAAGCCTCTTCCGATTCCGGCACGCCCGCACCGAAGGTGTCGACCAGGCGGCCCGGGATCGCCATCGCCAGCGAAAGCGGATCGTCCCGATTCAACACCTGCATGCCGCCGTTGGCGAAGATCCGCGCCTTCGCCGCCGCATACGCGTCCATCCCCGGATAGCGATCGAGATGGTTTTCGGTGACGTTGAGCACGGTCGCCGCCACCGGGGCGAGGCTCGCAGTGGTTTCCATCTGGTAGCTCGAAAGCTCGAGCACGAAAACGTCGGGCCACCGGCCGTCCTGCGGCAGCACGTCGAGAACCGGCGTGCCGATGTTGCCGGCCAGTACGACCGTCATTCCGGCGGCCGCGCACAGCGCGCCGGTGAGCGAAGTGACCGTCGTCTTGCCGTTGGAACCGGTGATGGCCAGCAGCTTCTGTCCCGGCGGCATCTCACGCGCGAAGAGTTCGACATCGCCGACCAGTTCGATGCCGCGTGCCGTCGCCGCCGCCACCGCGGGAAGATCCCTGGCAAGGCCCGGACTGATGACGATCAGATCTGCCCCCGCGAACACGCGCTCGTCGAGCGGGCCGGTGATCAACGGGACATCCGGCAGGGCCGCCGCCAGCGTCGGCGCAAACGCAGGCGCCTGCCGCGTGTCGGCAACGCGAACGACCGCGCCGCGCGCGGCCAGGTAGCGCGCCACCGAGAGCCCGGTGAGACCGAGCCCGAGCACGACGACGTTGCGTCCGGCGTAATCGCTCATCACCGCAGCTTCAGCGTGGAAAGGCCGAACAGCACCAGCAGCATCGTGATGATCCAGAACCGTATGACGACCTGGTTCTCCTTCCATCCTTTCAGTTCGTAGTGGTGATGGATAGGCGCCATGCGAAACACGCGCTTGCCGGTGAGCTTGAACGATGCGACCTGGACGATCACCGACAGCGTCTCGACCACGAACACGCCGCCCATGATGAACAGCACGATTTCCTGGCGCACGATCACCGCCATCGTCCCCAGCCCGGCGCCCAGGGCGAGCGCGCCGACGTCGCCCATGAACACCTCGGCGGGGTAGGCGTTGAACCAGAGAAAACCGAGTCCCGCTCCCGCCAGCGCGCCGCAGATCACCGCGAGTTCGCCGGCGCCTGCGATGTACGGAAACTGCAGGTACTTCGCGAACACGACGTTGCCGCTCACGTAGGCGAAGATGCCAAGCGCGGCGCCGACGAGCACCGTCGGCATGATCGCGAGGCCGTCGAGACCGTCGGTCAGGTTCACCGCATTGCTGGTGCCGACGATCACGCAGAACGTCAGCGCGATGAAGCCCCAGACGCCCAGCGGGTAGCTGACGGTCTTGAAGAACGGCACGATCAGGTCCGCCTTGGGCGACAGGTCGATATTGAAGCCGCTCTGGATCCACGCGGAAAACAGGTTCAGGAACTGCAGGTTGTCGGTGGCCGACACCGAGAACGCGAGATACACCGCGGCGACGATGCCGATCGCCGACTGCCACAGGAATTTCACCCGCGCGGGCAAGCCCTTCGGATTGCGGTAGACCACCTTGCGGTAGTCGTCGATCCAGCCGATCACGCCGAAGCCCGCAGTCACCAGCAGCGTGACCCAGACGAAGCGGTTGCCGAGGTCGCCCCACAGCAGCGTGGTCACGACGATGGCGACCAGGATCAGCGCGCCGCCCATCGTCGGCGTGCCGGCCTTGGCAAGGTGCGTCCGGGGACCGTCGTCGCGCACCGACTGTCCGATCTTCATCCGCGACAGCCAGGCGATCATCCGTGGTCCGACGATGAACGAGATGAACAGCGCCGTCATGCACGCGAGCACCGCCCGCAGCGTGAGATAGCCGAAAACGTTGAATGCACGCACGTCCTTGGCCAGCAACTCGGTCAGCCAGAGCAGCATCAGTGCACTCCCTCCGCCGTCTTCGCGTCCAGCGCGGCGACGACGCGCTCCATGCGCATGAAGCGGGAGCCCTTTACCAGCACGGTGGTGCCCGGCGCGGCGGCTTCCAGCACGTGGCGCGCGAGATCTTCCGCGGTCGCAAAGTGGCTGCCGCCGGCGCCGAACGCGAACGCGGACTCGGCCGCCTGCGCGCCGGTCGCGCACAGCCGGTCGATGCCGGCCGCGCGCGCCTCGATTCCCGCCTCGCGATGGAATGCAGGCCCCTCGGCGCCGACCTCGCCCATGTCGCCCAACACCAGCCACCGCGGCGACGGTGCCGCTGCGAGCACCGCGATCGCCGCCCGCACCGAATCCGGATTTGCGTTGTAGGTGTCGTCGATCACGATCAGGCCGGTCGATGTCGTCCGCGTCACCAGCCGGCCGGCGACCGGCCGGAAGCCCTGCAGGCCGCGCACGACCGCCGCCAGCGGCACCCCTATCGCCAGCGTGGCCGTCGCCGCCGCCAGCGCGTTCAATGCGTTGTGGCGCCCGCGCGCTGCGAGCGCGACGGTGGCATCGCCCTCGGGCGTGGAGAGTTCGACGACGTCCCCCGTCTGCGCCGCACGATGGCGAACCCGAACGGCGGCCGGATGGTCGAGCCCGAACTCGATCACCGTGATGTTTCCGTCTTTCGCCGCCGCTTCGCGCCACATCGCAACATGCGCGTCGTCCGCGTTCAGGACGGCGATGCCGCCCGCCGGCAATGCGTGCAGCAGCGCCGCGTGCTCGGCCGCGACCTCGGCGACCGAATGCATGAACTCCTGATGCTCGCGCTGCGCGTTGTTGATGACACCGACGGTCGGCGCGGCGATCGCTGCCAGCACCGCCGTCTCGCCCGGATGGTTGATCCCGATCTCGACGACGGCGGCGCGGTGCCGCGCGGAGAGTCGAAGCAGCGTCAGCGGCAAGCCGATGGCATTGTTGAGGTTGCCCTCCGTCGCCAGGATGTGATCGTCGCCGAAGTGGGAACGCAGGATCGCCGCCGTCATTTCCTTGACCGTCGTCTTGCCGTTGCTGCCGACGACCGCGATCAGCGGCGACGAGAATTTCCGCCGCCAGAACTGCGCCAAGGTCCCGAGCGCCGACAGCGGATCGTGCACGGCGATGAGGTTGCCGGCGAGGCCCTCCACACGATCGTCGGCGACCATCGCGGCGACCGCGCCGCGCGATCGCGCCGCCGCGACAAAATCGTGGCCATCGAAGCGCTCGCCGCGCAGCGCGACGAAGAGATCGCCCGGCTGCAGCGCGCGGGAGTCGGTGACGACGCGCAGGAATTCGACGTTGTCGCCGACGAGGCGGCCACGGACGGCCTCTGCAGCGGTGCGCGTGTCCATCATGCGTCCTGCGGCTCCAGCATCGCGGCCACGACGGCCTCGGCGTCGGAAAAGTGCGTCCGCACGCCGGCGGCTTCCTGATAATCCTCGTGGCCCTTGCCGGCAACCAGCACGACGTCGCCGGCGCGGGCGGCACGAATGGCGCTGCGGATGGCATCGCCGCGGTCGAGTTCCACGTCGTAGTCGGCGCCTTCCGCCTCGCGAATCCCGATGCCAATCGCCTCGGCGATGGCGGCCGGATCCTCGCTGCGCGGGTTGTCGGTGGTCACCACGACGCGATCCGCGAGGCGCGCTGCGGTCCTCCCCATTTCCCGGCGCTTGCCCGCGTCGCGATCGCCGCCGCAGCCGAACACGCAGATCAGCGACCGGCCCGCGGCAACGTTGCCGCGCAGCGCGGACAGCGCCTTGTCCAGCGCGTCGGGCGAGTGCGCGTAGTCGACGACCACCAGCGGTGCGCTGCCGCCGCCGAAGCGCTGCATGCGGCCCGCAGGCGGCTCGACCCGTGCCAGCGCGGCCAGCGCATCGGCCAACGGCACCTCGCTCGCCAGCAGAACGCCGAGGCAGCCCAGCAGGTTCGAGACGTTGAAGCTGCCGACGACCCGTGCCTCGATCGAGCCCGCGCCCCAGGGGGTGGTCACATCGATCACCATCCCCTCCGACGTCGTGGCGACCCGCGTGGCTGCGATGTCGGCGCCATGCGTGCCGAAGGTCAGCGTGCGCGCCTGCGCTGTGCGCCGCGCGGCCGCCAGCGTGCGGCCAAACGCGTCGTCGACGTTGATCACGGCGGCGGCAAGCCCCGGCCAGCGCAGAAGCTTCGCCTTGGCCGCGCCGTAGGCCTCCATCGTGACGTGATAGTCGAGGTGGTCGCGCGAGAGGTTGGTGAACAGCGCCACGTCGAAAGCCACCGCATTGACCCGCCCCTGGTCGAGGCCGTGCGACGAGACTTCCATCGCCACGGCATCGGCACCGGCTGCCTTGAGGATCGCGAGCAGTTCGTGCAGGCGCGCAGCATCGGGCGTCGTGTTCAGCGCCGGTGCGAGCGCGCCGACCAGGCCGTTTCCGAGCGTGCCCAGCACGCCCGCACGGCGGCCACAGGCATCGAGGCCGTGCGCAATCCACTGCGAGCACGATGTCTTGCCGTTGGTCCCGGTGACGCCGACGACCCACATCGCTTGCGAAGGATGGCCGTAGACGTGATCGGCGATCGCACCCAGCCGCTCCCGCAACTGCGCGACCGGCTGTTGCGGAACCGCCCAGGCCGAATTCCATGCGAAGCCGGCGGCGTCCCAGAGCACCGCGCCGGCGCCGCGCCCGACCGCGTCGCCGATGAACCTGCGGCCGTCGGACTGGGCACCAGGGAACGCCGCGAATGCGTCGCCACGGCGCACGTCCCGGCTGTCGGCGGTGACTCGCCGCGGCACGGCACCGAGTCGCGCCAGCAGCGCCGCCACGTCGAACGCGATTCGTTGCGCCGCGGACATCACGTTTCCTCGCCGACTTCGGTGCCCGGCGGCGGCAGGATCACGTTGTCGATCGGCGCGTCGGTGGGCACTCCCATCATCCGCAGCGCGGCACCCATGACGGCGGAGAAGACGGGCGCAGCGACGGCACCCCCGTAGTGCTGCCCGGCGGAGGGCTCGTCGAGCATCACCGCCACGACGAGGCGCGGCTTCGATACGGGGGCGAAGCCGACGAACGACGAGATGTACCTGTTGGTGTAGCCGCGGCCCTCGAGCTTGTGCGCGGTCCCGGTCTTGCCTGCGACGCGATAGCCGGGCACCTGGGCCTTTGGCGCGGTGCCGCCGGGCTGCACGGCCATCTCCAGCATTCGGCGGACGGCGCGCGCGGTCTCGGGCTTCAGCACCGGTTTGCCGGCCACCGGGCCACTGCCCTTGAACAGCGTCGCCGGCTTCAATTCGCCGTCGCTCGCAAACACCGTGTATCCGCGCGCCATCTGGACGAGGTTCACCGACAGCCCGTGGCCGTACGCCATCGTCGCCTGCTCGATCGGCTTCCACGACTTGGCCGGACGCAGCCGGCCGCCGACTTCGCCCGGGAACCCGGTCCTGGGCGGCGTGCCGAACCCGGCATCGGCGAACATCTCCCACATCGTCTCGGACGGAAGCGACAGCGCGATGCGTGCAGCCCCGACGTTCGACGACTTCTGGATCACCTGCTCGACGGTCAGCGTGCCGTTCGGGTGCGCGTCGTGGATGGTCTGCGAGCCGATGGTCAGCGCGCCGGGAGACGTCTCGATCCGCGTGTCGGGACGCACCCGCCCGGCCTCGAGCGCCGCGGCGATCGTGAACGGCTTCATCGTCGAACCCGGCTCGAACACGTCGGTGAGCGCGCGGTTGCGCATCCGCTCGCGCGCGACCTTGTTGCGCGAGTTCGGGTTGTAGGTGGGCCAGTTCGCCACTGCCAGCAGCTCGCCGCTCTGCGCGTCGAGAATCACCAGCCCTCCCGCCTTCGCCTTGTTAACCTCGACCGCCGCCTTCAGTTCGCGAAAGGCCAGGTACTGCAGGCGCGAGTCGATGGCGAGCGCCAGATCGCGCCCGGCCTGGGGCGCGCGGATTGCCGCCACGTCCTCGACCGCGTCGCCGCGGCGGTTGATGATCACTCGCCGGCTGCCGGGCTTTCCACCCAGCCAGTCCTGTTGCGCGAGCTCCATCCCTTCCTGGCCGGTGTCGCCATCGCCGGTGAAGCCCAGGATGTGACTCATGGTCTCGCCGCCGGGGTAGAAACGACGGTACTCGTACTGATCGTTGAGCCCCTTGATCCGCAGCCGCATCGCCCGCTCGGCGATTTCCGGCGGAATCTGCCGCGCGACAAACGCGAAGTCCCCGTCGGGATCGAGCGTCTTCGCCAGCGCCTGCGGTGTCGTTTCGAGGATCCGGGCCAGCTGTGCCAGCTGCTCGCGCGTCGCCTCCACCTTGCCCGGGAATGCCCACAGCGATTTCACCGGCGTCGAAATCGCCAGCGCATCGCCGGAACGATCGACGATCCGGCCGCGATGGGCGGGCACGTCGATCTGGCGGCTGTACCTGGAACTGCCCTGTTCCTGCAGGAACGCGTTGTCGACGCTCTGCAGGTAGAAGGAGCGCGCCGCGAGGCCGACGAACATCAGCACGAAGAGACCGAATACCACCGGGGCGCGGAAGCGCGGCAACGCCGGTGCCGGCTTGTGGCCGCGACGTGCCGAGGCGGAGGTGCCGATCGCCAGCGCACTCATCGACCTTCTCCCAGCGGGATGACCTCGACGCGTCCCGGCCCTGGCAACTGCATCTTCAGCTGCTCGCGGGCGATCTTCTCGATTCGCGCCGGCATCCCCCACGTCGACTGCTCGAGCTGCAGCTGCCCGTGCTCGGTTTCGTAGGCGCGCGTCCTCGCCTGCTCGCGCTCGAGTTCCACGTAGAGCTTGCGCGCCTGGTGCCTCGACGTGACCAGCGAGAGCGCGCAGACGGCAAGGACGGCGAGGAGCAGGAGGTTCAGGCGGACCATGGATGCGTCTCAGGCCTCGATCCCGGCGGCACGCAGAAAGTCCTGCGGCAGGGGCGCTTGCGTCCGCTGCGCCACGCGCAGCGTCGCACTGCGCGCCCGGGGATTGGCCGCCACTTCGGCGTCGGAAGCGCGAATCGCGCGCCCTACCTGATCGAGCACGACGTCGGGCAGCGCCGCGGTGCGGATGGGAAGCCGTGCGAGGCGCGCATCGCCGCCCCACGGCTTGGAGGCCGATGCGAAATAGCGCTTCACCATGCGATCTTCGAGTGAGTGAAAGCTGATGACCGCGAGCCGTCCGCCTGGGCGCAGCATCGATACGGCGCGCGGCAGCGTCAGCGCGAGCTCAGCGAGCTCCCGATTGACGTGAATCCGGAGAGCCTGGAAGGTCCGCGTTGCCGGATCCTGACTCCAATCACGCCGCGCGCGCGCGCCGAGGGCTTGGGCCACGAGCGCGGCCAGTTGGCGCGTGCCGACGATGGGCGCGACCGCGCGACCCGCAACAATTGCTCTTGCAATCGATTGAGCAAACCGTTCTTCACCATAGTCGCGAATCACCTCCGTCAATTCGCGTGCGTCGGCACGCGCAAGAAACGCGGCGGCGGACTCTCCGCGCGTGGGATCCATCCGCATATCCAGCGGACCGTCGGCGCGAAACGAGAACCCGCGCGCCGGGTCGTCGATCTGCGGCGAAGAGATGCCGAGGTCGAGCAGCACGCCGTCCACCGCCGGAATGCCGAGCGCGCCGAGCACGTCCGGAAGCTCCGAGAACCATGCGCGGCGGAACACGAATCGCGCATCGGCGATCGTGCCGGCGGCCTCGGCCGCCGCTGGGTCGCGGTCGACGGCGACGAGGCGGCCGGAGGGACCCAGCGTGGCGAGAATCGCCCGGCTGTGTCCGCCGCGCCCGAACGTGGCATCGACATAGACGCCGTCCGCGCGCAGCGCCAAGGCTGCCACCGCTTCGTCGCGCAGGACCGGAATGTGGGTCGCGACCGCATCGCTCATCAAAGAGAGAAGCCGTCGAGTTCGGCCGGCAATTCGCCCGCCGGGAAGGTGACTGCCTGCGCGGTGGCTTCGTGCCACCTGGCTTCGTCCCACAGCTCGAACTTGTTGCCCTGCCCGACCAGCACCACGCGATGGTCGAGGCCCGCGTACTGGCGCAACGAAGGCGGCACCAGGATGCGCCCGGCGCCGTCCATTTCGACTTCGTCGGCATGACCCACCAGCAGGCGCTGCAGGCTGCGAATCTGCGGGTTGAAGGACGACTTCGACATGAGTTCCGACTGGATCGGCTCCCAGATCGCACGCGGATACAGAAGCAGGCAGCGGCCGGGATCGGCCGTCAGGATCATTCGCTCAGGCTCGGCGCCATCGTCGCCGCGAAGCGCCAGGGCCTCGCGATGGCGCAGGGGAATCGCCAGGCGGCCCTTGGCGTCGAGCGACAAATGCGTGACGCCGCGGAATACCGCGCGCCCGCTCCTCCCCGCCCCCGACGCTCCCTGTATCGACACCACACCCCTCCCGCCCCTGTTGCGGGGGTGAGCGCTCGTTCACTGGCACCGCCAAGCCGACGATTGACCAGCAAGCAAACCCACCTATTCCCACCGAACCCCACCTGTCGACACTATAGGGGACTGAAATCGGCGTGGTCAATCGTTTTTTCGGTTTTGTAACAACGACTTAGGGTCTGTTACAACACAATCCTTTCTATCATAAAAAACATGTACTTGCGCGATAAATCGAAAGTAATGGTGGAGATATGACGACGTACAGGCCAAAAAAACCGTACGGTCGTTCGATGGCAGGTCGGAGCGGCGCCCACTTCGGCGTCTGCGCTACGCCGCGATCCCGACGTTGTTTTCGGAGACGATCCATCCGCGCTGCGCAGGACGGCAGGCACCGTAAGGCGCGCGAAGCTCCCCGTGCAATCGACGATAATCTCGCCTGTGCAATCCTCTCTTTTTCGTGTCACGCGTCGAACGCGCCTCGCCCTGCTTCGATGTTGGCTGGCATTTGCCGCGACGCTGGTCGTCGCGCCCGCATCCGCAGCAGCCGGCGACGCCGAGCAGCTGCGCTACAACGTGGTGATCGACGCGCCGGCAGCGCTCAGGAAAGTAATCGAGGGCAGCATCGATCTCGTGCGCTGGCAGACATACGAGGACATGACCGCCGACCTCCTCGACCGGTTGATCCGCGAATCGATCGAGCAGGCAAAGGAAGCCGCCGCCACCGAAGGCTTTTTTTCCGCCAGCATCGAGATCACGATCGTGCCGGCGCCGGCCGGGTCCGACGAGCCCCTGACGCTGCGCCTTGCCGTCGATCCCGGATTGCCGACGCGCATCATCGGCACCGACGTGCGCGTCGTCGGCCCGGCGACGAGCGACGTTCCCGCGGGGACCGATGCGGTCGCCAGCGCGCAGAGGGAGTGGCGGCTGCCGGTCGGCGCAGTCTTCAGGCAAACCGCCTGGGACGACGCGAAGCGGGGAGCGCTGGCGACCCTCAGGGCTTCACCGTACGCAGCCGCCAGGGTCGACCGCAGCGAAGCGCGGATCGATCCGGAGAAACAGGCCGCGGAACTCGAGTTCGTGATCGACAGCGGCCCGCGGTTTCACTTCGGCGGCCTCGAGATCTCGGGCCTCGATCGCTACCCGCCCAGCCTCGTGCGCAACTTCAGCACCCTCGAGCCCGGAGAGGCCCACTCGGGCGAGCGCCTCGCCCAATTCATTCGTCGACTCAACGCGTCCGGCTATTTCGCCAGCGTGCACGCGTCGATCGATCCCGATCCGGCGCAGGCACATGACGCGACGGTGACGGTCAGCGTGATCGAAGCGCTGCCCAGGCGCGTCGAGGGCGGCCTCGGCTTTTCGACCGACACGTATCTGCGAGGCAACTTCCGCTATGCCGACGTCAACGTCGACGGCAATGCGCTGCAGTTTTCGGTCGATGCCCGAGCGGACACCAAGATCCAGGAGATCACGCTGCAGCTGTCTCGCCCACCGAACGAAGGCGGTCATCTCGACAGTTTCGAGGCCAAACTCCATCACAGCGACATCGAAGGTCTGCGCACGCAGACGGCGTCGGTGGGCATCGCCCGCCGCACGCTCGACGAGCGCGATCAGACGGGATGGCACGCGGTGTACTACGTCGACGATCAATTTCCCGACGGTGCACCGTCCGAGCGCTCGCGGGCACTGGATCTCGAGTACCAGCGGACCTGGCGCAAGGTGGACAATCTCGTCGCCCCGACACGCGGCTTCGCGATCACCGCCCGCGTGGGCGGCGGTCCGCCCGGCGTTTCGACGCGCGGCTACGGTCGTGGAATCGTCCAATACGCTTCGTGGCACCCCGTCGACCGCGACAGCACCATCAACCTGCGCGCCGAGGCGGGCGCGGTGGCCGCGACGTCTCGCACCGGCATTCCCTCGGCGCTGCTGTTCCGCACCGGCGGCGACACCACGGTGCGCGGCTATGATTTCGAGAGCCTGGGCGTGAAGAGCGGCGACGCCACCCTCGGTGGTCGCTACTACGCCATTGCCGGTGTCGAGGCGATTCGCTACTTCACCCCCTTGCTGGGCATCGCCGCGTTTGTCGATGCCGGCAATGCCGGCGATGACCTGAGTTCACTTTCTCCGGCTCTGGGCTACGGCGCGGGATTGCGCATCAGGAGCCCGATCGGACCGCTGCGGCTCGACGTGGCGTACGGTCAGGAGATGCAGCAGGTGCGCCTGCACATGTCGATCGGTCTGGCCTTCTGACGGCGCCCGCCGCGTCCAGCTTCCATGAGCGTCCTGCCCGATTCACCCCCCACTCCACCCTCGCGCGCCCGCCCGCGCCGGCGCTGGCTTTGGACGGCCGCGGGCGCGATCGTCCTCGGCATCATCGTGGCCGCGGCGGCAGCGTACGCGTGGCTACAGACGCCTGCAGCGCTTGCCTGGGTTGTCGAGCGGATTCACGACCAGAGCAAGGGCCGGCTGACGATCGTCGGCGCCACCGGCTCGCTGCTGTCGACGGTCCAGGCACGAGAGCTGCGCTACCGCGACGATGCGGTCGAACTGGTCGCCCGGGAAGTGGCGCTCGAATGGTCGCCCTGGGCGCTTTGGTCGCGGACGATCCGCATCGCCGGGCTGGGCGCGCAGCGCATCGTGGTGACGATGAAGCCGACCGGGCAGAAGAGTTCGCTCCCCGGCTCGCTCGCGCTGCCGTTCGAGATCGCGATCGACAGGGCAGCGTTCGGGGAGATCGTGATTGCCGCCGACGACCGGCAATTCCGGATCGAGGGCGTCACGCTGGGTTATGTCGGCGGGGCCGGCGCCCACCGCCTGCGGCAGGTCGGCCTTGCGAGCGAATGGGGCGCCATCGTGGGCGAGATATCGATCGCCGCCGACGCCCCCTTCGCCGTGTCCGGCGCGGCGACGATTGCCGGAAGCGAGCTGCTGCGCAATGCCCGCCTGAGCCTCCAGCTGGGCGGCAGGCTCGAAAGCCTGCAGCTCAAGGCGGCCGGGAGCGTCCTGGCCAGCCAGATCGACGGCAACGCCACGCTCGTGCCGTTCGGCGAGGTTCCGCTGCAGGAAGTCTCGCTCCACGGTCGGGAACTCGATCTCGCGGCGTTCGACGCCACGCTGCCCCGGACGATGCTCGACTTCGCGGTCCGCGCCACGATGGCGACCGATGGCCGCGTGACGGGCTCGCTCGAGGCGACCAACGCCGCTGCGGGCCCGATCGACCGCGATCGGCTGCCACTCGACACTCTCGCCACCGACTTCGCATTGTCGGCAGACACGCTCGAACTGGCCGGTCTGGTCGCGACCTCCGGGCCGGTGGCCCGCGCCACCGGTGACGCCCGCATTCCGCTGCGCGGCGCCGCAGCGCGCGGCCAATGGCAGCTCGAGCTCTCGCGCCTGGATCTCGCGCGGATCCACAGCAAGCTTGCACCTACCCGCCTGTCGGGGCGGCTCCGCGCGGCGCTCTCCGGGACCGAACAGCAACTCGACGGCGATCTTCGCCAGGACGACCTCGGCGCCTCGTTCGCCGCCACCGTCGCCGGCAACGTCGTGAACGTGACCCGGTTGCGCGCGCGCGCGGGCCAGGGCGAGTTCAACGGCCGCGCACGTTACGATTTCTCGGGTGTGCAGCGATTCGAAATCGCCGGCAAGGCGCTGCGCTTCGATCCCGCGCAGTTCGGAGCGTTCCCGCAGGCCCGCCTCGACGGCGAGTTGCGCGCAGCCGGCGCATTGCAGCCTGCATGGCATGCCGACGTCTCCATCGCGCTGGCCCCCAGCTCGCGCCTGCGCGAAGCACCGTTGAGCGGCCGGCTGAGCGGCCGCGTCACCGCAGCGACGCTGCAGGAGGCGACAGTCGATCTCGCGCTCGCCGGTGCCAGGTTCAAGGCCCGCGGCGGCTACGGCCAGCCGGGGGCACGGATCGACGCCGCGTTCGACATTCCGGAGACGGCATCGGTAATCGTTTCGCTGTCCGATTGGGTCCCTGTCGCAGCGCGAGGTCTGCGCGGACGCCTGGTCGGCAAGGGCTCGGTCTGGGACGCCGCCGGCGAGCGCGCCGCCGCGATCGACGTCCGCGGCGAGAACCTGGCGCTCGACGCACTCGCTGCCGGCACCATCGAGGTTCACGCTGAAGTGGCGCGCTTGAAGGCGGACCCGCGCATCAATCTGTCTGCCTCCGGCACGCGGCTCGCCACCCCGGTGGGCAGCTATGCGTCGTGGTCGGGAACGCTCGCAGGGACCGCGAGTGCGCACCGGCTGCAGGCGGCATTGACCGGCACGGGCTTCGATGCCGATTTCGTCGCCGAAGGGAGCCTGGCAAACGGCCGCTGGAACGGTTCGCTGATGCAATTCGCCAACCGCGGAACCTACGCTGCGAACCTCGCCGCGCCCGCGCAACTGGAGTTCGCCGCCCGTCACGTGGTGGTGGGTGAGAGCCGCTTCGCCGTTGCCGGCGGCAATGTGCGCATCGACGGCTTCCGCTGGATCGATGGCGTGGCCACCGGCAAGGGCGGGTTCGACGCCATCCCTCTTGCGGCAGTGGCGCAGATGGCCGGCACCGAGCTGCCGCTGCGCTCGACGCTCGTCGTGGGCGGCGAGTGGAACGTCGCTGCCACGCCGCGACTCAACGGCAGCTTGACGCTGCGCCGCGAGCAGGGCGACCTCTACGCCCGGACCGGGGGCGCGCAGGACGCCGGGGAGATCGCCCTCGGCATCATGCGCGCCGATCTCGACGTCGCGCTCATCGACGATACGGCGGAAGCGACCCTCGAGGTCGACGCCACGCAGCTCGGAACCGCGCGCGGGAAGCTGTCGCTGGGGCGCGACCCCGACGTCGCCGCCGGGCGCGTCGGCGGCGCGGCACCGGTGAGCGGCACTCTCACTGCCACGCTGTCGTCGTTGCGGGCGCTTCAGCCCCTGATCGGCACGGCTGCGCGCGTCGATGGCCGGGTGAAGCTCGACCTGCATGCCGAGGGGAATCTCCAGCAGGTGGCGATAGGGGGCACGATTTCCGGTGACGCCCTGCGGCTCGACGCGCCGGCGTATGGTCTGCACTGGACCGACGGCGTGCTCCGCACGCGCATCGGCGGCGGGCAGCTTGCGCTGGACGAATTCTCGTTTCAGGCCGGCGACGGGCGTTTCAGCGCCACCGGAACCGTCGCGGCGCCAACGGGCAGCAGCGGAATCGCCGCCGCGAGCGCCTCCGGCACCGACATCGGCTGGCGCGCCGACAAGCTGCGCGTGACCAATCGCCCCGATCTGCGGCTGATCGTGTCCGGCGCCGGCAGGCTGAGCTTCCAGGAGGGTCACCTGCTGCTGTCGGGTGCGGTGAAAGCCGACGAAGGACGGGTCGACTTCGACCGTGCGCGTGGGGCACGGCTGGGCGACGACGTGATTGTCGCCGGGCGGGAGCCGAGACCCCCGGCGGCCGCGTCGCGCTTCGGCAAGGTACCGCTCGGCATCGACCTCGAAGTGGATCTCGGCCGCAACCTCGCGGTATCCGGCGAAGGCTTGCTGACCGACGTCGCCGGCAGGGTCCGGATCACCGCCATCCCGGATGGGACGCCGTCGGCCAAGGGCACGATACGTGCAGTCAATGGCACCTATTTCGCCTTCGGTCAGCGCCTGACCATCCGCCGCGGCCAGCTCATTTTCGATGGACCGATCGACGACCCGGCGCTGGACATCGTCGCGCTGCGCCCGAACCTGCAAGTCGAAGCGGGCGTCACCGTCAGCGGCACGGTGCGCGTGCCGCGCGTCCAGCTCACTTCCGAGCCGCCGGTTCCCGATGGCGAGAAACTGTCGTGGCTGGTGCTGGGCCAGGGGCTGGAGCGCAGCAACGCGGCGGATGCGGCAGCGCTTCAGGCCGCGGCGGCAACGCTACTCGGCGGCGGCCGCACGCCCATCGGCACGTCCGTCGCGCGGGCCGTGGGCCTCGACGACATTTCGATCCGCGCCGCTGCGGCCGACAGCGGAGGCGCGGGCGCGCAGGTCGTCGCCGTCGGCAAGCGGCTTTCGGACCGGCTCTACGTCGTCTTCGAACAGGGGCTCAGCGTCGCCAACAATGCGCTGAAGATCGAATACGCGCTGTCACGCTCGATCACGCTGCGCGCCGAGGCGGGACTCATCTCGGGCGTCGGGATCTACTATCGAAGGTCGTTCGAGTAGCGCCTGAACAGACCCGGTTCGGGCTTGGCACGCTATCTGGCCCCGATATGGCGATCGAGGAACCTGGCCACGCGTTGGTAAAAATCCATCCGCGTCGATTCGAGCATGAAGCCGTGCCCTTCCTCGGTGTACGCAATCCATTCTACCGGCGTGCCGTTCGCCAGCAGGGCATCGCGCATCCTTTCTCCGTGGACCAGCGGCACGCGGAAGTCGAGGCCGCCGTAAGCCATCAGCACCGGCGCCTTGATCCTTGCGGCCTGCTCGAGCGGCGAAGTCGCCTTGAGTTGCGCGGCATCGGTATCCGGATCGCCGATCATCTCCTTCGCCGCGTACTTGATGTAGTCGCTGTCGGAAAAATCGGACCAGGTCACGCTGAACATCAGGGCGATGTCGGTGACGCCGACATAGTTGATGCCGCAGCGATAGCGCTCGGGATCGCGCGCGAGACCCATCATCACCGCGTAGCCGCCGTACGAAGCTCCCATGATGCACACGCGCGTCGGGTCGATCGTGCCTTCCTTCGCCAGCCAGTCGACGCCGTCGTCGAGATCGTCCTGCATGGCGCGACCCCATTGTCGGTAGCCCGACTCGTGCAGCTTGCGACCCCACCCGGTGCTGCCGCGAAACTCGGGTTGCAGCACGGCGTAGCCCAGCGACGCGAGGTACGCGGCTTCGGCGCTCCACCGCCACTGCGCACCGCGCACCCACGGCCCGCCATGGACGTAGAGCACCAGCGGCAAGCCCCTGGCGCTCTCCTTGCCCTTGGGCAGCGTGAGGTAAGCCGGGATCTCCAGCCCGTCGCGCGCCGCGTAGCGGATCGGCTTGCGGGCGGGCATCGTCTCGGGCTTGATGGCCTTGCGCTGCGCGGCCAGGAACTCGAGCTTGCGCTTCTCCCGGTCGAGCAGATAGTACGATCCGGGATCGGTATCGGAGTACGAAGCGATCAGCACGCGCGAACTGCCGGTCCCCCACGAGATCGCGTTCATCCGGTCCGGCAGCGCCTTGTCGATGGCGTCCTGCAGTCGCGCGTACTCGTCGTCGAACCACGCCACCCCCGGCCGGTCGCCGGAGTAGAGAATGCCGACAATTCGGTTCTTCGTGGGATCGAAGCGAAACCCGCCCGTCAGATCCACCTGCGGATGCGCGACGAACTCGGCACCCAGCCTTTTCGCGGCAGTGTCGTACTTGTGGATGGCGGCCTTGTCGCGGCCGAGGTTGGACGAGACCAGCAGCGTGCCGTCGCCGTCGAACGCGACCGGCGACATCGACTCGCCGCGCAGCTTGTATTCGCCGAGCTGCACCCACGCCGATTCGGCCGACGCCCGCCAGTAGAACCTGGACGATTTCGATTCCTCGTCGCTGACCGCCGCGCGCACGGCCCCTTGGCGATCGGCAATCCAGGTGACGATGCTGCCGGGATTGTCCGCGGTCAGGATCGTCTTGCGCGCGGTCTTGGTGTCCATCCGGTAGACGTCCGGAAACCTGGCGTTGCGCTCGTTGTTGAGCACCAGCACGTCGTCGCTGCCGTCGCGCAGCGTCGAGTGCAGCGCTGTAAAGCGAAATACCATCTGGCCCGACCCCATGATTCGCTTGACCGTCGGTGCCAGCGTCCGGAAATCGGTCGAATCGCGGTTGACGGCGAACAGCCCGCCGCCGCGCTGCACACCCAGCGCCGCCTGCAGGTCGATCACCGAAAACACCAGCCGGTCGTCGTTCACCCAGGAGAAACTGCCGATGTCCTGCCCTTCCATCGAGGCCACGATGCGGCTCGATCTGGCGTCGAGATCGATGACGCCAAGTCGCAGGCGACCCGCTGCCGGGATGAGGCCCGCCAGGTATTTTCCGGACGGCGAGAGCTGCAGATCGCCGTAATCCGCGTGCCTGAAGAACGGCTCGGGGGCGACCGCCGTGACCTCGGCGGCCAGGGCGGCAACGGCGGGCAGTGCGGCCAGGGCAACGATCAGGCCGGGAAGGAAGCGGGCAAGGCGGCGCATGGCGAGTCCTGGAGCGAACGCGTGGAGCCGGATTGGACGGAGCGCAACGCGCGGCAGTGTAATGTGCATCTGCCGCCATTTCTCGACCTGCGTGCCGGCTTCGGTAAATACTTCTCCGCCGTGCCGGCGATGGCGGACGCGTTGCGTGACGAAGTGTTCCGCATTCGGCACGACGTATACTGCCACGATTTCACCTGACGCCAACTCATGCAGATCATCCGCGACGACCCCGGCCCGCCCGCACGCGACATCGACCGCCTTTCGGCGCTGGTGCCGCTGCGCCAGGCGCGAATTCTCGAACTCGGCTGCGGCGGCGCCGAACTCACGCGCGCGATCGCGGAGAAGCACCCTGACGCGCACGTCACGGCGCTCGAGGTGGACCGGGTCCAGCATGCGAAAAACCTCTCTGTCCGCGACCTTCCCAACGTCGCGTTCGGATTCGGTGGCGCCGACGAGATTCCGGCTCCCGATGGCGGTTTCGACGTCGTTCTGATGGCGAAGTCGCTGCATCACGTTCCGGTGGACCGGATGGAGCGCGCGCTGACCGAGATCGCACGCGTGCTGCGTCCGGGCGGGCTCGCGTTCTTCTCGGAGCCGGTCTATGCTGGAGAGTTGAACGCAGTGACGTCGATTTACCACGACGAGAAAATTGTTCGGGAGGCGGCGTTCGCAACCCTCGAGCGCGCCGTCGCCAGTGGACTGTTCGAGCTTGTCGCCGAGGAGTTCCACACGACGGTGCGCCGCTACGCGAACTTCGAGGAATTCGAACGCAGGATGATCGGCGTCACGCACACCGAACATCGACTGACCGCGGCGCAGATGTCCGCGGTGCGCGAGCGATTCGCGCGCAGCATGACCGACGAGGGAGCCGCCTTCCGTCAACCCATGCGCGTCGATGTGCTGCGGAAACCGCTGGTTGGCCGCTGAAACCTGGCGCGGTGGGCTCAGGGCCCGAAGAAGTCCTTCACCTTGTCCATCCACGATTTGGCGCGCGGGTTGTGCGCGCCCGGATCCTTGTCGTTGATGGCCTCGAACTCGCGCAGGAGTTCGCGCTGGCGCGGCGTGAGCTTGATCGGCGTTTCGACCGCGACGTGGCAGTAGAGATCACCGGTGACCGAACCGCGCACCGGCCGGATTCCCTTGCCGCGCAGGCGGAAGACCTGCCCGGTCTGGGTCTCGGGCGGAATCTTGATGTTGGCGTGACCGTCGAGGGTCGGGATCTCGATTTCGCCGCCCAGCGCAGCGGTGGCGAAGCTGATCGGCATCTCGCAGTGCAGGTCCGCGGCCTCGCGCTGGAACACCGCGTGCGGTCGCAGGCTCACGACCACGTACAGATCGCCATTGGGTCCGCCGTTGGCGCCGGCTTCGCCTTCGCCGGTCAGCCGAATCCGGTCGTCCTGGTCGACGCCGGCAGGGATCTTCACCGATAGCGTCTTGTGCTTCTTGATCCGGCCGGCGCCGTGGCACGCGGTGCAGGGCTCGGGGATGACCTTGCCGGTGCCGTGACAGGTCGGGCAGGTCTGCTGGATGGAGAAGAAGCCCTGCGAAACGCGAACCTCGCCGCGCCCGTTGCAGGCGCTGCAGGTCTTGGGCTGCGTGCCCGGCTTGGCCCCCGTACCCTTGCAGGTTTCGCAACCTTCCATCGTCGGGACGCGGATCTTCGCCTCGGTGCCGCGGGCAGCGTCCTCGAGCGAGAGTTCGAGGTTGTAGCGCAGGTCCGCCCCGCGATAGACGCCGTTGCCGCCACGGCCGCCGCGCTGGGCGCCGAAGATCTCGCCGAAGATGTCGCCGAACGCATCGGCAAAGCCGCCGAAGCCTTCGGGCCCGCCGCCGAAGCCCCGCGCGCCTGCGCCGGCACCAAAGCCCGCCGACGGATCGACGCCGGCGTGGCCGAACTGGTCGTAGGCCGCGCGTTTCTTGGCATCGGACAGAATTTCGTAGGCTTCCTTCGCCTCCTTGAACTTATCTTCGGCGCCCTTTTCGTCGGGATTTCGATCCGGGTGGTGCTTCATCGCGAGCTTGCGATAGGACTTCTTGATGTCCTCCTCGCTCGCGTCGCGATTGACGCCCAGCACCGTGTAGTAGTCACGCTTCGCCATCTCAATCAACTCCCGCCAGGCCCTGCCAGCGGGCGTTGGTCCTGATCATCGACTCCTCGCGAACGGCAAGGACCGCTACTTCTGGTCCTTGACCTCCGTGTACTCGGCATCGACGACCTTCTCGTCCTTCTTCCCGGACTCGCCACCGGCCGTCCCGCCACCGTCGGCGGACGCCCCCTGCGCGCCGCCCTCCGACTTCGCCTGCGACTCGGCGTACATGATCTCGCCGAGCTTCTGCGCGGCCTTGCCCAGCGCTTCGACCTGGCCTTCCATCGCCTCCTTCGACGCGTCGTTGTCCTTGAGCAGCTTCTCGGCGTCCTTCACCGCAGCCTCGATCTTCGCCTTCTCGTCGGCCCCGATCTTGTCGCCGTACTCGCCGATCGACTTCTTCACGCTGTGCACCAGCGTGTCGAGCTGATTGCGTGCCTGCACGACCTCGAGTTGCCTGCGATCGTCCTCGGCATGCGACTCGGCGTCCTGCACCATCTTCTGGATCTCGCCCTCGGACAGACCCGAGTTGGCCTTGATCTTGATGGTGTTCTCCTTGCCGGTCGCCTTGTCCTTCGCCGACACGTGCAGGATGCCGTTGGCGTCGATGTCGAATGCCACTTCGATCTGCGGCATGCCGCGCGGCGCCGGCGGAATGCCCTCGAGATTGAACTGGCCGAGGCTCTTGTTGCCCGACGACACGTCGCGCTCGCCCTGCAGCACGTGTATCGTCACCGCCGACTGGTTGTCGTCGGCGGTCGAGAACACCTGCTGCGCCTTGGTCGGGATCGTCGTGTTCTTCTTGATGAGCTTGGTCATCACGCCGCCCAGCGTCTCGATGCCGAGCGACAGAGGCGTCACGTCGAGCAGCAGCACGTCCTTGACCTCGCCCTTGAGCACGCCGCCCTGGATCGCTGCGCCTACCGCCACCGCCTCGTCCGGGTTCACGTCCTTGCGCGGATCGCGGCCGAAGAACTCCTTCACCTTTTCCTGGACCTTCGGCATCCGCGTCATGCCGCCGACGAGGATCACGTCGCCGATGTCGGAGAGCTTGACGCCCGCATCCTTGATCGCGATGCGGCAGGGCTCGATGGTGCGCTCGACGAGATCCTCGACGAGCGACTCGAACTTGGCGCGCGTGATCTTCTGCGACAGGTGCTTCGGGCCCGACTGGTCGGCGGTGATGTACGGCAGGTTGATCTCGGTCTGCTGCGACGACGACAGCTCGATCTTCGCCTTCTCGGCGGCCTCTTTCAGCCGCTGCAGGGCGAGGACGTCGCTCTTGAGGTCGACGCCCTGGTCCTTCTTGTATTCGGTGACGATGTAGTCGATGACGCGCTGGTCGAAGTCCTCGCCGCCCAGGAAGGTGTCGCCATTGGTCGACAGCACTTCGAACTGATGCTCGCCCTCGATTTCGGCGATGTCGATGATCGAGATGTCGAACGTGCCTCCACCCAGGTCGTAGACCGCGATCTTGCGGTCGCCTTCCTTCTTGTCCATGCCGAAGGCGAGCGCCGCCGCCGTGGGCTCGTTGATGATCCGCTTGACCTCCAGGCCGGCGATGCGGCCGGCATCCTTGGTCGCCTGGCGCTGCGAGTCGTTGAAGTACGCCGGCACGGTGATGACCGCCTCGGTGACTTCTTCGCCGAGATAGTCCTCGGCAGTCTTTTTCATCTTGCGCAGCACCTCGGCCGAAACCTGCGACGGCGCGATCTTCTTGCCGCGCACCTCGACCCAGGCGTCGCCGTTGTCGTGGCGTACGATCCGGTAGGGCATCAGGTCGATGTCCTTCTGGACTTCCTTTTCCTCGAACCGGCGACCGATCAGCCGCTTGACCGCGAACAGCGTGTTCTTGGGGTTGGTGATCGCCTGCCGCTTGGCCGACGCCCCGCACAGCACCTCGCCATCGTCCTGGTAAGCGACGATCGAAGGCGTCGTCCGCGCGCCCTCGGAGTTTTCGATGACTTTCGGCTGCCCGCCTTCCATGATGGAGACGCAGCTGTTCGTCGTGCCGAGGTCAATGCCGATGATCTTGCCCATTTTTCGATGTCCTTATGCGGTAGATTTGCCTTGACCGGGCCACTGGCCACCCCTTTCCTGCCTCGGGATGCCCCAAAGACGCCCGGGTCAACGGGTTTGAACTGTAGATGCTGGCGGGAAAGCCCGGTTTCAAGGCCGGTTTCGCGCTCCGGTATTCGCGCTCGGGGCGGCCCGTCGCGCTCAGGCGCAGCCCTCCCGAGCCTTGGCGACCGCCACCATCGCCGGTCGCAGCACCCGGTCGTTGAGCAGGTAGCCTTTCTGGAACACCTGCACGACGGTGTTCGCCGGCTCCCCGCTGTCGATCACGGCCATCGCCTGATGCCGGTGCGGATCGAATTTCTCGCCCAGCGGATCAATCTCGACGATCTGCGCCTTGTCGAAGGCGGCGGCCAGCTGCTTCAACGTCAGCTCGACGCCCGCCTGCAACGCCGCCGGCCCGCCACTGCCGGAAACCAGTGCCGCCTCGAGCGCGTCCTTGACCGGCAGCAACTCCTCGGCGAACTTCTCGATCGCGTACTTGTGGGCCCGCGCCACATCGTTCTGCGCCTGCTTGCGCACGTTTTCGACATCGGCGCGGGCGCGCAACCAGGCGTCCTTCAGCTCCGCCGCCTCGTCTTCCGCCTTTCTGAGCAATTGGGCGATGTCGGGCGCCGGGTCGGCGGCGGCCGGTTGTGGGATGACCTCGGGGCTCGCGCCTTCCGGCACGAGCGGGACCGCCGCGTCGTGGCGATCGGGCTCGGAATGTGGGTTGCGGTGCAAACTCATCGGGATTCCTCGTGCAATGGGGAACGTCCCGGCGGCTTCCCGGGTACGCGGACCGTTTCGACGGTGGGGTCACTTCGGAGGATTTCAACCCCCCGGACAGCACGAGCCCTTCAACCTGCCGCGCCCATGGCCTTTGCCCGCATCTGCGTCAGCTCGCGGGCGCCGGCGTCGGGCGGGGGCACGAGCCAGCCCTGCAGATGATCGAGCACCAGGTCGGTGAGCGCCGCGATCCACTGCGGATGCTCGTTGAGACAGGGAATGGCATTGAACTCGCGGCCGCCCGCGGCGAGGAATGCTGCCTTGACCTCGATGCCGATTTCCTCCAGCGTTTCGAGGCAATCGGCGGCGAATCCGGGGCAGGCGACGTCGACGCGACCGACACCCGCCTTTGCCAGCGCGACGATGCTGTCCTGCGTGTACGGCTGCAACCACTCGGCTTTGCCGAAGCGGGACTGGAAGGTGACCAGGACCTGCGCCGGTTCGAGACCCAGCGCTTCGGAGAGCAAACGGGCGGTCTTGCGGCAGTGGCAGTGGTAGGGATCCCCCTGGTCCAGCGTGCGGCGGGGCAAACCGTGGAACGACAGCACCAGCTTGTCGGGGCGTCCGTATTTCACCCAGAAATCGTTGATGCCGGCGGCCAGCGCCCTGATATAGCGCGCGTCGTCGTGAAAGCAGTCGATCGATCGCAGTGCCGGCATGCGCCGCAGTCGGCGCACGTGCGCATAGACGGCATCCATCGCCGATGCCGTCGTCGACGCGGCGTACTGCGGGTAGAGGGGCACCACGAGGATGCGGTCGCAGCCGGCCGCGTGCAAACGGTCGAGCGCCCCGGCGACATCCGGATTGCCGTAGCGCATCGCGAGTTCGATCGCGGTCAGGTCGGGCGGCAATCCCGCGGACTTGAGGCGCTGGGCGAGATAGCCCTGCAACAGCGTCTTCTGCTTCTGGCTGTGCACGAGCAGCGGCGACCCGTCCTTGCCCCAGATGGCCGCGTACTTTGCCGCCGACTTGGCCGGCCGCACGCGCAGGATGATGCCGTGCAGGATCGGAAGCCAGACCGCCCGCGGGATCTCGACGACGCGCGGATCGGCAAGGAACTCGGCCAGGTAGCGCCGCACCGCCGCCGGCGTCGCTGCGTCCGGTGTTCCCAGATTGACGAGCAGCACCCCGACGCGGGGCGGTCGGTCGTGGGCAAAGGGTGGCTCGGGTCGCATTCGGGCGGTCGGCCTTGATTCAGTCGTTCTTTTGCAGCGTCAACGCGTTGGAGACGAGCTTGGCGGTGACATCGACGATCGGGATGATCCGCTCGTAGGCCATGCGCGTCGGGCCGATCACGCCCAGCGTGCCGATCACCTGGCCTTCGACCTCGTAGCGGGCGGTGACGACGCTCATTTCGTCCAGCGGCACGAGTGCGGACTCGCCGCCGATGTAGATCTGTACGCCGTGCGCGCGTTGCGAGGTGTCGAGCAGATGCAGCAGCGAGGTCTTGTGCTCGAAGACGTCGAAGAGCCGGCGCATGCGCTCCATGCTCGAAGCGAGATCGTCGTCCTGAAGCAGGTTGCGCTCGCCCACGACCACGACATCCTCGCCCTCGGCGAGCGCGCCCTCGCCCGCGTCGACCGCGGCGGTCATCAGCGTCGCGATGTCCTCGCGCAGCGCCTTCAGCTCTTCGGCTAGCCGGACGCGGATCGCCGAAAACGACGCCCCCGCGTAGTGTTCGTTGAAGAAGCGGGTCGCCTCGACAAGCTGCGACTGCGTAAACGGCCGCTCGGTGTGCAGGATCCGGTTCTGCACGTCGCCTTCGGGCGTCACGATGATGAGCAGCACCCGGCGATCGGACAGGCGCAGGAATTCGAGGTGCCGGAATCCCGCTTCGCGCCGGCGCGGGGTCATGACGACCCCGGCAAAATGCGTGAGCTGCGACAGCAGGTTGGCCGCGGCGCTGACCAGCTGCTGCGGCCGGTCGGCGGACAGACCGCCTTCGAGGCGCGTGAGCTCGCCGACCTCCAGCGGTTTCACGACCATCAGCGTGTCGACGAACAGCCGGTAGCCCTTGGGCGTGGGCACGCGGCCGGCCGAGGTGTGCGGGCTCGCGATGAAGCCGAGCTCCTCGAGATCGGCCATCACGTTGCGGATCGTCGCCGGCGAGAGTTCGAGGCCGGACTGGCGGGACAGCACGCGCGATCCCACGGGCTGCCCCTCGACGATGTAGCGTTCGACGATCGCTTTCAGCAGGTGTTGTGCGCGGCGGTCCAGCATGGCGGCTATTCTACAGACGCCGGTCGCGTTTGCCCGTCGGGCGGGCCTTAGGCATTCCGGATGCTGGTTGCCACCCGGCCGGCTGTGATCTAATCGCGCCCATGCGCGTCCCTACTTCGTCCCGCTTCCAGCGGGTTGCCCTCGTCGGTCGCTACGCAAGCCCCGGAATTGCCGAACCGCTTTCGCTTCTGGCCGGTTTTCTCGCCGGTCGCGGGCACACCGTCGTGCTCGAGGACGAAACCGCTCGCCAGACGCCGCTGCCCGGCTATCCCAGCACGCCCGCGGCGGCTTTGGGCGACGTCGCCGACGTCGCCATCGTCATCGGCGGCGACGGCACGATGCTGTCGATCGCCCGACAGGTGGCCCCGTTCGACCTGCCGCTGATCGGCATCAACCAGGGCCGCCTGGGATTCCTCACCGACATACCGCTTGCATCGATGGAGAGCGCCGTCACGGCAATGCTCGAAGGCAAGTACATCGAAGAGCGACGCACGCTGCTCGACACCGAAGTCGTCGGCGGCCACGCCCTGGCGCTCAACGATGTCGTCGTCAACCGCGGCGCCGGCGGCAGCATGATCGAATACCGGGTCGAAATCGACGGTCGTTTCGTCTACGCGATGCGTGCCGACTCCCTCATCGTAGCCACGCCCACCGGATCGACGGCCTACGCGCTGTCGTCGGGAGGTCCGATCATCACCCCGGATGTTCCGGCATTTGCGCTGGTGCCGGTGGCGCCGCACGCCCTCACGCATCGGCCGGTGGCCGTCCACGACTCGGCGGTGATCACGATCACCCTGCGGCGCGGGAAGGACGCCAGCGTCCACTGCGACGGCCAAACCCGCTTTCCGTTGGCGGAAGGCGACCAGGTGATCATCCGCCGCGCCGAATTCGCCGCGCGCTTCCTGCATCCCGAAGGCTACGACTACTTCGCGATGCTGCGCGGCAAGCTCCATTGGAGTGCCAGCTTCGAGCGCCTGCACGACAGCGCGTAACCGTCGCCCCGACGCAGTCCTGCAATGCTCCGCCTTCTGTCCATCCGCGATTTCGTCGTCGTCGAGGCGCTCGATCTCGACCTCGATCGCGGCTTCTCGGTGCTGACCGGCGAAACCGGCGCGGGGAAGTCGATCCTGCTCGACGCCATCGGCCTCCTGCTGGGCGATCGCTTCGAGCTGCGGCAGCTCCGACCCGGCGCCGCGCGCGCCGAACTCGCCGCCGCGTTCGACATCGACGCCCAGCCCGACGTCGCTGCATGGCTGGACGAGCAAGGCGTCGCCGGCGATGGCGACGCGCTGCTGCTGCGGCGGACGCTCGACGCGCAGGGCAGGAGCCGCGCCTGGATCAACGGCAGTCCTGCGACGCTCGCCCAGCTCCAGGCGATCGGCGCGCGCCTCGTCGATCTCCACGGCCAGAACGCGCACCAATCGCTGCTCGCCGCCGACGCACAACGAGCCCTGCTCGACGCGTTCGGCGGCTTTGCGAGCCTCACCGCCGAGGTGGGCACGGCCTGGCGCGCGTGGCGCCGGGCCATCGACGAACGCGATGCGGCGCTGGCCCGGGCCGCGTCATTCACGGTCGAACGCGACCTCGTCGCCACCCAGCAGCGCGAACTCGCCACCCTGGCCGTCACTGCCGACGAATGGGCCACGCTCTCGCTGGCGCAGACGCGCCTCGCGCACGCGACCGGACTGCTCGACGCGACCACTGCCGCCGGGGATGCGCTGACCGAAGGCGACGACGCCCTCTGCCGCCGGCTTTCCGCACTGATCGCGCGTCTGCAGGCACAGGTGACGCACGACCCGTCGCTGCTCGAGCCGACCGCCCTGCTGCAGTCGGCGCGAATCCAGCTCGACGAGGCGGCACGCGCGCTGCGCAATTATCGCGACCGGCTGGAGGTCGACCCCGGCGAGTTGCAGGCGGTCGAGGAGCGCCTTGCCGCGCTGCACGACGTTGCGCGCAAGTACCGCGTGCGGCCCGACGCGCTGCCCGACCTCCTCGCCCGGGCCGACGCCCGCCTCGTTGCCCTCGCCCGCGAGGCGGACCCCGAGGCGCTGACCCGGCGCGCGGCCGAAGCCGAGGCGACCTACCTCGCGCTGGCCGAACAGCTGTCGGCCAAGCGCCAGTTCGCCGCCAGCGAACTCGACGATCGCGTGACGACGATGATGCAGGAACTGGCGATGTCCGGCGGACGCTTCGAGACCGGGCAGGAACCCCTGGCGACCGCGGCGAGCCATGGCCTCGAGCGCATCGAGTTTCGCGTGGCGAGCCACCCCAGGCAACCGCTGGGACCGTTGGCGCGCGTCGCTTCCGGGGGCGAACTGTCGCGCCTCGCCCTCGCCATCGAGGTCGTGACCAGCGAGGTCGGCGCGGTGCCGACGCTCATCTTCGACGAGGTCGACGTGGGCATCGGCGGCCCGGTCGCGGCTACGGTGGGGCGGCTGATGCGATCGCTGGCGGCGCGTCGGCAGGTGCTCTGCGTCACCCACCTGCCGCAGGTAGCGGCGTTCGCCAACACGCATTACGAGGTGACCAAGCGCGGCGACGCCGATGCGGTGCGCACCGAAGTCCGCAGGCTGTCACCCGAGGCACGCGTGGAGGAAATCGCACGGATGCTGGCGGGCAGCGAAATCACCGCCCGGACGCGCGCCCACGCGCGCGAACTGCTCGACGAGCCGCGCCGGACGCCCGACGGCCCCGGCGAATCTCCGCACGCCTGACACCCGAATCGCCGGGCGCGCCGTCGCGTATCGCGACTACCGCTGCTGTGCCTTCGCCTTGCGCGTGGCGCCGGTCGTCGACTTTGCCTTGGCCGTGTACTTGACCTTGGTCAGCCGCGTCGTCTGACCGGACTTGGTCGCGCGCGTCCCCTTGGACGTGTAGCGGGCGCGCTGAACCACGGGCGCCGGCATGGTCTCGCCGGTTTCCAGCCAGTACTTGACGCGTTGCGCGTCGGAGAGGCGCGCATACTTGCCGATCGAATCGAGCAGGACGATGATCATCGGCTTGCTGGCAACATTGGCGAGCATGACGACACAGCGCCCTGCCTCGCGGATGTAGCCGGTCTTCTGCAGCTGGATGTCCCATTCGCCGGAAGACACCAGGCGATTCGAATTGTTGAATCCGAGCAGCCGCCCGGTCGCCGGGATCTCGACATAGTGCGACGGTGTGGTCGAGTAGTCGCGGATCAGCGGGTACTGTGCCGATGCACGGACCAGACGCGCGAGGTCGCTTGCCGTCGAGACATTGCGCGGCGAAAGCCCGGTCGGATCCTCGAAGCGGGTGTTCGTCATTCCGAGTTCGCGCGCCTTGGCGTTCATCGCGTTGACGAAGGAATGCGCGCCGCCGGGATAGTGCCGCGCAAGCGTCGATGCAGCCCGGTTCTCCGAGGACATGAGCGCGAGGCGCAGCATCTCGCGCCGCGGCAGCGTGGCGCCCATCGACAACCGTGACCGGGAACCCTTGAGGAAATCGAAGTCGTCGATGTCGACGGCAATGGGCTCGTCGAGCGGCAGCCCCGCGTCCAGCGTGACGATCGCCGTCATCAGCTTGGTCAGCGAAGCGATCGCCGTCACTTCGTTGGCGCCCTTCGCATAGACGGACTGGCCGGTGCTGGCGTCCTGCACCAGCACGTTTGCCGATGCAAGCTTGAGCTTGCCCGGGTCGAGCGCAACCGGGCCCTGGGCCAGCGCCAGAGCGGCTTGCGCGGCAACCGCAAAGGCCGTCAAAACAGAGAGAAAGCGACGTTTCATGAGGCAAGACTTGAATTCAAACCGCTTTATAGCACACGCCCGTCGCCCGCCACAATCCGCCCGCGACAGGAAATGCCCGCAAAAAGTCGCATTCGGCCCGTCGAGCCTCATGCCGTCGCCGCAGGCCTCACGGAGGTCTCCGGCGAGGCGCCACCGCCCGGATCTTCGTCGGCCGACGCCTCACGCGCCTCGGTCTGCTGCAACGCCCACATCCGCGCGTAGGTGCCGGCCGCCGCCAGCAGCGCCATGTGCGTCCCGCGCTCGACGATGCGCCCGTGTTCGAGCACCAGGATCTCGTCGGCATCCACGATGGTCGACAAGCGGTGGGCGATCGTCAGCGTCGTACGGTTCTGCGCGATGCGCTTCAGCTCGGCCTGTATCGCCTTCTCCGACTTCGAATCGAGCGCCGACGTCGCCTCGTCGAAGATCAGGATGGCGGGATCCTTGAGGATCGCCCGCGCGATGGCGACACGCTGCTTCTCGCCGCCGGAGAGCTTCAGGCCGCGCTCGCCGACGGCAGTCGCGTATCCCTCCGGCGCGCCGGCGATGAAATCGTGGATCTGCGCGAGTTTCGCCGCGGCAACGATCTCGTCGTGCGTCGCGCCCGGCCGCCCGTACGCGATGTTGTACTCGACGGAGTCGTTGAAGAGCACCGTGTCCTGCGGCACGATGCCGATTGCCGCGCGCAAGCTGGCCTGACCGACGGCGCGGATATCCTGTCCGTTGATGCAGAGGCGCCCGCCGGTCACGTCGTAGAACCGGTACAGCAGCCGCGCCATCGTCGACTTGCCGGATCCCGAGGGCCCGACGACCGCCACGGTCTTGCCGGGCGGTATGGTGAAGCTGACGCCGAAGAGGATCTGCCGGTTCTTCTCGTAGGAAAAGTCGACCTTCTCGAAGCGAACCTCGCCGGCGCCCACCTGGAGCGCATGCGCGTCGGGCGCATCCGACACCTCGGTGTTCTCGGCGGCAAGCGTGAACATGCGCTCCATGTCCGCCAGCGCCTGCTTCATCTCACGGTAGATGACGCCCAGGAAGTTGAGCGGAATGTAGAGCTGGATCATGAACGCATTGACGAGGACGAGATCGCCGATGGTCATCTTCCCGTCCACCACGCCCACCGTCGCGCGCCACATGATGAGCGTCACGGCAACGGCGATGATCGCGCTCTGCGTGATGTTGAGCAGCGACAGCGACGTCTGGCTCTTCACCGCCGCCGTCTCCCAGCGCTGCAGGCTCTCATCGTAGCGCCTGGCCTCGAACTCCTCGTTGCCGAAGTACTTGACGGTCTCGTAGTTGAGCAGGCTATCGACGGCCCGCGTGTTCGCCCGGGAGTCGAGCTCGTTCATCTGGCGCCGGAAGCCGGTCCGCCAGTTGGTGATCCAGACGGTGACCACGATGTAGAGCACGAGCGCAGCAAAGGTGATGGCGACGAAGGTCCAGTCGTAGCGGGCGATGAGGATCGCCGAGACCAGCGTGATCTCGACCAGCGTCGGCAGTATCGAGAACAGCGTGAAGTTGATCAGCGTCGAGATGCCGCGCGTGCCACGCTCGATGTCGCGCGTGAGGCCTCCCGTCTGCCGTGCGAGGTGGAAGCGCAGCGACAGGGCGTGCAGATGGCGAAATACCTCCAGCGCGATCGTGCGCACGGCGCGCTGCGTCACCCGAGCGAACAGCAGCTCGCGCAGCTCGGTGAAGAACGTCGTCGACAGGCGCAGCAACCCGTAGGCGGCGAGCAGCGCGAACGGTACTGCGAGCAGCGCCGTCTCGCGGTCGAGGGTGTCGACGATCTCCTTCAGCAACACCGGCACACCGACGTTGGCGACCTTGGCCGCGATCAGCGCCGCCAGCGCGGCGAGCACGCGCCCCTTCCATGCCCAGAGATACGGCAGCAGCGTGCCGACGGTGTGCCAGTCGCCGCGATTCGCGGAGTCGGGCGGGGCGGGCAGCGAAGACGAGGCGTGGTGGCGCATGGAAGCGTGGCGCGGCAAGGGACCGATGCGCCCCGGTCGCGCCCATCGTGGCAATCGGCGAGTCTACTCTTTCGGTTGTCGCGGCCCTGCGTCCCATTGTCGGCGCCGCGGAGGCCGGAACCATTCGTTGCCGCCGTAGCCCAGCAGCCCCATGGCGGCGCGAACGATGCCATAGGCGATCCAGACGATGCCCTTGTAGAGTCGCGGCCGCTGCGCCCAGTCCTGGCGTCCGACCTGGTGCGCCCCCGTCTCGATCATCGTGCCGAGTTCGCCGCGCAACTGCAGGGCGAAGTCCGGATCGCGGACCATCACGTTGGCCTCGCGCGCCATCAGCAGACTGTAGGGATCGATGTTGGACGAGCCGACGGTCGCCCAATGGCGGTCGACGACCGCCACCTTCGCGTGCAGGAACGACTGGTCATATTCCTGGATTTGTATGCCGGCCGCGAGCAACTGCCCGTAGAGTGCACGGCTCGCATAGTGCAGGAGCGCGTATTCGACGCGCGCCTGCAGCAGCAGCGTGACCTGCACGCCTCGACGCGCGGCCGCGATCAGGGCGCGGCGAAAACGCTGCCCGGGAAAGAAGTAGGCGTTGGCGATCAGGATCTCGGATTTGGCCGTGCGGATCGCGGCGAGGTAGGCGATCTCGATGTCGTGGCGGTGCCGCAGGTTGTCGCGGATCACGAACTTCGCGGTCTGGGCGCCGATCCGCTGCGCGCGCCGCGGCGGCGGAAACAGCGTCAGGTCGCTGCGCTGGAACTGCACCAGCTCGTTGACTGCCCAGACCCGCTGCATGGTGCGGACGATGGGCGCCAGCAGCGGCCCCTCGACGCGTACCGCGAAGTCGATGCGCGGCGGCGTCTGGCCGGGCGTGTTCATGTCGTCGATGATGTTGATGCCGCCGACGAACGCCACGCGGCCGTCGACGTGGCAGAGCTTGCGGTGCAGACGACGCAGGCGATGCGAGCGAAACTGCCACGGCGCCACCTCGGGCCGATAGATGAGCAGTTGAACGCCGCCGCGCGCGAGGTCGTGCTCGATCGCGGGCGTGAGGTAGTGCCTTGCCCCCCAGCCGTCGACCAGCACGCGAACGACGACGCCGCGCTGCGCCGCGCGCATCAGCGCCTCGGTGATGTTGCGTCCGGCCTCGTCGTCGGCATAGATGTAGGTTTCAAGCCAGACCTCCCGCTCGGCCCCGTCGATCGCGTGGACGAGCGCCGGGAAGTACTCGCCGCCCCCCCTGAGCAGTGCCACGCGATTGCCCGGCGCGAAGCGATTCATCGCGCCCGTTTCGCGGTCTCGAACGTGGCCGCGAGCGCGGCATGATCGGACATTCGCGATCCGGGAAAAGCGTAGTGCACCCGCGCGTCGAGAATGGACAGCCCGCGGGCGTAGATGCGGTCGAGATGGAACATCGGCATCAGTGACGGAAAGGTCCGCGCCGGCCGCCCCTTGAACGCCTGGAAGACTTCGTCGACGCCGAGTTCGGCGATCAGCGCCCGGCTCGCCTTGTTCCGCCAGTCGTTGAAATCCCCGGCGATCACCAGCGGCGCGCCTTTCGGAACGGTGGCCGCGATCCGCTCGCACAGCGCACGTATCTGCCATTGGCGGCCACGCTCGAACAATCCGAGATGGACGTTGATGCAGTGCAACGACGGCCCCGTCCTGCCGAGCCTGATCTCGCAGTGCAACAGTCCCCGGCTCTCGAAGCGATGGGCGGAGATGTCCTGGTTTTCCTGCGCCACGATCGGAAACCGCGACAGCACCGCATTGCCGTGATGTCCGTCGCGATACACGGCATTCTTTCCGTAGGCCACCTCCTTCCACACGGTGCCCGCGATGAACTCGTGCTGCGGCTTCACCGGCCAGTCACGGTGCCGCGCGGCGTGCCGCTCGTGATCGCCGACCACTTCCTGCAGGAACAGGATGTCCGGGTCGAGACCGACGAGCCGCTCGCGCAACTCGTGTATCACCATCCGCCGATTGAGTTGCGTGAAGCCCTTGTGGATGTTGTAGGTGGCGATGGTGAAACGCATCGGATGACTCTACAGCATCGTGCGCTGCGCCGACATGGGCGGCGCGGTCGCCGCCCAGGGGCTGCGGCCCCCCGCCCGCCGATTAAGGGTACAGGCCACGCATCTGGCGCGCCGCCAGCACCCGCTTGCACGCCACGATGTAGGTGGCGGTGCGCAGCGTGGTTTTTTCGCGCTCGGCGGTCTCGGAAATCGCCGCGAAGGCGTCGATCATGATCTTGTCCAGGCGGCGGTTTATCTCCTCTTCGGACCAGAAGTAGCTCGAGAAATCCTGCACCCATTCGAAGTAGCTGACCGTCACGCCGCCGGCGTTGGCGAGCACGTCGGGCACCACCACCACGCCGTTGCCGTTGAGGATGTCGTCGGCCTCCGGCGTCGTCGGCCCGTTCGCGCCTTCGAGCAGGATTCTGGTGCGGATCTGACCCGCATTGGCCCCGGTGATCTGCTGCTCGAGCGCCGCCGGCACCAGGAAATCGGACTCGATGCGCCAGAAATCGTCGTCGGCGATCCGGTCCGCATCGCGGTACTCGACGATGGGTTCTTTCGCCTTCTGCATCTCGATGAGTTTGCGGACGTCGAGACCGCGGGGATTGTGGATCGTCCCCGACACGTCCTGGATGGTGGTGACCTTCGCGCCGGCGTCGGCGAACCCGCGCGCGGCGATTGCACCCACATTGCCGAAGCCCTGCACGCACACGCGCGCGCCAGGGATCGCCACTCCGTGCTTCTGCGCTGCCGCCTGCCCCACGACGAACACGCCGCGCCCGGTGGCGTCGTGGCGCCCGAGGCTGCCGCCGAGGGAAATCGGCTTGCCGGTGACGACGCCGGTCGACGTGCGGCCCTGGTTCACCGAAAAGGTGTCCATCATCCAAGCCATCACCTGCTCGTTGGTGTTGACGTCGGGCGCGGGAATGTCCTTGTCGGGGCCGATCAGGAAACCGATCTCGCTGGTATAGCGCCGGGTCACGCGTTCGAGTTCGGCCATCGACAGGCCGCGCGTATCAACGCGCACACCACCCTTGGCACCGCCGAAAGGCACGCCAATGGCGGCGTTCTTGACCGTCATCCAGCCGGCCAGCGCCATCACCTCGGACAGCGTCACGCCCTGGTGGAAGCGCACGCCGCCCTTGCCCGGGCCGCGCGACGTGTTGTGCTGGACGCGGTAGCCCTCGAAGTGGGCGACGCTGCCGTCATCCATCTTGATGGGCACGTCGACGATCAGGATCCGCTTGGGCCGCTTCAACGACTCGACCCAGAAGGCGAGTTCGCCGAGATAGGGCGTCACGCGGTCGATCTGCTGCAGGAAGACGCCCCAGGGACCGAGATTGTCGCTGGAGAGGTAGGAGGGAATCGCGTGTGACTTCATGGCGTGCTTTCCTCAGAGTGGGCTGCGAAGCAGCGGAATCGGGCGCGAGCGACATCGCGTGACCGCACCGCTTCCCCATCGCGCCGCCGCACGGATCCTGCAGAGTGCGAAGCGGGTGTCGAGGGGCGGTGCGGCATGGCCGCGATGTCGGGCGCGGCGGGAACGAACGGACTTGCGGACGAGGCGCCGGAGGAGCAGCGTGCTTCCGCGTTCCGGCCCGAAGGGCGCCTGAAATCGAATCTCATCCGGATCAACGCGGCACGGTCCATGGGCGGGGACTTCGCATCTCCCTGTCGAACCAACCTCTCTACCCTTCGACAATCGGGAAGCACCGCGGACGCATCGAGATTTCCCGGCAGACCGCGGATCGACGTGATGTCCAACGCTCGAATTATGCGCGCATCGCGCTGCTCATGACAGCGTTCGGGTGAAACGCAGCACAGGCCGCAGTGCAACATCAGCCGATTGCCGCCGCGCGCCGACGGTCGGCCCGGACGACAGTACGCGCGCAGTATCCGGGTTCGGGAGTCAACGCTCGTCGCCGCGATACTCCAATGCCAGTACGCGGGCCGGCGGGAAATTGGCCCAGACGATGTCGCTCGCGCGATGCCGGAAGCCCGGCAGCAACAGCTGATCGGTATCGCGCAGATCGTAGGTGAACTGGACCACGATGCTGCCGTCTCCGACCAGCGCGGTCCACTGCGCCACGATGGCCGCGGCTTCCGGCGCCGGCAATGATCGCAATGGCAAGCTCGAGACAATGGCGTCGATGCAGCTGCCGCGGGGCAGCAACGCGCCGAGTTCCGCGGCATCCCCTTCCAGGATGTTCACGCCCGGGAAGCGCGCCCGAAGATGCCGCACGAACACCGGCGAGCATTCGATCACGGTTAGGCGGTCGGGCGCGATTCCCCGCTGCAGCAGCGCATGCGTCACCGCACCGGTGCCGCCGCCCAGTTCCACCACCAACCCGTCACCGTGACGGGGAACTCGCGATGCCACGCTCTTCGCGAGCCGTCCCGAACTGGGCCAGACCGCCCCGACCGCAGCCGGCTGGCTGAACATCTCGCGCGCGAACAACCACGGCGCGCAGCCCTTCTGCCGCGCAGTCGCGAACCGGCGTGCCAGCGCACGATGAACGCGCTCGGCCGCGATTTGATGCCTCCCAAGCGTCTTCACGCGCAGTAATGGGTCCATTGGTCGAAGCGATCTTGCAGAATCTCGACCCGCCACACCCGAGCCTGAGTGGCGAAAGGAATGCCTGCCTCGATCTCATGATTTCCCGAATTGTACCTTTGCATTGTCGACGCACGCGACTTTCGCGGCATCCGCGGGCGTATCGCACTGCTCGATCGCAGCCTTGTATTCCGCGTCGCGGTTGCCCGCGCGACTCAACGCTCTTGCGGACCGCCGTCTGCTTCACCGCCGCGTCGTTGAGAATCCGGAATTTGTGCGCCAGCGCACAGACTACGCGCCCTGCGCACCATATCTTTCAAGTTCTGATCGTGCTGGACCGATGCCGACGGCGTCGACACCGCTCACGCATTCCATCGGTTGCGCGACCGCACAGGCCGCACTTTCGCAAGGAAGCTCATGCTGACTCCACACTCTCGTCTTCGCGCCTTCGCCTTCGCTGCCGGCGTCGCCATCCTGGCCCTCGGCGGCTGGGCGAGCGCGGATCCGCCGTCGCGCGTCGCGCGTCTCGGCTACATGACCGGCCCGGTCAGCTTCTCCCCCGCCGGCGAGAACGATTGGGTACGGGCGACCGTCAATCGGCCGCTGACTGCGGGCGACCGCCTTTGGGCGGATGCGGGTGGCCGGGCCGAAATCCAGGTCGGCGGGGCGATGATGCGCATGAGTGCCGGCACCAGCGTCTCCGTGCTCAATCTCGATGACCAGATCGCCCAGTTGCAACTTGCGCAGGGCACGTTGAATGTCCGGGTGCGTCGTCTCGAACCCGGGCAGATGTTCGAGGTCGACACGCCCAACCTTGCCTTTACCCTTCGCCAGCCCGGCGAATACCGGATCGAGGTGGACCCCGACGGCGGTGCCACAACGATCGTCGTGCGCAAGGGTCAGGGTGAGGTATACGGCGAGGGCGCCGCATATGTAATCGATTCGCGGCAACCGTACCGCTTCACGGGAACCGGCTTGCGCGAGTACCAGTACATCGATGCGCCGCGCTTCGACGAGTTCGATCGCTGGTCCATCGCTCGCGACCGCAGCTACGACAGCTCGGTTTCCGCCCGCTACGTCTCACAGGATGTGATCGGCTATCAGGACCTCGATGCGTACGGTACGTGGCGCGTCGACGCGAGCTACGGCAACGTCTGGATTCCGAGTCGCGTGGCCGCCGGCTGGGCGCCTTACAGCGACGGGCATTGGGCCTGGATCGACCCTTGGGGCTGGACGTGGGTCGACGACGCACCATGGGGCTTCGCGGTGTCCCATTACGGCCGCTGGACCAATCTCCGCGGAACGTGGGGCTGGGTCCCCGGCCCGATGCGCACCAGAGCCTACTACGCCCCTGCTCTGGTGGCGTTCGTCGGTGGCAGCAGTCTCCAGCTTGCGATCTCCGGCGGCAATGTCGGTGGCGTCGCGTGGTTCCCGCTTGGTCCGCGCGAGGTCTATCGACCCTCCTATCCGGTGAGCCGCGGCTACTTCGAGAATGTCAACCGCAGCAACACCGTCATCAATACTACGGTCGTCAACAACTACTACAACAATGTAAACGTGACCAATGTCGTATACGCCAACCGGCAAGTGCCGGGGGCCGTGATTGCCGTGCCTGCGGCTGCGTTCGTGCAGTCGAAGCCAGTGGCGCCGGCGGCGCTCCGGGTAACGCGCGAAGTGATTGCCAGCGCGCCGGTAGCGGCGATCCCACCGGTCGCGCCGACCGAGAGAAGCGTGCGCGGAGCCGCCGGGCCTGGCGACAACCCACCGCCGCGTGTGTTCGAGCGCCCGGTCGTCGTTCGCAGCGCACCGCCTGCACCATCGGCCGGCTTTGCCGCGCAACAGCAACAGCTTGCCGCCAAGCCGGGGAAGCCGCTCGACGACGCCGCGCGAAGGGAACTGAAACCTGCCGCGGCCGCGTCGGCGCCAATCGTCAAGGTGGTCACGCCGGAGCAAAAGGCGCCACCGACCGCACCTCCACCGCGGACGGCTCCGGTTACGAAGCCGGGTGACGCACACGGAAAACCCGAACCGCCGGAAAAGCCTGCAGCATCGCAGCCGTCGACCACGGGTGTCCCGCCGCAACGCGTAGCGCCAGCGCCGCCTGCGCCTCTCCAAGTCGCTCCGCCGGCGTCCGCCGTGCAACCGCCGGATCAACGTGGAAGGACCGAGCAACGCGGCAATGAGAAGCCGCGCTCGCAGCCGGTTTCGCCGCCGCCCTCGCCGCCGCAACGCGCAGCGCCGACCAAATCGGATGCCCCGGAAGCTTCTCCGCCGCCACTGCGTGCAGCACCCGCCAAAGCTGCTGCCCCGCCCGTTGCTCCGCCACCTGTAGTGCAACCGCCGGAGCAACGCGGAAAGGCCGAGGCAGGAGGCAAGGCCGAGCAGCCTGGACAACCGCTAGCGCCGCGAACGGCACCGCCGCAGGCAGTTCCTCCGCCGGCGGCATCGCCGCAGCGCGCGGCACCGCCGCAGGCAACTCCGCCGCCGTCGACGACGCCCGCTGCGCCGCAACGCCGGGCCGAACCCAAGATCGCGCCTCCGCCGCAAGCTGCGCCGCCCGTACCGGCCCCACAGCCATCGCCGCAACGGGCAAGACCCGAGCCCGCGCCTGCCGTCAAGCAAGCCCCACCGAGCGCGCCCGTCGCCGCGCCCAGGCCTCCGTCGGCGCAACCTCAGGCTCCGCCGGCGCCCAAGGCGGATCCGCGCGGCAAGACCCCCAAGCCGGATGCCGCCAAGCCGGACGACAAGAAGAAGGACGGCGACGAGCAGAAGCGCGACGAAGAAGCCCGCAAGCAAAAAAACTAGCCGGCTGCCGTGTGGCGAGCCGGGACGAAGCAAGTGGTGGCGGCCGTCGCGCGCACTGCGGGTCGAGCATCGCGAATTCGAACATGGTGACCCCTGGTCGGCTCAAACGCCGACTGCGGCGCCGCTAACGCATCAAGCCGGGCAGCCAGAGCGAAATCGCCGGGATGTAGGTCACCAGCAGCAGCGCCAGGCACATCGTGCCGTAGAACGGCCAGAGTTCCTTCGACACCTGTTCCATCGTCACCTTGCCGATGGCACAGCCGACGAACAGCGTCGGGCCCACCGGTGGCGTGATCAGGCCGATGCCCAGGTTGAGGATCATGATCATCCCGAAATGGACCGGGTCGATGCCCAGCTTGAGGATCACCGGCATGAAGATCGGCGTGCAGATCAGAAGCATCGGCGCGACGTCCATGAAGGTGCCCAGCAACAGCAGCAGCAGGTTCACGAGCAGCAGGAAGACGTACTTGTTTTCCGATATGCCGAGAAAGACCTGCGTCACCTTGGCCGGGATCTGCATGATGGCCATCATGTAACCGAACGCGACCGAGAAGCCGATCAGCATCATCACCATCGCCACCGTCTTGACGACTCGATGGACGAGGTGCGGCAGATCGCGCCACCGGAAGTCGCGATAGACGAGCATCGTGACCAGGAAGGCATAGACGCAGGCCACGGCCGCCGACTCGGTCGGCGTGAATACGCCGGACAGGATGCCGCCCATGATGATCACGACGGTGACCAGGCCCCACATCGCGTCGGCGACCATCTTCGGCACGTCGCGCAACGCGATCGGCTCGCCCAGCGGGAGGTCCTGCCTGCGCGCGGTCCACAGCACGAGCCCGATCAGGCACGCGGCGAACAGCAGCGCCGGGAAGATGCCGGCCAGGAACAGATGCGCCACCGAGACCGCGCCGCCGGCGGCGAGCGAGTAGATCACCGCATTGTGCGAAGGCGGGATCAGCAGCGCCTGCACCGAACCGCAGATGGTGACGTTGGTCGCGAAGACCCGCGGATAGCCTGCCTTGACCATCTGCGGAATCATCACCGAGCCGATCGACGCCGTGTCGGCGACCGACGAGCCCGAGATGCAGCCGAACAGGCTGCTGGCCAGGATGTTCACCAGGGCAAGACCGCCGCGGATGGCGCCGACGAAGACGCGAGCGAGGTTGATGAGGCGCGAAGCCATGCCGCCTTCCGCCATGATCGCTCCGGCGAGGACGAAGAACGGTATCGCCAGCAGCGCGAAGTCGTCGGTGCCATCCGAGATCTTCAGGATCACCGCCTCGAGTGGCAGGTCGATCCAGAACGCGGCAACCAGCGCCCCCAGCCCGAGCGCGTAGGCCACGGGCACGCCCAACGCACAGAGCAGCGCGAACGAGCCAAGCAGGACGAGGGCATCCATGCCTATTCCAGTTCAGCGGCCTGGTCGGTGTACATGATGGAGGTCGGTGGCGGGTCGCCGACCCACACGCGCTCGATCAGGAACAGCAGCGTCAGCGCACCGGCGATGGGGATCGGCAGATAGACAATGCCTTGCTTGAGGCCGGGGAATTCGGCCATCGTCTGCAACCAGGTGGCCTGGCACAGGCGCACGCCGTAGCCGAGCATGAACAAGGCGGTCACGCCCACGCAGGCGTCGACGCCCCATCCCATGACGCGCTTCACGCGCGGACTGACCGCGTTGAGCAGCGCCTCGACCGCGATGTGGACCTTGGCCCGGTAGACTGCCGCGCCGCCGATGAACGAGAACATCACCATCAACGCCACCGCCGCCGGTTCCGGCCACGACAGCGCGCTGTTCATCACGTAGCGCATGAATACGCCGAGCGGAATGATCGCCGTGATCACCACCAGGGCGACGCCTGAGAGCACGATGCAGACGACGTACAGCCACTCCATCGCCTGCGCGTAGCGTTGTCTTGCATTCATCACCGGGCTCCACCAGGCAGGGCCACGCAGCGCAGCAGCTGCGGGGATGCTCACGTCCGTCCAATGCGGGCGGGCCAGGCCCGCGGGCCACAGTGCGCGGCCCGCACGCCCGGCCGGCGCATGCTACTTCGTGTCAGCGATCCGCTTGATCAGGTCGGTGTAGGCCGCGCCATACTTTGCGCGCACCGGTTCGGTGGCCTGGTAGAAAGGCTTGTTGTCGATCGCGATGAACTCGATGCCGGCGGCCTTGAGCTTGGCGCTGTACTCGGCCACGCTCTTGTCCCACAGCGCGCGCTGCTCCAGCTGCGCCTCGCGCGAAAATTTCTTCACCAGCGCCTGGTCGGCTGGCGCCATCTTGTCCCAGGTGATCCTGGACATGACGAAGATCTCCGGAATGATCAGGTGGTTCGTCTGCGTGTAGTACTTGATCCCGGCGGTGTACTGGTTCGACGTGAAGAGCGTCGGCGGGTTGTTCTCGGCGCCATCGATGACGCCGGTCTGCAGCGCGCCGAAGACCTCGTTGTGGCCCATCGAGATGCCGTTGCCGCCCATCGCGTTCATGGTGTCGACGAACAGGGGGTTGCCCATCATCCGGATCTTCTGGCCCTTGAGGTCGGACATCTGTCGCACGGCCTTCTTGGTGTACAGGCTGCGCGAGCCGGCGTCCATCCAGCCCAGCGCCACCAGCTTCGCCGGGCTGTCGGTGATCTTCTTCAGCAACTCGTCGCCGATCGGGCCGTCGATGATCTTGCGCATGTGCGCCTCGTCGCGGAACACGAAGGGCATGTTGAAGACATTCACGTCGGGCACCACCGGCCCCAGAACGCCCAGCGAGATGCGCGCGAGCTGGATCGCGCCGACCTGCGTCTGCTCGACCATCTCCTTCTCGCTCCCGAGCACGCCGCCCGGGAACATCTGGATCTTGTAGCGCCCGTTGGTCGCCGCGTCGAGCTTCTTGCCCAGGTTCTCGATGGCCACCACGTTCGGGTAGCCGGCCGGATGCACGTCGGCGGCTCTCAGCACGGTCTGCGCGTGCGCAACCAGCGGCGCGATGCCCCATGCAGCCAATGCGACACAGGCGGCGATCAGGGTTCTGCGGATCATCATCTTTGTCTCCAGTTCGTCAGCGAAACAGCGGTTTCAGGAGCACAGGCAAGTCGCCTGCGGGTCAGGCAGAGGGCGCCGCGTGCGCCCCGGAAGAAGCTCATTCATGCTTCTGCTTGGCGACAAGGATAGGCGATTCGATTGCGCGAGCCAAGTCTTGGTAACGTCGGCGTCGCGCAAGAGCGAGACATCGCTTGAAGTACCATGACGGGGTGCATCTACGCTGCGCGGTGGCGTGGTCGACACCCGCCGGGCGCGGCGTTTCGCCGCAGCACCGTTTCACCAGAGTCGGAACTTTCCACTGCCGACCGATGTTGGAACGGGGTCAGCCGCAAGCTGGATGAACCGACACCCACCTCTGACACCTACAACGGAGCAAATCATGGGTTCACTCGTCGGCAAGCGGGCGCTCGTCACCGGCGCTGAACAGGGAATCGGCAAGGCAGTTGCAGAGGGTCTTGCGAAAGCCGGTTGTGATATCGCCATCCACTACTTCCAGGGGGAAGAAGGTCCCAGGGAACTCGTTGCGCTGGCACGCTCCCTCGGGCGCAGGGCGCAATGCTTCCAGGCGGATCTGACGGACGATGGCGCTGCGGTCGCGATGGTGAGACAGGCCGTGGGTTTCCTCGGCGGCCTCGATGTACTGGTCAACAACGTGGGCGGCCTGGTCGAGCGGAGGTCGCTCGACCAGGTGGACCTGCCCTTCTGGAGGAAGGTGATCGACATCAATTTGACCACGATGATGATCGTGACGCGGGAAGCCGTGCCGCACCTCGCGCGAGCCAACGGCGCCTCGATCGTGAACCTTTCCTCGCTGGCAGGCAGGAAGGGCGGGCACGCCGGGTCGCTGGTCTACTCGATGACCAAGGGCGCGGTGCTGACCTTCACGCGCTCGCTGTCGAGTGAACTCGGGCCCAGCGGGATTCGCGTGAACGCCGTGGCACCGGGGCTGATCCTCGGAACCCGCTTCCACGACACTCATACGACAAAGGCGTCCGCCGACGAGACCATCAGGCGCATCCCTCTGGGACGCGCCGGAGACGTCTACGACGTCGCACGACCTGTCGTCTTCCTGGCGTCGGAGTATGACGGTTTCATCACCGGAGAAACGATCGATATCAACGGCGGCGTCTACTGCGCCTGAGCGAGGTCTCTGCCCGCCACCGCTGTCCGCCCCCGCGTCGGGGCACCGGGCAGACCGATTGGAATGCCCAACCAGGAAATGCTGCATGCTCAAGACCAAGCTTCTTCATCCCGAGATCCTCCAGGCACTTGGCAGATCCGGACACTTCTCGCAGGTGCTCATCGCCGACGGCAACTACCCGTTTGCTTCGCGGCGCGGACCCAACGCGGCGATGGTTTTTCTCAATCTCACGGCCGGGATCCCCAAGACCACCGACGTGCTGGACGTGCTCGTCGACAGCATTCCTGTCCAGGGAGCCGCGCTGATGCAGATTCCGAACGGCGAGAGGGCTCCGATCCACGACGAATACGTGCGAATGCTCCCGCCCGACATCGAAGTCAGTCGATTGGAGCGCTACGCGTTCTACGACGCAGTCTGCTCTCCGCTGACATCGCTGATCATCGCTACCGGGGAGATACGCCGATTCGCGAACATCCTGCTGACCATCGGCGTGGTCAAGCTCGATGCGAGCGAGCGCTATTGACTCGGCGCGGCGCGGAGCAGCGACGGGAGGACGCCGGCCTGCCGGGCATCGACGCCATTGATCCTGATTGCAGGTGAATGGGGTGGCTGATGGGGCTCGAACCCACGACAACCGGAATCACAATCCGGGACTCTACCAGCTGAGCTACAGCCACCACCGAAGACTCTCATGCGGACGTCGAAGCGCGGCAACAGAACCGGGGAACGCGGCCAAGCCACCTGCCCGACCCCCGCCGTCGCGCCTTCGAAGGCACCGGCGATAATACCATGCCGATCCCGGCACCTCCGGGTCGCGGCGCAATCTGCGACGCCGGGCTCAGAGATTGGCCGAGCGCCACCAGCTGTGGTGGTCCCGGCGCAGTTCCGTGTGCGTGGGCATCGGGTAGAACGCGAGGTCGGTGCCGTTGCCCATGTAGAAGCCGCCCTTGACCATGCGATACGGGAACTCGAGCGAATGCACGCGGTGCACGAGCTTGCTTTCCTTCACCTTGGGTTCGAGGACCAGCAGCGCTTCGCGCAAGTGGTGCATGAACGAGTACGGAAGGTCGCCCGAGGCGCCGCCCTCCGGATCCTTCGCCAGCGCCCCGAGCTCGAGTTCGACGAAGCACATGCCGGGAAAGCGGATGAATTTCGACGGCTTGCTGGTAATCCCTTCGTAATAGGCGACCGGTCCCTGCGTGCTCACCACCAGGCTGTTGACCGGCGCGAGATCCTGGTACATGTGCAGGCCAGGCTTGGGTTCGGGAATCGCGGACCCGCGGGCGAGTCCGATCGTGTGGCCGTATGCGGTCGTCAGGTGCATCTTGCCGATGGCGGTGAGCGGCAAGTGCTCGAGAACGCGGTAGACGGAGACGTACACCGAGTGCTTGGGCGTGCCGTCCGGCGCGGGAACGCAGCGGGACACCGCAGTGTCGATGTCGAAATACGGATGGCGGAACGCGGGGTCGATCTCGAAAAAGATCGACTGGCCTTTGGACTTGTACTTGTGGCCCGTCGCGTAGTACTGACCGAACTTCTCCGGCGGAAGATTCGATGCGATGAGCGCCTCGGGAATCAACGAAAAGTAAAGATGCACGGCCATGACTGAAAATCCTCCCCGGATTTGGATGCCGGAAACAACGGTGGCGCACGCGAAACCGCGCGACCCGGCAACGTTTGGAAATTTGAAAACTGCTTGCTATGGGTGAGCTGGGAACGGAATGCGCGACAATTATAGGAGGCAATGCGCGTTCGTGTCATTGGCGCTTCGGCGAGCGGCCGCAGCAGCGTTCGATTGCCGAAGGTTGCGCCGGCTGCGCGTCGACACTGCGGCTTATTGTCGCGACCCCACCGCAACAATCGGCCGATCAGGCTGGCGCGCCCGACAGGACTCGAACCTGTTACCGCCGGCTTAGAAGGCCGGTGCTCTATCCAGATGAGCTACGGGCGCCCGGTCGGATCGAAGAATTGCGCGCCGCGTTCACGGCGGTCTCCGGCGGACCCAACTGCGATTCGCGCCACCGTCGATGCGGATGCGTCTTGCGCAACGAGGATCGCACTTCGGCGAAAACTATAGCACGGCGACGAGCGGCATTCGGAACGCGGCGGCAGCGTGCTGGACGTCACACCGACTCGATCGCGACGACTTGGTCGAGCCAGGCCAGAAAGAAGCCCATCGCGGCATCGAGATTGGCGAGCGCGGGAGCCCCGGGCGGCTGTCCCAGTTCGACCGAGTAGGCGCGGATGCACAGCGCAAAACAAGGCGGCGGCGGTCTCGCGTGCACATCGACGTACGCCTGCAGAACGGCGGCAGGCGACATCACGTGGCTCGAAAAACTGGCGTCGCGCTCGGGAACCACGGCCGACCACGAGAAGGTCTCGAATCCGGAAACGCCCGCGTCGACAAACACGACGTAACGGCGGCCGACGACGTCGAGCGCGTGCTCGACCTGCAGCTGGAAATCGGCCAGCGTCTCCACCGCACTGCGCCATGACGCCCGCGGCGCGAGGGCCTCGAGGCGTTCGACGAACAGCGGCCCCAGCGCATCGTCGCCGCGGCTCGGGTTGCCGCAGGCGAAGACGAGGATCGGCCGGACCGGGCGCGCGGTTTCGGCGCTCGGGGCGTCAGCCACCCCCGTCGCGCGCCAACCGATGGATCACGGCGCCCTCGCAGTCGACAAGCTCGACGGCCAGCGGCATCTTGCCCATGGCGTGGGTCGCGCAGGACAGGCACGGGTCGAAGCAACGGATGGCGACCTCGATGTGGTTGAGCAGGCCCTCGGTCAGCTTCCGGCCGTCGAGATACCTGCGCGCCACCGCCCGAATGGCTTCGTTCATCGCCTGGTTGTTGTGCGTGGTGGAGACGATCAGGTTGGCGCGCACGACCTGGTCGTCGTCGTCGACCCGGTAGTGATGGATCAGCGTGCCGCGCGGCGCCTCGATGATGCCCACACCGCGCCCCGCGCGCGCGCCGCGGGTGACGAGTTCGTCGCCGACGACGTCGTCGTCGTGCAGCAGGTCCTTGATCCCTTCGGCGGCGTGCAGCATCTCGATCATCCTCGCCCAGTGATAGCCGAGCGTGGCGCCGGTGGCGCTGCCCACGTCGAAAGCCTTGAATTCCTGCCGCGCCTTGTCGGCCAGCGGGGTGGGGATGAAATCGCAGTTGTTGACGCGCGCCAGAGGCCCGACGCGATACCACCCCTGCTCGGGCCCGAGCAGCCGCATGAACGGAAACTTCATGTACGACCACGGCTTCACATCCTCGAGCAGGTACTCCCAGTAGCGCGAATACTCGACGTGGTCGAACAGCGTGTTGCCGTAGGCATCGCGCGCGCGCAGGCCCCCGTGGTACAGGTCCATCGCGCCGTCGCCGCGAATCAGCGACAGGCTGTGCGAGGTGAAGCGGCCGAACTCGTTGTAGAAATCGAGGTTCGTCTCGAACAGACTCCTGACGAGGCGCACCGCAGCGCGGCTCCAGGCAATCATCTGATAGACGTCCTTCAGCAGCGCGGCGCGCTCGCCGGCGGTCAGCGCCTTGTTGACGCCACCCGGGATCGAACCGGTGCCGTGGATCCGCTTGCCGGCGGTCATCCGGATCACTTCCTGGCCAAATTTGCGCAGCAGCACGCCACGCCTGGCGATGTCCGGGTGCGCCTGCGCGATGCCGACGATATTGCGCCGTGCCACATCGCTGTCGAAGCCGAACAACAGGTCCGGCGAGGACAGGTGGAAGAAGTGCAGCGCGTGCGATTGCAGCACCTGCCCGAAGTGCATCAGCCGGCGGATCTTCTCCGCCGTCGGCGGCAGCTTCCTCGCCCCGACGATCGCATCGAGTGCCTTGGAAGCGGCGAGATGGTGGGAAACCGGGCAGATCCCGCACAGCCGCTGCACCATCACCGGCACTTCCCAGTACGGCCGGCCCTGGATGAATTTCTCGAAGCCGCGGAATTCGACAATGTGCAGCCGAACCTGCTGGATCCGGTCGTTCTCATCGAGCAGCAGCGTGACCTTGCCGTGGCCCTCGACGCGGGACACCGGATCGATGGCCACGCGGCGGAGTCCTTCCGGGTGGACTGCGGTTTCGAGTTCGGCGCTCATGGCGAATTCGGGGCTTCGGTCAGTCGTAATGGATCAAGCCGTGCGGCAGCGTCGGCGTCTGCCCGGCGAGGAGATCGTTGAGGAACTTCCAGATCGCGTCGGCGGTAGGCGGGCAACCCGGGATGAAGTAGTCGATCTTGACGACCTCGTGCAGCGGGTAGACGCGGTCGAGCGGCAGCGGCAGCTCCGGATCGTTGGGTATGCCGCCGCTGGCGAGTCCGGGCTCGGTGAGGTAGACCTCCTGCAGGCAATCGCGCAGATCGAGGTGATTGCGCTGCGCCGGCAATCCGCCGGTGACCGCGCAGGCTCCGATGGCGATGAGGATCCCGCAGTTGTTGCGGAATTCGCGCAACACGTGGACGTTTTCCGCGTTGCAGACGCCGCCCTCGATGATGCCGATGTCGCAGGGCCCGCAGTGCTTGATGTCGGTGATCGGCGACCGGTCGAACGCCACCCGTTCGAGCAGCTCGAACAGCCGCTCGTCGATGTCGAGCAGCGACATGTGGCACCCGAAACACCCGGCCAGCGACGTGGTGGCGACGCGGAGCCTGGCAGGCTTCGATTCAACCATGGCGGCTCCCTGCCGGACGCGGCGCGTCCTCGCGGGCCCGCGCGCTGACAGGCTGGATATCGTACTTGCGCTGCCCTATCGGCACCGAGAAGGCGTGCTGCTTGGGGATGATCACGCCGACCGGGCACACCTGCGTCGCCTTGTCGTCCCTGGCGAAGCCCGTATCGGCCAGGCGGCCGGATTCGGCGTTGACGACGAGATGCTTGGTGATGCCGCGCCCGGACAGCGCAAACACGTTCTTGCGATCGACCTCGCTGCTCGCGCGCACGCACAGTTCGCACAGGATGCAGCGATTGAAATCGAGCACGAAATCGGGATGGGACGCATCGACCGGGCGGTTGGGGAAGAGGTGCGAGAATCGCGTGCTCATCACGCCGAGGTCGTAGGCCACCGCTTGCAGCGTGCAGTTGCCGCTCTTGTCGCACGAGGGGCAGAAGTGATTGCCCTCGATGAACAGCAGTTGCACCAGCATCCTTCGCTCGTCGTTCAACTCGGGCGTTTCGCTTTCGACCTCCATTCCCATGGCTGCCGGCGTGGTGCAGGCCGCCATGTTGCGACCGTTCACCAGCACCGTGCAGAGTTTGCAGCTGCCGTGCGGCTTGAACTCCGGGTGGTAGCAAAGGTGCGGGATATACCGACCCGCCGCCAGTGCCGCCTGGATGATGGTCTGCCCGGGGCGGTAAGCAACCTCCAGGCCGTCCAGCGCGAAGACCTGGGCCGCGGTCATGCTGCGGCTCCCGCAGTGGTTTCGGAGTGGAGATGCGCGCCCGCATCGTCGCGCCCGGTCATTTGCCGGGCCGCCGCCAGCGCGCCGTCCAGATCGAACGCCGGGGAAAACTCGAGGAAGTTCAGCCGCCGCTCGTAGGCAGGCCGGAATTTCTTCAGCGTGTCGAACAGCGGATTGCAGGCCGTGTGCCCCAATCCACAGTGGCTGGTCGCCTGCAGCAGGCGGGCAAGGTCGAAGATCTCCGCGAGATCGATCTGCGTGCCGTGGCCGGCCTGGAGCTTGTCCATGCAGTTCTTCAGCACCGTCGTTCCGACGCGACAGGGCGTACAGAATCCGCAGCTCTCGTGCGCGAAGAAGTGACTGAAGTTGCGCGCCACCTCGAACATGTCGCGCTGCCGATTGAAGACCATGAACGAGCCCGCCGTGGGGACGTCCTCGAACGCGATCTGTCGCGAAAACTCGGTCTCGTCCAGGCAAACGCCGGACGGGCCGGACACCTGCACGGCCTGCGTGTCCGCGGCGCCGCAGTCGTCCAGCACGTCCCGGATGGTGACGCCGAACGGATACTCGTAAACACCGGGCCGCGCGCAGTCGCCCGACACCGACAGCAGCTTGGTGCCGGCGCTCTTCGCGGTGCCGATCTGCCGATACCAGTCGCCGCCATGGATCGCGATGAGCGCCGCCGCGCAGAAGGTCTCGACGTTGTTGACGGTCGTGGGCTGCTGCAGGTAACCGTGGGTCACCGGATACGGCGGCCGGTTGCGCGGCACGCCGCGCTTGCCTTCCATCGACTCGATGAGCGCTGACTCCTCGCCACAGATGTACGCGCCGGCGCCCAACTGGATCTCGATGTCGAAGTCGAATCCCGGCTGGCCGAGGATGCCGTTTCCGAGCAGATAGTTGGTCCGGCGGTGCTCCAGCGCTTCCTGCAGCGGTGCCAGCAGGTACAGGTATTCGCCGCGCATGTAGATGACGCCGCGGGCAGCACCGATCACATAGGCGCACACGGTCATCCCCTCGACGACCAGGTCGGCATAGCGGGTGAGCAGCACCCGGTCCTTGAACGTGCCGGGCTCGCCTTCGTCCGCGTTGCAGACGACGTAGCGCATCTGGCCCAGCGCGCTGCGGCAGGCTTCCCACTTCAGGCCGGTCGTGAAACCGGCGCCGCCGCGACCGCGAAGGTTCGACCGCTTGATCTCTTCCAGCGTCGCCACCGGCCCCTGCGGTGTGGCGATGACGCCCTCGCGCCACGAGCGCTCGTTCGACGCGATCTCCATGTCCGCCCGCGGTCCACGCGCGATGGCGGCACGAATCGCGTCGCCCGGCTGAAGCGCGCTGTCGAGCATCACATCCTTGCGGCGGATGTTGTCGGCAATCGCGAACAGGTCCTCCGGCCACTCCGCCACCGGTGTCTGTGCGTGGATCAGATCGACGATTCTGTCGACGCGGCCTTCGGTCAGTCCGGGGATCGCCCAGCCGTTGACGAGCATCCCCGGCCCCTGGTCGCCCAATCCGGTGCAGGAGGTGAAATCGGCGCTGGCGAGTCCGTCTTCCGACAGCTTGCCGCGCTCCAGCCAGAGTTTGCTGCACAGACGGTCGAACAGGCCGGCATTGCCCTGCATCCGATCGGTGATGTTGTCGGAAAACAGGATGCGATAGCGGCCGGCCGGCCTGATGTGCAGAAAACTGTAGAAATCGGCGACGCCCTCGACGCGAGCGCGCGGCAGGCCCACCGCCGCCGCGACACGGGTAATCGCGGGCGCGGGCAGGTAGCCCAGGAACTGCTGGACCTCGCGCAGGATCTGCACCAGCCGGGTCGGGTCGCGCCGGAATCGATCCAGCACCTCGTCGACTCGGGCGTCGGGAACGAAATCAATGGACATGCCAAGATCCCCCGTAAGTACGGCAGCGCCGCGCCACAGCAGTTGCCTTTGGCCACCGCGTGCTGCCCATCATCCTCCTCGCACCTTCGGTAATCTTGACCTAAGGCAACCCGCCCGCACCCAGCGTGCGCCACGCGGCCCGACCCGGACCGGTCACGGCGCCCCGGCTCGCACACAAACTCTGCGCCCGCTGCGTGGGGCGACCCGCGGCGTCCGCCCGGCCTCGACCTGCAACGACGGCCGAAGCGTGCCGAGGTCCGTTACGCGTGGAGTTCCACCACGTCCCCGTCGGCCAGCACGTGTTCCGGCCCGACCTGCTGGCCGCCGAAACCCGAATGTCCGGTGACGCGCGCGAAGCGCAGCGTCCGCTCCAGATCCTTGTGCACCAGCCGCGCCACGTCGCGCACCGTCTGGCCACGGCGCAACGTGAATGGCCGCTGGTGATCGGCGGGCTTGCCCGGCAGCTTCGTATAGACACGCACGATCCCGAGGTTCTGGAACAGCCATGCTCCGATCCCGGCGAGGCCGCGTCCGGTCGCCGCGGAAATCGACAGCGCCGGATAGGCCACGGCTGCCAACTCGCGGAAGACATCGAGTTCAGCGTCCGCGTCGGCGACGCGATCGATCTTGTTCGCCAGCAGCAACGCCGGCAGGCGCAATGCGAACGGGTCTTCGTCGGCCGCGAGGGTTCTCCCGGTGTCGCCAGCGGTCGCCGGCCAACGCTCGGAGAGCGACACCCGTCGCTCGCGCAACACCGCGTGCACGCGCTGCAATTGCCCGACGCACGAAGGCTCGGACAGATCGATCACCAGCAGCGCCGCATCCGCCATCTGCAACGCGCTCGCGAGCCAGGGGACCGGGTGTTCCGGCGACACCGCCGGCAGGTCGACCAGCTGAAAGTGGACGTCATCGTGCAGCAGCATCCCCGGCTCGGGGAACTGCGTCGTGAACGGATAGGGGGCATCGTGGGCATGCGACCCGGTGAGCCGCGCGTGCAGCAGCGACTTGCCGGCGTTGGGCGGGCCGAGCAGCGCGATCTGCGCCGCGCCCTCGGGGCGCACCACCAGTGCGGGCCCGGTGCGTCCGCCGCCTCTCGGGCCATGTTCCAGTTCGCCGGTCAGGTCCTTGATGCGCGCCTTGATGTCCGCCTGGAGGTGCTCGGTCCCCTTGTGCTTGGGGATCACGCGGAGCATTTCGCGCAGATGGTCCAGTCGCAGCTTCGGCTCGCGCGCCTTGCGGTAGGCGGCCTCGGCCAGCTTGTACTCGGGCGAGAGATTGGCGGGCATATCGGACACCGTAGTGCAAATCGCCGCGCGCGTCGATGACTGCGGTCAAACTGCAGCGCTTCCCCCCGGCAACGGCCGCCGGCGAACGGCTTGCGCCTTTCTCCGTCAGCGATACTTGTCGCGCAATGCCTGAGTCGCCGCGCGGAACGCGCCGAGGTCGCTGCCCACCGCGACGAAGCTCGCCCCCATCTCCAGATAGCGGCGGGCGTCGGACTCGACCGGCGCAAGAATCCCGATCGGCTTGCCATGCGCCTTGGCGCGGGCAAACACCTGCTGCATTGCCCGCTGGACTTCCGGATGCGAAGGATTGCCGAGGTGGCCCAACGCCGCCGCGAGATCGGAGGGGCCGACGAAGATGCCGTCGACGCCCTCGACGTCGCAGATGGCGTCGATCGCGTCCATCCCGGCGCGGCTCTCGATTTGCACCATGACCGCGATGTTGTCGTTGATCACCTGCAGGAAATCGGTCACTGCGCCGTACCGGTTGCCCCTGTGCGCGACCGAGACGCCGCGCACGCCGGCGGGCGGATAGCGCGTCGCCGCCACAGCGCGCCGGGCATCATCGGCGGATTCGATGAAGGGGACGAGAAAGTTGTAGAAGCCGGAGTCCAGCAGGCGCTTGATCGCCACCGTGTCGTTCCATGGGGGACGTACGACCGGAGCGCTGCGGCTGTCCTTCAGCGCCATCAGCTGTGGAATGAACGACAGCACGTCGTTCGGCGCGTGCTCGCCGTCGAGCAGCAGCCAGTCGAATCCCGCGAGTCCAAGGATTTCGGTGGTGATCGGGCTCGCCAGCGAGCACCAGCAACCGATGAGCGGCTTGCCGTTGATGAGATCGCGCCGAAACTGGTTGGGAAAGGCGGTAAAGGCTTCGTTGGAGTTGGTCATCGCTTGTCTGTCAGGATTGCGGGTGGATCGGGATCGCGGGGCCGCGCCCGTCGAGGCGCGGACTTCAGGACGAATGTCGGCCGAGGCTCGGTTGCCTGGGATCGTATTTCCAGCCGGGCACGAGGTATTGCATCGCCATCGCGTCGTCGCGGGCGCCGCTGCCCACTTGTTTGTACAGCTCGTGGGCGCGCAGCAACTGGTCCATGTCGGGCTCGATGCCGAGGCCGGGTCGATCGGGCACGGCAACGCAGCCGTCGACGATGCGCAAAGGCTCCCGCGTCAACCGCTCCTGACCCTCCTGCCAGATCCAGTGCGTGTCGATCGCGGTGATGTGGCCCGGCGCCGCCGCCGCCACGTGCGTGAACATCGCCAGCGAGATGTCGAAGTGGTTGTTGGAGTGCGAGCCCCAGGTGAGCCCCCACTCGTTGCACAGCTGCGCGACGCGCACGGAACCCTGCATGGTCCAGAAATGCGGGTCGGCGAGCGGAATGTCGACCGCGTGCAGCTGGATCGAATGCCCCAGTTGCCGCCAATCCGTGGCGATCATGTTGGTGGCGGTGGGGATGCCCGTCGCCTGCCTGAACTCGGCCATGATCTCGCGGCCGGAATACACGCCCTCGGGGCCGCAGGGATCCTCGGCGTAGGTCAGCAGGTGGCGCTGATGGCGGCACAGCGCGATCGCCTCGTCCAGCGACCACGCTCCGTTGGGATCGAGCGTGATGCCCGCGCCGGGAAACCGGGCCCGCAGTGCGGCGATGGCTTCCATCTCCTCGCTGCCGCGCATCACGCCGCCCTTCAGCTTGAAGTCGCAAAATCCATAGCGCGCCGCGGCGGCTTCAGCCTGGAGGACGATCGCCGCCGGGGTCAATGCCGGCTCGTGCCGCAACCGCAGCCAGTCATCCCGGGCTCCGGCGTCGGCGAGGTAGGGCAGGTCCGTCCTGCTGCGGTCGCCCACGTAGAACAGATAGGCAAGCATCCGCGCCGAATCGCGCTGCTGGCCGTTGCCGAGCAGCGCGGCCACCGGCACGTTCAGGAACTGACCGAAGAGGTCCAGCAGCGCGGCTTCGACCGCGGTGATGACGTTGTCCATCCGCAGGTTGATCTCGTGCGGCTGCTTCAGCACCGCCGCCTCGGAGGCCGACGTCACCTGGTGCACGGTCGCCTGGTGCGCCGCGTTTCGGCCGCCCGACAGCGCGCGCCGCATGCCGTTCAGGATGCCGTTGTAGAGCCCCAGCGGCTGGCCGACGACGAGATCGCGGCAGCGCTCGAGTGCCCGCCGGATACCCTCGCCGCCGGGGACCTCCCCCACGCCGACACGCCCTGCGCTGTCCTTCAGCATCACCACATTGCGGGTGAAATAGGGGCCGTGGGCACCGCACAGGTTCAGCAGCATGCTGTCCTGTCCGGCGACCGGGATCACCTGCATGTCGACGACCCGCGGCGTAGCGGCAGCGGTGCCACCCCCGATTGCAGCCTCGGTCATTGCCCCGCTCCCTTCTCCATCCGGATCAAGGCTCTTCGGCGAAGGCTTCTTCGCGCTTCTTGCGCAGCACCGGCAGCAGCACGGTGACCATGGCCAGGGCGGCGAGGATCAGCATCGTCAGGCTGATCGGCCGCGTCAGCAGCACCATCGGATCGCCCTTCGACAACAACAGCGCCCGGCGCAGGAACTCCTCCATCATCGGCCCCAGGATGAAGCCCAGCAGCATCGGCGCCGGCTCGCACTCCAGCTTGCGCCAGATGTAGCCGACGAAGCCGAACACCGCCATGGTGAAGACGTCGAACGACGTGTTCGACAGGCTGAATACCCCGATCGCGCAGAACACGATGATCGCCGGATACAGCAGGTGGTAGGGCACCTGCACCATCTTCACCCACAGCCCGATCAGCGGCAGATTGAGCACCACCAGGAAGAAGTTGCCGATCCACATCGACACCACCAGCCCCCAGAACAGCGCCGGCTGCTCGACCATCACCGACGGCCCCGGCTGGATGCCCTGGATGATCATCGCCCCGATCATCAGCGCCATCACCGGGTTCGACGGAATCCCCAGCGTCAGCATCGGGATGAACGACGCCTGCGCGCCGGCATTGTTGGCCGCCTCCGGCGCCGCCACGCCCTGGATCGCGCCCTTGCCGAAATTGGCCGAGTTCTTCGATACTTTCTTCTCCAGCGCATAGGCCGAGAACGACGACAGCATCGCCCCGCCCCCCGGCAGGATGCCCAGGATCGACCCCAACGCAGTGCCGCGCAGCACCGACGGGGTGATGTCCTTGAAGTCCTGCTTGGTCAGCATCAGCCCGGTCACCTTCTTCACCAGCAGGTTGCGGTCCGACTCGTTCTCCAGGTTGCCGATGATCTCGCCCAGCCCGAACACCCCCATCGCCACCACCACGAAGTTGATGCCGTCGGTCAGTTCCGGCACGTCGAAGCTGAAGCGGGCCACGCCCGAATTGACGTCGGTGCCGACGATGCCCAGCAAGAGCCCGAACACGATCATCCCCAGCGCGTGCAGCAGCGAGCCGTGCGCCAGCACCACCGACGCCACCAGCCCCAGCACCATCAGCGAGAAGTACTCGGCCGGCCCGAACTTCAGCGCCACCTCGGCCAGCGGCGGCGAGAACAGCGCGATCAGGACGGTGGTCACCGTGCCGGCGAAGAACGACGACCAGGCCGCCGTCGCCAGCGCCTTGCCGGCACGGCCCTGTTTGGCCATCTGGTGGCCGTCCAGCGCCGTCACTACCGACGACGCCTCCCCCGGCAGGTTGACCAGGATCGCCGTGGTGGAACCGCCGTACTGGGCGCCGTAGAAGATGCCGGCCAGCATGATCAGCGCCGACACCGGCGGCAGGCCGAAGGTGATCGGCAGCAGCATGGCGATGGTCGCCACCGGCCCCAGCCCCGGCAGCACGCCGATGGCGGTGCCCAGCAGCACGCCGATGAAGCAGTAGGCCAGATTGATGAAGCTGGCGGCGGTCTGCAGCCCGAGGTAGAGATTGGCAAAGACTTCCATGTGCATGCCCCCGTCAGCCGCCGAACCAGGATCCGAGCAGGGGGATCGGCAGCCCCAGACCCTTGACGAACACCAGCACGCAGAACAGCACCAGCACGATCGCCGCCGCCAGCGCCCTCCACTCGAAGCGGAACCTGGCACTGGCCGACGCACTGCCCAAGATCAGCACCACCAGCGCGATGACCAGCCCGGCCCGGCTCAGCAGGAAGCCGAACGCCACCGTCGACGCCAGCACGATCGCCGCCTGCCGCCAGGCGAACCCCCCGAACGGCGGCCCCTCCTTGCGCACCCCGCGCAGCAGCGCCAGCGCGCCGAACAACATCAGCAGTCCCGACAGCACCGACGGGAAATACCCCGGACCCATGCGACTGGCCGTTCCGAAGTTGTAGCCCCGCGCGATCCAGAACGCGAACGCCCCAAAACCCACGTACATCACGCCCGTCCAGAAATCCTTCGGGCTCTTGATCAGCGTAGACACGTGTTATCTCCCCAGATGTGGCGCCGCCGGCGCGAGCCCGACGACACTCCTCTTCTCAGCGCGTGCAACGATCTGCCGACGCCGGCCGTCCCCGACCGGCGACGCCCCGGATGCGCGCATCGCCGGACCGATAAAAAATGCAAGGATACGCGCGGTGCCCGTGTCTGCGTGTTGACGGATGACAAGGTTCGCGACTGCAGCCGGCCAAGTGCAGGCGCCCAGCACCCCGTTTCGCAAATGCGAATCGGTGTACCTCAATCAGCCTTGGCGCCCGACTTCCTGACCAGATCTGCCATCCGCGGAATGTCGACCTGCATCAGCGCCGCCAATGCCTCGGGCGAGCTGCCAACGACTTCCATGCCGAGGGAGTTGGCGAGCTTGTCGCGGTTGTCCTTGTTGTTCTTGAGACGTTTGACGATGTCTTCGTTGAGGCGCTGGATGATCGGCTTCGGCGTTCCCTTCGGTGCAAACACCGCCTGCCACGACACCGACTCGAAACCCTTGACGCCCGCTTCGATCATCGTCGGCGTGTCGGGCGCCAGCGCCGAGCGCGTCGGCGACGTCACCGCCAGCAGCTTGAGCTTGCCGGCATTGGCCAGCGCCGCGAGTGATCGGAAGCGATGCATCTCCGTCTCCTGGGCTGGCTCGAGGGTTGCTGAGAGGGGTGCTGGATAGTGAGTTTTTTAGACGTATGTCGTCATACGTCGTATTTCATGGTATGATTTTATGAGTGTAAATGCAAGCGTGCAGATAGGGCACTCCGGCACGACACCCCGGCGACCCCCCGAAAATTCATGACCGACACCAGCTCCCCGAGTCTCCCGCGCAAGCGCAGGCGAAGCCTCGCCCAGCAGGTGGTCGACGATCTGGCTTCCCGCATCCGCGCCGGCGAGTATCGGCCAGGTGACAAGTTGCCGACCGAGCCGGACGTCATGGCGCAGCAGGGCGTCAGCCGCACCGTCGTGCGCGAAGCCATGTCGCGGCTGCAGGCCTCGGGGCTGGTGGCAACGCGGCACGGCGTGGGGACTTTCGTCCTCGATGCGTCGGCCTCCTGGCCGCTGGACATGGGCACGGTGGCGACCATTCGCGACACCCTCGCGATGCTCGAATTGCGAGTCAGTCTCGAAACCGAAGCGGCGGGCCTCGCCGCCCTGCGCCGCAACGATGTCCAGCTCGCGGCGATGCGCGCCGCCGTGCAGGCGTTCGACGACGACATTGCGCGAGGCGGCGACGCCATCGGCGCCGATTTCGACTTCCACGTCCAGATCGCGCTGGCGACGGGAAACCGCTATTTCGAGAACATCCTCCGGCACCTTGGAACCACGACGATACCGCGCACCCGGATCGACACCCCTCGACTCGTCTCCGAGTCCGGGCCGAGCTACCTGCAGCGCAGCAACCGCGAGCACGAGGAGATCCTCGAGGCCGTCGCGCGACGGGATCCGGAAGGCGCCCAGGCAGCGATGCGGATGCACCTCACCAACAGCCGCGAGCGTCTGCGCCGCGCCTCGGAAGAGACGTCCGGCGCCTGAGTGCGGATTCCGGTACACCCGGATCGCGTGCGCTCGGCTTCGCCACGCACTTCGGCGGCCGGCACGCAGGCGTCCCCAGGCCCGCAAGCCGCCCGGATCGCGCTGTCGAAGGCGCTCCGGGCGATCGCCATTGGCGCACTTGTGCAACAAATCGGGCGCTGTGCGCACAAATGCCGCACGCCGTTCAAGTCGTTTTGTGCAATGCAGCACTATGCTAATCTCACGCCATTGACGCGGCAGCCGCCGCAGCGATTTGCTTTCATGACCCAATCCGAGCTGACCAGTCTTCTCCTTGCGAAGGTGCCCCTGTTCGAGGACTTCGACGCAGCCGCCGTGGCGGAGATTGCCGCACGCTCCGAACTGTGCACTTTCGAAGGCAACGAAGCGATCGTCGAATGCGGCGACCCAGGTCTGTTCCTGGGCGTGCTGGTCAGCGGGCACGCCGAAGTGTCGGTTCCCGACAACACGGGCGGGCGCGTCACCGTCGGGCGTCTGAACGACGGCGACGTATTCGGCGAAGCCCCGATGCTGACCGGCGACCCGCACGCTGCCAACGTCGTCGCCGGCAACCGCTGTTTCGTGCTGCAGATCGGCCGCGACGTGTTCGCAACCCGGCTGCTGACCAATCCCCGGACCATCGCCCGGCTGACGAGGCTCCTCGCCGAGCGCGCCCGCGCCCATCCGAGCGATGCTGCGAGCGGCAGCGCGGCGCCCGCTCCGGAGGATCCTTACCTGCTCAGCGTGAAGACCGACGACCCCGGCAAGATCCTGACCGTCAATTTCGGGATCATGCAGACGCGCTTCGGCGTCCGCGACACGCAGGACGAGACGCTGAATGTCCACGGCGTAATCGATCACGGCGGTGATGCCGGTGTCCGCATCCGGCTCACCGCAGGCGGCGTGACGACGACGATCCCGCGTCCGGCGTTTCCGCCGGCACAGTTCTTCCCGGTGATGTTCGAGTCGTTGCAGACGCTCGACGCGCGCTACCAGTTTTCGCCGCACGACGTCATCGCCGTCGGCCACCGCGTCACCCACGGCGGCAACAAATTTTCCAGCGCCGCCGTCATCACGCCCGCGGTCATCGGCGACATCGAGGCGCTGTCGGTGTTCGCGCCGCAGCACAATCCGATCAATCTGGCCGGCATCCGCGAGGGAATGACCGCGTTCCCCGCGATTCCGCACGTCGCCGTCTTCGATACCGCGTTTCACCAGACGCTGCCGACGTACGCGTACCTCTACGGCCTTCCCTACGAGTACTACAAGCAGGAGGGCATCCGCCGCTACGGCTTCCACGGCACCTCGCACCGCTTCGTCTCGCTCAAGGTCGCCGAAACCCTGCGCCGTCCCCTGGGCGAACTCGAGATCATCTCCTGCCACCTGGGCGTGGGTGCCTCGCTGTGCGCGATCGACCATGGCCGCAGCGTCGACACGTCGATGGGCATGACGCCCTCCGACGGCCTGATCATGGCGACCCGCTCCGGAAGCCTGGATCCGGCGGTGATGATCCACCTGATGCAGCACTACCATCTCAAGCCGGACGAACTCTCGCAGCTCATCAACTCCGAAAGCGGGCTCAAGGGCATTTCCGGAATTTCCGCCGACATCGCCGAGATCGAGAAGGCCGCCGACGACGGGCATCATCGGGCGCTGCTGGCCCACAAGGCGTTCTGCTACCAGATCCGCAAGAACATCGGCGCCTATGTCGCCGCGATGGGCGGTGTCGACGTGCTGGCGTTCACCGGCAGCATCGGCGAGACCAGCCCCACGGTGCGCAGCCTCGCCTGCCAGGGCCTGGGCTGGATGGGGATCAAGCTCGACGAAGGAAAGAATCGCAACCTCGCGCAATTGGATTCGCACGCCCTGATCTCGACCGACGATTCGCCGGTGAAGATCGTCGTCATCGCCAACAACGACGACCGCCTGCTCGCCTGGGAGACATTGCGCGCGATCGAGCGCGACCAGATCAGCGTCGCGATCAGGGGCAAGGAGAAGGAAGCGCCGATTCCGATCGAGGTGTCGGCGCACCATGTGCACCTGTCGCAGGCCGATGTCGAACGCCTCTTCGGACCCGGCCACCAGCTCACCCCGGAAGTGGAACTCTCGCAGCCGGGTCAGTTCGCCTGTGCCGAAAAGGTCGACCTGATCGGTCCCAAGGGCAGGATCGCGAACGTGCGCGTCCTGGGGCCTACGCGCAAGGAAACGCAGGTCGAGATCGCCATGACCGAGCAGTTCAAGGTCGGCATCAACCCGCCCATCCGCGAGTCCGGCGATCTCGTCAACACCCCGGGGATCACGCTGCAGGGGCCTTTTGGCACCGCCACGCTGGATCGCGGCGTGATCTGCGCCCAGCGCCACATCCACATGACGCCGGAAGACGCCATGCGCTTCCGCCTGCGCGACAAGTATGTCGTCCGGGTGCGGATCGAGGGCGATCGGGGACTGATCTTCGGCGACGTCGTCGTGCGCGTCAATCCGGGCTACCGGCTGTCGATGCACATCGATACCGACGAAGGCAACGCCGCCAGCATCCAGACCGGAATGATCGGCTTCATCGACGAGATCCAGAGCCGATATTGAAGCGCGCCGCGGCGCGCGATCTGCCGTGAGCTCGCCGATCAGGGCGCGGGCATCCAGCCCGGGACCGCGCTCATGATCCACAACGCGCCACTGATGGTCAGGAACGAAAGCACCGTGGTCGCGAGCAGCGCAGCCGCGCAGAACCCTTCGAGGCCGTGCTTCTGCGCGAGGATCGGGTAGATGGATAGCATCGGCATGCATGCAAGCGTCACCGCGGCCGTGCGCAGCAGCGGATCGATCGGCGGCAACAGCAGCAGGAACGCGACGACCGCGAGCGGGTGCAGGATCAGCTTGCCCGCCGCGACGAGCGAAGCGTCGGCCAGCATGCCTTTGACCCGGAGACCGACCAGCGACCCGCCGATGACGAACAGCGCCACGGCCGTCGATGCCAGCGCGAAGAGTTCGATGGTCCGCGACACCGGCGCCGGCAGGCGGATGCCCAGCAGCGCGAAGGCAAACCCGGCGCCGATCGCGAGGATCAGCGGGTTCGTGAGCACCCGGCCCAGCGACCGCAGCGCCACGCGCTGCCACGTGTCGCCCGCCTGGCCGCGGCCGTCCAGCATCGCAAATATCAACGGAAACAGCAGCAGGTTCTCGACGATCATCGACAGCGCGAGCGCCGCCGCGGCGGGCGGCCCCAGGAACTGCAGGATGATCGGATAGCCGACGAATCCGCTGTTCGAGAACGATGCGCCCAGTCCCACCAGCACCGCTTGCGGAAGATCCCGCTTCTGGCCGAAGCGCGCGTAGGCGATGGTGCCGAACAGCACGACCAGCGAACCGCCGGCGTACGCCGCGAGGTACACAGGATTGAGGACTTCGGCGATCGAGCGCTCCGCCAGCGCCCGAAACAGCAGCGCGGGAAGCGCGAGGTTGATGACGAATCTCCCCAGCACGCGCAGGTCCGCCTTCGAGAACATGCCCTGGCGGCCGGCGAGAAAACCGATCGCGATGATGATGTAGATCGGGCCGGTGATGGCAAGTACGTCAAGCATGCGGTGCCGCGTCCGGCCGGCGGGTCGAACGCGCCGGTGGCGGACGACTCACAGCGGGGCGCACATGATCACGCCCGCAGCGCCGTAGCCCTCGGCGATCCACCCTCTGGCGAGCATCGCCGCGCGGGTGGCGCTGCTGGTCGTGTAGCGGTGGTTGGGCGCGCTGCCCTGGCCATCGTTGTAGACGCGGTAGACCGGCTGCGTTCCGGTCGGGCAGTTCCCGGACGGGCCGGGAGCGAGCACGCCGAACACCTGGCCCTCGAATTGCCAGTCGGCGTTCTGCCTGACCTGCGCGCACTCCTCGACGTCGGAGGTGTAGAAGTGCGAACTCCGCAGTCCGAAGGCGGTGCTGAAGAACCGGCATACCGCGGCGCTTCCCGCGGGGGTGTCGGCGTAGCCGTTCCATGATTCGCCCGTTCGCGACCAACCCGCGAACGTGCCGTCGTCGAGTTTTGCGATTTCGTCCGGAATGTCGGTGACGAAGTAGTGATCGAACCCCGCGTGGTAATACTCGATCACCGGCCGCCGCGTTCCGTTCGCGGGCAGCACGGTCATGTAGCTCTCGCCGACACCGGCGTTGTCCTCGCTGTACCGGGGTGGCGGCACGGCGCCGACGCCAGCGCCCCGCTTGGCAAAACCATGCAGGCAGAGCTTGTGGTCGAGCGGATCCTGCGCCTCCATCACCGCCAGGATCGCGTCGCGCGCTTCGACGAACGTCGGGTTCGCCGGCATCATCTTGTAGCCGCCGACGAGGTAACGCTTCATCCGCTCCTGCGCTTGCGCGAATCCAAGGCGGTCGCCGTCGTTGAGCAGGTTGCTGTAGCACTCCCACAGCATTGATCCCCAGACCTCGCCGGTGTTGTGCACCTCGGCGTTCCTGCCGCCGCCGTTGGTCGGCGAGCGCGGGGCCGATGCCGGCAGCGCAACGCCGTCGCCGATGTGGCGGAAGGTAAGGGGATTGCGGCTCATGTCGCGCGAATACGGATAGCGTCGCGTTCCGTAATACCAGGCGTTGTTGAGGACGTCGGGGGCGAAATCCGGCCCGCTCATCGGGTACGCCGTGCTCGTATAGGCGCCGCCGAACCCGGCATTGGTCGGCAGCGAGCGGTCGCCGTCCTTGACCAGCAGCAGCATGGCATGAAAATCGGAGAAGCCCTCGCCCAGCCCCTGTGCCTGCTGCGTCGTGAGCCCGTTGGCGTTGGCGACGAGGCGATTGCTGATGTAGTGGCCCCACTCGTGGGCAATCAGCGTGTTGTCGACCGAACCGTCGCGCGGGACTGCGTTCTTGCGCGCCATGCGCATGTTCACGCGACTTCCGGCGTCGAGCTCCGCCCTGATCGCCGCACCGTCGGCAAGCGAAATCAACAGCACCGGCAGCGCGATCGTCGCGTCGTCGCCGGTCATGGAGACCAGGCCGGCGACGTTGTTGACGATCAGGACGCCCGCCGCGCCCGCATCCTGCGCGTTCTTCGCCTTGACGACGAAGAAGCAGGTGCCGCGATCGATCACCGCGATCCGGCCGGTCACCGCTGCGGCGTTCGTGAATGGCGAGCAACCGTCGGTCATCGTGGGGCCGTCGATGTCGGCTTCGTCGAGGGCGACGACGAGATCGCCGGAAAAGTCGAACGCGACGGCGCCGAAATCCGCGGTGCCGGCATCCCTGACACCGGCGAGCGCTGCCGGGGCGTTCACCTTGGACAGCGCGGCGGACTCCGTCCACACGAACATGCGCATGCGCGGCCGCCGGCCATCCGCCGGTGTGGTCATGTCGGCGTTGTCGATGCCCGAATAGTCCTGCGCTTCGGCGTAGATGCTGTCGTCGCCGATACCACCGCGGCCGTAGTTGTCACGCTGCGCGTTGCCGGCGGCCTCGTCGAACCCTGCGTCGTAGTACCAGTCGTGCAGGTAGTTGTTGATGTAGAAGAGGTTGGTGACCGCGGCCATGATCTGCGCGCGGCTGGCGTTGGGCGCCTGCGCCGCGTCATACGCGTAATCGAAGGTCGCGGCGCGATTGACGCAGGCGTGCAGATCACCGGTGACGGATTGCGCGAGGTTGCACTCGTTGGAGTCGGCCGGTCCGAAGTTGTCGGGTGCGGTGAGGTTCGCGAACGCCTCGACGTTGTTGCCGACCGTCATCGTCGCGCCATCCGCGAGCCAGGGGTCGTTGCGGCTGAACGGCGCGTTCTGCAGCGTGACGAGATTCGCCGGCACGTAAGGCGCCTGGTATCCGTCCGGCGTGCCGGTCGGATGCGGAAAGCCGTTGCGGCCCACAGGACTCGGCAACGGCAGGTTGCTGCCCGTGGCCTCCGCGAATACGCGGTAGGTGAAGGCGGCATCGGCGGTCTGATTGTGGCGGTACAGCAGCGTGCCGTCCGCCTGCGCGATCACGTAGGCGTGCGCATCGAGCGTACGCGGCTCCCTTCCGTCGCGCACCTGCGTTTCGACGTAGTGCGCCGCGACGAGGCCGGCACCGGTGCGAAACCACACGGGCTTGGCGCGGGCCGGCTCCGTCAGTGCCGAACCGTCGTCGCTCAAAGCGTCCTTCGGTAGCGCGAAATGGGCGTAGCCGCCGGATTCGCCGCGCGGCTGCAGACGCTCCGCGATGGACGGCGGGAACTTGTAGTCGGCCAGCGCCGCGGCAATCGCCTGCCGGGGATCCGGCGGCTCGGCGCGCGCCTTGACCCGGTGTGCCGCCGGCGCCCCGGTGACGTACCCGCCGATCGCCACCAGAGCGCCCTGACGATCGAGCAGCACGTTCGCTCGCTCGCGAAAGACGTCGATCCCGTCGATACGGTGGGTGAAGCGGACGATCGCACCGCCGTCCGGCAGGCGCTGGACTTCCTCCGCCGGCAACGCGTCCACTTCGTCGACGGTGATCCGGTAGAGTCCGGCGAGGTCGGCGAGGTGCGCCCGAGCGATCGCATCGACGGCAAGCGACGACTTCGGCGGCGGCGCAACCTCGAACGATTGCAGGCGTTCCGCAGGCCCGGCACCGCGGAGGAACGTCGGTACGCCCAGGCGCGGCTCGATCGACAGGGCGTCGGGGATGACGCCCTTCCGTTTCGCAACAGGCGGGACATCGTCGCGCCACGCCTGCACCGGCGCCGCGCCAAACGCATCGATGCGCGGCAGCGTGCGTGCCCCGCCCTGCGGCGCCGGCAAGGTCAGCGCGCCGATGATTGCCACTCCAACACCGATGCCCGTTCGTATCAGGGAAAGTCCCATGCCCGCAATCCTGTCGCCGTCGCGGATCCGATCGCCGCGGTTGTCCCATGGCAGAACGACGCAATCACCGTCGCCCGCCCCTCTATTCAAGCACAGCGGGCGACTTCAGGTCTTCGGGGACGCCTTCTTCGCCGAGGTCTTCGCGGCGTCGGATCCACCCGGAGCGCGCCGTGCGCGTTCTGCGCCGCCCTTGCGGCGCACGTCCCGCGGTTCGGGCCATGCGCTGCGCACCAGTTCGAGCAGCGCGATGATGATCGGATCCCGTCCGCGCTCCGCACGCGAGATGAACTGCAGCGTCGTCGACTGCCGTGCCCCGCCGGCCCAGACGCAGACTTCACCTGCCGCCGCAAGTTCCTGCGCCAGATCCTCGCGCATCAACGCCAGGCCCACGCCGCCCACCACCAGCGAGCGGATCACCGTCTCGTTGTCGGCCTCGACCACCTTGCCCGGCGCGATGTCGTGCTCGTGGAACAGCTTGTCGGTCAGCACGCGGTAGGTGCTGATCGGAGGCGTAAGTATCCAGGGCTCCTCGGCGATCGTCGTGAGCGGGGCTTCGACGATGCGCTCGCGCCAGGCCGCGGGGCCCACGACGCAGAAACCGATGTCGGCCAACTTCGCCGACGCGACGTCCGCGTGCGCGAGATCGCCGAAATAGAAGCTCGCGTCGAGACTGCCCTCGCGCACCTTGGCGAACGCGGGGCCCGAAATCTCGTGGAAGAGTTCGATCTCGAGCAACGGATAGCGCTCGCGGGCGCGGGCGAAGAAAGTCGGCAGCCGGACGAAATTCGGATCGGAGAGCGTCCCCAGGCGCACGCGACCCGCCACCTCGCCGCGCAGCGCCCGCGCCTCGCTCTGCAACGCCTGTGCGGCGGAAAGAACGTTCCGTGCGGATTCGAGCAGGCGCCTGCCTGCCGACGTCAACGACATGCCGCTGGGCACGCGCTCGAAGAGATCGACGCCCAACTCGTCTTCGAGCGCCTTGATCTGCGCCGAGAGCGCCGGCTGGCTGACATGCAGCCGCTCCGCCGCGCGAGTCAGGTGCCCCTCTTCGGCGACCGCCGCGAATCCCCGCAACTGGTATATCTCCATGGCTCCCATGATAAGCCGAAATCGGTGCACTGTGGACCGTGATTGGTGCAATGCAATATTAGTAGAATGGTTGATAGATCAATCAAATGCCGTTGATCTAAAACACTGATTTGACTCTGTAATGCGTCACCCCTATGTTGTCGTTGTGCGCCGCAACATCATTGTGAGCCTACGGGTTGGAAACCTTCAACCGGCAACAAGGAGACCAGCATGCAGGCCATCCAGACACCTTCACTGCGCAGTGCATGGGGCATTTTCCGCCAGCTGTGGCCGCAGCGACAGCCCGGTGTCGACGCATTTCCCCTCGCGGCGAAGGACGCCTTCGCGGTCGAGGCGAAATTGCGCGCGGCCGGTCGTCCCATCCCCTTCCGCTATTACTGACCCGCGGCAAGTGTCGCAACCCATTCCCCATCACCCCGTAACAGGAGCTGCCATGAGAAACCATGAACTTCACACCCTAGCCTCGTCCGTACCCATACGCCCGCGCGCCGGCTATTTCAAACTCGGCCTTTGGATTCGCGTGGGTATCGCGAGCGTATGGGCAACACTCGCCGGCCTGGCGATGCTGGCGGACGCAAAGCTGGACGCTCCGGCGTATGGCGCGCTGGCAACGGTCATCGGCGGCGCTGCAATCGGCGCCTTCTCCTGGCGCCAGGTGCGCGCGCTGGACGACACGCTGGATGCCTCGACGTCCGGCATCGCTGCCGCCAAGCCGGTGGCGCAGGCCGGCGAAGGCGCGCGCCGTCCGCGGGCGCCGCAATTGCGGATCCTGTCGCTCCTGCAACGCTGACCCTGCATCAGCACGCGGGCGCAGGCCCGTCCGAGGCCAGCGGTTCGGCGTCGGCGGGCCGCGCGGTTTCCCGCGTCGCCTCGAGCCAAAGCCGATCGATATTCTGCGGCTTGCGTCGAAGGACGGCGCTGCGCGGAAGGCCGTGAACATGGCGGGTGATGGCATCCATCGCCCAGCCGTGCGCAATCACCAGCACGCGCGCGCCGGCGTTGCCGTCGGCGATCGCGCCGAGCGCCGCGAGAACGCGATCGGCAAACGCGTCCATCGTTTCGCCGTCGTCGAAAACGCAAGCAGGATTGCGGCTGAGGATCTGCTGGTACAGAACCGGATTCGTCTGCACCAACTCGCCTTTCGGTATGCCCTGAACGACGCCGAAGTGACGCTCCTTCAAACCATGGTGACACGCCGGGTCGGGCAGCCCCAGACGCTCGGCGACGATCTCGGCCGTTTCCCGCGCGCGCCAGAGCGGGCTCGTCACGACAGATCGCAGGCCCGCGTCCATCAGCGACTCCGCGAGTTCCCGCGCCTGCGCACGACCGCGATCGTTCAGGGGCACGTCGAGCCAACCCTGAAGAATGCCTGCCGAGTTCCAGTCGGTCTCGCCGTGGCGGGCAACGCAGATTCGCGCCGCCGCCTTCAGCCTGGGCGTGGACAAGGTGGTGCCGTCATTCGTCGTCGTCACCGTTCGTCCCGAGCCCCTCGACGGGCATCGACGGACTCAGCCGGCGAGCATCCGGTTGAAGAAATCGATCGTCCGGCGCCAGGCGAGCTTTGCCGCCGCCTCGTCGTAGCGAGGCGTCGTGTCGTTGTTGAATCCGTGCTGCGTCGCCGGGTAGGTGTACGCCTCGTACCTGACGCCTGCAGCCTTCAGCGCTGCCTCGTACGCGGGCCAGCCGGCGTTCACCCGCTCGTCGTTCTCGGCATGGTGAATGAGCAGCGCCGCCCGGATCTTCGACACGTCCGGTGCCGCGGGCTGGCCGCCGTAGAACGGCACCGCTGCTGCCAGGTCGGGCAGGCGGGTGGCGAGCATGTTGGCGACCGCGCCGCCGTAGCAGAATCCGACGACACCCACACTGCCGTTGCACCCGGGCAGGTGCTTCAGAAAAGCCGCGGCCGCGACGAAATCCGCACTCGTCTTCCGCTGATCGAGCTTGGCAAAGAGAGTTCGGGCGCGGTCCTCGTCCCCGGGGTAGCCGCCCAGCGGAAACAGCGCGTCCGGGGCAAAGGCGACAAAGTTCTCGAGCGCCACGCGACGGGCGATATCCTCGATGTGCGGATTGAGCCCACGGTTTTCGTGGATCACCAGGACGCCGGGACGCTTGCCGGTCGCGCTGGCGGGGCGAACCAGGTAGCCGCGCATCTTTCCATAGCCGTCCGGGGAAGCGAATTTGACGTATGACGCAGCGATGCGGCGATCGTCCTTCGCCACCTGCTGCGCCAACGCGAACTGCGGATTGAGCGCGTCGAGCAGCATCGTCGCCGTGACGCCGCCAACCGCGTAGCGGGTGACACCCTCCAGAAATCCGCGTCGGTCGACCTGGCCGTGCACGTACCGGTCGAACCAACGCAGCACCTCGGGATGAAAATCGCCAGCGGTCTTGCGTTGCATGTGCGCCTCGTCCGGATTGCCCCGTCCCTTACCCAAGCTCACGCCCCGGTCGGCGCCGTCTCCAGTATCCGCTCCAGCGCGTTCGCAAGCGATTGCACGGTGCGATCGACGTTGTGCAGCTTTTCGAGACCGAAGAGCCCGATCCGGAAAGTCCTGAAATCGGCAGGCTCGTCGCATTGCAGCGGCACGCCGGCGGCGATCTGCAGACCCTGGCCGAGGAATTTCTTCCCGGACTGGATATCGGCATCTTCGGTGTAGCTGACGACCACACCCGGCGCCTGAAACCCTTCGGCCGCGACGCTCGGTATGCCTTTGCCCGCCAGCAGCGCGCGCACGCGGTCGCCGAGCGCCTGTTGCTCGGCGCGCACCCGCTCGAAACCGTAAGCCTCGATCTCCTGCATGGTGTCGCGCAGCCGCATCAACGCGTCGGTAGGCAGCGTGGAATGGTAGGCATGACCGCCTTTCTCGTAGGCCTCCATGATCTGAAGCCACTTGCGCAGGTCGGCGGCAAAGCTCGTGCTGGTCGTGGTTTCGATTTGCTTGCGCGCCGCTTCGCTCAGCATCACCAGCGCGCAGCAGGGCGAACTGCACCATCCCTTCTGCGGAGCGCTGATGAGAACATCGACGCCCGTTGCGGCCATGTCCACCCAGATGGCCCCCGAGGCCACGCAATCGAGCACGAACAGGCCGCCGACCGAGTGCACGGCATCGGCGACCGCCTTGAGATAAGCGTCCGGCAGGATCATTCCCGACGCCGTTTCGACATGTGGCGCGAAGACGAGATCGGGCCGCTGGCTGCGGATGGTCGCCGTCACCTCGTCGATCGGCGGCGGCGCGAACGGCGCGTGCCTGCGATCGGCAACGCGACGCGCCTTCAGCACGATCGATTGCGCCGGTATGGCCCCCATGTCGAAGATCTGCGTCCACCGGTAGCTGAACCATCCATTGCGGATGACAAGGCATCTCCTGCCGGTGGCAAACTGCCTTGCGACGGCTTCCATGCCGACGGTCCCGCTGCCGGGCACGACGATGGCGGCATTCGCCTTGTAGACACGCTTGAGAACGCCCGAGATGTCGCGCATCACCGCCTGAAACCGTTGCGACATCTGGTTGAGCGCGCGATCGGTGAAGACCACCGAGTATTCGAGCAGTCCCTCGGGATCCACGTTGGGAAGCAGTCCGGGCATGGTTGTCTCCTGCGCAAGGCGTGTGACTTGACGGCCGATGAGCTTAGCACGCCGCCCCGGGCGTCGCGACCCCCGATAAACCTCCGGCCGCGAGCGATAATGCGCGTTCTGCCGCCTGCAACTGCGCGCCGATTCTCTCGAACCCGCCCTTCTCGCCATGACCGCCACGCCGATCAACACCCAGACCGAATTCCGCCACGACGACCGCACGTCGCGCACCGACGACGAGCGCGTCGTCGACATGGTGCTGCTGCCGCCGCCCGAGCATCTGATCCGCTTTTTCCCCATCCAGGGGACGCCGGTCGAAACGCTGGTGGCCGGCACGCGCAGCCGCATACGCGACATCCTCAACGGCAGGGACGACCGGCTGCTGGTGGTCGTCGGCCCCTGCTCGATCCACGACCCGGCCGCCGCGCTCGACTACGCGCGACGCCTTGCCGCCGAGCGCAGTCGCCGCGCCGACACCCTCGAGATCGTCATGCGCGTCTATTTCGAAAAGCCGCGGACGACGGTCGGCTGGAAGGGTCTCATCAACGATCCCTATCTCGACGAGAGTTGCCGCATCAACGAGGGTCTCCGGATGGCCCGCCAGCTGCTGATCGACATCGGGCGGCTTGGCGTCCCCTCGGCGAGCGAACTGCTCGACACCATCTCGCCGCAGTTCATCGGCGACCTGATCGCCTGGGGTGCGATCGGCGCGCGCACCACCGAGAGCCAGGTGCACCGCGAACTCGCGTCAGGGTCGTCGGCGCCGATCGGATTCAAGAACGGCACCGACGGCAACATCAGGATCGCCTGCGATGCGATACAGGCCGCGTCGCAGCCGCATCATTTTCTGGGCGTGCACAAGAGCGGTCAGATCGCGATGATCCGCACGCGCGGCAATCCCGATTGCCACATCATCCTGCGCGGCGGGACGACACCCAACTACGACGAGGAAAGCGTGGCGGCGGCGTGCGACGCGCTCGACCGCGCGGGCCTGCCCGCGACGCTGATGATCGACTGCTCGCATGCCAACTGCAGCAAGCAGCACGAGCGGCAACTCGACGTCGTGCGCGAAATCGCGCGCGCGACCGCGCAGGGCTCACGCCAGACCTTCGGCACGATGATCGAGAGCCACCTCCGTCCGGGCGCGCAGAAATTCACGCCGGGTCGCGACGATCCGGCCGATCTCGCCTACGGCACCAGCATCACCGATCCGTGCCTGGGCTGGGACCACACCGTCGAGGCGCTCGATACGCTGTCCGACGCGGTCCGGCACCGTCGCGGCTAGCCCCCCGCGCGCCGCCGCCGTTACGGTACGAAAATCAGTCCAGCTTGGCGCCGGTTTCCTTGGCCACCCGCCCCCATTTCACGGCCTCGGCCTTGACGAATGCGGCGAAGTTTTCAGGCGTGTCGCCGACGTAGTCGGAGCCGGTGTCCGCCAGCACTTTCTGGAACTCCGGGGTCTTCATGAACTTGAGCGCCGCTTCGTTGATCCTGGCGATCACATCCTGCGGCGTCTTGGCCGGGGCGAAGAAGCCGTACCACCCATAGGACTCCACCCCGGGCAGCCCGGCCTCGGCGAACGTCGGCACGTCCGGCAATTGCGGCGAGCGCTGGCTGCCGCTGACGGCGATCGCCCTGACCTTGCCCGCCTTGATCTGCGGCATGATCGCGATCGTGGTGTCGAACATCATCGGCACATGGCCGCCGATCAGGTCGGTGATCGCCGGCGCCGATCCCTTGTACGGCACGTGGATCATGTCGAGCTTGGCGGTGGTGCGGAACAGTTCGCCCGTCATGTGCTGCGGCGTTCCGTTGCCGGCCGATGCCCACTGCGCCTTGCCCTGCTGCGCCTTGATGTGGGCTATCAGCTCCTGCAGGTTCTTCGCCGGCACCGACGGATGGACGGCCAGCACCAGGGGCACACGCAGCATGTTGGTGATCGGCGTCAGATCCTTCTGCGGATCGTAGGACATCTTGGTGTAGACGTAGGGGTTGATCACGATCGGCCCGCCCGACGTGATCAGCAGCGTGTATCCATCCGCCGCCTGCTTGGACGCGTACTCGCTGCCGATGTTGCCGCCCGCGCCGCCGCGGTTGTCGATGATGAATGTCTTGCCGAACGCCTCGGTGAGCCCCTTGGCGGTGGGTCGCGCCACGATGTCCGAGGGCCCGCCCGGGGGCCAAGGCACGACGATGGTCACGTTCTTGGCGGGCCAGGATTGCGCGGCCGCCGCCGAGCACAACACCAGCCCCAGTACGCCTGCCCACCCCTTCAATCCACGATGCACGGCCATTGCGAATCCCTCCTTGAGCGCCACGAATGATCCGATCATGCAACTGCCGGGCGCGGCGACGACCGGCTGGTCCAAACAGCTGATTTTAGAGCATCGCGGCCCGGGTTTCGCGTTCAGCCCCGGAAAAATCCGGCGCGCCGGAACTCCGGCAGCGCGCCGGCCCTCTGGTGCCACCACGTGGCGACCGGATGCGCCGGGTTGTCGAGGCTGGCGGCGCAATGTCGCCGCAGCCTGGCGCGCCCGCTCTGTGCATCTGACGCCCACGACGCACGCGAGGGCGCTGTGCGATGCGGCGCATCGTGGTAGCTTGGAGCGATCCGCCGCGATTGCGCCGCATGAAGTCCGAGAACGCCTTCTGGTTTGCCGCGCTGTGCCTGTTCTGGGGCGGCAACTGGCTGGCCGTGAAGATCGCCGTCACCGAAGCGCCCCCCCTCGCCGTCGGCACCATGCGCGCGCTGCTGAGCGGCATCATCATGCTGATGCTGGCCGGCCCGGGCCCCGTTCGCGCAATGCTAGTGCGCGCGCCGTGGCGCGTGTGCGCGGTGTCGCTGCTCACGACGACCGTCTGCTTCAGTGCCCTCTACTGGGGAGCGGCCCGGCTGTCCACCGGCGTCAGCGCGATCGTCAACAACGCGCTGATGCCGATCGGCCTGCTCGTCTTCGGTTATGCGTTTCGCGAGGAGACCCTGTCCGGGCGGCGCATCACCGGCATCGCGCTGGGCGCGCTCGGCCTCGGGCTGCTGTTTGCGCGGCGAACGCAGGGCACGTTCGACGCCGATGCAGTGTACGGACTGGCCGCGGTTGCCGGCGGGACGCTCGCGCATTGCCTGGGTTCCGTCTGGTGTCGGCCGCTGCTGCGCGTGGGGTCACCGATGGCAGTGGGCAGCCTGCAGATGCTGCTGGGCGGAATACTCCTCGTTCCGGTCGCCGCGGTTATCGAGCAACCCGGCAGCGCCGAGCTCGCCCGGCTCGTCTCCCCGACGCTGCTCGCATGCATGGCGTGGATGGTGCTTGCCGGCGGCGTCGCGGCACTGGCGATCTACCTGCGTCTGATCCGCGACTGGGGTCCGGCCCGGGCGAGCATGTATGCGTTCATCTCTCCGATCATCGCCACCGGCCTGGGTGCCGCGTTTCTCGGCGAGCGCTTGGGCCCGCTGGAGATCGCCGGGGCGCTCGTGCTGCTCGCAGCGGCAGGACTGGTGCTGCCGAGTCGGCTCGACAATATCGCGAGCACGCCGGACCGCGCGCCGGAACGATTGCCCTGACCAATTGCAGTAGACTCTGGCCCGTTTTCATCCCGCAGGGATTCCGATGCATACGCCTTCGATGGACGAAGTGATCACCGACCTGGCCCCCACCGGCACGCTGCGCGCCGCGATCAATTTCGGCAATCCCGTGCTGGCGCAACGGGACCCGGCGACCGGCGAAGCCTGCGGCGTGACCGCGGAACTTGCGCGCGAACTCGCGTCGCGGCTGTCGGTACCGCTGCGCCTCGTCACTTTCGACGCCGCCGGCAAGGTGTTCGAGGCGCTCAAGTCGGACGCGTGGGACGTCGCCTTCCTGGCCATCGATCCGCTGCGCGCCCAGGAGATCGCTTTCACCGCACCCTACGTGATCATCGAGGGCGGTTACATGGTGCCGGTGGATTCCCCGCTGCAGAACATCGAGCACGTCGATCGGCCCGGCGTGCGCATTGCCGTGTCGAAAAACAGCGCCTACGATCTCCACCTCACGCGCACGATCCGGCATGCCGCGATCGTTCGTGCGCCGACGGGCAACGATGCCATCGAACTCTTCCTGCGCGAGAAATTCGACGTCGCCGCGGGCATCAAGGGACCGCTGCTGCGGCTTGCCGCCGGACATCCCGGTTTGCGGGTGATGGACGGGCGCTTCATGGTCATCGAGCAGGCGATGGGAACGCCGAGGGGCCGCGACGCGGGCCTGCACTACCTGCGGCTGTTCCTCGAGGAGAGGAAAGCCTCCGGCGCGATCGCGGACGGATTGCGCCGCAGCGGCCAGCACGACGCGCTCGTCGCGCCGGCGGCGCCGATCGCCTGAGAAGGCGCGATCGCCTGCCCGGGCGTCGCCATCGGCGCGTTGCGGTTGGGTTATCGTACGGCAACCGATCTCACCGGGTAGCTTCCGCACGATGGCCTCGCACCTGGGACCCGCAGCGCTCCTCTATCTCACGCTGCCGCCGCTGATGTGGGCGAGCAACGCGATCGTCGGCCGCCTGTCGGTGGCTGGCAGCGACCCGCTCATTTCGCCGATGACGCTGAACGCGCTGCGCTGGGGCGTTGCGCTCGTCCTTCTCGCCGCGATCGTCGGGTTCCAGTCGCGACGCAAGGCCCGCGCCAGCGTCGATGGCGCTGCCGCCGACGTCGAAGCTGCCGCCGGCGACGGTCCCGCCCGCCCCCGCGCGACCTGGCGCACCTACGCGATATTCGGCCTGTTGGCGGTGGCCGGCTACAACGCGCTGCAGTATCTCGCGCTGCGCACCTCGACGGCGATCAACGTGACCCTGATCGCCGCCGGCGGTCCGCTGTTCGTCCTGCTCATCGGCCGCATCTTCTTCGCTGCCCATGCCCGACGCTGGGCGTGGATCGGCGCCGGGTTGTCGCTGGTCGGCGTGTTCGTGGTGCTCACCGGCGGCGAGATCGGACGCCTCGCCCGGCTGCGCTTCGCCGCCGGCGATCTGCTGATGGTGGCAGCGACCGTCGTCTGGGCGCTGTACTCGTGGTTGCTGCGACGACGGCGCCCCGCGGTGCCCGTGCTGACGCTGCTCCTGCTGCAGACCGCATGGGGTGTCGCGCTGTCGGTGCCGGTCGTGGCGGTCGAGTGGCTGGCCGGGGATTTCGTACTGCGCATCGAACCCCGGACCGCGGCGGTCGTCGCCTGGGTGGCGCTGGGTCCGTCGCTGCTCGCCTACTGGTGCTGGGATCGCGGCATCGCCCGTGCCGGACCGCTGTTGCCGTCGTTCTTCGCCAATCTCACGCCGCTGTTCGCCGCGCTGATGTCGGCCGCCTTGCTCGGCGAGCCGCCGCACGGCTTCCACGCCGCGGCCTTCGCGCTGATCGCGGGCGGCATCGTCGTCTCGCAGCGCGGCGCCCGGCCGCACCATTGATTCGCCGCCCAGAAGGCCGAATTTCGGCGGGATCGCCGTCGCGCCGGTCGCGAATCGCGGCCACGGCGTCCCTGCATGACACGCGCAGGGTTGCGGCGAGGGGTTTCGAAATGGATTGTCTGAAGTCGTCTATCGATAGCGTACGTCTATCGATAACGTAAATACAATCAACTGGATTAATCAATAACCAACTCCTATCATTCGTCCGTCGATGCAACGCCTCGATCGATCGTCAACTTTCAGGAGTTCACCATGTCCTTGATCAACACCCAGGTAAAGCCTTTCAGCGCCACCGCTTACCAGAACGGAGAGTTCGTCCCCGTCACCGAACAAAGCCTCAAGGGCAAGTGGTCGGTGGTGGTCTTCTACCCGGCCGATTTCACGTTTGTCTGCCCGACCGAACTCGGCGACCTCGCCGACCACTACGACACGTTCAAGTCCCTCGGCGTCGAGATCTACGGCGTGTCGACCGACACCCACTTCGCGCACAAGGCCTGGCACGACACTTCGGACACGATCGGCAGGATCCGCTACCCGCTGGTCGGCGACCCCACCGGCACGCTGACCCGCAACTTCGACGTGATGATCGAAGAAGAAGGCCTCGCGCTGCGCGGCACGTTCGTCGTCAATCCCGAAGGCGTGATCAAGCTGTGCGAGATCCACGACAACGGCATCGGCCGCGACGCCAGGGAACTGCTGCGCAAGGTGCAGGCGGCGCAGTACGTGGCCAGCCATCCGGGCGAAGTCTGCCCCGCCAAGTGGACGCCGGGCGCGCAGACCCTCGCACCGTCGCTGGACCTGGTCGGCAAGATCTGACGCAGCCGTTGTCCGGGACGTAGCCCTCGCGGCTTCGTCCCGTGCGGCCGGGCGACCCGCCTGTCGCGGGCCGCACCCCTCACTCATCACCGACAACTCGAATTCCGCAGGAGCACGCCATGCTGGACGCCGCCGTCAAGACGCAATTGCAGTCCTACCTCGAGAAGCTGCTGCTGCCGATCGAACTCGTCGCGTCGCTCGACGACGGTGAAGCGTCGCGCGAGATGCGGGCGCTGCTGCACGACATCGCCGGCCTGTCGCCGCTGATCACCGTCGGCGAACGTCGTGACGATGGCCAGCGCACGCCGTCGTTCGCCGTCAACCGTGTGGGCAGCGACATGGGAATCCGCTTTGCCGGCATTCCGATGGGTCACGAGTTCACGTCGCTGGTGCTGGCACTCCTGCAGGCGGGCGGCCATCCGCCCAAGGTCGACATCGCGATCCTCGACCAGATTCGCGACCTCGACGGCGACTATCGCTTCGAGACGTACATTTCATTGACCTGCCAGAACTGTCCCGAGGTGGTGCAGGCGCTGAACCTGATGGCGGTCGTCAATCCGCGCATCCGGCACGTGATGGTCGACGGTGCGCTCTACCAGGGCGAGGTGGAGGCGCGTCGCATCATGGCCGTGCCCAGCGTGCACCTCAACGGCGAGCCGTTCGCGCAGGGTCGGATGAGTCTGGAGGAGATCCTCGCCAAGCTCGACGCCGGCAGCGTCCGACGCGAGGCGGCGAAGATCGGCGCCAAGGCGCCCTTCGACGTGCTCATCGTCGGCGGCGGGCCTGCAGGGGCGTCGGCTGCCATCTACGCCGCGCGCAAGGGCATCCGCACCGGCGTCGTCGCCGAACGCTTCGGCGGCCAGGTGCTGGACACGCTCGGCATCGAGAACTTCATCTCGGTGAAGGAAACGGAAGGGCCGAAGCTCGCCGCCGCGCTGGAGCAGCACGTCAGGTCCCACGACGTCGACGTGATGAACCTGCAGCGCGCCCAGGCGCTGTTGCCCGCCGCCGACGCCACCGGTTTGCACGAAGTGCGGCTCGAGAGCGGCGCCACGCTGCGCGCGAAAACGCTGGTGATCGCCACCGGTGCGCGCTGGCGCGAGATGAACGTGCCGGGTGAACGTGCCTACCGCGGCAAAGGTGTCGCCTACTGCCCGCACTGCGACGGCCCGCTGTTCAAGGGCAAGCGCGTGGCAGTGATCGGCGGCGGCAATTCCGGCGTCGAGGCCGCGATCGACCTGGCCGGCATCGTGTCCCACGTGACGCTGCTGGAGTTCGAACCGCAGCTGCGTGCCGACGCCGTGCTGCAGCGCAAGCTCGCGAGCCTGCCGAACGTGACGGTGATCACGCAGGCGCTCTCCACCGAAGTCATCGGCGACGGGCAGAAGGTCACCCGCCTCGACTACACCGACCGCCGCGACGGGACCGGCCATCGGATCGGACTCGACGGCATCTTCGTGCAGATCGGGCTCCTGCCCAACACCGACTGGCTGAAGGGCGTCGTCGCACTGAGCAAACGCGGCGAGATCGAGGTCGACGCACGAGGCGCCACCTCGGTGCCCGGTGTATTCGCCGCGGGCGACGCGACGACCGTGCCCTACAAGCAGATCATCATCGCCATGGGCGAGGGATCGAAGGCCGCGCTCAGCGCGTTCGATCATCTGATCCGCGTGCCGGTGCCCGAGGATGCGATCGCCTGAAGTCCGGCGCGACGGCAGGCTCGCGCCGTAGTCCCCTGCGCCCGGGAGGTCTCGCATTCGCTTCCGCCCCGCCGAAGCCCGCATGTGGCCGTGCCATTGTGGTGCATCGCACTATGCCGTCCGGGCGTCATCGGCTGAACTTATGACGATGATTCGAAACGATGATTTGATTCCGTCGATGGCCGCCAGTATCTTCCATTGCTGCGATGCAACATGCACTGTCCTACGTCCGGCCGTCAAAGGAAACCATCATGACCACTGCACAGACAATCTCCCCGGAGCTGCTTCTCGCGCCCCGTGACAGGCTTCGGCAAGAAGCCGCCAGGCCCGGCTTGCTGTCGCGCCTGCGCACGCTGTTCGCGCGCGTTGGCGACTGCTTCGAGAGCTACGACGACTACTTTGCCGAAATGGAACGTTCGCTGCCGATGCACGTGCGCGAACAGCGGCGCGAGCGCCGGCAAGCCGACCGGCTGTTGCTGATCGTGACGTTGAGCCACTGACGCGGCCCCTTCGGGGTGCCCGGGTTCGCCGCCGTCAGTAAATGGCCGGCTCGCCCACCGGTGCGCCGAATGACGTTTCGAGAAAGTCGAAATCGCAGCCCTGATCGGCTTGCAGGATGTGGCGGCTGAACATCCAGCCGTAGCCGCGCTCGTACTTTCTCGCCGGGGTCGTCCACGCGGCGCGCCGGCGCGCGAGTTCTGCATCGTCGACCTGCAGATGGATCCGGCGGGCGGCAACGTCGACGGCGATGAGATCGCCCGTCTTCACCAGCGCCAGCGGCCCGCCGATGTAGGCTTCGGGTGAGCAGTGCAGCATGCACGCGCCGTAGCTCGTGCCGCTCATCCGGGCGTCCGAAAGACGCAGCATGTCCTTGACGCCCTGCTTCACCAGCTTGGTCGGGATCGGCAGCATCCCCCACTCGGGCATGCCCGGGCCGCCCTGCGGGCCCGCGTTGCGCAGTACGAGGATGTGGTCGCCGGTCACGTCGAGATCGGGATCGTCAATCGCGGCCTTCAGCGACGGGTAGTCGTCGAACACCAGCGCAGGGCCGGTGTGCTGCAGCAGCTTCGGCGCGCAGGCACTCGGTTTGATCACGCAGCCGTCAGGGGCGATATTGCCGCGCAGGACGGCAAGCGCGCCTTCCGCGTAGATCGGATCGGCAAGCGGCCGGATCACGTCGTCGTCGTAGACCGCCGCACCCTCGATGTTTTCGCCGAGCGTGCGACCGTTGACGGTCAGCGCCCCGAGGTGCAGGTGTCCGGCGACGCGATTGAGCATCGCGGGCAGCCCGCCAGCGTAGTAGAAGTCCTCCATCAGGTACCTGTCGCCGCTCGGCCGGATGTTGGCGATCACCGGCACCCTGCGGCTCGTCGCGTCGAAATCGTCGAGACCGATGGGGCAGCCGGCACGTCGGGACATGGCCACCAGGTGGATGATCGCGTTGGTCGAGCAGCCCATCGCCATCGCGCAGACGACGCCGTTCTCGAAACTCTCGCGGGAGAGCATTTTCGCCGGGGTCAGGCCGTCCCAGACCATCTCTACGATACGGCGGCCGCACTCGGCGCTCATCCGAGGGTGACCGGAGTCGGGCGCCGGGATCGATGACGCGCCGGGCAGCGTCATGCCAATCGCCTCGGCAATCCCCATCATCGTAGCCGCCGTACCCATGGTCATGCAGGTTCCGTAGCTGCGCGCGATGCCTGCCTCCACTTCGCGCCACTCGGCTTCCGTGAGCCGTCCCGCGCGCCGCTCGTCCCAGTACTTGAAGCTGTCCGAGCCCGATCCGAGGGCCTTGCCCCGCCAGTTGCCGCGCAACATCGGACCGGCCGGAAGGAAGATGCACGGCACGCCCGCGCTGAACGCGCCCATCAGCAGGCCGGGCGTGGTCTTGTCGCAGCCGCCCATCAGCACCGCGCCGTCGACCGGGTGGCTGCGGATCAATTCCTCGGCCTCCATGGCGAGGAAGTTGCGATAGAGCATCGCTGTCGGCTTCACGATCGGCTCCGACAGCGAGATCGCGGGAAGCTCCACCGGGAAGCCGCCGGCCTGCAGCACGCCGCGCTTCACGTCCTCGATCCGGTGCTTGAAGTGCGCGTGGCATTGGTTGACGTCGCTCCAGGTGTTGATGATCCCGATGACCGGCCTGCCCTTCCAGTCGGCGGGCGCATAGCCCATCTGCATGAAGCGCGACCGATGGCCGAACGAGCGGAAATCGTCGGGCGCGAACCAGCGCGCGCTGCGCAGCGAATCGTATTTTTCTGACGACATGGAGTTGCTCTGGAAAACGGGGAAAGGAAAATCCTACTCTACCCCGACCAGCGGCGCGTCGATACCAGGCGCGCAAGCGCCGACCGACCACTTACGAAGGGGTCGCGAACCTCAAGCGTCGACTCGTCGAGTCGACTGCCGCTCGACAATCCGGAAGCCGACATCGACCACCCGCCGTTCCGCCACCTGTCCGCGGCAGCGTTCGAGTATCAGCTGGGCGGCGAGTCTGCCGATGCCGGCACCGTCGATCTCGACGGTGGTCAACGCCGGCTCGGTATCCGCCGCGAATTCGGCGCCGCCGAAGCCGCAGATCGCCAGATCCTCCGGCACCCGCAGGCCGCGGGCGCGAGCTTCGGCCAGCACGCCCAGGGCCAGCAGGTCGGAGCTGCAATACACCGCCTGCAGGTCGGGCGCCTTGCCGAGGAGTTCCCCGAGAGCAGCGCGACCCCGCCGCATGGTGCCGGGCGCGTCCACCGTGGCCACCGGAATGTCGCGGCCGAACGCCTGGACAAACCCTCTCAGCCGGGTCGCGCCGCGGGAATCGTTGCCGGTCGCCACACCCACGCGTTGCACGCCCTGGTCCAGAAAATAGCGTGCCACCGCGCCACCGACGGCCAGATGCGAAAAACCCACCACCATGTCGACCGGCCTCTCGCTCAAGTCCCATGCCTCCACCACGGGAATGTGCGAAGCGCGCAGGCGCGCACGCGCCCGCTCGCCGTGGACCGGCCCGATCAGCACGATGCCATCGGGACGCCGACTCACCAAAGCATCGAGCAACGCCTCCTCGCGCAGGTGGTCGAAGCCGCTCTGCCCGATGATCAGCTGATAGCCCGCGGCACCGAGCGCCTCGGTCAGCGCGTCGAGCGTCGGCAGGAATTGCGACACCACGATCGACGGCACCAGCACCGCCACCAGACGGCTGCGACGCGATTTCAATCCGCCGGCAATCAGGTTGGGAACGTATCCGGTGGCTTCGACGGCCGCGCGGACCCGTTCGATCGTGGCGTCGGCGACCACCTGCGGGTTGCCCAATGCGCGCGATGCCGTGATCGTCGATACCCCGGCGTGGCGAGCAACGTCGGCAAGCGTCGGCGGTCTGGGCGGCGAGGTCATTGCGCGTGGGAATGGCGGCGCGGCCCGTCGTTCCCGGCAAGAAATCGCAGCCGCTCGCGCCACGACAGCGGTCCCGCCGCCCGGTGTGCAAACAGCTTGCGAAATGGAGATGACACCGTTACCATGCGCGAATGATAACGGTGTCATGCTAGCGTAGGCAAGGACTTCACGATGTCAAACACCACTTCCACCCAGGGCGATCGGATCGCGTGGATCCGCCTGTCGTCCTGCTATCTGCCGCTGGCCACACCGATCAGCGACGCGAAAGTCCTGACCGGCCGTCAGAAGCCGATGACCGAAATCGCCATGCTGTTCGCCGAGATCAGGACCGCCGATGGCCACGAAGGGCTGGGTTTCAGCTACTCCAAGCGGGCCGGCGGACCCGGCCAGTTTGCGCATGCCAGGGAAATCGCCCCGGCCGCCATCGGCGAAGATCCGAGCGACATCGCCAAACTCTGGAACAAGCTGTGCTGGGCGGGCGCATCCGTGGGTCGCAGCGGCATGTCGACACAGGCCATCGGCGCGTTCGACGTCGCGCTCTACGATCTGAAGGCGAAGCGCGCCGGCCTGTCGCTGGCCAAGCTGCTCGGCTCGCACCGCGACTCGGTCGCCTGCTACAACACCTCGGGCGGGTTTCTGCACACGCCGCTGGAGCAGCTGCTGGTCAATGCCGCCGCCTCGCGCGAGCGCGGCATTGGCGGCATCAAGCTCAAGGTCGGCCAACCCGACCGCGCGCTCGACATCGAGCGCGTCGAGGCGATACGCAATCATCTTGGCGACGAGATGCCGCTGATGGTCGACGCCAACCAGCAATGGGATCGGCCTACCGCCCAGCGCATGTGCCGGATCTTCGAGCAGTTCAACCTGGTCTGGATCGAGGAACCGCTCGATGCCTACGATCACGAAGGCCACGCGGCGCTGGCGGCGGAGTTCGACACGCCAATCGCCACCGGCGAGATGCTGACCAGCGCCACCGAGCACTTCGACCTCATCCGCCATCGGGCCGCGGATTACCTGATGCCCGACGCCCCGCGCGTGGGCGGCATCACGCCATTCCTGAAAATCGCCGCGCAGGCGGAACACGCCGGCTTGATGCTCGGTCCGCACTTCGCGATGGAACTGCACGTACACCTGGGCGCGGCGTACCCTACCGAGCCCTGGGTCGAGCACTTCGACTGGCTCGAACCCCTGTTCAACGAGCGCCTGGAGATCGAGAATGGCCGGATGCTGGTTCCGACCCGGCCCGGGCTCGGCGTCACGCTGAGCGAACAGGCAAGAGGCTGGACACGCGAGCAGGTCGAAGTCGGTTCTCCCCCATAGCGCAATGCGCGGCTCCACACTTTTCCACGTGCCGGAACTGCGCGATCAATCCGTTTTCTAGCTCGGCGCGCTGCGCGCGTCACCACCCGGAGGAATCTACACATGAAAAAGCTCCTGACCACCCTCGTCGTTGGGCTGGCCGTCGCCGCAGGCGTACAGGCTCAGACCTGGCCGGACAAGCCGGTCACCTTGCTGGTGCCGTTCCCGCCCGGAGGTTCAACGGACCTGATCGCCCGCGTGCTGACTCCCAAGCTGCAGGAGAAGTTCGGCGGCACCTTCCTGGTTGAAAACAAGGCGGGGGCGGGTGGCACCATCGGCGCCGCCGCAGCCAAGCGGGCGGCACCCGACGGCTACACGATCTTCGTCTCGTCGCTCGGCCCGTTCGTGATCGGCCCTCACCTGATGAAGGGCATCGGCTACGACCCGCTGAAGGACTTCGACTACATCACCGTCGCGGTGCAGGCGCCCAACGTACTGGCGGTGCCGGCCAATTCGCCGCACAAGACCGTCGGCGACGTCATCGCCTACATGAAGGCAAACCCCGGCAAGATGACCTTCGCTTCGGCCGGCAACGGCACCAGCGACCACCTCACCGCCGAGGTGTTCTGGCAACAGACCGGGACCAAGGCCGTGCACGTCCCCTACAAGGGGGGTGCACCGGCGATGACCGACCTGCTGGGTGGCCAGGTCGATGCGACCTTCATGAACATCAATACCGGCATCAACAACATCAGGGCAGGCAAGTTGCGTGCGCTGGGCATCACCGGCACCCAACGCTCCCCGTTGCTGCCCAACGTCCCGACGATGGAAGAGGCGGGCGTCAAGAACGTCGTCGTCTACTCCTGGCAGGCCCTCGCAGCGCCCAAAGGGCTGCCGGCGGACATCAAGGCCAAGCTGCATGCGGCGATCGTGGCCGGCCTGAACGACCCGACGGTGAAACCCAAGCTGCTCGAGCTCGGCTTCGAGATCGTGGGCAACACGCCCGAGCAGTTCACGGCGTTCCAGGCAGCCGAGTTCGCGCGCTGGAAGAACGTGATCGAGGTCGGCAAGATCACGGCGGACTGAGGTTGCGTTCTGCCGCCGGAACCGGCGGCCAGGACGACGGCTCATGGTCGAAGCGTCTCCGGGCGCAAGGCATGAGTCGTCGTGTCGAACTTGCTTCATCGATAACTGAACGCCCGCGGAGTTCGAGTCATGGCTGAAGCAACGCCTGTCGCTCCCCTCTACATCGTCATGCACGAGCGCGACAACGTCGCGATCGTCGCGAACGACGGCGGATTGCCCGCGGGTACGCAATTTCCGTCCGGGCTCACGCTCGCCGAGAAGGTTCCGCAGGGTCACAAGGTCGCCCTCGTCGACCTGGCCGCGGGCGACGTGGTGCGGCGTTACAACGTATCCATCGGTCGCGCTGCGCGCGCCATCCCCGCCGGCAGCTGGGTCCATGAGCGCCTGCTCGAAATGCCCGCAGCGCGCTCGCTCGACGGTCTGCCGATCGCGACGGTCAAGGCCGAGCCGCCGCCTCCGCTCGAGGGCTATACGTTCGACGGCTATCGCAATGCCGACGGCTCCGTCGGAAGCCGCAACATTCTGGCGATCACGACCACGGTCCAGTGCGTGGCCGGGGTCGTCGCGTTTGCCGTCAAGCGCATCAAGGACGAATTGCTGCCGAAGTACCCGCATGTCGACGATGTCGTCGGGCTCGAGCACAGCTACGGCTGCGGCGTGGCGATCGACGCGCCCGACGCGATCATCCCGATCCGCACGCTGCGCAACATCACGCTGAATCCGAATTTCGGCAACGAGGTGATGGTCGTGAGCCTGGGCTGCGAGAAACTGCAGCCCGAGCGACTGCTGCCGCCAGGTACATTCGCCATTGTCGACGAACGCAATGCCGCCGATGCCCGTGCGAACACGGACGCGAAGCTGGATGTCGTGTGCCTGCAGGACGACGCGCACGTCGGATTCATGTCGATGGTCGATTCGATCATGGCGACCGCCGAAGAGCACCTCGAGCGCCTGAACCGGCGCCGCCGCGAAACCGTTCCGGCGAGCGAACTCGTCGTCGGCGTGCAGTGCGGCGGCAGCGATGCCTTCAGTGGCGTCACCGCCAACCCGGCAGTGGGTTTTTGCACCGACCTGCTGGTGCGTGCCGGCGCCACGGTGATGTTTTCCGAAACCACCGAAGTGCGCGACGGCATCGACCAGCTGACATCGCGCGCCGCGAGTGCCGAAGTCGCCGACGCGATGATCCGTGAGATGGCCTGGTACGACGCTTATCTGACCAAGGGTCGCGTCGACCGCAGCGCCAACACGACGCCGGGCAACAAGAAGGGCGGCCTGTCCAACATCGTCGAGAAAGCGATGGGCTCGATCGTCAAGAGCGGAAGCGCGCCGATCTCGGGCGTGCTGTCGCCGGGCGAGGGCTTGCGCGATCGCGGCATCAGCAGCGGGCTGGTGTACGCAGCGACGCCGGCCAGCGACTTCATCTGCGGCACGCTGCAGCTTGCCGCCGGCATCAACCTGCACGTCTTCACCACCGGCCGCGGCACGCCCTACGGGCTGGCCGAGGTGCCGGTCATCAAGGTCGCCACCCGGAGTGATCTGGCACGCCGCTGGCACGACCTGATGGACGTGAACGCGGGTCGCATCGCCGACGGCAGCGCGACCATCGAAGAGGTGGGCTGGGAGCTCTTCCGCCTGATGCTCGATGTGGCCAGTGGCCGGAAAAAGACCTGGGCCGAGCATTGGAAGCTGCACAACGCGCTGGTGCTGTTCAACCCGGCGCCGGTGACCTGAGCCGAGGTCCGCACGGCGCCTTCGCGCTGGCATCGAAGTCCGATGCGGGTCACGGATGCCGCCTATAATCGGCGCTGTCTCGCCGCGTTCCGATTTCCGCCTGAGGGCACGCCGATGGAATGGATCGTCCTCATTTTCGCCCTCCTGCTGGGCGTGCCCGCCGCCGCGTGGTTCGCGCAGGAGCGGCTGATCTTCTTTCCCCAGCCGGTCGCTGCAACCGCCTACCTGCCCGCGGAGGCGAAGCCGCTCGAGATCGTCGCCGCCGACGGCACGCAGTTGCGCGGGTGGATGCGTGGCGCGAACGCGATTCCGGCACCGGTCGTGCTGTATTTCGGGGGCAACGCCGAAGAGGTCTCCGGAACGCTGGTCGACCCGCGCTGGCCGCGCGACTGGACGATCGTCGCCATCAATTATCGCGGCTACGGGACGAGCGAAGGGGCGCCCGCCGAGTCGGCGCTCGTCGCCGACGCGCGGGTCATTTACGATGCGATTGCCGCCCGACCCGAGGTCGACGCCCGGCGCATCGTCGCGTTTGGCCGCAGCCTCGGCACCGGCGTGGCGGTGAAGCTCGGCGCCGCGCGGCCGCTCGCCGGTGTGATCCTTGTGTCGCCGTTCGACAGCCTCGCCGCGCTGGGCCGCACCCACTATCCATGGCTCCCCGTGTCGGCGCTGCTTCGGCACCGTTTCGACTCCGATACCGATGCGCGGCGCATCCAGGTGCCCTTGCTTGCGATCGTCGCGGATCGCGATTCGATCGTTCCGCATCAGCGTTCGCAGGCACTCTACGACGCGTGGGCAGGACCGAAGTCGTGGCTCGTCATCCCGGCGACCGACCACAACACGCTGAGCGTGCCGGGCGCGTTCTGGACCGGTGTCGCCGGATTTCTTGGCGAGCGGACGTGACCCTGGCAGCCGACGCATCACTGAGTTGCGCGCGACCCGGCTGTCTGGCGATATCATGATCGGGTCTGCACGCTGAACATGGCATTGGCCGGAGGTCGATGATGAATCGCAGGGAGTTCATCCGGAACGCAACCGGTCTTTCGGGGGCGATGATGACCCCCGGCTTTGCGGATGGTCTCGAGCCGGGCAAGACTGCAGCGCCCATCGCGCGCGTGGCCTTCGTGAAAACGATGGACCGCTCCGCGGGCGTGTCCCGCGCGATCGAACTGCTGGAACTCGGGCGTTTCGACGGCAAGGACGTGTTTGTCAAGCCGAACTTCAACAGCGCCGACAAGCCGCCCGGATCCACGCATGAAGACACGCTGGCCACGCTGCTCAAGAACCTCAGGGTCCTAGGCGCCGGCCCGCTGACCATTGGCGATCGCAGCGGCATGGGCAATACCCGCGAGGTGATGGAAGCGAAGCAGGTCTTCCGGATGGCGAAGGCGCTCGATGCGAAGGTCGTTGTCCTCGACGAACTGGGCGCCGACGACTGGGAGCTGATCCGGCCGTCCGAAAGTCATTGGCAACAGGGATTTGCGCTGCCGCGGATGCTGCGCAAGGTGGGCGGCATCGTCCAGACGTGCTGCCTGAAAACCCATCGCTACGGCGGCCATTTCACGCTGTCGCTGAAGAACTCCGTGGGTCTGGTGGCCAAGCGCGTGCCCGGCAATTCGTACGATTTCATGCGCGAACTGCACGCCTCGCCCCATCAGCGCCGCATGATTGCCGAGATCAACGCCGCGTATCGTCCCGAGTTGATCGTGCTCGACGGCGTGGAAGCGTTCGTGAGCGGCGGCCCCGACCAGGGCAAGCGGGTCGACGCGGGCGTGATGCTGGCCGCCACCGACCGCATTGCCATCGATGCGGTGGGCGTGGCCTTGCTGCGACATTTCGGGACCACGCCCGAGGTGAGCCGCGGCGCCATCTTCGAGCAGGAGCAGATCGCTCGCGCGGTGCAGTTGGGACTCGGGGTCAGCGGGCCGCGCCAGATCGAACTGGTGACCGGCGATGACGAGAGCGCCGTCTATGCGAGGAAGATCAGGGCGATCCTGGACGGTGGACCCGCCGCCACTCAGGAAATTTCGTGAAGACCATTGGCCTCATCGGCGGCATGAGCTGGGAATCGACCGTTCCGTACTACCGGCAGATAAACGAAACGACAAGGGAACGACTGGGCGGGCTGCATTCGGCCAGGATCATCCTGTACAGCGTCGACTTCCACGACATCGAGCGGCTTCAGCATGCCGGTGACTGGCAGGCTGCGGGCGTCCTGCTGGCCGAAGCCGCGCGCGTGCTTCAAGCGGCGGGCGCGGCCTTTCTGGTCCTGTGCACGAATACGATGCACAACGTGGCCGCAAGCATCGAGGCGGCGGTCACAATTCCGTTGTTCCACATCGCCGATCCGACGGCGGACGCGATCAGGCAGGCCGGACACTCGACCGTCGGCCTGCTCGGCACGCGGTTCACGATGGAGCAGGCCTTCTACCGCAATCGACTGAGCGAACGGCACGGCCTGCGAGTCATCGTTCCCGATCCGGAAGACCGCGATGCCGTTCACCGGATCATCTACGAGGAGTTGTGCCTCGGAGTTGTCACGGCCGAGTCGCGCAGAGTGTACCGAGGCGTCATCGCGAGTCTCGCCAAACAGGGCGCCCAGGCCATCATCCTCGGCTGCACGGAGATATCGCTGCTGGTCGCGCAGGATGACTCGGCGGTCCCGCTGTTCGACACCACGGCCCTGCATGCGCGCGCTGCCGCCCTGGAGGCGCTCGCTGCGTGACGGCCGGCACTCTCGCCGGCTCGAGCGAATGAAGCGGTGCGGCAGCGCGCCGTTGTCCCTTACCTGTCGCTCATTGGCTTGGCCCGACGCACATCGCCACACCAAGGGGTCCGTAGCCTTCGGGAATGTATCCCTGCGCGATCATCTGTGCCCGAACATCGAGACTGGTGGTGTAGCGGTGGTTGACCTTTGCATTCCAGAGCCGGTAGAGCGGTGTCAAGCCGGTCTTGCATGCCCCGGTCGTCAGGTCGTCGGGCACCAGCGCGGAGAAAAGCCATGCGGTCTCGAAGACCCACCCCGAGAAGTTCCGTACCGATTCGCACTCGGCGATGCTTGCCGAGTAGAAGTGCGAAGTCACGTCCTCCCGGAAGTAGCGGCACACCGGTGCGGTCGACAGGGTGCCCTCGCCGAAGGTGCGGAACGACTGGCCGGTCCGAACCCAGCCTGGAAACCGGCCCTGGTCGAGCGCATCGATCTCCGACTGCAGCGGTGTCACGAAATAGTGCCCGAAGGTCGCATTGAAGTACTCGATTGCGGTGACGAAATGGTTGGGCGCGCCGGCGGGCAAGACGCACACCGTCGCGAAGCGTCCGGGCACGGGTTCCGTGGCCGACGGGCTGTACCACGAGTAGAGGAACGTATCGAAGGGTTCGTAGGCACCGTACGGACGGCTGCTCGCGAAACGTGGAAGACTGGGAAAGCGAGGGGCGAAACTCTGAATCTGGCCGAGCGCCGGACCGTCTTCAGAGATGCCGGCGCCGAGAGCGAGGGTGCCAACTCCGCAGCTGTGGGTGCCCAATCTCACCCCAGGTCCTTGTATGGCGGTACCGACCAGTGTTCCCCCGAGATCGATTTCCGATCTGGGAATGCAGATCGCGGCTGCCTTGACCAGCTGCGACGTCCCTGTGCCGTTGTAGGCGCCGCCGTGCCAGCCGCTTGGCAGGGCATGCTCTCCGTCACCGACGGCGTTGATGAACTGCCCGGCAATGGCCGGACTGCTGGTGTCCAGATACGCGAGCGGAGCGATCGTGGCTGCGCCTCCGCTCACGACGACGGTGCCGCTCGGACACCCGGTCGCATACGCGCCTCCCCACGTGCCAACGGGAATCTCGGAGCTGGCGACGATGGTCACGATTCCTTCGACGGGAGCACAGACGGCCACCACCGTCAGTCGCTCGGTCTTGCTGCCGGCGTTGGCCGCCGACACGAGCCATCCGTCCGGGCCCTTCGAATACTTTCCGTCAGGAAGCTTCCACAGCGGTGTTTCGCCGAGCAAGGGGCCATTCGCCAGCAGCGCCATGGCGACAGAATCCGTCGACGCACCCCCGGCGACCGCGTAGGTACCTTGCGGGCATAAGACGTAGTAGTAGCCCATCTTCAGCGACGCGAGTTCCACGGTGTCCACCATGGTAAAAGCCCAATACAGCTGAGCGTGAGCCATCGATATCGATGCCAGCACCGCTCCCAGGATTGCCAACCAAGCCTTGACTCTCATGATGCCCTCCTTGCATAGAAGAGGAACCTCAGTACCCCGATTCGCAAATACGCACACATGAAATCGCGCCTTTCGGGCCATGGCGGCGTTGCAAATCCTCGCGATAACACGAGGTATCGCTGCGGTTTGCGCCTTGCCCTGACCCGAAACGCATCGACTTCATTGCGTGTGCGTACTTACGAATCGGGGTACTTAGCCGTGTCGCGCGCTCGGCATTGCCGTCGTGGAGTTCAACGCTTTCGTCCAACCCTCCTGACGACCGCCGAATGCTCATCTGTGGACCCGCAAATTGCCCCTCACGGCGTGACCTGTCCGAGACCGCCGGCCGAGCGCGACGAACCAGCGAACAGCACTCCGCGCAAGGCCATCTCCTGAGATCATGGGTGAGCGGCGAGCCGATGACAGAGCGCGACCGATGCCGGCTGTTCGCAGCACCAATCGCAGGGCTCACCACTTCAGCAAGGCAGGCCCTCACGAGAGCCGCGGTTCGAACGACGCGCGTCAAAAAACGCATCGCACCCGCCTCTTGCTGTTATGTGGCGTACTGGAAAAACGTTACGCTGAACATCGGCAACGGCATTGACGCAGATCAATGGCGAACGTTGGCGCGGCGTGTGCCGATGCCGCGGCGTGCTCAGGCCGAACCGCACCGCGGCGCCCGCCGCAGCCGGAATGCCACGGTCGCGCTTCACGGAATGCCGGGCATGTGCGACATTGAATCGCGGAACCGCGCCGCAAGAGCACCCCTGACGGCGCAACATCACCGAGAGACAGGCACGGATGAGCGAACTCGACTTCCTCAATGGCAATACCCAACTGCTTCAGTGGCTCTTGGTCGCGGTGGTGGCGTTCGCAGCGTCGATCCTCGGCGGCTTGGCCGGCTACGGTACAGGCCTGGTGTTACCGGTGGTCCTGGCGCCGGTGGTCGGCGTGACCAGTGTCGTACCGGTCATGGCGCTGGCGATGATCTTCAACAATGGCAGCCGCGTCGCGGCGTTCTGGCGCGACATACGGTGGGAGCATGTGCGCCGGATGCTGCTGCTCGGCCTGCCCGCCTGCGTGGCGGGCGCCTATGGTTACACCTTGCTCGACGCGCGCTGGATTGCGGTCTTGATCGGTCTGTTTCTGCTGGCCAGCATTCCGCTGCGTCGGGTGCTGAAGCGTATCGACTATCACCTCGATGCGCGCAGCGAGGTCGTTTCCGGGGCGGGCTTCGGCTTCATCGACGGTGCCATGACGGGCACCGGCGTGATCCTGATTTCGCTCCTGATGGCCAGCGGCCTGCAGGGCGCAGGCCTTATTGCCACCGACGCGATCATCTCGGCGATCATGGGGATATTCAAGGTGGCGATCTTCGGCAGCTTCGACCGGCTCGATGCATCGCTCACGGTGGCGGGTCTTTTGATCGGCGCGTGCACGATGCCAGGCGCGTTCGTCGCGCGTCGGCTGCTAACGCTGATCCCTGCGCATGTCCACGTCTGGGTCATGGAAGTTGTGGTAGTGGCTGGGGGCGTGGGATTTCTCTGGCGCGCCTGGCACTGAAATTCCGGCGCCTGCAATCATCTGCCACGAATGAATAACCGTTGCCAATCCTTGCACATAGCCGACCGCCGACGCCGAAGTCGGTCGTGCCTGCCGCCACCAGGCTCGCATTGCGCGTACCCTGATGCACGCGGGTCACCCGCACACCAGGCAAAATCGCGTCACCGCGACGATACCGCTCGACCACCTCATCGCCTCACGACGCATGGATGCAAGATGAAACCCCAGTCTTCACTCCCCTGTCCTGTCGCTGCAGCGGGCGCCTTACCCTCTGCGGCCGCGGCCGTTCCCATGGGCAGAGCCCGGGCGGCCGCCCGTTGATCCACGTGGCGCAAAACGCCAATCGCGCGAGCGATGCGGACACCTCGGTCACGGCGCTAGCCAATGGCGTTCGTGTCGTCGTCCTGCGGCTGCCGCACGTCGCCACGGCGGCGGTCAGCGTCTTCGTGCGCAGCGGCAGCCAGCACGAAAGCGCACGGACGAACGGCATCAGCCATTTCATCGAGCACATGGCCTTCAAGGGCACGCATTCTCGCGACTGCCAGCAGATCAACCTCGATGCCGAGCGCCTGGGTGCCGAGGTCAACGCCCATACCGATCGGAACCACACCGCATTCCACATGCGCGGCCTGGCCCGGGATGCCGGGTCCTTCGTGCAGATGCTGGGAGACATCGTCCGCCAGAGCACCTTTCCCGAAGCCGAGCTCGAGCGCGAGCGTCAGGTCATCCTGCACGAGGTCGCCGAGGACGAGGACGACGCAATGTCGACCGCGTTCAGGCTGTTCGACAAGGCGTGCTACGGCGAGCACGCGGTGGCCCGTCCGGTGATCGGCAGCCGCGCCAACATCCGGCGTTTCACCCGCGCCGACCTGGTGGCCCGCGTGCAGCAGCAGTACACCGGCGCCAACATCGTCGTCGGCATTGCCGGCAATGTCGATGCCGACCAGGTCGTCGCCGAGGCGTCGGCGGCGTTCGCCGACATGCCGCGCGGCGGCGACAACCAAGTCGCGGCGCCGGACTACGTGGGTGGCATCCGCTCGCGCCGAATGCCCGGCTGCAGCCAGGCCCACGTCGTGCTCGGCTTCCCGATCCCCGGGCTGCTGGGCAGCTACCAGGGCGCGGTCGTCGCCGCGGCGCTGTTTGGCGAAGGCATGAGTTCGCCGCTGCTCGACCGGATCCGCGAACGGCGCGGCCTGGTCTACCACGCGGATTGCTCGGCCGACGTGACGGACCTGTGCGGCCAATTCGTGATCGAGGCTTCGACCGCGCCCGAGCACCTCGACGAATACTTCGTCGAGGTCACCCGGTTGCTGCACGAACATGTCGCGGCCACCGATCCGGTCGGCTTGGTGCGCGCGCGCAACCAGATCCTGGTGCGCAGTCTCTGCGCGCAGGAATCTCTCTCGCAACGGCTGGAGATCGCAGCACTCGACCTCTTCGCCTTCGGTCGCGTGCGTCCGCGCGAGGAACTGATGGCCTCCATCGCGGCGGTCAGCCCGGGCGAGGTGCGCGAGGCGTTTGCGCGAATGCTCGGCGCCGGCGCCGCCGTGGCGCTGGCCGGCAAGGTTCCCAAGGGCGTGGAGGAACGGGCTGCGCAGGTGGTGACCTGCCGCAGTGGTTGAACCTGCGCCGCGCCGATAACTGGTGGCGGATCACGATGCTAAAATCAGCAGGCGGGGCGGCGCTGGAAGCGCTGGAAGCGGCCTGCGCGGCCGGCGGAGTGCGACGCGGCCGTGTAGGCGCGCAACGAGCCGCCACGCGTGCAGGCGCGCCCGCTGTCCATCGAGGCCGCGTGTCGCTGCGCGGAAAGACCTGGCCTCGATATCCTGGAACGATCCACCTGCGTTGCAAGCTCGAATCCTCTTCCGCATCGGCCTTCGCCGGGAGCCGTCCGTGAACCTAGAAAAAGTCATCTTCGGTTTCTTCATCATCCTCTCGTGCACGCTGAACTTCGGCTTCTTCATCGGTGAGATCGACCAGCCCCAGCTGCACCATCCGTTCGAGCTCCTTGCCGCGGTCGTCGTGAATCTGATCGCGACGGTGCTGAAGTTCGGCGACCGCACGCAACTCGGTGCGACACACCTCGCCACCAGCCTGGTCGCGTCATTCCAGCTGCTTGCCGCCTCCATGGTCTGGGTCTGGCAGCTCTACGTCATACAGCTGCCGGTGAACGGCGACGTGATGTCGACGATCGTGTCGCTCTCCGGTGGCGCGCTGCTCGCCAACGTCGTCTCGGTTGTCCTGCTGCTCGGCGAAACGCTGCGGCAGGGGCGCTAACGCGCGGCCGGCGCGCGGGACCAAGCCGGATCGGAGTGGACCAGGATGTCCGGCATGAGCGACGTTCTCTTCCTTGCGCTGCGGCGCCTGCGCGCGCCGCTGATCACCCTCATCGCCGTCTACGCCATCTCGGTTGCCGGACTCGCTCTCATCCCTGGCGCGGATGCTACCGGCAACCCTGGAAGCATGAGCATCTTCCATGCGTTCTACGTGATGAGCTACACCGCTACCACCATCGGTTTCGGGGAAGTGCCGCACGCCTTCAACGACGCGCAACGGATGTGGGTCATCTTTTCAATCTATCTTTCGGTGACCGGCTGGGCGTATACGCTGGGTTCCGTGATTGCGCTCGTCAACAATGTGGCCTTTCGCGCGCTGCTTGCGCGGGCGCTATTCATGTGGCGCGTGCGCAGGATCGCCGAGCCGTTCTACATCCTGTGCGGCTACGGGCAGAGCGGCTCGCGGCTGGCGCGCGCACTGGACCGGATGGGCCACAGTCTGGTCGTCGTCGAGCCGCAAGCGGAGCGCATCGATCGGGTCGCCCTACAGGACTTCTCGACTCCGCCGCTGTGCCTGAATGCCGACGCGAGACTCGCGGACGTGCTGTCAGACTGCGGCATCCGTCATCCGCACTGCATTGGACTGATCGCGCTCGCCGGCGACGATCCGGTGAACCAGGCCATTGCGATCGGCGCGCGCGTGTTGAATCCTGCGCTGCAGATCGTGGCGCGTGCAAAGTCGAGCGTTGCCGTGGTCAACCTCGAGTCATTCGGCGGCGTGCAGGTGATCAATCCGTTCGAGACTTTTGCCTTCAATCTCGGGCTCGCCCTGCGCGCGCCGGAAGTGCTGCAGGTGGAGGAGTGGCTCACCGCCTCGCCCGGCTCCCCTTGCCCGCCCTGCTTGCGACCGCCGCACGGACGCTGGTTGCTGGTCGGATTCGGTCGCTTCGGGCATGAGATCGCGAAGGTTCTCGATCATCAGAAGATCGAGTGGAAGGCTTTCGACCCGGGGCTGCCGGACGACACCGACCGACGTCTGCAGCACGGCGACTACATCGAGAACATCCTGCGGGACCGCAACGTCGAGGATGCCGACGTGCTGGTGGCCGGTGCCGACGTCGACGCCGTAAACCTCGGTGCAACGACGCTCGCACGGCGGGTGAAGCCGGACATCTTCGTCGTCATTCGCCAGAACCACGCCCAGGACCGCGCGCTCATCGAAGCCGCGAATGCGGACATCAAGTTCGTCCAGTCGAGCCTGATGGTGCACGAGTGCCTGCAGCTGATCGTGACGCCGACGCTCGGTCGCTTCATCGGACATCTGCGCGGCTCCGATGTCGCGATTGCGCGGGCCACGATCGAGCGCGTGCGCGCCGAGGTCGGCGACGGCGCACCGCGTCCCTGGACCATCGTGTGTGACGTGCTCCAGCCGGGGATGTTCAGCGCGCTGTTCCAGTACGGCGGCGAGCCCTTCACCATCAGGCATCTGGTCACCGACCCCATGTCGCGGCAGGAACGGATGCGAGCCTCGGTCCTGATGCTGGAGCGCTCCGGCACGCCGCAGTTCCTGCCCGGGGACGATGTCGCGCTCAAGGCGGGTGACCGCCTGCTGTTCGTCGGCGACGATGTCGCACGCCGCCTGCAGCAGCGCTACCTCGACGAGCCCAGCACCGTCGAGTGGGTGCGCTCCGGGAGCGAGCCGCCGCGCGGGCTCCTGTTCCGTTGGTGGCGGCAGCGCAGAATGAAGCGGGAAGGCTGAGCAGGAACCGCGACGCCGGTCGCCGTCCCCATGCCAACGGAAGGGATCACAAGCGCCAGTGCCACGCCACCGCCGCCAGCGCATAGAGCAGGACCGCGAGCAGGATCACCGCGCCGAACCCGAGGTGGATGGCGAGCACCGTGGCTAGAATCGCTGCGATCACGGAGGCGCAGCCGTTGATGCCCCAGGCCCAGGGAATAAGCGCGTCGTCACGGACGGCGAGGCGGGCGAGCCCCAACGGAAACGGCATGCCCATGGCGAACGCGAGCGGTGCGATCAGCGCAATCGAGATTGCGATCCGCGCGAGATCCGGCAGCGGCATCAGTTGCCGAAACAGCGCCGGCAGCGCGAGCAGATAGACGAGCACGATCCCGGCGATGGCGGCGGCCAGCCACGCCAGAGGATGGCGCGCCCGGCGACTTCCCGCCGCCGCAAAGCGCGGCGCATAGCGGCTTCCCAGCCCGGCAAACACAAGGAACGCACAGAGGACCACCGCCACCGCGTAGAGCGGATGCGCGAGGAACAGGATGAACTTCTGGATGAATGCGATTTCGATGAACATGAACGCGAAACCGAGCGCCGCGAAGTAGAGCGCGACGCCCGCGCGCGACGGCCCGCCCGACCGGCCGTTGGCGGCCCCACCCCCGCCGATCCATAGCGGCAGCACGATCAACAGCAGGCTGGCGCCGACCGCCTGCAGCAACGTGGCGATCAGCACCGGATAGCCCCATTCGAGAAGCGGCAGTCCCCCTTGTTCCTTCAGTGCGAACAGTTCCGGCAAGGTGCGCCAGCGGAAGAAGTGAAAAAAATGAGGCCGGTCATCGGTCGCAGGCGCGATTGCGAACTTGTAGCGCTCGACGTACGCGTCTCGCTTCCGCCCCAGCAGCGCGACCGCACCGTCGTGGAACCAGGACGTGTCGAGCACGTTGTAGCGGTTGGCCTGCTCCGGTTTGATTCCCGGGTAGAAATCGGCATCGAACGAACGCGCCCGGGAGAACGCTTCGAGTGTCGCGATCTCGGCGGGCGTGAACGCGCCGTTCTTGACGAGCAGCGTCGCTGTCTTCCAGCTCCGGATCAGCGCCAGCTGGCGGCCGGGCTCGGCGACGCCGCGCCGCTCGAGCGCCACCGTCGCGGTGGCGAACAGCTTCAGGACATCGCGCGGAGGCAGGTTGATCCAGCGTGTGATGGCGAGCACGCCGCCCGGCGCGAGGCGATCGAGATACGCGTCCAGTGCCTCGACCGTGTACAGATAGCTCTCCGACAGCGCATAGAGCCCCGCTGCCGACGCGCCGAACGCATCGAGCAGTGCGACTTCGATCAGGTCGAACCGCTCGCGATTCCGCACGACAAAGCCGCGCGCCTCGGCGACGTGAACGCGCACGCCTGGCGCACTGTAGGGGCGGCCGGAGAAATCCGCGAAGTCGCGCTCCACCAGAGCGATCATCTGCGGGTTCAATTCGACCGCATCGACGCTGCGCGCGCCGAGGACGATCGCCTGAAGCACGTCGGCACCGGTGCCCGCGCCCAGCACGAGCACGCGCGGATGCGCAACCAGGTGATAGGGCAGCGCCGAGGTCAGGTAATCGAGGTATCCGAGCGGCTCCCGCTTTCCGTCGTAGCGCAGCAGCGCGCTCGGCCCGTCGCCGTCCACGAACACGCCGAGCTGCGCCGGTGGCTCGGCCGGCGCGTTGAGGCTCAGTCCCGGGGCATGTCGGAAGGGCACCTGCGGGCTTTCGACCACGGTGATCACGCCGAGCGGGCTCGACCGCTCGGCCAGGACACGCGCCCCGGCAACCTGCAGCGCCTGGCTCAGTTCCTTGTATTCGGATGCGACGGGCCGCGTCCAGTCGGCCGGAAGCGCGAACGGGAGCGCGGCCGCGGCGCCAAAAAGGCCCACGGCAATCGCGCGCGGCTGGAGCCGGAGGTTCAACGCGGCCACCGCGGCTGCCGCCAGGCCGAGCGCACCGGTGAGCTTCAACGCGCCGCTCGGCGAAAGCGCGAACAGCGCGGCCAGAATCGCGAGGCTGCCGGCGCCGGCGCCGAGGACGTCGAAACTGTAGATCCGGTGCGATTGCTCGCCGAAGCGGGTGAAGGTGAGGCAAAGGGCGATGGCCGCGCAGAAGAACGGCACGAAGAGCAGCGCATAGACGACCAGCAGACGCAACGGTTGCCGCGGATCCCACAACATTTCCAGCGGGTTGAATCCTACCCGCTGCGCCAACGCGAAGCCGGTCACGGAGAGCACCCCGAAGGCGGCCGCCGCACCGACGAAGGCCGCTGCGTAACGCGCGAGCAGCGCCCGGCGCGCCAGTGCGACGAGCGTTCCCGCCGCGCCGTAGCCCAGCAGCGCCACGCTGATCATCATGTAGGCGAAGTGATGCCACTGGATGATCGAGAAGAGGCGCGTCAGCAGGATTTCGTAGCCGAGCGCGGCCGCGGACAGCAGCGCGATCGCGAGCAATGGCGGGCGGGAGCTCCCTGAGGATGCGTCCTCGCCGCGGGTTCCTGCGGCAGGCGCGGCGGACGCCATCGTCGCATCCCCGGGGCGGTCAGTGCTTTCCGGTCAACGGCACGAAGGCAACCGGCAGTATCTGCCGGGTCAGGATCGTCCCGTCTTCACGCTTTTCCACGAGCATCAGGTGCTGGGCCAGAAACGGCGGGCCGACGGGGATCACCATTCGGCCGCCCGCCTTCAGTTGCCGCACGAGCGGCGGCGGGACGTGGCTTGCCGCAGCCGTGACGATGATCGCATCGAAGGGGCCGCATTCCTCCCATCCGTGATAGCCGTCGCCGACCCGGGCGCGCACTTTGGCGTAGCCCAGCGTGCGCAAGCGCTCCGCCGCCTCGCGGGCGAGCGGTTCGACGATCTCGATGGTGCAGACCGTCTGCGCGAGTTCCGCCAGGATCGCTGCCTGATAGCCAGAGCCGGTGCCGATTTCCAGCACGACGTGGTGCGGCTCGAGGTTCATGAGGTCGGTCATCAGCGCGACGATGTACGGCTGCGAAATCGTCTGGCCGTACCCGATCGGCAACGGGCGGTTGCGATAGGCGGCGCGCAGTTCACCGGCCGGCACGAAGCGATGACGGGGAACGGTGCCCATCACGGTCATCACTCGCGGATCGAACGCCGGGCGGCCCGTTTCGGCGGACGTGTTGCGCGCGAGCGCAACGATGTCGTCCATCAGTTCCTTGCGCTGGGCGGCATACTCGTCTGCGGCGGGCGCCGGCGGCGCCGCGAATGCCAGGAGCACGAGGACAAACAGCACGCGAATGAGATGGCACATGGGCCGCATCGCCCGCATTCCGCGCCCACTGCGAAAGCGGGCCGCATCGTGGTCATGATAGGCCGGGCGGCGGCGCGGGGCAATGCAGTGGGCGGTTGGAATCGGACGGCGTTTCGCGCTCGCTGGACTACCATCGCGCTCAGCGCTCCGGTGCCATCTGTCAATCCGCGGGTGCGGGCTGTCCAAGTGTGTCGCAGTTCGAATGAGGTCGTGCGAGCGACGACGTGCTGATGCCGCTGCCGCCCAACTTTGATCGTGCGTAGAATGGGACTGGACGGTCAGCCCAGGATTGCGAGGCGCGATCGCATCGAAGCGGCCCACTTCGAGATCCTCATCTCCCCCGCGTCCTTCTTCACGCGCATCTGCACTGTTCACCGAGAGGAAACGGCCCAATGAGCGATTCGGCTTCGTCGTCTCCCCAGCCGGAACCGGGCCGGATTGCGCGCCGGTCGACGGCCGCCGGCGAGACCGGCTGGAGCCGCTGGCTGCCGGGACTGCGCACGCTGCGCGGCTACGAAGTGGCCTGGCTTCGGCACGACATCGTGGCAGGACTGGTGCTGACCACGATGCTGGTTCCCGTCGGCATCGCCTACGCGGTGGCATCGGGCGTGCCCGGCATCTACGGTCTCTACGCGACCATCGTTCCGCTGCTCGCTTACGCGTTGTTCGGGCCGAGTCGGATCATGGTGCTGGGGCCGGATTCCTCGTTGGCTGCCGTCATCCTCGCCGTCGTACTGCCGCTTTCCGGCGGCGACCCGCTACGCGCCGTCGCACTCGCGGGCATGATGGCGGTCGTGTCGGGAACGGTGTGCATCCTGGCCGGCGTAGCGCGCCTGGGCTTCGTCACCGAGCTTCTCTCCAAGCCGATCCGCTACGGATACATGAACGGCATCGCGCTGACGGTCCTGATCAGCCAGCTGCCCAAGCTGTTCGGTTTTTCGATCGAGCTCGACGGGCCGTTGAAAAGCGCATCGGCCATCGTGATCGCGGTGCTGGATGGGATGACCAACTGGACTGCGTTCGCCGTCGGTGCAGGCTGCCTCGCGGCAATCCTGCTGCTGAAGGGCAGCAAGCGCGTGCCGGGCATCCTGATCGCCGTCGCCGGAGCAACCGTCATCGTGGGCGCGCTCGACCTTGCTGCGCGTGCCGGCGTGTCGGTCCTCGGCTCGCTCCCGCAGGGCCTGCCCGCGTTCGCGATTCCATGGATCACCTACGCCGATATCGGCCCGGTCCTTATCGGCGGCTGCGCCGTCGCCCTCGTTTCGTTCGCCGACACCAGCGTGCTCTCGCGTGTCTATGCGGCACGGACCCGCAGCTACGTCGACCCGAACCAGGAAATGGTGGGACTCGGCGTTGCCAACCTGGCGGCCGGATTCTTTCAGGGCTTTCCGATCAGCAGCAGTTCGTCGCGCACGCCCGTCGCCGAGGCCGCAGGCAGCAGAACCCAGCTGACCGGTGTCGTCGGCGCGCTGACCGTTGCCCTGTTGCTGCTGGCGGCGCCGGACCTGCTCCGGAACCTGCCCGCGAGCGCATTGGCTGCCGTCGTGATCGCGTCGGCCATCGGCCTCATCGAGGTCACCGATCTGCGTCGGATCTATCGCATCCAACGCTGGGAGTTCTGGCTGTCGATCGTCTGCACCATTGGCGTGGCCGTGCTGGGCGCCATTCCCGGCATCGGCCTGGCAATCGTCATTGCAGTCGTCGAATTTCTCTGGGACGGCTGGCGTCCGTACTCCGCAGTGCTCGGTCGCGCCGAAGGCGTCAAGGGCTACCACGACATCACGCGCTACCCCGATGCGCGCCTGATCCCCGGCCTGGTCCTGTTTCGGTGGGATGCGCCGTTGTTCTTCGCCAACGCCGAGTTGTTCCATGACCGCGTGCTGGACGCGGTCGCTGCGTCGCCGACGCCGGTGCGCTGGCTGGTCGTCGCGGCGGAACCGGTCACCAGCGTGGACGTCACCTCCGCGGACATGCTGGCCGAGCTGGGCGAGACCTTGCACGCGGCGGGCATCGAGCTGTGCGTTGCCGAGATGAAGGATCCCGTCAAGGACAAGCTGAAGCGATTCGGGCTGTTCGCGCGGCTTGGCGAAACGGCGTTCTTTCCGACAGTGGGTGCCGCCGTCAGCCGCTATCTCGAGATCCATCCGATGGATTGGGTGGACTGGGAGGACCGGGATCGCTAATCAGGCTCGCGTTGCTGAACGTATCGATCTTTCCGATGTCCATGAGATTATGCTTTCGCGTCGCCAAATCCTGCTCGCTTCGACTGCTCTCTTCGGCATCCCTTGCGCCGCCGTTGCGGCTGCGAGCGGGACCATTCTCCAGCTGCGGGTGGACTACACCGCGACGAGCCTGACCGGTACCGATGAGCGCGCCGTGCCCGGCCGCCTGTGGCGCACCCGCTCGGCATTGCGCCACGAAGGCAGGCAGCACGGTCGTCCGCTGACGGTGATCGCACGACTCGATCGCAATCTCTGCTGGCTGGTGATGGCCGAGCCCCGCTTCGCGCTCGAGACCGACCTCTCCGCGCTCGATCTGCCGCTCGATGTGCTGAATGGCAATGGCGGCATGCGGCAGGTCAGTGAAGCGCGCGAGCGTGTGAACGGGCTCGACACCATGCGGATTCGCGTCGAACGCAATACAGGATCGGGGAGTCGCTTCGCCGGCCATATCTGGGCGACCGACCAGGGAGTCGTCGCGCGCCTCGCCGGCGAGGGCGAGAGCCGTGGCCGTCGCGGTCGGACGCTGATGAATTTCCGCGATGTGCAGATCGGACCGCTCGATCCCGGCCTGTTCGAAGCGCCCCGCGGCGTCCAGCTCGTCCGGGTCAGGGGCGGCGATATCGCTGCGTTGCTCGAAGGCATCGAAGCGGCCGGTCGGATCGGGCAGCGTCGCTGACCGGCCGTGAGCGCCCGTCAACGTCGTTCGCGACGCCTGATCACGCAATCCGCCGTGACGGCGATTGCTGCAGCCACGGGTAGTGCATGGCACCGGTCAAGCGCACGTTGCGCGCTACTTCGCCCGCTGATAGGTGAGCACGCCCCGCGCCATCCGATTGTCCGGGCGGGCCGCCCACGCCGTCATTTCCTGGAGTTGGTCGCCGGTGACGCGAAACGAGCGGGTCTGTTCCGTCCCCGCCCACGCCGGGTTCGCCGACACATCCACTGACGTGATCCACTTGTCGCCATCGACGCGATAGCGTCCCGTGTACGCGACCAGTGTGTTGAAGAGTCCTGCGCGATCCTGATCGGAGGCAGGCGCCTTGCGGCCCTCGCCGGTGATCACCACCGCCATGCGCCCCTCGGGCAGGAACATGATGTAGCCCGCCGGCGCCTTGCCCATCGGGTATTCGCGGTCGCTCGATGCCTGATACTCGCGTTCGAACGACACCAAGTTCCAGGTGCCGACGACCGGCACCGGATCGGCAGCGAAGCTTGGGCTTGCTGCAATCGGCATCCATAACAGAGCGGTCATCCATTTCAGCTTTAACATCGCAGTCTCCTTCCTCTTCCCTAAGCGTCAAGACCTCTGCTGCATCGAAATCGATCACCAGTTGCCGGCCTCTGCGATTCGGTCAGTCAATCGGTTCCATTTGGCCCTCCGGTCGAGCGGTTGTCTGCGCTTGGACGGTTGCACGGTTGCGCGACGTTCAGGGCTTCAGCTTGAACGACGCCAACTCGCGGACCCTTTCACCGATCGTGGAGTCCCGGTATACCTCCTTGACGACGGCACGGGCCGAGGGCGCATACCAGGACGTTTCGGTGAATTCCCAAGCCCCAGCGCCGGCGGCCCCCTGCTGGCCAGTCTTGCCTTTCGCTTCAATCTTGAACGCGTCGAACTGACCCGCCGGAACCGTCACTTTCTCGTACGCGGCCACCGTCACTTTCGCGTCCATTCGCCAGTCCCCTTGGTCATTCTTGGACTCGACTTGATTGGCGTAAGTCCACGACTTTCCGATCGCGAGCGGAAAACTCAAATTCCGGCGGTCCGAGAATTTGCGCGTCGGCGATTCGATGATGTTCAGATCCGGGGTCAGCGTCAGCGGCTTTCCGTTCGAAGTGCCCGCGATTCCGGTGGGCGTAACAGTGGTGATCACCCAGACCAGATTCGGTTTCTGGATGGGAGCGAGGGAGTACTGCATGAAATGCCACTCATCTCCAACCTTGACAGCAGGCCGATCCGCGGTCTGCGCCAGCGCCGGACTGGCCAGGACGGCCAGGGCCAGGACGACAGCCGAAGCAACATACCGGACGACGGAACCACGTTCATTTGCTCTCATGGGACTCTCCTGTTCAACAATTTCCCGCGCGGGACTTCGGCGCGAGGCCGGACGCGAATGGATTGCGGAACGACGGGGTGGCGGGCCGCGCGATGCGGTGAGTTCGCGGGTCGCGGAACTCACGTCTCCAGCAGGGCGGTCACGGAGGAGGGCCGCGGTTTGAACGACGCGCGTATATCGACGCATCGCACCCGCCTTCTGCTGTTTTGTGGGGTACTGAATTTAACCTTACGCGCGCCATGGTAGAGGGCGTTGACGCAGATCAATGGCGCGCATTGGTGAGCGACTGCAGATGCGGAGGAGATGCGGCCAATGGCCGCAGTTGGCCTGTGCGTGGCGATCGGCTCCGCTACGTTGTCAGAAATTGCCGTCCGGCCGCGCGGCGCGTCGAGGCGAATGCGCTCGTGCCCAGCCACCGCCAGAGGTCTTTAGCATCGCGCTTCGCACCATCAACACGGATCTCGCGCGACTGGAGGGCCTGCTCCGGCGAGCAGTCACCCGCCCACACTTCGGTCAAAGCGCGCACGGAAGCATCCACCACGAGCGTCAGCTCGCGCCCGGGGTCATCGCGACACAGGTCGGCCACGCCGTCTTCTACAACGAGCCACCAAGCGCTCTCGCGAGCCCGTGCGTCGCGGAACTGGAAGTGGATGACCACAGGCCTGGACGGGAACTCCTGGATGCACGCAAATCGGCGCATATCCCACATGAGCAAGCCCGCATCCAGTTCATCGTCGCGCAGGCGGCTGCCAACCCACTGCGCACCCCAATGGCCCAGCGCCATGACAATGGGTCGAAGTTCCTCGCCAGCCTCTGTGAGGCTGTATTCCCAGACCTTGCCGACGGCGTCGCGGCGCACGACGCCGAATTCCTCGAGACGATGAAGCCGCTGCGCCAGCAGGCTGGTGGACATTCGCGGTACGCCGCGATGCAGGTCGTTGAACCGCCTGCTGCCGCACAGCAATTCGCGCACAACCAGCGGCGTCCATCGCTCGCACAGCACCTCGGCACCCCTTGCAACGGTGCAGAACTGACCGTAGGTGCTTTCCATCGCATCGTCTCCCGAGCGTAAACGCTTCAGATTCTGGACTGGTTTGGGCACCTGGTCACGGGCAAGCTGTCCATGTCGGGCAATCCCTGCCCAAGGACGACATCATGACCATGATCGCCATCATTCAGCGCCCGCCGGTCTTGCTCGACCGTGGCGCCACCATCACAAGGGCAGTGCAATGGGTCGCCGAAGCCGCAGCGGCAGGGGCGTCGCTGATCGTCTTTCCCGAGTCGTTCATTCCGGGTTACCCGTCCTGGATATGGCGGCTCGCGGCAGGACGGGATGGCGCCGTTATGGGCCAATTGCACGCACGCCTGCTTGCCAACGCGGTTGACGTCGGTGGCGGCGACCTGGCCGAACTGTGCGACGCCGCCCGCGCTCATAACGTTACGATCGTATGCGGCATCAATGAACGAGATCGGGAGCAAGGCGGCGGCACGCTCTACAACACCGTTGTCATCGTTGGCGCCGACGGCAGGGTCCGGAACCGGCACCGCAAGCTGATGCCAACCAACCCTGAACGCATGGTTCATGGCTTGGGCGACGGGTCCGGGTTGCGCGTAGTCGACACGCCTGCCGGCCGCGTCGGCTGCCTCATCTGCTGGGAGAACTACATGCCGCTGGCGCGCTACGCGCTCTACGCCCAGGGTGTGGAGATATACGTCGCGCCCACCTACGACAGTGGAGACGCCTGGATCTGCACGATGCGCCATGTCGCGCTCGAAGGCCGGTGCTGGGTGGTCGGTAGCGGAACGGCGCTGCGTGCCAGTGACATTCCGCCGGACTTCCCGGCCCGCGCAGCGCTGTTCCCGGATCCCGAGGAATGGATCAACGACGGCGATTCGGTGGTGGTCGATCCCATGGGGAAGGTCGTCGCGGGCCCATTGCGCCGAGAGGCCGGCGTCCTGTATGCAGAGATCGATACTGCGCGCGTCGCGCCTTCACGCAGAACACTCGACGTCACCGGGCACTACGCGCGCCCGGACATCTTCGAGCTGCAGGTGCGCCGCGCGCCGGTGACGCCCGTGCGCTACGTCGACCGGTAGGCGCGGCGCGTCCGGATGACTGCAGGACCAGCCGACCCTTTCAGTCGCCCGCGCACTTGCCAGGATGGCGGTCGGCACCCAGCGATGAAGACCCCAGATTTCATCACTCTTTTCGGAGATGACTCATGCCGATCAAGCTCAGTCGAATGGACGGCGCGACAGTGGACCTTTCGCCGGAGGTCCTCCAGTCGTTCAAGGCCGCCTTCAAAGGCCAGGTGCTGACGGCCGTCAAGCGGTCAACGCGGCCGCGCGGCGATGTCACCTCCCACGGACGCGACGACGCGTTTCGGTCTGCCCCGGAGGCGGATCCGTGCCGGAGAACGCGTAGCCAACTGCCCGCCAAGGCGGCGCCCACGAGCTACCGCCGTTTCAGGGTCGCGCTACAGGCGCGCTCGCCTTCGCCCCGGTCCGGTATCTTGATGCGTTCCACACCTTTCAGCACGATCTCGGCGTCCGACACGATGCCTTCGAAACGGCCGGTGACGCCGCCTGCCGGCGTCGCCATTTCGACCACGACACCGCCGCCCTGGATCGTGGCGGCACCACTCGAGCGAGTGACGTCCTCGAATGTTCCGGGTTTGTAAACGGGGCGCGAAACGGTCAGGCGATCGCCGTCACGCACCGCCGATACAGGCACCGAGAAACTCGGGATGTAGAGCTTCGGTGTGTCCGCGCACTCCAAGTTGCCGCCATAGGCAATCTCCACCGCCATCGCGGCCGGGACGAGCGCAAGGCAAAGCGCGACGGCGCTCGCGACGCACAATCTGTCGAGCACGCGCTGCTTTGACTTGGTGTACCGTGCGGGCGCGACTGAATTGGCCGATGTCCGAATCAACGGGGATGCAAAGCTTGTTCTTCTTTCCATTTATATCTCCTCGGTTGTGCCAGATGCAGCAACCTTTCAGCGGATGTCCTCCACGCATGACAGCTACTTCCCAGCGAACAGGTTGCACGACTCGGCGTGGTGGCGCCCCTGAGGGACTGCCCCGTTGAATGCGCGGATCATTCGCTTTGTCGGTCCGTTCACGCTTCGATGAAATATCGCGTTCCGGCCGTGTTCAGGATGAACTGCTCCGGCATCTCGCGTCCGAACGCCGTCATTGCCTCGAATCCCGTACAGTGCGTGGGAACGACGTAGTCGGGGCGCAGCGCCTTCACGCCGGCAATCGTCTTCTCGATAACCTCCCGCTTCGCACCGGTCAAGTGCAGGCCGCCGATGATGGCATGTACCCTGTCGACGCCGGTCATCTTCTGCGCATACTTGACGGTGTTGACTACGCCGCGATGGGCGCAGGCCGTGATTACTACCAGGCCCTTGCCCTTGACGCTCATCACCACCGCCTGTTCGCCAATGAAGTCCTCCTGGACGAACTCGTCGCCTTGCTTCGCCATGAACACCGGCGAAGCCTTCTCGTAGTCGGTGACCCGGTCGATCCGGCCGGTGAGATAGGCGCCTGGCACCATGGGTGTGGGATTCTTCACCTCGACGACTTTCACGAAACCCAGTTTTTCGATGTCGTCGCGACCCAACACCGACAGATTCCGAAACTGTCCCGCCGGTCGATTGGCGTAGGTGCCGACAAAGAACCTCTCGCCCACGTAGAGAGGAACGTTCCTGGGCAATTCGTCGCGCTTGGCCTGCATGAGTTCGATGAAGGCCGCCTCGTGGTCCCAGTGATCGTGGCTTATGGCCATCGCCTCGATCTTCCGGAAATCGAGATTCAGGAAGTCGACATTTCGCCTGATACCCTGCGCTTGCGTCCCGAAGTCGAAGAGAAAGGCGTGGGGCTTCCCATCCACCACGGTCTCGACGTGGAACGCCAGACCGTGTTCGGCGTGCATGGCGGCGTCGACCACCGTCTTCCCGCCCGCCGGCCGCCGGGCGATTTTGTAGTTCGGCCGCGTCGCGTCAACCGCGACTCTCGGCCCCTTCACGGCCGAGGGACACCGGTACGGCGCCATCGCCGCGCTCAAATCACTATCGAATTGGAGACCCCTCCGCGCCCAGTCTGATTCCTTCGCCCACACGCGGCGAGCCGGCGAAAAGCGCCGTAGACGAACCCGTCGATTCGGAACGTCGTTGTGGGGTGACCCGATTGAGGGGCGCTGTCGACGCATGGCGATAGCGTCCTCGAGCGTCGGGCTCACGTCTCCAGCAGGGCGGTCACGGAGGAGGGCCGCGGCTTGAACGACGCGCGTATATCGACGCATCGCATCCGCCTTCTGCTGTTCTGTGGGGTACTGTTTGGAACGCTACGCTGGAGATGGAAGCAGGCATTGACGCAGATCAACTGCGCGCGCTGGTGAAGCGACTGCACAAGCAGAGCGGATGCGGCCAATGGCCGCAGATGGCCTGTGCGTGACGATCGGCTCCACGAGCAAACTGCGATTCGCCGAAGCCCATCGTACGCCGACGAAGTGGCCGCCCGAGGCACAGCGACCCAACGCCAGTTGATCGCCGTCGCGCCCCTTCTACCGCTTCAGGTCGCGATGCTGGTATTGATTTGCATCAATGGCGGGGCGGGTCATCGGTGTAGCGTTATCCAATGAACCTGTTCCCACAGGAAGCGGATGCGATGCCATTCTCGATGCGCGTCGTCAATGCCGCAGCCCCCTTCGATGCCTGCCTCGCCGAAGAACTGGCTCCTGGCGCCTCGCACGCAACTGTTCCAAGTTGCGGCTGCCCGTGCATCGGCTCGCTGGCCAGCGAATCGCGCGGCAACACCTGCCGGACGATGCCGAGTGCATCGCGGCTCCGGCACGACCTGGGAGGCCGCCACCGGACCCTATCCAATGGCCGTTGTCGCTGATACCGGGCCCGAGAATGGGTACTACATCTATCGTCCACAAATACTGACGGTGAACACTCATCCCACCGCTGTGTTTGGTGTTGAGTCAGGCGGGCATCCCAGGGACTATGGGTCCTTACTTCCTTCGCTGGCATCACACGGTATCGTTGTAATTGCCAGCACCAGTCTCTGAACAACAGCGCGTTCTGATCTCTTCAGGCCGATGTGCGGCATTCTCAAGCAGGCAGCAGCCAGCGCTTCACATGCCGAATACCAGTTCCAGGAGGAGAGCGTCCACTACAGGAAAGGTAAGGCCATGAGAACGATGATGGGGATGATTTCAGTTGCAACGATTGTCGCGGCCACATCCGTTGGCGTTGCTTTCGCCGCCGATCTGCCGAAGGAAGGCAGCTACGACTACAAGGCGTGCTTCACGCGCAACATCACGCGCATCGCCTTCTCCGACGCCCACAACGCCTACAGCTACAACGAGACCGCCACCGCAGTCAGCACTTCCCCGGGCGGCATGTTCGATGGCGACAGCGTGCGCTGTGTCGGCACCGTCGCCGTCTCCAACGGCAAGAGGATGGGTATTTCAACCTGCGAAGGCATGGCCAAGAACGGTGACAAGCGTCTGACGCGCTTCCAATACGGCGCGGACGGCAAGTTGGTCCGCGAGGAAGTCGCAGGCACCGGGATGTACGAAGGCATGGTCACGACCGGCACCGCCAAGGAAGTGGTCGCGTCCAAGGAAATCCAGCCCGGCGTCACGACCTACTGCAATCAGTTGACGGGCACGTACAGGATGAAATAGACCCACGTCGGGCTAGCCTGGCTTCGTGCGGCGGCGTGCTTCAGTCTTGGCCACCGCCAATCGAGACGCCCTCGCCTCGATCAGGCGACACGCCAGATCAATCGACGTCCGGACCCGGTCGGTGTTGCCAACATAGGATGCCAGTGCTTCGTTCGCGCGCCGCCGCACCGTGCGCGCAGTGATCAGTCGTGCATCGGCGAGAGCTTCGATGTCGCTGCGATCTCGGTCTTCGAATCGGCCGATTTTCGATACCGCCAGGTCGACGGGCGACAATGCTCTGATGTCGAGTACGCGAGGGTCGACTCCGAGAATCGTGAGCGACAAGGAATCGTCCCGAGCGCTTTCGTGCATCAGGGCCAGGGTGTCGCTGTACTGGCGATCGAAGTAAAGCAGTCGGTGCCGCCCTTCGGCGTCGATGTAGTTGACGTCCAGATCTTCCGGCAACAGCACTCGCGTCGAAAACGCGGCATCGACGTCGCCGGTATGGCGGGCGCCCGTGTAGTAGTGCACCGCCGCACCGCCTGCAAGGTACATGTGAACCGGCAAGCGCTTGGGGTCGATTTCGGCCAGCGGCCCGGCGATACGGGCGGCGATCTCGGAGAGCGCCTTGATGAACGCCGGATCGGACGCTTTACTGGGACGCATGTTGTTCTTGTCGGAGCGGCGAGGACGCCAGCGCCGAGGATGACCGGGCATTGGCGTGGAGCTTGCGCAGCATGGGCAGGAAGCGGCTGGCTTTGACTGGCGAACGCTGCAGCCAAAGGCCAAATGCGGAGACGGCAAGCACCCCTGGATGCAGGGCCTCGGCCAGCTTTGCGTAGCGATCGTCGGGATCCAGGTCGTCGAAACAACTGAGCATGGCGGCGAGCCCGGCAACGAAAAAACTCGGGCCCAAAGTGCGCCAATGGGCCGGATCGGCGTTGCCGCTGACACAAAGCGCAAGCAGGCGTTCTTCCAGGGCGCGGTCGAATTGCCCTGGAAACAGCCCGCTCGCATCGGTCGCCACGGCGACGGCCGGGTCGCGCGTCACCAGCTCAAGCCCGCAAGCCTGCGCCAGGGCATCCAGGGTCGCGACATCGCAACTGCCACGGTGCCGAACTCGCGACAAGGTCTCCGGCCGGATGTTGGCCTTAAACGCCCATTGCCGATCGGTCCAGCCACGCGCGCGCACGCGCGTCGTCATCGTTTGCAGCAGGTCCTGGAGCATGTTCACGATCGTTGGCCATTGACGCAAAGCTCATTACAATTTTGAATGCAATTACGCTTTAGGTCAATTCTGCGAGGGCGTTGGCGCGAAGATTCCGGGACCGTAAAGCCGTCTTCCGGTCCGTGGCGGCGTTGCAAATCCTCGCAGTAGCACGGGCTGCTGCTGCGGTTTGCGCCCTGCCACGAAGCGGAATCCATCGCTTTCCCAGCTACATTTGTCTACGAAGCAGAACACTGGGCGGCAGCCTCGGGGCTATGCCATTCCTGTTGTATTTATGAGCATTGTTCTTGACCCGCTGTTCAATGCAATCCGGCCATATAAGCGGCCATGAAAATGCATTGAAGAACGCTACGTTGTTGATCTAATATGCTTCATGAGCACAAATCAACCGGACAAGAAACCGGCCACAGAAGGGGTCGACGACCGGGGTGAGCACCCCGGAATGATGGAACCGCTCATGATTGGTCAGGATTCGCGCCATCGCCCGGCACTGACCGATATGGCCCTTGAGTTGGCGCAGAAGAGCGCTGGATTCCGGCGCTCCCTGCCCGAAGGGCTCCTGGCCTCGCTCGCCGATCTCGTGCGGTCGATGAACTGCTACTACAGCAACCTGATCGAAGGCCACGACACGCACCCCATCGACATCGAGCGCGCCCTAAAGGACGACTACAGCAACGACGCGAAGAAGCGCGATCTCCAACTCGAAGCCAAAGCGCACATCACGGTCCAACAATGGCTCGACAGCGGCGCCCTCAAAGGTCGCCCTCTCACGGCGGACTCCGTCTGCGAGGTCCACCGTCGCTTCTGCGAACTGCTGCCCGACGATCTGCTGTGGGTCGAAGATCCGACGACGAAGAAGCGCGTCAAAGTGATCCCCGGCGAACTGCGCGATGGTGATATCAAGGTTGGGAATCACGTCGCGATCAGCCCGCCCGCCATACCGCGATTCCTGCGGCGCTTTGAGGAAGTCTATGGCAGGCTCGGCAAGACCGAGACCATCCTCGCGGCGGCGGCGGCTCATCATCGGCTCGTCTGGATTCACCCTTTTCTCGATGGCAACGGCCGCGTTGCCCGGCTAATTTCGCACGCGACTCTGCTTGAAGCACTCGATACCGGCGCCGTGTGGTCGGTCGCTCGCGGCCTCGCCCGCAGGGTCGATACCTACAAGGGCCACCTTGCAGCCTGCGACCTGACGCGGCGCAACGATCTCGATGGCAGGGGCAACCTGAGCGAGGAGAACCTTGCGGAATTCACGCGCTTCTTCCTTACCACCTGCATCGATCAGGTCTCCTTCATGGAGTCCCTCATGCAGCCGGATCAGCTGCGCACGCGTATTCTGCTATGGGCAGAAGAGCAAATTCGCCTCGACAACCTGCCACCAAAGTCAGACGCCATCATTGAGGCCGCGCTCTACCGGGGCGCACTTCCGCGCGCCGACATACCCGCCATCATCGGCACCGGCGAGCGCAACGCGCGCCGATCTGTCGCCCCGCTGCTGAAATTCGGTGTGCTTAGGTCCGCCAACTTGCGCGCCCCATTGCACCTCGCCTTCCCCGCTACACTCGCATCACGCTGGATGCCGGGACTATTCCCCGAAAGGGCGACGTGATGATGCCTGAAACAGCCTTGTCACCGAACTCCGGCATGATTCTGGGTCCGCTGCATTGAGGCGGAATCAGCGCGTCCACATCAAGGACATCTGGCTGTATCCCTTGCGCACGGATTTCGCGACCGTGCCGTGCCGCTAGCACGCCGCGACGGGTTCACCGAATATTTACCCAAAGGGCGGCCGACGCAGATGTACGCAACTGATGATTCTGGTCGGGGTGAGAGGATTTGAACCTCCGACATCTTGCTCCCAAAGCAAGCGCGCTACCGGGCTGCGCTACACCCCGAAGGGGCCCGATTATACGCGCTTGCGCCCTTCGACCGCGCCTGGATCCGGCCTCGCAACTCGCGCGGAGCGATCAGCGTGGACGCGCGTCGAACCCGGCTGCCTCTATCGCCGCGACAATCGCCGCGGGCTGCACGCTCGCGGGGTCGAACTCGACCGTCGCGCCGGCGCTTTCCAGCGACACGTCGACGGACCTGACACCCGCGACCTTGGACAGCGCGCCGGTGACGCCGCGCACGCATCCCTGGCAACTCATGCCGTCGATGGCGAATTCCTTGGTAACGCTCACGCTCATGATTTCTTCTCCGTAGATGATCGATCGACGGCACCCGGTGGCCGCCAGCGCCGCAACAGCAAGGCGTTGGTAACGACCGACACCGAGCTTGCCGCCATCGCCGCGCCCGCGACCACCGGCGACAGGAAGCCGAACGCCGCGAGCGGTATGCCCAGCACATTGTAGATGAACGCGAAGAAGAGGTTCTGCCGGATCTTGGCGAGCGTCGCGCGGGAGAGATCGATCGCCGCCGCCACGTTGCGCAGATCATTGCGCAGCAGCGTGACGTCCGCCGCCGAAAGCGCACTGCCTGTGCCCGCGCCCATGGCGAACGAGACATCCGCCTGCGCCAATGCCGGCGCATCGTTGACGCCGTCGCCGGCCATGCCGACAACCTTGCCGCTGCGCTGCAGCGCGTCGATCGCCGCGCGCTTGTCCTGCGGCAGCTGTCCGGCGCGCCAGTCGTCGATGCCGGCCGCGCGCGCGATCGCCTCGGCCGCCGTGGCGTGATCGCCGGTCAGCATCGTCACGGCGACTCCGTTCTCGCGCAGCGTCGCAACCGCCGCCGCCGCACCGGCGCGCAATTCATCGGCGAGCAGGATCCAGCCGACGAGTGTGTCGTCGCGCGCGACACCGACGACGGTGTGCGCCTCGCCCCGCATCGGGGCCGTGTCGCGATCGTCGAGAAGCACGCCGGCCCCCTGCAGGAAGGTCACCGATCCCAGCCGCCACGACTCGCCATTCGCCTCGGCACTGATGCCGCGCCCGGGAATCACCCGCGCGTTGATGACCGCCGCGGGTTCGATCCCCAGCTCCGCTGCGCGCTGCAGGATCGCCTTGCCCAGCGGGTGGGCCCCTGCGTGCTCGAGACTGGCGGCGAGCTGGATCAGGTCGCGCTGCGAGAATCCGGGTCGGGGCCGCTCGGCAATCACCCGCGGCGCACCCATTGTCAGCGTGCCGGTCTTGTCGACGACCATGACGTCGATGCGCTCGGCGCGCTCCAGCGCCTCGGCGTTCTTGATCAGTATCCCCTCGCGCGCCCCGCGCCCGACGCCCACCATCAGCGCCGTCGGCGTCGCGAGGCCGAGCGCGCACGGGCAGGCGATCACCAGCACCGCGGTCGCGTGCATCAGTGCCACCGCCCATTTGCCGACAACCATCCACGTCATGCCGAAGGTGACGACTGCAATCACCAGCACCACCGGGACGAACCACGCGGCAACGCGATCGACCAGCCGCTGCACCGGTGCCTTCGACCCCTGCGCCGCCGCCACCTGCCGGACGATCCCTGCGAGCAGTGTTGCCTGGCCCACGGCGGTCGCCTCGCAGCGCAGCGGGCCGTGGGCGTTGACCGTTCCGGCGTGAACGACATCGCCCGGCTGCTTGAGCGCGGGCTCGCTCTCGCCGGTCAGCATCGCCTCGTCGACGACCGACTCCCCGGAGAGCACGCGGCCATCGACCGCCACCGCATCGCCGCCGCGCACCACGAACACGTCGCCGACACGAACGGCCGCAACGGGCGCCTCGACGAGCTTGCCGTCGCGTTCCAGCCAGACGGTGGCGGGCTGCAGCCTGAGCAGGTCGCGGATCGCCGACGCGGTCTTCACTTTCGCCCGGCCTTCGAGCAGCTTGCCGAGCAGCACCAGCGTGATTACCATCGCGCCGGCCTCGAAATACACGTGCTGTTGCGGGAGAGGAATCAGCCACACGGCGAGACTGAAGAGGAACGCCGCGCTCGTCCCCAGCGCCACCAGCACGTCCATGTTGGCCGCACCGCCGCGCAACGCCTTGTACGCGCCGTCGTAGAAGCGGGCGCCCGACCAGAACTGCACCGGCAGCGCGCAGAGGAACTGAAGCCAGATGGGCAACAGGGCGTCGTGCCGACCGCCGAGCATCCAGAGCATCTGCAGTGCCAGCGGCGCGGTGAAGAGGGCGGCGATACCGAATGCGCGAAGCTCACGCCGATAGCGCTCGCCCTGCGCCTGCGCCTCGGCCTCGGGCTGCTCGAAGGGATCGATCGCCAGTGCCGCGTCGAAGCCGGCGCCGCGAATCCGGTCGATCAACGCCGCGGTATCCGCCTTGGCGTCGTCGAACTCGACGTGCGCGGTTTCGCTGGCAAAGTTGACGGCAGCGCGAACGCCCTCGGCGCGATTGAGCACCTTTTCGATGCGCACCGCGCAGGCAGCGCAGGTCATGCCCGTGAGTTTGAGATCGACCGCGGATTCGCTCATCGCCAAAGACAGAGGCGCCGCCGATCGGCATCGGCGTGCCACCTGCGTCCGTTCATCGTGGGAGCCGGACTGTCAACATGGAGCCGGTCCGACCGTATTCAACTCTCGCGCTTCAACTGGGGGAAAAGGATAACGTCGCGGATCGACGGGCTGTCGGTCAGCAGCATCACCAGCCGGTCGATGCCGATGCCCTCGCCGGCCGTGGGGGGAAGTCCGTACTCCATCGCCCGCAGGTAATCCGCATCGTAGTACATCGCCTCCTCGTCACCCGCCTCGCGCGCATCGACCTGCGACTGGAAACGCGCCGCCTGGTCCTCGGGGTCGTTCAATTCCGAGAATCCGTTGGCGAGTTCGCGACCGGTGATGAAGAGTTCGAAGCGATCGGTCACCGCCGGATTGGCGTCGCTGGCGCGCGCCAGCGGCGAGACGTCGGTCGGGTGCGCGATGATGAACGTGGGCTGGATCAGCTTGTCCTCGGTCGTCGCTTCGAACAGCTTGAGTTGCAGCAGGCCCAGCCCGTCGGTCGGAAACACCTCGACGCCATGAGGGGCAAGCGCCACGCGCAGGTATTCCGGCTTCGACAGCTCGGCCAGCGGATAGTGCGGCTGATATTTGTGAATCGCCTGCGCCATCGTCAGCCGGTCGAAGGGTCGGCCCAGATCGATCTCGACGCCCTGATAGGCGATCGCCGAACTGCCGGTGACGCTGATCGCGACTTCGCGGAACAGCGCCTCGGTGAGGTCCATCAGGTAGTGATAGTCCTGGTAGGCCTCGTAGAACTCCAGCATCGTGAACTCGGGGTTGTGCCGGGTCGAGATGCCCTCGTTGCGGAAGTTGCGGTTGACCTCGAACACCTTCTCCAGGCCGCCGACGACGAGCTTCTTAAGATACAACTCCGGCGCGATGCGCAGGAACAGCTGCATGTCCAGCGCGTTGTGATGGGTGACGAAGGGACGCGCCGCCGCGCCGCCGGGGATCGGATGCATCATCGGCGTCTCGACCTCAAGATAGCCGCGCGCGACGAAGAACTCGCGTATTGCCTGCACGATCTTCGACCGGGCGATGAACACCCGCCGCGAGTCGGGATTGGTGATGAGATCGACGTAGCGCTGGCGGTAACGCTGCTCCTGGTCGGTCATGCCGTGGAACTTCTCCGGCAGCGGCCGCAGCGACTTGGCGAGCAGCCGGATGGAGCTCACCTTGATCGACAGCTCGCCGGTCTTGGTCTTGAACAGCACCCCCGTCGCGCCGACGATGTCGCCCAGATCCCAGCGCTTGAACGCGTCCAGCGCTTCCGCGCCGATCGCATCCATGGTCACGTAGAGCTGGATGCGGCCCGACATGTCCTGCAGCGTCGCGAAGCAGGCCTTGCCCATCACGCGCTTCAGCATCATCCGGCCGGCGACCGTCGCTTTGATCGCGGCGGGCTCGAGCTCGTGATTCTCCTTGCCTGCGTGCGCCGCGTGCAGATCGGCGGCCAGCACGTCGCGCCGGAAGTCGTTGGGAAACGCCTGGCCCGCGGTGCGCAATGCGCCGAGCTTCGCGCGGCGTTCGGCGATGATCTGGTTTTCGTCCTGGGGAATCTGCGGAGTCGTGGTCATGGGTCAACAGAAGGTGAGTTTGGGTGCCACACGGGCAATCCCGTCAAAATCGCGGTCGTCATGCAACAGGGCGACCCCGTGCTCGATGGCAATCTGCGCGATGAGGCAATCGATCGTCGAACGAATTGTGATGCCCTTGCGCCGACATTCGAAATACAGGCGCGCGGCCTCGGCGTGGCTCGCGAGCGAATCACGCGGAACCAGAAAGGCCTGGCTGCCGAAAAATTCCCGCATCTCGCGGAACGAGGCTTCCGAATCGGCACCCTGCAGTATTTCCTGAAAGACGAACGGCGTCAGCGCTGCGACGACGCCGCGATCGAGCGCCACGCGCAGGCGTTGGACTCCCTCGGTCGTTTGCCCGCGGATGAAGTCGATCCACACCGAGGTGTCGACGAGGATCATTTGCCCGCACGCAACGCCTTGTAATCGTAGTCGTCGCGAATGCCTCCGCGCCCGAACAGCTCGCGCAGGTCGCGGCGCTTGCGGCTCGCCACCAGCTCGCGCAGTGCCAGATCGACGAGCTCCCGCTTGGACTTGACCGGCGCATAACGAAAGGCCTCCTTCACGAGGCTATCGTCGAGAACGATATTGGTACGCATCATACACCTCCGATGTGTATTGTAAGGTGTATGGAGGCAGAACTCAAGGCCGCGAACCGCCTCGCGGGCCGACCGCGGGATCAGGATGCGCGGACCGCGCAATGGGCGAGCAATTCGGCAATGTCGAACGTCGTGAAGTCGGCCGCGCTCGCGATCACGTGGTCGGGCGCGCCCAGCTCCTCCGGGGGCAGCGTCGTGGCGATCGCAACGGCCTTCATGCCGGCGCGGCGTGCGGCCTCGATGCCGTGCGGCGCGTCCTCGAACACGAGGCACGCCGCGGGATCGGCGCCCATGCGGCTCGCGGCGAGCAGGAAGAGGTCCGGATGCGGCTTGCCGCGCGCGACATCGTGCGCGCCGACGACGGCGTCGAAGAAGCGGTCGTATCCGAGGTTGCCCAGCACGAATGCGATGTTGTCGGCGTCGCCCGCGGTGGCACACGCGACCTTGACACCGGAAGCCCGAGCTTCCTCGGCGAACGCCCGAAAACCGCGCACCTCGCAAAAGTGGGGCGTGAACATCTCGCGGTAGATCGCCTCCTTCCGCGCCACAAGTGCGCGCAGCTCCGCTTCCGGCCGCTCGCCAAGGTAGAGCCGCATCACCTCGACCCCGGTCATCCCGGTGGTCCGATGGAAGAAATCCGGCTCCGGCGGCGGCGCGCCCACGCTGCGCCCGAACGCTTCCCACGAGCGCGCGTGCCACGGCATCGAGTCGACCATGGTGCCATCCATGTCGAACAGGAAGGCGGGCATGGCCACTACACGCCCTGCTTCAGGCTCGCGGCGATGAAATCGTCGAGATCGCCATCGAGCACCACCTGCGTGTTGCCCGTTTCGTAATTGGTGCGCAGATCCTTGATCCGCGACTGGTCGAGCACGTACGAGCGGATCTGGTGCCCCCAGCCGATGTCGGTCTTGGAGTCTTCCAGCTTCTGCTGCTCCTCCTGCCGCTTGCGCAATTCGTGCTCGTACAGCCGCGACTTCAGCATCGCCATCGCCTCGGCGCGGTTGCGGTGCTGCGAGCGGTCGTTCTGGCACTGGACGACGATGTTGGTCGGCAGGTGCGTGATGCGGACAGCGGAGTCGGTCTTGTTGATGTGCTGGCCGCCGGCGCCCGACGCGCGGAAGGTGTCGATGCGCAGGTCGGCCGGATTGATGTCCACCTTGATCGAGTCGTCGACTTCCGGATAGACGAAGACACTGGCGAACGACGTGTGCCGGCGCGCATTGGAATCGAACGGGCTCTTGCGCACGAGACGATGCACGCCGACCTCGGTGCGCAGATACCCGTAGGCGTAGTCGCCGGCGACCTTCACCGACGCGCTCTTGATCCCGGCCACGTCACCCGGCGTCTCCTCGAGCAACTCGGTCGTGTAGCCGCGGCGCTCGCAGTAGCGCAGGTACATCCGCAGCAGCATCGACGCCCAGTCCTGCGCCTCGGTGCCGCCGGACCCCGCCTGGATGTCGATGAAGCAGGGCGCGGGATCCATCGGATTGTTGAACATCCGCCGGAACTCCAGCGCCGCAACCCCCTTCTCGACCTTGGCGACGTCGTCGGCGACCGCCAGCAGCGTCGCGTCATCGGCATCGGCGCGCGCCAGCTCGAACAGGTCGGAACTGTCGCGCAGGCTCGTGTCGAGCGCGGCCAGGTTGACGACCACGTCTTCGAGCGCCTTCTTCTCCTTGCCGAGCTCCTGCGCCCGCTCCGGCTTGTCCCAGATCTTCGGGTCTTCGAGTTCGCGGTTGACTTCGGCGAGGCGGTTTGCCTTTACATCGAAGTCAAAGATACCTCCGCAGATCGGCAGACCGATCCTGCAGGTTTGCGATCTTGCCGGCGATCTGATTGAGCTGTTCGGCTTCCATGACGGTGCGCTTTCCGGGTCAAAGCGGGATTTTACCGTATCGGCCCCCCGCACCCGGACCGTTGGCACGCATCTCGCCGCCGCTCGTGGGCAAGCGACGGCCTTTCGCCTATCATTGCGGGTCTTCCGCCCCCGCCGAACGGAGTTGCCCGATGCCGACCTTTTTCGTCAACAAGGAGCGCGTGGACATCAGCTCCAGTGTTCCCGGCGACACGCCCCTGCTCTGGGTCCTGCGCGACCACCTGAACCTCACCGGAACCAAGTACAGCTGCGGCATGGGGCTCTGTGGCGCCTGCACCGTCTACGTCGAGGGCCAGCCCGTGCGATCGTGCCAGACGACGGTGTCGACGCTCAAACAGGGCGCCGATATCACCACCATCGAAGGTCTCAGGACGAAAGAGTCGCAGGCGATCCAGGCCGCGTGGGAGAAGCTCGACGTTCCGCAGTGCGGCTACTGCCAGTCCGGACAGGTGATGGCCGCCACCGCGCTGCTCGCAAAAAAGAAGAAGCCGACCGACGCCGACATCGACGCTGCGATGCAAGGCAACCTGTGCCGCTGCGCCACCTATCCCCGCATTCGCGCCGCGATCAGGGAAGCGTCCAAGAACCTCGGCTGACGGAGACCGTGATGAACGCCATCGAAATCACCAATGCCAGCCGGCGCGATTTCCTGAAAGCCGGCGCGGGCCTCACGCTGGGACTCTATCTTCCCGTCGCTTCGGGGCAGGCCGGCGGACCGGGCCGGCCGGGCAGTGCCGCCGGCTCGGCGCCGTTCGAGCCCAACGCCTTCGTGCGCATCGGCAGCGACAACACCGTCACCGTCATCGCCAAGCACCTCGAAATGGGCCAGGGCAGCTACACGGGCCTCGCCACCATCGTCGCCGAGGAACTCGACGCGTCGTGGGCACAGGTGAAGGTCGAAGGCGCGCCGGCCGATGCCTCCCGCTACAACAACCTGTTCTGGGGCGCGGCGCAGGGCACGGGCGGATCGACGGCCATCGCCAACTCGTGGGACCAGCTGCGCAATGCCGGAGCAGCGGCGCGCGCGATGCTCGTCGCGGCGGCCGCGAAACAGTGGAACGTGAGCGAGTCGTCGATTACCGTGAAGGACGGCGTGGTTTCCAGCGGCGCAAGGAAGGCGACACTGGGCGAACTGGCCGCGGCGGCGGCGAACGAGCCGGTCCCCACCGCCATCAAGCTCAAGGACCCGAAGAATTTCGTTCTCATCGGCAAGCACGCGCCGCGCAAGGACTCGCGGGCGAAGTCGAACGGAACGGCGCAGTTCACCGCCGACGTGAAGCTCCCCGACATGCTGACCGCGCTGGTCGCGCATCCGCCGCGCTTCGGCGCGCGCGTGAAGCGCTTCGATGCGCAGAGCGCTGCGGTTCCCGGTGTCCGCTACGTCCTCGAGGTACCCAATGGCGTGGCGGTCGTCGCCACCAGCTTCTGGGCGGCGAAGAAGGGTCGCGACGCGCTCAAGGTCGAGTGGGACGAGACCGGTGCGCTCAAGGCATCGTCGGCGGACATCCTCGCCGAATACAAGCGCCGTGCCGGCACGCCAGGCGCGGTGGCGCGCAACGACGGCGATGCGGCGAAGGCGATGGCGGGTGCTGCCAGGACGCTCGAAGCCGCGTTCGAGTTTCCGTACCTCGCGCACGCGGCGATGGAGCCGCTGGACTGCGTGGTCAGGCTTTCGGCAGCGCAATGCGAAGTGTGGAACGGCGCGCAGTTCCAGACCGGTGACCAGGCGGCGATTGCCGAGGCAGTCGGTCTGAAGCCGGCGGACGTGAAGATCAACATGCTCTACGCCGGCGGCAGCTTCGGGCGGCGCGCGAATCCCGCCGGCGATTTCGTCGTCGAGGCCGCATCGATCGCCAAGGCGCTCGCGGCGCTGGGCAAGCGCGACATCCCGGTCAAGCTCGTCTGGACGCGCGAGGACGACATGAAGGGGGGCTATTACCGGCCCGCCTACTATCACACGCTCAAGGCGGGGTTCGACGCCGGCGGCGCGGTGATTGCCTGGCAGCACCGCATCGTCGGCCAGTCGATTGTCGCCGGCACCGCTTTCGAGAGCGGCATGGTGAAGAACGGCGTCGATCACACCTCGGTCGAGGGTGCGTCCAACCTGCCCTACGCCATCCCCAATGTCGTCGTGGATCTCCATTCGCCGGTCGTCGGCGTGCCGGTGCTGTGGTGGCGTTCGGTGGGCTCGACGCACACTGCGTTCTCGACCGAGACGTTCATCGACGAACTCGCGATCGCCGCCGGCAAGGATCCGGTCGCGTTCCGGCGCGCGCTGCTCGACAAGCATCCGCGCCATCTCGCCGTCCTCGATCTGGCCGCTCGCGAAGCCGGCTGGGACAAGCCGCTGGCCAAGGGCAAGCCGGGTGAGAAGCGCGGGCGCGGTGTCGCCGTCCACGAATCCTTCAACACCCTGGTCGCGCAAGTGGTCGAAACCACCGTCAAGGCCGACAAGACTTTCTCCGTCGATCGTGTCGTCTGCGCCGTCGACTGCGGCATCGCGGTGAACCCCGACAACGTCAGGGCGCAGATGGAAGGCGGCATCGGCTTCGGGCTGTCGGCGGCCCTGTACGGAGCGATCACGATCAGCAACGGCGCCGTTGAGCAATCGAACTTCCACGACTATCCGGTGCTCCGCATCAGCGAGATGCCGAAGATCGACGTGCACATCGTGCCCTCGGGAGCAAAGCCCACCGGCGTGGGCGAGCCCGCGACGCCGGTCATCGCCCCGGCGCTCGCCAATGCGCTGGCGGCAGCCACCGGGCAGCGGTTGCGCAATCTGCCGCTGAAGCTCGCGTGACCGGAGGCGTACTCGACCGTCGCCGCGGCGGCAGCAAGGCGGCTGCCCGCCGCGTTCGTTGATGCATACACCGACCGACTTCGCGCCCGGCCATCGCGCGCCGGCAAGCCTGCCCGCGGAGTCCTATGCATTCGCGTGGCGCAGCGACAGGATCCTCGTGGGCGGGACCGATGAAGTACCCGTCATTCCCCGGCTCGCCGACGTCGCGCAGTCCGATCTTGCAGGTGCCAGGCATTACCTCGGCGATCTTGGCGGCACGCACTGCATCGCGATCAGCCTGCCCGACGACGCGACGGAGCCGCCAGGCTTGCGTTTCGTGGGCTTGCGCGCCCTGTTCCTCACCCTGCCCGATCCGCTGCTGGCGCTCGGCGGACGCGCGTTCCAGATCGTCGAGTGGGACCGTACGCATCGCTATTGCGGACGCTGCGGAACCCCGACGCGCGACAAGGAAGGCGAGCGGGCGCGGGAATGCCCGGCCTGCGGCCTCATTGCGTACCCGCGCATCTCGCCGGCGATGATGGCGCTGGTGACCCGCGGCAGCGAGATATTGCTCGCCCGCGCACACCGGTTTCCGCCCGGCATGTACAGCGCGCTTGCCGGTTTCGTCGAGCCCGGCGAGACGATCGAGGATTGCCTGCGCCGCGAGGTGCGCGAGGAAGTGGGCGTGGAGGTGCATGCCCCGGTCTACTTCGGCAGCCAATCGTGGGCGTTTCCGCACTCGTTGATGATCGCCTACACCGCCGAGTACGCGGGGGGTGAGCTGCGGCCGGAGGTCGCGGAGATCGAGGATGCCCGCTGGTTCGGTGCAGCCAACCTGCCGCCGCTGCCGTCGCCGATCTCGATCGCGCGACATCTGATCGAGGCCACCGTGGCCCGACTTGGCGGCTGACGTGCCGCCCTGCCGGAAGCCGCCGATGCTGCTAGAATGCGGCCGCATCGGCAACGTCCCAGCGCCCCCGGTCGACCCGGCAGGCTGTGCTCCGAACCGGGTACGCTGCGCGAGCGGCGTCGGCCGCGCGCCAGTCGTGCGACCAAAGAGCATTCGCGCCTGAAGGCGCTCCTACACCATTTCAGCTTCGCCATGCCATCGATTCTGCGCCGCCCGATCCTGCTGCTGCTCGCTGTGGCGTCGCCATGGATGATCGCGTTCCCCGGCCACGCGCAGGACGCGCGCGAACTCTCGGTCGACGAGCGTGCGCACTATGCGTCGTCGCTCGCCGAGGCGAGCGCGCTGATCAAGGACCGCCAGTTCGACGCCGCCAGCGCCAAGCTCGATGCGATGATCGCGCAGCGGCCCCGTGAAGCACAGGCGCGGTTCCTGCGTGGGGTCGTCGATGCCGAGCAGGGCAGACTCGACGCGGCCGCGACGATCTTCCTTGGCCTCATCGCCGACTATCCCGAACTGCCGGAGCCGTGGAACAACCTGGCGGCCATCCACGCGCAGAAGGGCGACTACGAAAGCGCGCGCCAGGCGCTCGAGAGCGCGCTGCGTGCAGCCCCCAACTGGAGCGTCGCGCACGAGAACATGGGCGACGTGTACGCGCGGCTCGCCGCGGTCTCGTACGACCGCGCGGCACGGGGCGACGGCGACAACAAGACAGCCCCCCGCAAGCTCCTCCTGATCCGCGAGCTCTTCCCGCCGGCGCGGCCGACGCCGACGCCGCCTCGATAGACCACGGGCGGATTCGCGGCCGTGCGCAACGCGTTCGCCGGCCGGGAACCTGCCTCACTCGAATTCGAAACCAAACCAAAGGAGTCTCACCATGACCCGTCTCTTTGCACTGCTGCTGGCTGCCCTGGGAGCGCTCGCGCTGCCGGCGCTGGCCGCCAACCCTCAGGTCGATTTCGACACCACGGCGGGCAGGATCCGCGTCGAACTCTTTCCCGATGCCGCGCCCAAGACCGTCGCCAACTTCCTCGACTACGTCAAGGCAAAGCACTATGACGGCACGCAGTTCCATCGGGTGATCGCGAATTTCATGATCCAGGGCGGTGGCTTCACCGCGGACTTCAAGCAGAAGCCGACCAAGCCCGGGATTCCGAACGAAGCCGAGCAGTCGAGCAAGGCCGGTCTCCTCAACGCTCCCGGAACGCTGGCGATGGCGCGCACTTCCGACCCGCACTCGGCGTCGGCGCAATTCTTCATCAACGTGAAGGACAACGCGTTCCTCAACTACCGCTCGTCCGACGCCCAGGGTTACGGCTACACGGTGTTCGGCAAGGTTGTCGAGGGCATGGACATCGTCAACAAGATCGCCACGGCGCCGACCGGATCCGGCGGCCCGTTCCCGAAGGACGTGCCGGTCGAAAAAATAATCGTCAACAAGGCGGTCGTCGTCGAAGCCAAATAGGAAAATCCCATGATCATCCTGCACACCAGCCACGGCGACATCACGCTCGAACTCGATGCCGAGAACGCACCCAGGACCGTCGAGAACTTCCTGCAGTACGTCCGCGACGGGCACTACGACAACACGGTCTTCCACCGCGTGATCGACGGCTTCATGATCCAGGGCGGCGGGATGGAGCCGGGGATGAAGCAGAAGCCGACGCGCGCCCCGGTTGCCAACGAGGCCGGCAACGGGCTCAAGAACCTTCGCTACACGGTGGCGATGGCGCGAACCAACGACCCCCATTCGGCGACGGCGCAGTTCTTCATCAACGTCGGCGACAATGATTTCCTCAACTACAAGGGACCGAGTCCGCAGGGTTGGGGTTATTGCGTCTTCGGCAAGGTGACCGCCGGGCAGGACGTCGTCGACAAGATCCGGAGCGTGCGCACCGGCAGCAGCGGCTCCCACCAGGACGTGCCGGTCGAGGACGTCGTCATCAACCGCGCCGAAGAGGTGGCGTAACTCTGGTCGCAGCTGCGGCACGGCGCGCGAGCCCGCAGTGACGAAGCCGGACCTGTTCCTCTCCGACCTGCACCTGTCGACGGAGAGGCCGGCGATGGTCGCCGCGTTCGAGGCCTTCTGTCACGGGCCGGCGCGCGATGCGGGTCGCGTCTACGTACTCGGCGACCTCTTCGATTCCTGGGTCGGCGACGATCAGCTGCGCGATCCGGTGGCAGCGCGCGTGGCGAACGCGCTCGCCGGCGTGGCCGCCGCAGGCGTCGAACTCGGCGTCATGTGCGGCAATCGCGACCTGCTGCTCGGGCACCGCTTCGCGGCCGCCGTCGGGGCTACGCTGCTGCCCGACCTGGTCGTGATCGACGCAGGCGGGACGCCGACGCTGCTGCTGCACGGCGACACGCTCTGCACCGACGACCACGGCTACCAGAACTTCCGGCTGTGGACGCACGATGCGCGACGGCAACGACGGTTCCTCGCCCTGCCCTATCTGCTGCGGCGCGGCCTCTTCGCCCTCATCCGCCGTCGCAGCCGGCGTCTGGCGTCCGCGAAGTCCGAAGCGATCATGGACGTCAGCGCCGAGGCCGTCGCCGATGCCTTCCGGAAGCACGCCGTCGCACGGATCATCCATGGACACACGCACCGGCCGGCACATCACCTGACGACCGTCGACGCTCGCGCGTGCGAACGCTGGGTACTGCCGGACTGGTACGACCGCGGCGGCTACCTCGCCGCCGACGCAAGCGGAGTTGAGCTGCGCGAAATCGCAGTGCCCGGGCAGGCTTCCTTTCGCGGCTGAATCCGCTCCTGCAGGGAATACGGCGCGGTTGGTGTGGGAGCGGCTTCAGCCGCGAATCCGGACGTCGTCAGCCGTCCAGCGCATGGGCAAAATCCGCGAGCAGATCGGCGATGTCTTCGATGCCGACCGACACCCGCACCAGTGAGTCGGCGATGCCCATTTCAGCGCGGCGCTCGGGACCCATCTCCCAGAAAATCGTGTGCGCCACCGGAATCGCCAGCGTGCGGTTGTCGCCGAGATTCGACGACAGCACGACCACCTCGAGCCGGTTCAGCACCTCGAAGCAGTCCACGCCGTCGACGAGTTCGAACGAGAGCAGCCCCGAGAAGCCGCGGAACAGCGAATTCGCCCGCGCGTGCTGCGGGTGCCCCGGCAGTCCGGGGTAATGCACTGCCCGCACCTTCGGATGCGCGACAAGCATCTCCGCCAGCGCCTGCGCGCTCGCACAGGTGCGCTCCATCCGCAACGCGAGCGTCTCCGCTCCGGCAGCGATGTGATGCGCCTGTTCGGGCGAAAGCGTGCCGCCCCAATCGCGCAAACCCTTCTTTCGGATCTGGGTGATTCCCCACAGCGCCGGCGCCGCGCTCTTGTACGCATCGGCGATGTTCGGGTATCGCATCCAGTCGAAGCTGCCGGTGTCGGTGATGCTGCCGGCAAGCGCATTGCCGTGGCCACCCACGTACTTGGTCAGCGCATTGACGACGAGGCTCGCGCCGACCGCCCTGGGCCGGAACAGCCACGGCGAGGTCATCGTGTTGTCGACGATGTAGACGATGCCGCGCTCTGCGCACAACGCACCGATGCCGGGGAGATCGGCGATCTGCGTGCGCGGGTTGGCGATCGTCTCGACAAACACGATTCGCGTTGCCGGCGTGAGCGCGCGCTGCACGTTTGCCGCGTCCGTCGCATCGACGAAATCGACCTTTGCGCCGTGCGCCGCCAGAGTGTTGAAGAGGCTCACCGAATTTCCGAACAGGAACGAGCTTGCCACCACGTGATCGCCCGCGCGCAGCAGCGACAGCATCGCCGCACCGATCGCTGCCATTCCCGTGGCGAAGCTCACCGTCGCCACGCCGTCCTCCATCTTCGTGACCTTGGCTTCGAGCGCGGCGCTCGTGGGATTGCCTTGCCGGCCGTAGACATGGCCGGGCTTGCGGCCCTGGAACACCGCAGCCAGATCGCGGGCATCGGCGTAGCCGTAGGCAACCGACAGGTGCAGCGGCTTGATGATCGCGCCGTGCTCGATGCCGCCCTCGCGGTCGGAGTGAAGAATCGACGTCGTGAAGCCGCGTTTCGCGTCAGTCCGGGTCATTGCTGCCTCCTGCACTCATCAAGACGGGGGTAGCTTAGCGCATCCGGCCGCGGCGGCAGGGGTGCCCCGCGAGGAGCGCTACCGGCCGCGCCCCGCCTGCCACGCCGCGAGCGCCTCTCGCGCCGATCGGTAGCCGATGTCGATGATCGGTTCCCACGCGTCGAAGGCGAGGATCGGATACTCCGCCACCGGCGGCTCGACGAGAAGATCCGCGAGCGCGCGAAACGACGGCTGCCGCATGCGATTGGCGCTGTTGATCTCGGTCGCCCGCATCGCGATGCCCAGGATGGAAGGGGCGCGCGTGCGCACGCCGAACCACTTGAGCCGGCCGAGCAGCGCCTCCCAACCGGACAGGCTCGGTCCGAACCGATACGGCTTCAGCTTGTCGCCGGTCGGCATCGGGTTCACCCCGATGACGATTCCGCCCTCGCACCGATCACGCATCAGATCGAGCGGCATGTTGTTCATGACGTTGCCGTCGACCAGCACTTCGTTGTCGTCGCCGAGCAGCGGAGGAAAGATCGTGGGTATGGCCGTGCTGGCCCGGATCGCCCTCCACACGGGTCCGCGCTCGTGGACGATGGTCTGCGCGCGGGAGAGGCCGCTCGACACGGCGAAGAGCGGCGTCCACAGATCCTCGATGGCCACCTCGCCGAAGACCTGCCGGTAGATCGCCGTCACCTTGCGCCCTGCCATCAGCGAGGTCATGGGCAAGGTGCGATCGAGGAGCTTTGCGCGCGAAGCGAACGACCGGGCGATCGACACGACGGCGTCGAGCGGAAGCTCGGTCGCGCAGGCGGCCGCGATCACCGAGCCGATGCTGGTGCCGCCGACGATGTCGATCTCGATGCCGGCCTCCGCGAGCGCCCGCAGCATGCCGATGTGGACGAACCCGCGCGCGCCGCCGCCGCCCAATACCAGGCCCGTCGCGCGTCCGCTGACCCGCCGCGCGAGCCGGGAGATATCGCGCGCGTTGCCCAGGCGCACATGATGATGGGCTGCGACTCGGCGCGCGGCGAGCCACGGCGCCGTCCCGGCGGGAGCGACGGTCGAATCGGCGTGCACCAGCACGAGTTCGCGGCGCGCCTGCGTGGCCGCGGCGTTGCATGCGACCTCCATCGGCCCGGGAACCGGGTCATCGCCGGCGCGGGCGACGATCAGCACCCGATCGGCCTGGCGCAGGCAGCGGCGCGTCCAGGCGGTCCACTCCGGGTCCGCCTGCAGCAACAGGTGGCCGGACTCCCGCTCCTGGCTACTCAACCACGCGACGATCGCGTCGTGAATGACGGTGTCTTCACCGCTCTGCGCGATGCCGGGCTTCGCGAGCATGCGGTCGACGTCGGCGCTGCCCAGCAGCACCGTGCTGTCATGGGGTTCGAGCGCGTCCCGAAGGCAGCGCGAAAACTCCGCCAGCGGCACGTCGCCACGCGCCGGCACCAGCGCGAACGTACCGATCGCGCGCGACCGCGGCGCCGAGTGGTGGCCGGTGCGACGCAAACGCGATGCGGCGGCACGCGCGATCTGCATCATCGCCCGCGGATGGCTGTCGAGCAGCGTGTCGAACGCGGATTTCGACAGTCGGAGGAGGTCGGAGTCGCGAACCGCCAGCACGCTTGCGGCGCGCGGTTCGCCGGTCAGCAGCGCCAGTTCTCCGACGATGCCGCCGCGGCCGACCTCCTCGAGATTGTGCTCGCGGCCGTCGGCATCGGTGGTGAAGACGCGCAGGCGGCCATTGACGACGATGTAGACATCGTCGCCGGCGTCGCCTTCGCGCAGGAGCAGCGCGCCGCCGGCGACCGGCATCCATTCCAGCCTCGCCTCGAGGTCGGAGAGCGCGTCGTCGCCCAGGTCCCCGAAGAGCTCGGTGAGCATGCGGATCAGCTGCGTGCGGCGCAGCCGCGGAAGGATCCGCCGCACGAACTCGTGCAGCGCCTCGGGATACGCGGCGGCCAGGCGCTCGAACTCCGGGCGGGCGAGTCGCGCGAGTTCGGTCGGGACCATCGCCGTCGCCGTGGCCGTTCGCGCCTGCCCGGTGAGCAGCGCCATCTCGCCCACGACGCTCCCGGCCTCGATCTCGCCGACGTGCGTCGACTCGCCGCCGGGACGCGCGATGCTCACCGACAGGCGACCGTCGAGAACGAGATAGAGCTCGCTCCCTTCGTCACCCTGCCGCAGCAGTATTTCACCCGCTTCCAGCCGAACATACTCGAGCGCGGCGAGCAGGTCGTCGGCGCCTGCACGCGGGAACGGCTCGTGAAAATGCCGCCGCATGAGCAAAGTGCGCAGTGCCTCGGGCAGCGGCGTCGCATTCATCTCGGGATCATAGCAAACGCTTTCGGGATCCGAACGCAGCGGGAATCACCGCCGCAACGCAATCGACGGCTGCGCACGAACACGCACCTGACCACAATCGCGGAGTGACTATGTCAATGCAGATTCGACTGCGCGCGAACCTCACCGCGCCAGCATCGCCTTGAGGTTCTTCAGCCGTTCGCTGCCCGCTGCCTTCTCTCTCGCGGCCTCGTCGACCGGCAGCGCTTCCCCTGCCCAGCGCAGATCCTCCTGCGCCAGCTCGGCGATGAATCGGGACGGCTCGCACCCGACGCTCTCGCCGGCGCGCTTCCGTTTGCGGCAGAACGACAGATGCAGGCTGCGCTCGGCCCGCGTGATGCCGACGTACATCAGCCGTCGCTCCTCCTCGACCGTTCCCGCCGCGATCGATTCGCGGTGCGGCAGGATCCCTTCTTCCAGTCCCACCAGGAACACGTGCGGAAACTCGAGACCCTTGGCCGCGTGCAGCGTCGACAGGTGCACCGCGTCGGGCGCCGCGGCTTCCTGTCCTTCCAGCATCGTGATCAGCGCGATCGTCTGCGTGAGCTCCAGCAGGTTCTTGCCATCGGCATCGCCCTTGGTCGACAGCCAGCGAACGAAATCGCCGACGCTCTTCGAACGCGACTCCGCCTCCTTGCGCTCGCAGGTCGACGCCAGGTAGTCGTCGTAGCCGATGGAGGCAACCAGTTCGTCGAGCAGCCGCCCCGCGGGCTCGCGTTCGGCGCGAAAGCGCAGGCGGTTGATCATCGTGCAGAAGGCGTCGAGAATCTCCCGCTGCCGCGCCGGCAGCGCAGCCTGGGCTTCCGGCGCGAAGACCGCGGCGAAGAGGCTCTCGTGGCGGGCGCCGGCGACAGCACCCAGCTTCTCCAGCGTCGCCGCGCCGATGCCGCGCCTGGGTGTGGTGATCGCGCGTATGAATGCGGGATCGTCGTCGTCGTTGGCGATCAGGCGCAGATAGGCGACCACGTCCTTGATCTCCACGCGATCGAAATACGACTGGCCGCCGGAAATCGTGTAGGGCACGTTCTGCGCCCGCAGCTGCTGCTCGAAGAGCTTCGCCTGGTGATTGCCGCGATACAGAACCGCGTAATCGGCGTGACGGCCTCGGTGCTCGAACTTGTGGGCGAGAATGCGCCGCACGACGCCTTCGGCCTCCGCCTCGTCGTCCTGCGCCGGCGTCACGCGCAGAGCGTCCCCCAGCCCGTGCTCGCTCCAGAGCTTCTTCTCGAACAGCTTCGGATTGTGGGCAATCAGCGCGTTGGCGGAGCGCAGGATGCGCACCGTCGAGCGGTAGTTCTGCTCGAGCTTGATGACCTTGAGCGCCGGATAGTCGCGCGGCAGTTGCGCGAGGTTGTCGACCGAGGCGCCGCGCCAGCCGTAGATCGCCTGGTCGTCGTCGCCCACCGCGGTGAATGCCGCCTTCTCTCCGGCGAGCAGCTTCAGCAGCCGGTACTGCGCCGGGTTGGTGTCCTGGTATTCGTCGATGAGCAGCTGCGCGCAGCGCTGCCGCCAGGTCGCCGCGGCGTCGGCACTGCCTTCGAGCAGCGTGATCGGCAGGCCGATCAGATCGTCGAAATCGACCGCCTGATAGGCACGCAGCGTGTCGTCATAGCGCAGGTAAGCCTTCGCTGCGGCGACTTCGTCGTCGCTCTGCGCGGCCTGCACGGCCATCGCAGGCGAGACCAGCGCGTTCTTCCACTTGCCGATCGTCCACTGCACGGCACGGGCGCGGGCGCGGTCGGTCGTCGCGATGAGCTCGGCGACGAGGGTCTCGATGTCAGCGGGATCGAGAATCGAGAACGAGGGCTTCAACCGCAGCGCCGCGGCGTGGCCGCGGATGATCCTGAGTCCCAGGGCGTGGAAGGTCGAGATCGTCAGCGCATCGACCGCCTGCTGCGTGCCGGCCGTCCGGAGCAGCCCGGCCACGCGCGTGCGCATCTCCCGTGCCGCCTTGTTGGTGAACGTGATCGCGGCGATGGAGCGCGGATCGTGCCCGATTTCGAGCAGGTAACCGATCTTGGCCGCGATCACGCGCGTCTTGCCGCTGCCGGCGCCGGCGAGCACCAGCAGCGGCCCGTCGACGTAGCGCACCGCCTCGCGCTGCGCGGGATTCAGGGGAAATGACATCGGTGAGGAGGTGGCGTAGCGGCGGACGGTGCTAAGATGCGCGCCGGATTGTAGCCTGTCACTCCTGACCACGCGCACCATGAGTCATTACGCCATCGGCGACATCCAGGGCTGCCACGCCGAGTTCTGTCAGCTGCTCGACCTGATCGACTTCTCGGCGACACGCGACCGGCTGTGGCTGGTGGGCGACCTCATCAATCGCGGACCTGCATCGCTGGCCACGCTGCGGGAGGTGAAGGCGCTGGGTGACGCCGCCGTCACCGTCCTCGGCAACCACGATTTCCATCTGCTGATGGTCGCGGCAGGGCACACGACGTCGCGCGACGACGACACGCTGGCGCCGATACTCGCGGCGCCGGATCGGGACGAGTTGCTGGCCTGGCTCGTCCGCCGGCCGCTGATGGTCTGCGAGGACAACCTGCTGCTGGTGCATGCGGGCCTGCTCCCGGCGTGGACGCCGGCGATGGCGATGGCCCTCGCGCGCGAGGTCGAGGCGATGATCACCGGTCCCGATGCGGACGCATTCTTCGCCCGGCTCTACAGCGACGAGCCGTCGCGGTGGCGCGACGATCTCGAGGGCTTCGACCGGCTGCGCGCGATTGTCAACGTGTGCACGCGGCTGCGCTTCTGCACTGCCGACGGCACGATGGAGTTTCGCGAAAAGCGCGGCCCGGCGGTGGCGCCCGAAGGCTTCCGCGCGTGGTTCGAGCACGAGGCGAGGCGATCGGCGGCAATGACCATCATCTGCGGCCACTGGTCGACGCTGGAACTGCGCCTCGCGCCCAATCTCCTGATGCTCGATTCAGGCTGCCTGTGGGGCGGCACGCTGACCGCGGTCAGGCTGGAGGATCGGCGCATGTACCAGGTGCCGAGCCGCTCGCCGGTAACGCCAAAGCCGCTCGTATAGCCGCCTCGGCGGCGCGCGACAGATCGCGCCGGTGCCGCGCGCGCGCCGGCATCAGAGGCGCCAGGTGCAGTTCGACCAGGATCGTCGGTTCTCCGGTGACCCGCCAGAACGACTGCGCAAACGTGGTCTCGCCGGCGTAGGCCACGGCGTCGTTGATGTGCCCGTCGTGACGCAGATAGCGGATGGCAACCGGCTGCACGTGGCCTTCGGCATCCACGATCGGCTGCAGCAGCGAGCCGTGAAAGGGCAGGACGTCGCGGCCATCGGTGGTCGTCCCCTCCGGGAAGATGGCAATCACGTCGCCGCCGGCCAGCGCTTCCATCGCATGCCGGTTGATCTTGTGCGTGTCGTGCCGGCGCGAGCGGTCGATGAACAGCGTTCCCGCGTTGTGCGCGAATCGCCCGACCAACGGCCAACGCTTGAGTTCGGCCTTGGCGATGAAGCGCGCGGGTTGCACCGTGCTGATGACGAAGATGTCGAGCCACGAGACATGATTTGAGACGATCAGAAGATTGCCCGGCAACCCTTGCGCGGGCATGCCGTGGACGCGCGCCTCGATGCGCAGTATCCGCAGCAGGCGCCTGCTCCACATCGCGGAGAGCGCCTGACGCCGGCCCCGCCCGACCAGCGGAAACAGGATCGCCGTCATCGCGAGCCCCTCCAGCACGTGCGCACCCGCCCGCGCCCAGCGATACACCCGCAGCGGAAGCAGTGTCGGAGGTGGTCTCACCAGGCGTAGGTCCCGAATTGCCGATGGTAGATCGCCCCCACGCGATCGCGGTCGATCGCGTGGTTCTGTCCGCCGCGCTGGCTGATCTTCAGCGATCCGAGGATCGCCGCCACGCGCCCCGTCTTTTCCCAGTCCCAGGCGTGCACGATTCCGTACAGGAGACCGGCACGGTAAGCGTCGCCGCAGCCGGTGGGGTCGACCAGCGCTTCGGGCGGCACGACCGGAATCTCGATCGCGCTGCCGTCGACGTGGATGCGCGAGCCATCGGCGCCCAGCGTCTCGACCACCGCCTCGACGCGGCGCCCGATCTCGGTCAACGACATACCGGTGCGCTCGGCCAACAGCCGGCCTTCGTAGTCGTTGACGGCAAGATAGGTCGCGGCGTCGATCATCTCGACCAGGTCGTCGCCAGAGAAGAGCGGCATCCCCTGGCCGGGATCGAAGATGAACGGCACGCCGGCATTGGCGAAGCCCGCCACATGTCGCCGCATGCCCTCCTTGCCGTCGGGCGCGACGATGCCCAACGCGATTCTTCTCGATCGCCTCGACCTGGTTCTCGTGCGAGTGGTTCATCGCTCCGGGGTGAAAGGCGGTGATCTGATTGTCGTCGAGATCGTTGATGATGAACGCCTGCGCCGTGAACGTGCCGGGCACCGTGCGCAGCCCGTCTGCGCCGACGCCGAGCGTCGCCAGGCGCTCGCGGTAGGGCGCGCCGTCGTCGCCGATCGTCGCCATGACCACCGGCTCCCCTCCCAGCGCCTTCAGGTTGTAGGCGATATTGCCGGCGCAGCCTCCCCATTCGCGCCGCATGTCGCCGACGGTGAAAGACACCGACAGCAGATGCACCTGCTCGGGCAGAATGTGGCGCGCAAAGCGGTCGGGGAACACCATGATGGTGTCGTAGGCGAGGGAACCGCAGATGAGGGTACGGTGGCTCTTCATGATCCTGTCGAAGGAGGTGGAGGAACAGGGCGGCGCCGGCGCGAGGACGCCGAACGCCATCGTGCGCGATCGCGAAGTCAGTCCTTGCCGATCTCGCGGACGATGAACTGCTGACGGCGCGAGACGGCCAGCGTTTCGGGAATGCTCTTCAGCAGCACTTCCCAATGCGCATCGCCCTCGTTGCTGACGTGCCGCTCGAAGCCGCGGATGAATTCACGGGCCACGATGCAGTTGCGGTGCACGCGCACGAAACGCGGGCCGAACTCGTCCTCGAGCTTGGTCAGCGACTCCTCGAGCAGGTACTCGCGCTCGGCCGTCCGGATCGTGATGTACTTGAGCTCCGCTTTGAGGTAGATGATTTCTTCCAGCGGAACCAGCACCACGCGCGAACGCTCGGTGACCGAAAGGAAGCGGCGCGCACTGGCGGGCATCTGGTCGAGCTTGGACGTGGATATCGGCCGCAGCCTCGGCACCTTCTGCAGCGCAGCCAGCAGCCGCGCGACGCGAACCGGCTTCACCAGGTAGTCGATGGCGTTGACGTCGAACGCCTCGAGCGCGTGCTCGTGATACGCGGTCGTGAAAATGACGACGGGCGGTTGCGGCAGTTTCAGCAAGTGGCGCGCGAGTTCGAGCCCGTCCATGCCGGGCATGCGGATGTCGGTGAGCACGAGATCGGCGCCGACCACCTGCAGCATCTCGATCGCCTCGCGGCCGTCGGCGGCCTCGCCGACGGTGACGATCGGAAGCGCCTCGGCGCAGTCGTCGAGCACGTCGCGAAGGCGGCGCCGGGCCGGCGCCTCGTCGTCCACGATCAGGACCCGCAGGGGAGCCTCATTCACGGCGCGCCTCCGCTGCCTTGTCGGACCCACGATGCGCCAGGGCAGGCTGTTCCGCGACACGGTAGGGGATACGGATGTGGACCTCGTAGACGTCCGCGCTCACCTTCGACTCCAGGCTCGCCTCGGCATCGAAATGCAGCGCCAGGCGTTCGCGAACGTTGCCGATCGCCATCTTGTTGCCGGCATGGTGGCTGCCGCCATCCACCCGGTACGGATTGCGCAGAATCGCATGCACATCGCCGCCTTTGAAGAAAATGTTGATCGATACGACACCCGGATCCGACAGCGGCTCGATGCCATGGTAGACCGCATTCTCGAGCAAAGGCTGGAGAACGAGGGGCGGCACCAGCGCATCCTCCGGCATGCTGTTCAAATGCCACTCCACCTGCAAACGGTCTCCCAGGCGTAATTTCTCCAGCGCCAGATACTGGCGACACAACAGCACCTCGTCGCCCAGCGGCGTCAATCCGCGATTGTCGCGCATCAGCACCCTGAAGAGATCGGCCATGTCTTCCAGCGCTTCCTCCGCCCGCGCAGGCTCGGCGCGAATCAGCGACAGCACCGCATTGATGCTGTTGAACAGGAAGTGGGGCCGGATACGCGCCTGCAGCGCCTGCAGCCGCGCCTCGGTGAACGCCGGCGAAAGCGCCTTCGACCGCAGGCGGAAATATCCCAGCAGCACGACGCAGAGCAGCAGCGAGAACACGAGGCGGCGCAGCAGCGCCTCGGAGGGCTGGGGCGTGAAGTACTCCAGCATTGCGTGGACGAGGAATGCTGTCGCCACGGTGATGGCCGCGACGACCGCAGCGCCGGTCGCCCACGGCAGCCGGGCGATCCGGGGCTGCGCGACGATCAGGATCGCCAGCACCAGCAACAACTGCGGCTCGACCATGCCCGCCAGCTCGATCCACTCCGACGCCAGATGCTCCCAGCGCGATTCGCGCAGCCATCCCGCGACCACGACCACCGCATTGACGCCCAGGAGGATGCGCAGGATCGTTCCGAGGTTGCGGAAGTCGGGCAGCGCAAGCGGAAGGGGATCGGGGTTATGTCTTATAATCGGCCGCATGAACGGTAACGGGCGCCGGCGTCGCGCTTCTGCTCCACGAATCGCGCCCGGTGCATGGCCGAGATCGATGAAGTAGCTATTGTCGGCAACCCGCGCGATCGAGGCAAGAAGCAATCGCTTGCCCGGTATCGCTCCGTTACATTCCGGCGCCTTCGCGCCTTCGGGTGATCGGCTCCCTGCGCCAGGTCGTCCGTCCTTCGCCCCGTCAAGCGAGCTTTCCCATGACCGAATCCCCCGCAGCCCCCGATTCTTCAACTGCCCGCGGCTGGTCGGGGCGCTTCGCGGAGCCGGTCACCGAGCGCGTCAAGCGCTACACCGCATCGGTCGATTTCGACCGGCGGCTGGCGGAGGTCGACATCGCGGGTTCGCTCGCCCATGCCCGTATGCTCGCTGCCGTGGGCGTGCTTACGCACGGCGACCTCGCCGCGATCGAAAGGGGAATGGCGACGATCGGCGAAGAGATCGCGCGCGGGGACTTCGCCTGGTCGCGCGACCTCGAAGACGTCCATTTCAACATCGAGAAGCGCCTCACTGCGCTGGTCGGTGACGCCGGCAAGCGACTGCACACCGCACGCTCGCGCAACGACCAGGTGGCCACCGACCTGCGCCTCTGGCTGCGCGGCGCCATCGACGAACTGGCCGGACAGATCGCAGCTCTGCGCCTGGCCCTGCTCGGCCTCGCCGAACAGCACACCGACACCATCATGCCGGGCTTCACGCACCTGCAGGTTGCCCAGCCCGTCACCTTCGGCCATCACCTGCTCGCGTACGAGGCGATGCTCGCCCGCGATGCGGAGCGTTTTGCCGACTGCCGCCGGCGCGTGAACCGCCTGCCGCTCGGCAGCGCCGCGCTGGCGGGCACCAGCTACCCGATCGATCGCGAGCAGGTTGCGCGCGAGCTCGGCTTCGAAGGCCTCTGCGGCAACTCGCTCGACGCGGTGTCGGATCGCGACTTTGCGATCGAGTTCACCGCCGCCGCCGCCCTGGTCATGCTGCACCTGTCGCGGTTCGCCGAAGAGCTGATCCTCTGGATGAGTCCGCGCTTCGGCTTCATCAGGCTCGCGGACCGCTTCTGCACCGGCAGCTCGATCATGCCGCAGAAGAAGAACCCCGACGTCCCCGAACTCGTCCGCGGCAAGACCGGCCGCGTCGTCGGCAGCCTGATGGGGCTCGTGATGCTGATGAAGGGCCAGCCGCTCGCGTACAACAAGGACAACCAGGAAGACAAGGAGCCGCTGTTCGACACCGTCGACACGCTTTCCGACACGCTGGTCATCATGGCCGATCTCACGGCCAGCGGCATCACCGTGAATGCCGACCGGATGCGCGACGCGGCCCGCGACGGGTTCGCCACCGCCACCGATCTCGCCGACTACCTCGTGAACCGGGGCTTGCCGTTCCGCGACGCGCACGAAGCGGTGGCGCTCGCCGTGCGCCATGCCGAAGGCCAGGGCTGCGATCTCTCCGAACTGCCGCTTGCCGACCTGCGCCGCTTTTCGCCGCTGATCGGCGACGACGTCTACGCGGTGCTGACGCTCGAAGGGTCGGTGGCGAGCCGCAACCACGCCGGAGGTACCGCGCCGGCGCAGGTGCGCGCCGCAATCGCCGCCGCACGTTCGGCACTGGGTCGCTGAAGGCCGATGTTCGCGCCGGAGGACTTGCTGGGACTGGCTGCCGGCGCGCTGACGACGATCGCCTTCGTCCCGCAAATCGTCCGCATCGTCAAGACCCGCTCCGCACACGACATCTCGTGGTGGATGTTCGGCCTGTTCAGCATCGGCGTCGCCCTGTGGCTCTGGTACGGCCTCATGCTGAACGCGCTGCCGGTCATCGTCGCCAATGTGATCACGCTGTCGCTGGCGGTGGCGATACTCTTCCTGAAGTGGCGCTACGGCCGCGACGCAGCGCCGCCGCATTGCGGCGCCGGTCAGCAACCAGACAACGAAGGAGTGACGTGATGAGCGAACGGACCGTGGCCTTCCTCGGCCTGGGTGTGATGGGTTTCCCGATGGCCGGCCATCTTGCTGCGGCCGGATTCCGCGTCACCGTCTTCAACCGCTCGCCTGAGAAAGCCGCCGCCTGGGTGGCGCGCCACGGCGGGCAAAGCGCGCCCACGCCGAGGCTTGCCGTCGACGGCGCGGACCTCGTCATGATGTGCGTCGGCAACGATGACGACGTCCGCGCCGTCGCGGCAGGACCCGATGGCGCGCTCACGGCGATGAAGGCGGGCGCGATACTCGTCGATCACACGACCGCATCGGCGGATGTGGCCCGCGAGATTCATGCCCTCGCGGCCGCGAAGGGCATCGCCTTCCTCGACGCGCCGGTTTCGGGCGGTCAGGCGGGCGCCGAGAACGGCAAGCTCACGATCATGGTCGGCGGCGACGCGCCGGCGTTCGCCGCCGCGGAGCCGGTGCTCGCCCGTTATGCGCGCGCCGTCACGCTGATGGGGGGACCCGGCAGCGGACAACTCACCAAGATGGTCAACCAGATCTGCTTTGCCGGGGTGATCCAGGGCTTGGCCGAGGGCATCAATTTCGGGACGCGCGCGGGGCTCGACGTCGGGCTCGTGCTCGATGTCATCGGCAAGGGCGCCGCGCAGTCGTGGCAGATGGAAAATCGCGGCAAGACGATGATCGCCGACAAGTTCGACCACGGCTTCGCCGTCGACTGGATGCGCAAGGATCTCCGCATCTGCATCGACGAGGCGCGCGCCAACGGCGCACCCCTCCCGGTGACGGCGCTGATCGACCAGTTCTACGCCCGTCTCCAGGCCATGGGGGGCGGGCGCTGGGACACATCGAGCCTTTTGCGCGCGCTGCGCGCCTGACACTCGCGGGCCCGGGCGGGAAGCCCCCGCGCGCGACGGCGCGCACCATCGCGCGCAGTCAATCGGGCGCCGGTACCGAGTCGCCGTCGACGACTTCGATGTCGAAGGTCACCTCCGCCGTCCTGGCGAGCATGATGGTGGCCGAGCAGTATTTTTCCTTCGACAGCTTGACCGCCCGCTCGACCTGCTTCGGATCCAGCCCCCTGCCCGCCACCACGTAGCGAAAATGGAGGTGGGTGAACACCCTCGGATCGGTGTCGGCCCGCTTTCCCTCGGCTTCGACGGCGCAATCCGCGATCGGCTGCCGCGCCTTCCTGAGGATCATCACGACGTCGAACGCCGTGCAGGCGGCAGCCCCCAGCAGCACCAACTCCATCGGGCGCGGGCCCAGGTTGCGTCCGCCGTGTTCCGGCGCGCCATCGATCAACAGCGCATGGCCGCTGCCGGTTTCGCCGACAAAACTCATTCCCTCGTTCAGGTGCACCCGCGTCTTCATCGCTTGTCGTCCTTTTGAGCGTGAAATCCCAAAATAGTGCACGCATGCCCCAATTTGGGCAATGATTCGTTTAGCAAGCTTTTGCTTTCATGATGTTGTGTCACATGCAAATGCAGAATGTCCAACCGCCAAAGCGCTCGCGAGACTTGCATTGTGCAGCGCAATATGCCACGATTCTTCCCGTCTGCAGACCTCCGGAGTACCTCCTACTCCACTTGCAGGCAATTCCTCCCTTCCTCCTCCTAGGGTGGAATCCTCGGGCGCGGTCCTCCAGGATCGCGCCCTTTTTTTCTTCGGTTCGCGTGCATCCGCGCCGCGCCCGCGGCAAGCGGCTTGCCCGAATCGCCGAAACGGATTATGATGCCGGACTTTGCTGAATTGACTCGACCCTGGACATTCCAATGAAAACCTATTCCGCCAAGCCCCACGAAATCCAGCGGGATTGGTTCGTGGTTGACGCCACGGACAAGGTGCTCGGCCGCCTCGCAAGCCAGATTGCGCTGCGCCTGCGCGGCAAGCACAAAGCCATTTACACCCCGCATGTGGACACCGGCGACTTCATCGTCGTGACCAGCGTCGAAAAGCTTCGCGTCACCGGCAACAAGGCGGAAGACAAGCTCTACCACCGGCACAGCGGCTATCCGGGGGGCATTTCGACGACGAATTTCTCGAAGATGCAGCAGCGCTTTCCCGGCCGCGCGCTCGAGAAGGCGGTCAAGGGCATGCTGCCCAAAGGGCCGCTTGGCTACAAGATGCTGAAGAAACTGAAGTGCTATGCGGGCGCCACGCACCCGCACACGGCGCAACAACCGAAAACCCTGGATATCTGAAGCCTCCCATGATCGGCAATTACTATTACGGAACCGGCCGCCGCAAGAGCGCGGTCGCACGCGTGTTCCTCAAGAAGGGCACCGGAAACATCGTCGTCAACGACAAGCCCGTCGATGAGTTCTTCGGGCGCGAGACCGGCCGCATGGTCGTCCGCCAGCCGCTGAAGCTCACCAATCACGACGCGACCTTCGACATCATGGTCAACGTCGCCGGCGGCGGCGAGTCGGGCCAGGCCGGTGCCGTCCGTCACGGCATCACGCGCGCACTGATCGACTACGATGCGCAGCTGAAGCCGACGCTGTCCAAGGCCGGGCTCGTCACCCGCGACGCGCGCGAGGTCGAGCGCAAGAAGGTCGGCCTGCACAAGGCGCGCCGTCGCAAGCAGTTCTCGAAGCGCTGACGTCCTGCGCGCTCCGAGCCAAGGCCGCCCTCCGAGGCGGCCTTTGTGTTGGTGCTCCGCCGCCCCGTTCCATTCCATCGTCATGAATGTTCGCGCGGCGGTGCTAGAATCGATGCTCAATCAAGGATGATGCCCATGATCAAGATCGGCATTGTTGGCGGCACCGGATACACCGGCGTCGAGTTGCTGCGCCTTCTGGCAGGCCACCCCCAGGCACAGGTGCGCGCCATCACCTCGCGCAAGGACGCCGGCACGCGCGTGGCCGACATGTTCCCCAGCCTGCGCGGCCGCTACGACCTCGCGTTCACCGACCCCGCGGGCGCCGACCTCGCGTCCTGCGACGTCGTGTTCTTCGCCACGCCCCACGGCGTCGCGATGGCGCAGGCGCGCGAACTCCTTGCCGCGGGCGTGCGTATCGTCGACCTCGCTGCGGATTTCCGCCTCGAGGATCCGGCCGTCTTCGAGAAGTGGTACGGCATTCCGCACACCTGCCCGGACCTCCTGGCCGAGGCAGCGTACGGACTCCCCGAGTTGAACCGCGCGGCCATCGCCAAGGCGCGTATCGTCGCCAACCCCGGCTGTTACCCCACGACGATGCAGCTGGGGTTCGCGCCGCTGCTCGAAGCCGGGGTCGTCGATGCCGGCCGGCTGATCGCCGACTGCAAGTCCGGCGTGTCGGGCGCCGGTCGCAAGGCCGAGCTGGGGCTGCTCTTTGCCGAAGCGGCCGACAGCTTCCGTGCCTACAGCGTCAGCGGCCATCGTCACCATCCCGAGACCGTCCTGCAACTCGCACGTTTCTCCGCCGCGCCCGTCGGTCTCGTCTTCACTCCGCACCTCGTGCCGATGATTCGCGGCATGCATTCGACGCTGTACGCCGAGATCACGCGCCAGGATGTCGACCTCCAGGCGTTGTTCGAGACGCGCTATGCCGGGGAGCCCTTCGTCGACGTGCTTCCGCCGGGCTCGATGCCCGACACGCGCAGCGTGCGCGCGTCGAATGTGCTGCGCATCGCCGTCCACCGACCGCCCGGCAGCAACCTGGTCATGCTGCTGGTCGTGCAGGACAACCTGGTCAAGGGTGCATCCGGGCAGGCCGTCCAGTGCATGAACCTGATGTTCGGATTGCCGGAAACCACCGGCCTGTCGGCGCTGCCCGTGCTGCCCTGACCTTGACCCTGCAAGCCCTCTGGCGCCGCGCGCGCCAGCAATTCTCGATCGATGCGCCCCGGATGGCCGTGCGCTCGCACCTGCCCTGGCCCTGGCGTGCGACGCTGGTTGTCGGGCTGCTCCTGATCATTGGCGGGATGTGGTGGTGGGGCTTCGACTTCGGGCAGATCTTCGGCGGGTTCAACCGCAAGGAAATCGAGACCAGGCTGTCCGTCCTCGAAGTGGAAGCAGCGCAGTTGCGTGACGAAGCCGCCGTGCTTCGAACCCGCGTCTCGCAGCAGGACAGCGAGCTGGCGATGACGCGGGGAGCGCAGGCGACGCTGACCAAACAGGCAGCGGAGTTGCAGAACGAGAACTCGCAGTTGAAGGAAGAACTCGTCTTTTTGCAGCAGTTGGCGTCAGATACGCACAAGCAGGCGGGGATAACGATCCAGCGTGTCGCCATCGAGCGCGAGCGCGACAATGCCTACCGCTTCAGCCTGCTGGTGGTTCGCGGCGGCAAGCCCAAGGATGACTTCGACGGCCACGTGACGCTGCAGGTGACCCTCCACCCTGACGGAAACGGCCCGCAATCCGCCATCCTGAGCCTGCCCGACGAGCAGCCGCGCACCGCGTCGGCGCTCAAGCTCAAGTTCAAGTATTATCAGCGGCTTGAAGGGTCGTTCGAGATTCCGGCGGGGGCCTCGGTGCGAAATGTCGTTGCGCGCGCGTTCGAAGTCGGACAAGCGACGCCGCGGGCGACCCGCAGCATGCAGATGTGAGGAGATTCGCGATGTGGGGCACGAAGAAGAACTCGCCGCAGAAGCGCATCGACAGCCTGATCGGTGCAGGAACCGTCGTCAACGGCGACATCTCGTTCAGCGGCGGTTTGCGCATCGACGGTCAGGTGCGCGGCAATGTCACGGCGGCCAATGGAGACCCGTGCACGCTGGTGATCAGCGAGCAGGCGCGGGTCGACGGCGAGATCCGGGTGTCGCACGTCGTCGTCAACGGAACGGTGAACGGCCCGGTCACGGCCGACGACTACCTTGAAATGCAGCCGAAAGCCCGCATTTGCGGAGACGTGTCGTACAAGCAGATAGAGATGCACGTGGGCGCCGTTGTCCAGGGCCGGCTCAATTATGCCGAACCCGGCACCGCCTCCGTGGTCGAATTCAAACGGGCATCCGCCGATTGAAGGATGCCGCAAAGGGGGCCGCCCGGCCCCCGCCGCAAGCCTGACCGACCCCATCGGCGGCAGGGTTGCGGCGAACCGGCGGAACCTTTGATAATCCCGCCCATTGCCCCCTGAAGGAGTGCCTCATGAATGCGATGACCGAGATGCCCGCCCCGTTGCTGTTCACCGATAACGCCGCCGCCAAGGTCAAGGAACTGATCGAGGAGGAAGGCAACGTCGAACTCAAGCTGCGCGTCTTCGTGACGGGGGGCGGCTGCTCAGGCTTTCAATATGGATTCACGTTCGACGAAGTGACCAACGAGGACGACACGGCGATGACCAAGAACGGCGTCACGCTGCTGATCGACCCGATGAGCTATCAGTACCTCGTCGGCGCCGAAATCGATTACCAGGAAGGCCTCGAAGGCGCGCAGTTCGTCATCAAGAATCCCAATGCGACCACCACCTGCGGTTGCGGGTCGTCGTTCGCCGCGTAACGGTTCTTCGAATCGAGTGCCGGAATGGGACCCTTCGCGGTCCCGTTCTGCATTGGCACAGGCTTCGAGCGCGCCCGGCAAGGCGGCGCGACCGGTCAGCGCGGATAGATCGCGCCCAGCACCCGCGGACCGCGCGCGCCGGTGACCGCCGGCAGATTCCCCGGACGCCCTGCCAGCGCCTCGCGCGCGAGCCAGGCGAACGCCAGCGCCTCGACCTGCCGCGGATCGACCCCGGCGGCATCGGTCGTCGCCACCGTGCGGCCGGGACACTCGACGGAGAGCGCCGCCATCAGCGCGCTGTTGCTCGCGCCCCCGCCGCAGACGAGAACTTCGCGCGCCCCGGCGCAGTGGACCCCGATCGCGTCGCCGATCGTGCGGGCCGTGTAGGCGACCAGCGTCGCCTGCACGTCGGCGGGTGCCAGGTGCCGGCCCGCGAGTCGCGCGTCCAGCCACTCGGCATTGAAGAGATCGCGGCCCGTGCTCCGGGGCGGCGGCAGCGAAAGGAACGGTTCGGCCAGCAATGCCCGGAGCAATCCGGCATCGACGCGCCCCGTCTGCGACCACGCGCCATCGGCGTCGAAGCGTCCGTCCCGGTGCTGCGCGTGCCACAGATCGAGCAGCACGTTGCCCGGGCCGGTATCGAATCCGCGCACGGCGCCCGCCGGGGGGAGGTCCGTCACGTTGGCGATGCCGCCGATATTGACGATCGCCCGGTGCCCGTCGCCGCCAAACACCGCGGCATGGAACGCGGGAACCAGCGGCGCCCCCTGCCCTCCGGCAGCCACATCCCGGCTGCGGAAGTCGGCGACGACCGAGATCCCGCAGCGCTCGACGACGCGGGCGGGATTGTTGATCTGCAGCGTCCATTGCTGGTCCGGACGGTGCCGCAGCGTCTGGCCATGAACGCCGGCCGCGGCCACCTGGCCGGGCGCGACCCCGGCGGCAGCGCAGGCGGCGATGATCGCATCGGCGTACGCGTCGGCAAGTGCGTTGGCCGCGAGCGCAGCCCGTGCAAGCTCGTCGGCACCGGTCCGTTGCAGCGCAAGCAGGCGATCGCGCAACGCGGCCGGGAAGGGCGATGCGGCGTAACCGAGGAGGCGACAGGGCGCCGCGCTGCCGCCGCCGAAATCGGCGACCACGGCATCGACACCGTCGAGGCTGGTGCCCGACATCACGCCAGCGTAGATCTCGGCTGTCATCGAGCAGCGGGATTGCGCTGCGTCAGTCGGAAAAGGCGGTCCGGACCCCGGCGAGTGTCTGCGCCAGCGCCAGTTGCGCAGCCGCCGGAACGATGCCGGCGGCGAAGGTCTCGCGCTGCGCCGCCGGCAGCGGCTCGCCGCCCGGCAGGGCGACGGTCTGCGGATTGCGCTGCACGTTGGCCACGCGAAATTCGTAATGCAGATGCGGACCCGTCGCCCACCCCGTCTGGCCGACGTAGCCGATGACCTCGCCCTGCGCCACGCGGGCGCCGGACTTCACGCCAGCGGCGAATCGCGACAGATGCGCGTACACGGTGGAGAAGGCTCCCTGATGCTGCAGATGAATGACGTTGCCGTAGCCGCCCTGCCTGCCGGAAAACACCACCTTGCCGTTGCCGACAGCGCGAATCGGCGTGCCCGTCGGCGCGGCGTAATCGATGCCCCGGTGCGCGCGCGTCTCCTGCAGGATGGGATGCACGCGCGCGCCGGAAAACCCCGAGGTGACGCGTGAGAATTCCATCGGTGAGCGCAGGAACGCCTTTCTCAACGGGGCGCCGTCGCCGGTGTAATACCCTTCGCCGCCATCGGGGCCGCGCCACAGGAAGGCGCTCTGCTTCTTCCCCGCATTGACGAACTCCGCCGCGACGATGCGTCCGGTGGACAGCAGCTCGCCGTCGAGGTGGCGCGTCTCGTAGATGACCGTGAAGCGGTCGCCGCGCTTGATGTCCTTGTAGAAGTCGATGTCGCCGGCAAAGACGTCGGCCAACTGCAGCGTCACGGCATCCGGCAATCCGGCCGCGTCCGCGGCCCCGAACAGCGACGAGCGAATCTCGCCCGACGCCATGCGCCAGCGAACATCCACCGGGGCCGCGACGGTCTGCGCGACCAGTCGGTCACCGTCGCGCGCGATGCCCAGGAGATCGCCGGCGGCGGTGACGAAACGCAACTGCAGCAGGCGGCCGTCGCCATCCGTCTCGACGCGCAGCGGCTTCCCGGGGCGCAGCTGGTAGAGGGGCCGCGCCGCCGGATCGGTACGCAGAAAGTTCATTGCCGCCGGATCGTCGATGCCGAGCCGTGAGAGCACGCTGCCGATGGTGTCGCCGCGCTGGATCCGTTCTTCGCGCCAGTAGCGCGCGAGATCGGCCTCCGGCGCCGCGGCGAATGCAGGCATGGGCAGCGCCCGCGCCACGTCGTGGGTCGGAACGGTTTCCAGCGTCGTGTTCGGCGCGAGCCCGAATGCCGCGACGCCGCACAGGCAAAGCACCGCGATGCCGGTCCATTGCGGCACCGACAGCCCCTTTGCGCGATGCCCCGCGGGGCGCGCGGAGCGTTGCGCTAGAATTGCACGCGTAGTCACGGTCGCCTTGTTCTCTGTCCGGACGAGCAAAGTCCGCATTCTAGCAAAGCCCGCCGCGGTGTCCCGTGGCCCCGTTTTCCGGAGAAACTCCATGAGCCTCACGATCTATGGCACGCCCGCGTCGCGCAGCTTTCGCGTCCTCTGGGCCGCGGAGGAAACCGGGCTGCCCTACCGGAACCTGCCGTGGAGCTACCTCGGCCCCGAGATCAGGGAGGCTTCGTACCTCGCGATCAACCCCAACGGCACCATCCCGGCGCTTACCGACGACGGGTTCGCGCTGTTCGAGTCGCTGGCGATGAACCTCTATCTCGCGCGCAAGGCGGGCAAGCTTCTGCCGGCCGACCTCGAAGGCGAGGCGCTGGTGCTGCAGTGGACGCTGTGGGCCGCGACCGAGGCCGAGCCGCTGATCGGCGCCTGGACCTACCACACGATGTTGCTGCCGCCCGAGCAGCGCAAGCCCGAGCTTGCCGCCGATGCCGCGGCGAAACTGCCCAAGCGTCTCGCCGTGCTCGAGGGCGCGCTCGCCGACCGCGACTATCTGCTCGGCCAGGAGTTCACCATCGCCGACCTCAACGTGGCCGCCGTGCTGTTCCGTGCGCCGCTATTCGGTCTGGACGCCTATCCGCGGGTCAAAGCCTGGCATGCGCGCTGCCTTGCGCGCCCCGCCGCCCGGGCCGCCATCGCGCTGCGCGAGGCCAGGAAACCCGCCTGAACGCCATGAATTTCGACATCGAACATCATCTCTCGGTATTTCGGCGGGGCGCCGACGAACTGCTCGTCGAGTCCGAACTCGCCCAGAAGCTGAAACGCGGGCAGCCGCTGCGCATCAAGGAAGGCTTCGACCCGACGCGGCCCGACCTGCACCTCGGCCACACCGTGCAGTTCAACAAGCTGCGGCAGCTGCAGGATCTCGGCCACCACATCATCTTTCTGATCGGCGACTTCACCGGCCTCATCGGCGACCCGACCGGACGCAACGTCACGCGACCCGCGCTGTCGGCCGAGGAAATCGCCGTCAACGCCAAGACCTATACCGACCAGGTGTTCCTGATACTCGACCGGGAGAAGACCGAGGTCGCGTTCAACTCGAAATGGCTGTCGGCGCTCGGCGCCGACGGCATGATCCGGCTGGCGGCCAGGTACACGGTCGCCCGGATGCTGGAGCGCGACGACTTCGCCAAGCGTTACGAAGGCGGGCAGCCGATCGCCATCCACGAATTCCTCTACCCGCTGGCGCAGGGCTACGACTCGGTCGCGCTCAAGGCCGATGTCGAGCTCGGCGGCACCGACCAGAAGTTCAACCTGCTGGTCGGCCGCGAGCTGCAGCGCCATTACGGTCAGGAGCCGCAGTGCATCCTGACGCTGCCGCTTCTGGAAGGGCTGGACGGCGTCAACAAGATGTCGAAGTCGCTGGACAATTACGTCGGCATCACCGACGCGCCGAACGACATGTTCGGCAAGCTGATGTCGATCTCGGACGAGCTGATGTGGCGTTACTACGAGCTGCTGTCGTTCCGTCCCCTGACCGAGATCGCCGCACTGAAGCGCGAGTGCGTGGGCGGACGCAACCCGCGCGACGCCAAGGTGATGCTGGCGCAGGAGATCATCGCGCGCTTTCACTCGCGCGCGGCAGCCGAGCATGCGCTCGCCGAGTTCGAGTCGCGATTTCGCGATGGCGCCTTGCCCGAAGACATGCCGGAGGTGGCGCTGCAGACGGCCGGTGCCGGACTTGCCGTGCCGCAGCTCGCCAAGCAGGCCGGCATCGTGGAATCGACGTCGGAAGCGTTGCGTCTGATCCAGCAGCGCGGGCTGAAGATCGACGGTGAGGTGGTCGCCGACAAGTCGCGGGTCATTGCCGCCGGCTCGACGATCGTCATGCAGGCCGGAAAACGGCGTTTCGCCCGGGTGACGGTCAGCTGAATGGCAGCAGTCATCACAACCAGAAGGAAACCATGATGAAGATTTCTCGCATACTCCGCGGAGTTCTTGCAATCTGTGCAGCGCTGGTGCTTGTCGGTGGGTTGCCGCTCACCGCGCAAGCGCAGAACAAGGTACCGCTGCGCATCTCGACGCCGGCGGTTCCCGACGATTGGCACGCCAAGATGTGGACGGTGTTCAAGGAGTCGCTCGACAAGAGCGCGCCGGGCGAGTTCGACGTCCAGATCAACCTCAATGCGACGCTGTTCAAGCAGGGCACCGAGCCGGCGGCCATGGCGCGTGGCAATCTGGAGCTGGCGACGATCTCGGCATTCGACATCGCCAAGCTCGTTCCGGAGTTCTCGATCTTCACCGCCGGCTACATCATTCGCGATCCGGACCACATGCAGAAGGTGTTCAACGGACCGATCGGCGAGCAGATGTTCAAGCCAGTCTCGGACAAGATGGACGCGACGGTGCTGTCGACGATCTACCTCGGCACGCGGCAGGTCAACCTGCGCGAGCTGCGCAACGTGAAGACACCTGCCGACCTCAAGGGCGTGAAGCTGCGGATGCCGGGGTCGAAGGAATGGCTGTTCCTGGGCGAGGCATTGGGCGCGACGGCGACGCCGCTGGCGTTCGGCGAGGTCTACCTGGGCCTGAAGACCGGCACCATCGACGGCCAGGACAACCCGCTGCCCTCGGTGCGCGCCGCCAAGTTCTACGAAGTGACCAAGCAGCTGGTGCTGACCGGCCACCTCGTCGACGGCATCTTCCTGTCGATCGCCAACAAGACCTGGAACGCGCTGACACCCGCCCAGAAGCAGAAGGTCAAGGCGGCCGCCGCCGCCGCGGCGCAGTACAACAACGAGAACCGGCTCAAGGAGGAAGGCCAGCTGGTCGACTTCTTCAAGCAGCAGGGATTGCAGGTCGCGACGCCCGACGTCGACGCGTTCCGCAAGCACGTGCAAGGCGTCTACCTCGCGTCGGAGTACGCCAAAGTCTGGCCGACGGGCCTGCTCGAGCGCATCAACGCGACGAAGTAGGCGCACATGCGCCTTTGGCTGAAGCGGGGCGCCGACGCCGTCGGCGTAGGGCTTTTCGCGGCCCTGTTCCTGAACTTCATCCTGCAGATCACCGCTCGTTTCGTCTTCGACCGGCCCTTGCCGTGGACCGACGAACTGGCGGTGGTCCTCTACATCTGGGTCATCCTGTGGGCGGCGGCATTCATGGTGCCGGCGAAGGAACACGTGATGTTCGATCTCGCCTACAGCCTTGTCGGCAAGCGCGTGAAGCGCGCGATGCTGGCGCTGGGCAGCGTGATGATCGGCGCGCTGGCCGCCTATGCGGTGCCCGGAAGCTGGGACTACGTGCGGTTCATGGGGCGTGAAGGCACGCCGGTGCTGAACCTGCCGTTCAGCCTGGTGTTCCTTCCCTTCGTCCTGCTGCTGATCGCGCTCGTCGTGCGCAACATCCTGCAGATCGCCGCCGTCTGGCGCGGCCGATCCGGAGAAATCGATTGACCGTTGCCCTGTGGGTCATGCTGGCGGTGCTTGCCGGCGGCATGCTGTTGCGGGCGTCGATCGCGTTCTCGATGCTTGCTTCGGGCATCGCCTACCTGGCAGTCAAGGGCCAGGACATGGGCCTGGCCGCCGAGCAGGTGCTCAATGGGCTCTACAACAGCTATGTGCTGCTGGCGGTGCCGCTGTTTGTGCTGGCGGCCAATCTGATGAACGCCGGCACCATCAGCGAGCGCATATTCGACTTCTGCCGCATCCTGGTCGGCCGGCTTGCCCGGCGGACTGGCGCAGGTCGATATCCTGGTCAGCGTGGTGTTCTCGGGCATGAGCGGCAGCGCGATTGCCGATGCGGCGGGCCCGGGGCTCGTCACCATCCGGCAGATGCTGAAGAAGCCCGAATACTCGCCGGGCTTTGCCGGCGCGATCGTCGTGGCCAGCGCCACGATCGGGCCGATCATCCCGCCGTCGATTCCCCTGGTGATCTACGCGCTGGTATCGGGCGCGTCGGTCGGCGCGCTGTTCCTCGGCGGCGTGGTGCCGGGACTGCTGATGGCCGTGGTGCTGATGATCGCCGTCCACATCATCGCGACGAAGCGCAACATGCCGCGCGACGAACGCGTACCGCTCTCCGATTACCCGCAGATCTTCCTGCGCGGCGCGCTGCCGCTGTCGCTGCCGATCGTGCTGCTGACCGGCATCTACACCGGCGCCTTCACCCCCACCGAAGCGGCGGCGGTGGCCGCGCTGCATGCGCTCGTATTGGCAGGCGTTGTTTACCGCGCGCTGAGCTGGGGCAGCATGTACCGGGTGTTCCTCGAGTCGACGCGCTCGTCAGCCGTGATCACGCTGATCATCGCCGGCGCGTTCCTGCTGAACTACGCGTTCACCTCGGAGGGTGTGCCGCAGGCCCTTGCCCTTTGGGTCGACTCGATGGATTTCTCCCAGCTGCAGTTCCTGCTGGTGGTCAACGCCGTGTTCCTGGTGCTCGGCTGCTTCCTGGACGTTTCGGTCATGCTGCTGGTATTCGTGCCGATGCTGCTGCCCGCCGCGAAACTGCTGGGCATCGACCTGGTTCACTTCGGTGTCGTGGTCGTGGTCAACATGATGATCGGACTCATCACGCCGCCGTTCGGCATGCTGCTGTTCGTGACCAATGCGCTGACCGGGATTCCGATCCGCGACATCATCCGCGAAGGATGGCTGTTCCTGCTGATGTTGATGGCGCTGCTGATGGTGATGGTGCTGTTTCCGCAGCTCGTGCTCTGGCTGCCCCAGTCGATGGGATACGGGCTGAAGTGACGCGGCCGGCGCTGCGCACGCACTCAGTGAACGGTGACCGTGGACAGAAACCGCAGCAACGCTCCGGACTTCAGCCGGTAGACCCCGTCACCCAGGAACTGCGCGTCATCGATTTCGTCGCGCGTCAACGCGATCTGGTCGTCGCCGTGCGTGGCCTCCAGCACCACGTCGTCGGCAACGGTGTCGTCATCGGGCACGCGCAGGTAATCGGCGCGAAAAACCACGCCATCGACAAGGACGAAATCGGCGTCGCGCATGGCGTCGCTGAAACGGTTGATCATCTTCACACCGCCCATCCGGGGAAAAGCCCCCGCCTCAAGCCGGAGATGGGGTCGCCGGCCGGAGGAATCAAGCGCGGCGCCGATTCAGGGGGCGATGAGCGCGCGCACGAAATTCGGCATCGCCAGCGCCGCCCGATGCATGTCGCCATTGTAGTAGCGGAGATCGGACAGGCCTCGCCGGGCGATGCGGCGGTCGATCTCGTCCGCGCCCGGCGCGCACGGATCGAGGGCCGCCGACGCGCAGGCCATCATCCACAGGCCGCCATAAAGCGGCACCGACGCGAGATACGGCGTCACGCGCGGGAACGCCTCGCGCAAGCCGGCGAGCACGTCGCGAATGCGCCTGTCGTGGGCGACCGGACTGCCCACGTGCAGCGTTAGCGCACCGGACGGGTGCAGGTGGGCAGCACAGCTGCGATAGAACTCGGCGGTGTAGAGCGGCAACGACGCGCCGCCCGGGTCGGTGAGGTCGAGCACGATGAGGTCGTAAAGCGCGTCGGTCTGGCGCAGAAACGCGAATCCATCGCCGATCTTCAGCGTCACGCGCGGATGGTCGAGCGCGCCGCGATGCACGGATTGCAGATGCCTGCGGGCGATCTCGACCACCGCGGCATCGATTTCGCACACCGTCACCGTCCGTATCGACGGATGCTTGAGGAGTTCCTCGGCCGATCCGCCGTCGCCCCCGCCGACGACCAGCGCGTGTCGGGGTGCGGGATGGGACAGGGCCGCCATGTGCACGAGATTCTCATGGTAGAAGAACTCGTCGTTCTCCGACGTCATGAAATGCCCGTCGAGGCGGAACAGCTTGCCGAACGCCGCGGTGTCGTGGACCTCGATGGCCTGGAACGGGGAATGGAAATTCTCGAGCGAGCGCAATGGCCGGATGAAGATCCCCCAGCCAGCAGCAAGCTCCTCTGCCAAGACGGCGGCGGGACGGTCTGGTGCGGCGTCGGCGGTCTCGGACATCGTCACCTCGGCGATCAAGGATTGCGGCACGACGAAGCGCGCCCCGCAGGCGCCCCTGCAACGACTGCGCAGCTCCGGGCAGATGCGACGATTGCTGTCCGGAATTATTGCACGGCCCGTCTGAATGACGCGATAATTACGGGTTGCAATAGATGCACCGTCGCGCCAGACGCGCAGCCCATGTCCATCGCCCCTGCCGGTTCGATCCCGGATCCGTTTGCCTTCCGCCGGGCATTGCCGTCGGACGCCGGCGGCATTGCGCAGGTGCGCGTCGACGCGTGGCGTGCGACCTACCGCGGAATGATCCCCGACGCCTATCTCGACGCGATGAAGGTCGAGGAGAGCGAAGCCCTATGGCAGCGCGTGCTGTCCGCCGGTCCCAACCGCACCTGCACGTTCGTCGCCGAACGCGCCGGCAACGTGGTCGGTTTCGCTTCGGCGTTCATGCTGGCGGAACCTCGCTTCGATCTCGATGCCGAACTCTCGGCGATCTATGTCAAGGCCGATTGCCAGCGCACCGGAGTTGGGCGAAGACTGCTCGGGCGCGTCGTTTTGGCGCAGTGCGACCTCGGCGCAACCGGTTTTTTGACGTGGGTCATCGCCCGGAATCGTGGAGCGCGTACATTCTACGAAGCGCTTGGCGGGGAGCTTCTGGTCGAGCAGCCGTTTCAGTGGGACGGCATGGATCTCGTCGAGGCCGGATACGGCTGGCGCGATCCCGACGCCCTGATGCGGGCCTGCGGCCCCGCGCCCGCCCGGCAGCACTGACCGCCCGCACCCTACACCTGTCTTGACAACCCCCTCGTAAACCCCGGAGAAGAGCATGACGATCAAAGTAGGCATCAACGGATTCGGCCGCATCGGCCGCCTGGTACTTCGCGCCGCAATCCGCGACTTTCCCGACATCGAAGTCGTCGGCATCAACGACCTGCTCGAGCCCGACTACCTCGCCTACATGCTGAGCTTCGACTCGGTGCACGGGCGCTTCAAGGGCACCGTCGCCGTCGAAGGCAACACGCTGATCGTCAACGGCAAGAAGATCCGTGTCTCCGCCGTCAAGGATCCCGCCGAGCTCAAGTGGAACGAGATCGGCGCCGACGTCGTCGTCGAAGCCACGGGCCTGTTCCTGACCAAGGAAACCGGCGAGAAGCACCTCGCCGCGGGCGCGAAGAAGGTCATCATGTCGGCGCCGTCGAAGGACGATACGCCGATGTTCGTCTACGGCGTCAACGACAAGACCTACGCCGGCCAGACGATCATTTCCAACGCTTCCTGCACGACCAACTGTCTCGCTCCGGTCGCCAAGGTGCTGAACGACACCTGGGGCATCAAGCGCGGCCTGATGACCACCGTGCACGCCGCCACCGCGACGCAGAAGACCGTCGACGGACCGTCGAACAAGGACTGGCGCGGCGGCCGTGGCATCCTCGAGAACATCATCCCGTCGTCGACCGGCGCCGCGAAGGCCGTCGGCAAGGTGATTCCCGAGCTCAACAAGAAGCTGACCGGCATGGCGTTCCGCGTGCCGACTTCGGACGTCTCGGTCGTCGACCTCACCGTCGAGCTGTCCAGGGAAGCGACGTACAAGGAAATCTGCGCCGCGATGAAGGCCGCGTCGGAAGGCGCGATGAAGGGTGTGCTGGGCTACACCGAGCAGAAGGTCGTCGCCACCGACTTCCGCGGCGAAAGCTGCACGTCGGTGTTCGATGCCGATGCCGGCATCGCGCTCGACAACACCTTCGTCAAGATCGTCGCCTGGTACGACAACGAGTGGGGCTACTCCTGCAAGGTGCTGGAGATGATCCGCGTCATCGCCAGGTAACCGGCGATCGAAGGGGTGCAGGCGACCGGCCGGCGCCCCTTTTTTTCGCCCGTCCAACTCTCCAACCGGGAACAACCATGAGCTTCAAACGACTCTCCGAACTCGACGTCGCCGGCAAGCGTGTGTTCATCCGCGCCGATCTCAACGTTCCGCAGGACGACAACGGCGCGATCACCGACGACACGCGCATCCGCGCCTCGATCGCCGGCATCAAGGACGCGCTGGCGCGCGGCGGTGCTGTGATGGTCACCTCGCACCTGGGACGCCCCAAGGAGGGCGAATGGTCCGCCGCCGACTCGATGGCGCCGGTGGCCAAGCGGTTGTCCGAACTGCTCGGCACAGCCCGTGCCCCTGATCAAGGACTGGGTGGACGGCGGCGACTGGCTCGCCGCGCTCAAGCCCGGCAGCGTCGTCCTGCTCGAGAACTGCCGCTTCAACAAAGGCGAAAAGAAGAACGACGCCGCGCTCGCGCAGAAGATGGCGAAGCTCTGCGACGTCTACGTCAACGACGCTTTCGGCACCGCGCACCGGGCGGAGGGCACGACCCACGGCATCGCCCAATATGCACCGGTGGCCTGCGCCGGTCCGCTGATGGCCGCCGAACTCGACGCGCTCGCCAAGGCGCTGGCGAGCCCGAAGCGCCCGCTGGTGGCCATCGTCGCCGGATCGAAGGTGTCGACCAAGCTCACGGTATTGAAGGAACTCGCGAAGAAGGTCGACGTGCTGGTCGTCGGGGGCGGCATCGCCAACACCTTCATCCTGGCCGAGAACGGCCAAGATCGGAAAATCGCTGGCCGAGGTCGATCTCGTCGGCGAGGCCAGGGCGATCCTCGACGCCTTCCCGGGACGGGTCGCGGTTCCCATCGACGCCGTCTGCGCCAAGGAGTTCGCGGCCACGGCAACGCCCACACTGAAGGCGCTCGAGAACGTCGAGGCCGACGACATGATCCTCGATGTCGGACCGCAGTCGGTGGCAGCGCTGAAGACGATCATCGCCAAGGCGGGCACCATCGTGTGGAACGGGCCCATCGGGGTGTTCGAATTCGATGCTTTCGCCGGCGGCACCAAGGCGCTGGCCGACGCCATCGTCGCGTCGCCGGCGTTCACGATTGCCGGCGGTGGCGACACGGTCGCCGCGATCAACAAGTACGGCATCGCCAACAGGATCGGCTACATCTCGACCGCAGGCGGCGCGTTCCTCGAGTTCCTCGAGGGCAAGACGCTGCCCGCCGTGGCGATGCTCGAATCGCGCGGCCAGGGCTGACCGCACCCGGCTCGCCTCGCCGCAACGGCACCGTGACGGCACACGGCTGCGGGAGCGCTTCTCGCGGCCGCTTGTCGTTTGGCGTAACATTGCGCCCTTCGCGCGTTTCGCGCGCCCCAGGGAAGAAACACTTGCCTCGCGCCACCAAGATCGTTGCCACGCTCGGCCCCGCATCCAGCAGTCCGGAAATGCTCTCGCGCCTGATCGCCGCGGGAGTCGATGTGGTCCGCCTCAATTTCTCCCACGGACAGGCCGCCGACCACGTCGAGCGCGCACGCCTGGTCCGCGACTGCGCGCGCGCACAAGGGCGCGAGGTCGCCATCATGTGCGACCTGCAGGGCCCGAAGATCCGCGTCGGCAAATTCGCCGAAGGCAAGGTCGTCCTGGTGTCGGGTCAGGCATTCGTCCTCGACGCGGCCTGCGAGTTGGGCGATGCCACGCGCGCCGGCCTCGACTACAAGGAACTCGTCGACGATGTCGAGCCCGGCGTCGTGCTGCTGCTCGACGACGGGCTCATCAAGCTCGAGGTCGAGTCGGTGGTCGGGACCGCGATCAACACGCGCGTTGTCGTGGGTGGCGTGCTGTCGAACAACAAGGGCATCAATCGCCAGGGGGGCGGCCTTTCGGCGCCCGCGCTGACGGCCAAGGACATGGAGGACGTCAAGACGGCGACGGCCATGGATGCCGACTATCTGGCGGTGTCGTTTCCGAAGAACAAGGAAGACATGTACATGGCGCGCCAGTTGCTGCGCGCCAGCGGCGGCCACGCTTTGCTGATCGCGAAGATCGAGCGGACCGAAGCCATCGCCGCGCTCGAGGAGATCATCGACGCCTCGGACGGCATCATGGTCGCCCGGGGCGATCTCGCCGTCGAGGTCGGCAATGCGGCGGTTCCGGGCCTGCAGAAGCGGATGATCCACATCGCGCGCGAACACAACAAGCTGACGATCACCGCGACGCAGATGATGGAGTCGATGATCCTCGCGCCGGTGCCCACGCGGGCCGAGGTGTCCGATGTCGCCAACGCCGTGCTCGACGGCACCGACGCCGTGATGCTGTCGGCCGAAACGGCCACCGGCAAGTATCCGGTGGAGACCGTCGAGACGATGGCGCACATCTGCCGCGAGGCCGAGCGGTCGAACCCCGTCCATCTCGAGCGCGACCTCGTCGGTTGCCGGTTTGCGCGCATCGACCAGTCGATCGCGATGGGCACGATGTACACAGCGCACCATCTCGACGTGACGGCCATCGCGTCGCTGACCCAGTCCGGATCGACCGCCCTCTGGATGTCGCGGTACAACTGCGGCTGCCCCATCTACGCGCTCACGCCGGAGGTCGCCGCGCAGCGCAAGATGGCGCTCTACCGCAATGTGCAGCCGCTTTACTTCGAGGGCGGCATCGATCGCGAAACCGTGCTGCAGGCCGCCGAGGATTTCATGCTCGGCAAGGGGCTGGTGAAGGCCGGCGACCTCATCGTCCTCACCAGCGGCGAACCCATGGGCAAGTCGGGCGGCACCAACACGATGAAGATCGTGCGCGTGGGCGAAGCGCGCGGATAGCGCAACCGGGGCGCGGACGTCCCCGGGGGGCTGCGCTGCGGGCCGCTACCGCAGCGAGTCCGGGAACTCCGACAGACCGCCGTGCCGTGCCGACCACTCGGCAGGGCTGTCGAGAAATCGTTCGACTTCGCCGAGCGTCTTCGAATCGAAGTGTCCGCTGGTTTTCGCCACGGCGAGCACGTCGCGCCAGGTGGCAAGCGCATGCATCGTGACACGCAGATCGGCGATGATCCGGCGGCTCTGCTCGAAGATGTCGTAATAGAAGAGCACGAATATGTGATCGACTTCGGCACCGGCGCGCCGCAGGGCCTGGCAGAAATCGAGCTTGCTGCGCCCGTCCGTGGTCAGGTCTTCGACCAGCAGCGTTCGCATCCCCTCGGTGAGCACGCCCTCCACCTGCGCCTTCCCGCCAAAACCCTGGGTCTTCTTGCGCACGAACTGCATCGGCAAGCCGAGCACGTCGGCGATCCACGCAGCGAACGGAATGCCTGCCGCCTCGCCGCCGACGACCGAATCGATGTTGCCCAGGCCGATCCGGCGCTGGATTTCTCCCGCCGCAAAGCAGGTCAGCACCTGCCGTGGTATCGGGTACGAGATCACCCGCCGGCAATCGACGTAGACCGGGCTCGCCCAGCCGGACGTGAAGATGAACGGCTTCTCCGCGTTGAACAGCACCGCACCGGTATTCAACAGGATCCGGGCAGTCATTTCCGAAATCAGCGATGGTTCGATGAACGTCTGCACACTCGCTCCTTGAGCCTGGTCATTGGAGGGCAAAGATTGCCTCGTACAGGACCGTTGTCCCGGCCATGAGGTCTTCGATCCGCATGTCCTCCTCGGGATTGTGCGAGCCGTGCTGGTTGCGTACGAAGATCATTGCAGACGGAATGCCCGCGTTCGCGAACATTGCGGCATCGTGTCCGGCGCCGCTGGGAATGCGCATGTGGCGCAGCCGTTCCTGCTCGCAGACGGACACCAGCAGTTCGACGATGCGGGCGTCCATCATGGCCGGCGAGGAGAAGACCGGCGCATCGAACTCGAAGCGCACGCCGCGTCCCTCGCCGATCGTCCCGCATTCCGCGATGACCGCGTCCCGAAACCCCGTCAGCGTGTCTTTCGACTCGCTGCGCGCTTCGAGGCTGAACGTCACTTCGCCGGGAATCACCGACGGTGCATGCGTTGCCGCGTTGGTCTGGAGCACGCCCGTTGTCACCACGAGATCGTGACCCTGCCGCAGCCACTGCTCCCATGCTGCTTCGATGCGCGACAACAGCTCCGCCACCGCGAAGACGGCATCCTGCCGCATGCTTTTCGGAACGGCACCGGAGTGGCCGGTCGTGCCGACGCAGCGAATGCTGCGATGGCGGAAATTGCCCCGAATGCCCGTGACCACGCCGACGGCATGGTCCGAGTTATCGAGGATCGGGCCCTGTTCGATGTGCAGTTCCAGAAACGCGGCGACGGCGCGTGGGTCGATCAGCGGCTCGCCACGGATCAGCCGGCGGGGATCTGCGCCAGACTCCCGCATATAGAAATTGAGCGGGTAGCCGGTATCGCGATGTTTGAGTGCCAGATCCTGCTCGGTCAGGCGGCCCAGCAACGCGGCGGAACCCAGATACGGCTTGCCGAACCATGCACTTTCCTCGCCGCGCAGCGCGAGCGCGCTGAAGGACCGCTTCGGGACAATGCGTTCGCGACGCATGCGAATGCCGCAGACCAGTCCGGCGACGACGCCCGCGAGGCCATCGAAGTTGCCGCCCTGCGGTACCGAGTCCGCGTGCGAACCGGCGATGACTCGTGGAAGCGCAGTGTCGCTTCCTGCCACCGTCATCCACAAATTGCCCGCCAGGTCGTACGACGTTTCCAGCCCCTCGGCAACCGCCTGCTTCTCCAGGTAGGACAGCGTATTGGTCTCAATATCGCTGTAGGACGGTCGAGTGACACCCGGACCGTCGTGGCTCAGCCGCCGGATGTGGTCGAAAATCGATGTCGCGAGCACCGCATAGCTTGCGTCGAATTGGCGAGTTCCCATGACGAGTCCGTTGCGCGTGTGGAAAGCTTCAGCCGCGAATCGATCAGCGTGCGCCATGGCCAACAAGGCATCGCGCCTGAAGGCGCTCCTGCAGGAGGTCAGTCTTCCCTATGCCGTCTCATTGGAAACCCAAGCGCTCGATCAAGCCCGCGAAGAGCTCGACGCCGACGACAAGCTGCTTTTCGTCGAAGTCGAACTCGGCCTGGTGGTGTCCGGCCGTACGATCGGCGCCGATCACGAAAAACACCGCCTTGCCCCCGTGCGCCTGTACGCGGCGCGCCAGAATCGTCGCGTCTTCGCTGCCGTTGAGCGCCCTGGTGCGCACCACTTCCCGGATCGCGGGGTTCTCCTTCGCCACCGCCATCACGTGGTCGGTCATCTCGGCGTCGCAGGTGAAATCCACCGCCTCGCCGACGATTTCGGCCTCGAATTGCACGTCGAATCCGGTCGCGATGCCCTGGGCAATGCGCATCACTTCGTCGACCATGTAGGTGTTGATCTCTTCTGTCTCGCCGCGCACCTCGATCTGCATCTCGGCCGTCGACGGAATGACGTTGCGCCCCTCGCCGGCACGCAGCACGCCGACATTGATCCGCGTCATTCCGTTGCCGTGGCGGGCGATGCCGAGCATCTGGGTAGTGGCGTGACAGGCTGCGGCCAATGCGTTGCGCCCGAGGTGCGGCTCGGCGCCCGCGTGCGCCGGCTTGCCCTTGAAGCGGACATCGATCTTCACCGTGCACAGGAAGCCGGTCGTCGCCGCGATCACTGTCCCGCTGGACGCGATGAAACTCAGGTGCGCGCAGGCGAAGTAGTCGACGTCGTCGAGAATTCCGCTCTCGGCCATCGGCCGCGCACCGCGCACGCCCTCCTCGGCGGGCTGGAAGAGCAGTTTCACCCGGCCTTTCAGGCGGTCGCGGTTGGCCATCAGCCATTGCGCGACCCCCAGCCCGATGCTCATGTGCCCGTCGTGGCCGCAGGCGTGCATGTAGCCGGGATTGGTCGAGGCGAAGCCTTCCTTGCGCGGGATGTGGTCAGCCGCGGTGGTTTCGCTCACGTTGACGCAATCGATGTCGAAGCGCAGTCCGATGGTGGGGCCGGGCCGCCCGGAATCGAACACGGCCACGCAACCGGTGAAGCCCTCCATCCGCTGCAACAGCGCGTCGGAAACGCCGTGTTCCCTTGCCGCGGCAAGGCCCTGCTCTACGATGGAATCCACGCGTCCGCGCACGAACGCCGGATTGATGACCGCGGTGCCGGAAAGCACGGTGAAGCCCATGCCCTCGAGGCGCTCGATCAGTTTGGCGGTGGTCACGAACTCCGACCAGCCGATCTCCGGAAAGGCGTGAAACTCGCGTCGCCATTGCGTCAGGATCCCGGCATCGGGAGCATTCATCGCGGGACTCCTCTACAGCATGAACAACGCGACCATGAGCATCGCGACGGTCATGGCGGGCCAGGTGCGCTTCGCCAATTCCACCGGATTGACGCCCGCGAGGCCCGCGCAGACGATCGCCGCGCCGGCAAGCGGCGACGCCGAACGCCCCAGCGTACCGGCCAGCGCGGCGGCCATCCCGAGGTTCGCCTGCTGGTAGCCGAAGGTGAGGGCGTGCGGCGTGATCGACTTGTTGAATGCCATGGTGGCGGCGTCGCCGGAACCGGTGACCAGCGCCATGAGGAACGGCCCGACGGTGGCCCCCCAGCGGGCGTAGTGCGGCGAACCGGTCAAGAGATCGATGAACCACTTGATCGCGCCTGCCGCTTCCAGCCCTGCGGCGAACACCGAGGCGGCGATGATGATGCCGATCACATCGGCGTAGCCGGCGCCCATGCCCGTGAAGAACTGCTTGGTGATCTTGGCCGGCGATGACCAGGTGACCACCAGCCCGTAAAGGGCGCCGATGATCATCGCCTGCGCCACGCCGATCTTCAGCAGCTCCATCACCGCCGGCACGTTCTTGTACGTCTTTGGCAGGTCGGTGAACGTGGTGAGCAGATAGGCGGCAATCAGGATCGCCAGCGGCACGACCGGCCCCAGCGCGTAGAACAGGTTGATGCGGGTCACTTCGTCCTCGGGCTTTACGGACGGCGCGACGGGGCTGGCGACGGGGCTGGCGACGGGGCTGGCGCCGGGACTGGCGCCGGCGACGGGGGGGCCTCCGGCCACTGCAAACCCGCCCTTGCGGTAGTCGCCGAAGACCAGCGCCATCAGCGGCAGACCCACCAGCACGATCGCGCCGGCGGCGAATCCGTAGACACCGACGACGGTGATGACCTCCGGGATGGTCTTGCCGGTCATGTCCGCAATCAGCGCGGTATGCGAAAGGCCCGGGCTGACGATCGAGCCGAAGGTGCCGGCGAAGACGGCAGCCGCCGCCATCGCCGGACGCACCCCGGCGGCCATCAGCATCGGGATCATCGTCGCTCCCACCGCGGCGGCGCAGCCGGCAGCGGAGGGGATGGCGATGTTGATCAGGAACGTGAGCACGAACGTCGCCGGGATCAGCATGAAACCGAAATTCTTCAACGGCTTCAGCAGCAGCTTGACCAGGTGCGTGTCGCATCTGGTCAGCTTCATCACGTAGGCAAAACCCATCGCCGCACAGATGTTCTGGATGAGGCCGGCGGTCGTCATGGCCTTGACGAACGCATCCAGTGCCATGAGCGGCTTCAGGGCGATGATGCAAAGGAAGAGCCCGGCACCGATCAGCACGGTCCGCGTTTCATACTGCCTGACCAGCAGATAGACGGCACCGATGGTGACGACTATCGCCATCAGCAGTTCAAAATTCGCATAGAGGTTCATAGAAGTTTTCCTGTTCCCGCACCGTTGCAGATGACCACGAAGTCCCTACCGAAACCAAGGATCAATCTACCCGCAAACCGCGGGGGAAGCACCGGCAATGACAGCAAGGCGGAAGGAGAATCGGGCTTGTTTGCGTGAGGTCAAACCCCGGACTGCACGAGATCGCTTGAGGCAGAAGCTCATCGCCGTTGATGCCGATCAACTCCGGGCAACGCGGCTCTTGCTAACCTTGCCGATCCTTCCTTGCCGCGGGTCGCGGCGTCGAATTGCCGGCTGCGCTGACGCTCGGTGACATCGCGCAGGGCGGCGGATTTCATGCCGAGAGCGAGTTCCTGATGCTCGCGAGTGTGGGGCCACGAATCCGCCTCCTGCAGGGCGTCTTGGCCAGACTGGCGGGGTGAGGCGCAAAGCGCGCGGGCCAGCCGCCGCAGCGCGACCTTGTGTCGCCGCCTGCCAATTGGTTAACATCGCGCATGGTTGCCTCGCCTCGATCTCGGCACGCCGCTGCCGGCACCCGCTTCGGAACTCGAGCCGCGCCTGGCGGCGCTTGAGCGCATGCGCATCGCGCTGTGCAACGAGGTGCTGGCCGGGCGCGATTTCGCCGCACAGTGCGCGTATGCGGCAGCGCTGGGTTACGACGGCGTCGAAGTCGCACCATTCACGCTGGCGGACGATCCGCAGCGGATCGACGCGTCCGCGCGCATCGCGATTCGCCGCGCCGCCAGCGATGCCGGCATCGCGATCACGGGTCTGCACTGGCTGCTGGTCAGGCCCGCGGGGCTTTCGATCACCTCGCCCGACGCCGGCGTCCGGGCGCGCACGGCCGAGGTGTTGCGCTCGCTGGTCGATCTCTGTGCCGAGATCGGCGGACGTTACCTCGTCCACGGCTCGCCGATGCAGCGGCGCATCCCGGCCGGCGAGACGCGGGACGTGGCCTGGGCGCGCGCCGGCGAAGCCTTCGCCGTCGCCGCCGAAGCAGCAGCTCAGGCGCGAGTCATCTATCTGATCGAGCCGCTGCCAAGGGACGAAACCGACCTCGTCAACACGCTCGACGAGGCCGTGGCAATGGTGCGCGCGATCGGCCATCCCGCGCTGAAGACGATGCTGGACACGAAGAGCGCCGCGCTGTCCGAGAGCGAATCCTCCCCCGCACTCATCGCCCGCTGGCTGCCGACCGGTCTCATCGGGCACGTGCAACTCAACGATCGCAATCGTCGCGGCCCGGGCCAGGGCAGCGACCGCTTCGCCCCGGTGCTCGAGGCGCTCGTCGCGCACGATTACGCCGGAGACATCGCCATCGAGCCGTTTGACTATGTGCCCGACGGCCCCGGCTGTGCCGCCCGCGCGATCGGCTACGTGCGCGGCCTGCTCGAAGCCCTGCCAACGCGCAGCCCGCGCTGAAATCAAGTAGGTGCCATCCGTGGAAATCCTGAGACTCGGCGTGATCATGAACGGTGTGACCGGCCGCATGGGTACCAACCAGCACCTGGTCCGCTCGATCTGCGCCATCCGCGCACAAGGGGGCGTGGCGCTGTCCGACGGCCGGCGGGTGCTGCCCGACCCGATCCTCGTCGGGCGCAACGCCGACAAGCTCGAGGCGCTGGCCCGCGCCCACGGCGTGACGCGATGGACCACCGATCTCGCCGCGGCGCTTGCCAACCGCGACGACACCGTCTATTTCGACTCGGCGTCGACGGGGCTGCGGCCCAAGCTCATCCTGCAGGCCATCGCCGCGGGCAAGCACATCTACACCGAGAAGCCGGTGGCGCCGACCGTCGCCGAAGCGATGTCCATCCATCGCGCGGCCTGCGCCGCGAGGGTGAAACACGGCGTAGTGCAGGACAAGCTCTGGCTGCCGGGATTGCAGAAGCTCAAGCTGCTGATCGACGCGGGATTCTTCGGCCGCATCCTGTCGGTGCGCGGCGAGTTCGGCTACTGGGTATTCGAAGGCGACTGGCAGCCCGCGCAGCGGCCGTCGTGGAACTACCGCAAGCAGGACGACGGCGGGATCATCGTCGACATGCTCTGCCACTGGCGCTACGTGCTCGACAACCTGTTCGGCGCCGTGAAAAGCGTCTCCTGCCTCGGCACGACGCACATCCCGCATCGCTGGGACGAGCAAGGACGCCGCTACGACGCCACCGCCGACGACGCCGCCTACGCGACCTTCGAACTGGAGGGCGGTGTCGTCGCGCAGATCAACAGCTCGTGGGTGACGCGCGTGCGCCGCGACGATCTCGTCACCTTCCACGTCGACGGCACGCATGGCTCGGCGGTCGCCGGCCTCGCCGACTGCTGGACGCAGCAACGCGTCAACACCCCAAAGCCGGTGTGGAATCCCGACCTTCCGCAGACTATCGACTTCTTCGACACGCTGGCAGAAGCTGCCCAACAACCGGACCTACGACAACGCCTTCAAGGTGCAGTGGGAGCTGTTCATCCGCCATCTCTTCGACGACGCGCCCTTCCCCTGGGACCTGCTCGAGGGGGCCAAGGGCGTGCAGCTCGCCGAACTGGGTCACCGGAGCTGGGCCGAGCGGCGCTGGGTCGACGTGCCGGCGCTGACACCGCAAGTCGGGAGGGGCGGCCCATCATGAGCCCCGTGGATCCTGCGCTGCTGTCGCTCAACACCGCCACCGTGCGCGCGCAGTGGACGATGCCCGAGATCATCGAAGGCTGCGTGCGGCACGGCATCGGCCGCATCGCTCCCTGGCGCGACCAGGTGGCGAAAGCGGGGCTCGCCGAGACCGCGCAGCAGATCCGCGATGCCGGCCTCGAGCTGTCCGGATATTGTCGCGGCGGCATGTTTCCGGCGCCGGATGCCGCGGGGCTCGCCGCTGCGCGCGACGACAATCGTCGTGCCGTCGACGAAGCGCTGGCGCTGGGCGCGCCGTGCCTGGTGCTCGTCGTCGGCGGCCTGCCCAAGGATGCGCAGGAGCGCCCGGCGTCGAAGGACATCGCCGGAGCCCGCGCGATGGTGAGGGACGGCATCGCCGAGCTCCTCGACTACGCGCGGCCCGCCGGCATGCCGCTCGCGATCGAGCCGCTGCATCCGATGTACGCCGCCGACCGTGCCTGCGTGAACACGATGGCGCACGCCAACGCGCTGTGCGACGAACTGGGCGACGGGCTCGGCATCGCGGTCGACGTCTACCACGTGTGGTGGGATCCGGATCTCGCCCGCGAAATTCGTCGGGCCGGCCAGGCGCGTTCCGGGCCCGACTTGCCGCGGCTCCTTGCCTTCCACCTCTGCGACTGGCTGGTCCCGACGCAGGACCTGCTGCTCGACCGCGGGATGATGGGCGATGGCGTCATCGACATTCCGCTGACCCGGTCATGGATGGAACAAGCCGGCTACCGCGGACCGCACGAAGTCGAGATCTTCTCCGCGGGCAACTGGTGGAAGCGGGATCCCGACGAGGTCCTTGCCACGTGCAAGGAACGGTACGCAAGCGTCTGTTGAGGCGTTCCGCATCGAGTAGCCGCTTCGCCAAGGCACTGGTTTCGGGATTCTCCGACGTCGGCCGGCGACGATCAATGCGCCGCTCCCGGTAGCGTAAAATGACGGCTCTCGAACCTCATCCAGGAGACCGTCGTGCCCCTCGTTTCGATGCGCCAGCTTCTCGACCATGCGGCAGAGCATGACTACGGCCTGCCTTCCTTCAACATCAACAACCTCGAGCAGGTGCAGGCGATCATGGCCGCCGCCGCGGAAACGGACAGTCCGGTGATCATGCAAGCCTCCGCCGGCGCGCGCAAATACGCGGGCGAACACTTCCTGCAGCACATGATCCTGGCCGCCATCGAGAGCTATCCGGACATCCCGGTCGTCATGCACCAGGATCACGGCCAATCGCCGGCGGTCTGCCTGAGCGCGATACGCAACGGCTTTTCCAGCGTCATGATGGACGGCTCGCTGGAAAGCGACGGCAAGACGATCGCCAGTTACGATTACAACCTGGACGCGACGCGCCGGGTGGTCGAAATGGCGCACGCGATCGGCGTCACGGTCGAAGGCGAACTGGGCTGCCTGGGCTCGCTCGAGACGATGAAGGGCGACAAGGAGGACGGGCACGGCACCGACGTCACCATGACCCGCGAGATGCTGCTGACCGACCCGGACCAGGCCGCGGACTTCGTGAAGCGGACGCAACTCGACGCATTGGCGATCGCCATCGGCACCTCGCACGGCGCCTACAAGTTCACGCGCAAGCCCACCGGCGACATCCTCGCCATCGACCGCATCAAGGCGATCAACCAACGCATTCCCAATACCCACCTGGTCATGCACGGCTCGTCGAGCGTGCCCCAGGACCTGCTGCAGATCATCCGCGAAAACGGCGGCGAGATGAAGGAGACCTACGGTGTCCCGATCGAGGAACTCCAGCAGGGCATCAAGCACGGCGTGCGCAAGATCAACATCGACACCGACCTCCGGCTGGCGATCACGGGTGCGATCCGCAAGTACATGAACGAACACAAGAGCGCGTTCGACCCCCGCGATTACCTGAAGCCGGCACGCGAAGCGACGAAGGCCGTCTGCAAGCAGCGCTACGAGCAGTTCGGCAGCGCCGGGTGGGCCTCGAAGATCAAGGCGATTCCGCTCGAGGTCATGGCGGCAAAGTACAAGGCGGGCGAGCTGGCGCAGATCGTCAAGTAATCCACGCGCTTCCCGGGCGCCTTCTCCCCGGAGGGCCTGTTACGCGCCGTGTGCCAACGCCGCGGCTTCCGGCAGCGGGAACGTCACCGTCACGCGGGTGCCGCGTCCGTCCACCGGCTCGCCTACGTGCAGCGCCGCACCGTGACCGCGGGCAATTTCGTCGACGATGGCGAGACCGAGTCCGGTCCCCGGCACGATGTTGTCCGCGCCGCGATGGAACGGCTGCAGCACGCGTTCGCGCTCGGCGGGCGGGATGCCCGGGCCGTTATCGACAACCGTCAGTGTCGGCGCCGGGCGAGGCGCCACCGAAACGGTCACCGCGCCCCCGGTGGGTGTGTAGTGGACCGCATTGTCGATCAGGTTGGACAGCATCTCGCGCAGCAGCAGAGGATCCCCGCGAATCACAATCCGGGGCGTTCCCTCCGGCGCCTCGAATCCAAGATCGATGCCCTCTTCGACCGCTTGCGGAACCCAGTCGAGCACGGTTGCGCGTCCCAGTGCCACAAGGTCGACGTCCACGTGCGCGGGGTGCTCGTGCGTTCCGGCGCGCGCAAGCGAGAGCAACCGGTTCGCGAGATGGACCGCGCGCTCGGTACTGGCCTCGAGTTGCCGCAACGACGCCTGCAGCGCCGCCGGATCCCGCTCGGCCATTGCCAGCTCGGTCTGTGTCCGCAGCCCTGCGAGCGGCGTGCGCAACTGGTGTGCCGCGTCGGCGATGAAGCGACGCTGGGCCTCGAAATTGGCGGCGAGCCGCGCCATGAGGCCGTTGATCGATGCGATCAGCGGCTGCAGTTCCGGCGGGGCGGCCCCGGGGTCGAGCGGCGAGAGATCCGCCGAGCCGCGATTGTCGATGGCCGCATTGAGCCGCCTCATCGGCGCGATGACGTAGCCCAGGCCGTACCAGACGAACACGAACGCGCCTGCGAGCACGAACAACTGCGGCAACAGCGACTGCGTTTGCAACTGGCGCGCGAGCCGTTGCCGTTTGTTGAGCGTCTCGGCCACCTGCACGACCACGCGTGCGCCGGTGCGCGCGGGATCGTCGATCGCCAGCGACGCGATGCGAACCGGCTCGCCATCGACCACGCCGCCGTGCAGCGTCGGGCCCACGGCCGCCATCGCACCGGGCACGGGGGGAAGGTCCGCATTGCCGGCAACGACGCTTCCATCCGCGCGACGCAGCGCATAGTGGACGGTATCGATGCGGTCGCTCGCGAGCCAGAGGACCGCATCCGGCGCGACCATCAATGGCGAATCGGGATTGCCGGTGACGACGGCACGGGCCGCGATTGCCTCGACCATGTCGGACAGCCGCTGGTCGTAGGGCTCTTCCGCGGCGCCCGCCATCATGAAAAGCCCGACGAATGCCGTCGCCAGCCACAGGAACAGCAACGGTGCGGCGAGCCATTCGAGGAATTTGGCGACGAACGACACCGCGGGCGCGAACGAGGAAGGCGATTTGTGGGTCACGGTGCCGCGGCCCGCGATCAGGCTTTTGCGAGATAGTAGCCCAGCCCGCGCACCGTCAGGACGCGGATCGAGGCGGGCTCGAGCTTCTTCCGCAGACGGTGCACATAGACCTCGATCGCATTGGTAGACACGTCCTCGTCCCACCCGCACAGATGCTCGACCATCTGCTCCTTGGACACGACCCGTCCCGCGCGCAGCAGCAGCAGTTCCAGCACCGCGAGTTCGCGCGCCGACAGGTCGAGGCGTTCGCCGGCGACCGCCGCCGTGCGCGTCGCCGTGTCGAACGACAGTGCACCGTGCCGGAGGCTGCTGCGATCGGCCCCGTGGCTGCGGCGAATGAGCGCGCGAATGCGGGCGTCGAGTTCGGCGAGCGCAAACGGCTTGACGAGGTAGTCGTCGGCGCCCGCATCGAGATTGGCGACCCGATCATCAACCGCATCGTGGGCGGTGACGATCAGCACCGGCGTCGCAATGCCGCGGGCCCGCAGCTGCGACAGGATTGCACGTCCGTCGCGACGAGGCAGGCCCAGATCCAGCACGACGAGGTCGAAGGCCTGTGCGCGCAGTGCCGCATCGGCGGCAGCGCCATCGCGCACCCAGTCCACCGCGTGACCGCCCTGCCGCAGGTGCCGTACCACCGCGTCGCCCAGGATTGCGTCGTCCTCGGCCAGAAGTAACCGCATTGCGCCCGATCCCTCCAACGAATGCCTGACTTGGTGATGTTAGTCCCCGCAGCTGAACGCGCTCAAGGATTATCCGCGAGCGTGTTAGCATTTCGGCACGACCGCAACACCGCGTGCGCCTGCCACGAGTGGCGACACGCGGGAACCGGCCATCCACCTCGAGGGAGACAGGTCATGGGCATCATGAGCATCATCGGCACGATCGTCGTCGGCTTCATCGTCGGCCTGCTGGCGCGCTTCTTTTATCCGGGCGCGGTGAATCTCGGGTTCTGGATGACGACCCTGCTCGGTGTTGCCGGCTCGATCGTCGGGGGACTGGTCAGCGGTCTCCTCTTCAAGTCGAACGACGGGAAGTTCTCCCCGGCGGGATGGATCATGTCGACCCTGGGGGCGATGGCCCTGATCTGGGCTTGGCTGACCTTCGGCAAATAGCGGCCTGATCGCGCCGCCCAAGCGAGTCGCTTGAGGCCTCGCGCTGGCCGGCGACGGCGTCTACATGAAATCGGCGGCGGGTCCGAGTATCTGTTCGCGCAGCTCGCGGTATCGCGGCAGGAGCGGGGGATAGACGCAGAGGTATTTGACCTGCGCGGCCTGAAGGCAGCGCTGCTTGATGATTTCGAGCTTCTGGTCGCGGGGGTTGACGACGGTATCGGGCTCGCGCGAATCGACGATGGCGAGGATCGTCATGTCGCGATCGCAAATGACGAAGCCGACGTGCTGATTGGCAATCTTGCGGAAGGCGCGCAGCCGCTCCATTCCCTGGGGTCCGATCTTCACCTGCAACACATCGGCCAGGCGCACACGAGCGAAGATCTCGTGCCGAGGAAACGCCGCCTTCAAAAGCAGGTAGACGACGCTCTCGGCCTTTGACAGAAAGCGGGGGCGCAGAAGGTAGAGGCCGGGCAACTCGGCCGACGACAGCAGGCGCGTCGTCTCGCCCTCGGTCCATTGCGCGACGGTCGTCGAAAGCTCGCCGTGGTCGCCGCCTCCGCCGCTCGACGACCGATTGCGACGCAGAAGGCCCACGACGACCGCGATGACCAGGGCGCCGATGGCGAGCGCGAAGAGAATTCCGGAAGTCATGGCTAAGGGCTGTTTGCCGGTACGGTCGGTTCAGGGTCGTGCAATCGACGGACTTCCTCGCTGTCCATCGTGTTAACGGCAGGGAGCGGGCGGATGAATAGGGGGCCGCCTCATTTTAGACCTTCGGCGTAGGCTACGCCACCGTAGGCTACAACTGCCGGCGGGGTATCCCTGTGCTCGTGTCCCACAGACGACAGAGGCCCCGCAACGCGGAGCCTCTGTCTGACAGCCAATGCAGGCAATTGCGAGGGAGCGGGCAGACAGCGACTGCCGGCCCGCGCCGACGCGCCGGACTTACATGTCCATGTCGCCCATGCCACCCATGCCGCCCATTCCACCGCCGCCACCCATCGGCTTGTCGTCCTTGGGCAGTTCGGCGACCATCGCTTCGGTCGTGAGCATCAGCGAAGCGACCGACGCCGCATTCTGCAGCGCAAAGCGGGTCACCTTGGTCGGATCCACGACACCCATCTCCACCAGGTCGCCGTACTGGCCGGTCTGGGCATTGAAGCCGAAGTTGCCCTTGCCTTCGACGACCCGGTTGACGACCACCGAAGGCTCGTCACCGGCGTTGGCCACGATCTGGCGCAGGGGTTCCTCGACCGCACGCAGCACGATCTTGATGCCTGCATCCTGGTCCGTGTTGTCGCCCTTCAGGTTCTTGATGTTGGCGCGCGCACGGATGTAGGCGACGCCGCCGCCCGGAACGATGCCTTCCTCGACCGCGGCACGGGTCGCGTGCAACGCGTCCTCGACACGGGCCTTCTTTTCCTTCATCTCGACTTCGGTTGCGGCACCGACCTTGATCACCGCCACGCCGCCGGCGAGCTTGGCCACGCGCTCCTGCAGCTTTTCCTTGTCGTAGTCGCTGGTGGCGTCCTCGACCTGCTTGCGGATGTTCTTCACCCGCGCCTCGATCGCAGCCTTCTCGCCGGCGCCGTCGATGATGGTCGTGTCTTCCTTGCCGACTTCGATGCGCTTGGCGCGGCCCAGATCCTTGAGCGCGGCGGTCTCGAGCTTCATGCCGAGTTCCTCGGCGATGACCGTGCCGCCGGTCAGGATCGCGATGTCTTCGAGCATCGCCTTGCGACGGTCACCGAAGCCCGGCGCCTTGACGGCAGTGGTCTTCAGGATGCCGCGGATGTTGTTGACGACCAGCGTCGCGAGCGCTTCGCCGTCGACGTCTTCGGCGACGATCAGCAGCGGCTTGCCGGCCTTGGCCACCTGCTCCAGCAACGGCAGCAGATCGCGGATGTTCGAGATCTTCTTGTCGTGCAGGAGGACATACGGGTCTTCAAGAACGGCGACCTGCTTCTCCGGGCTGTTGATGAAGTACGGCGAGATGTAACCGCGGTCGAACTGCATGCCCTCGACCAGGTCGAGTTCGTTCTGGAGGCCCTTGCCGTCCTCGACGGTGATCACGCCTTCCTTGCCGACCTTCTCCATGGCTTCGGCGATCGTCTTGCCGATTTCCTCGTCGGCGTTGGCCGAGATGGAACCGACCTGCGCGATTTCCTTGCCGGTGCTGCAGGGCTTGCTGATCTTCTTCAGCTCTTCGACGACGGCGATGACCGCCTTGTCGATGCCGCGCTTCAGATCCATCGGGTTCATGCCCGCGGCGACGTACTTCATGCCTTCGATGACGATCGACTGCGCGAGCACCGTCGCGGTCGTCGTGCCGTCACCGGCGACGTCCGAGGTTTTGGACGCGACTTCCTTCACCATCTGCGCGCCCATGTTCTCGAACTTGTCCTTGAGTTCGATTTCCTTCGCTACCGATACGCCGTCCTTGGTGATCGTCGGGGCGCCGAAGCTGCGCTCCAGCACCACGTTGCGGCCCTTGGGGCCGAGGGTCACCTTGACCGCGTTGGCCAGCACGTTCACGCCGGCCATCATTCGATTGCGTACGCCGTCGCCGAAGCGGACGTCTTTAGCTGCCATGTTGGTTCTCCTGAGTTCTGGGGTGGGATGGGGGGATCAGCCGACGATGCCGATGATGTCGTCTTCGCGCATGTGCAGCAGGTCCTGCCCGTCCAGCTTGAATTCCTGGCCCGAATACTTGCCGAACAGCACTTTGTCACCGACCTTGACGCCCATCGGGATCAGCTTGCCGCTGTCGTCAGTCTTGCCGGGGCCGGCATGAACCACCTCGCCTTGCGACGGCTTTTCGGCCGCCGTGTCGGGGATGACAATGCCGCCGGCGGTCTTCTTTTCTTCATCGAGCCGCTTGACGATGACGCGATCGTGCAGGGGACGAATCTTCATGGTAAGCAATCACTCCTTGGGAAATTGTTTCGAATCAGTCGCTTGCAACACACAGCCACGATCCGGCCGCGATGTCCGCCAAGAGCGCTCTAACCCGTCGGGTCAATTGCTAGCACTCACTGGCTGCGAGTGCTAATTGTAAGGGCACCGGTCCGGAAAATCAACCGCTCTTTGATCGGACGGCCGGAATCCGGCTCAAGGCGAGCGGGAGCGCTCCGACCCCGCGACCAGCAACTCCGCCGGAAAGAGCTGGGCCAGAAAGCTCTCCGCACGTTCGAGGATGAAGTAGCGGAACGCCTCGGCCGCCGGCGACAATGTCCGCCCGCGCGTATTGACGATGTGCCAGCGGCGGACCAGGGGCAGTCCCTCGACCGGCACGATGTGCAGCAGTCCGCGTTCGAGTTCCAGGCCCAGCGTGTGCAACGAGAGAAACGACAGCCCCATGTTGGCGATGACCGCCTGCTTGATCGTCTCGTTGCTGGCCATTTCCATGATCACCGGCGGCTTCAGCGAATGCTCGCGGAAGAACTGCTCCATCGCCGATCGTGTCCCTGACCCTTCCTCGCGCACGATGAACCCCTCGCCGGCCAGCGCGGAAGGCGGGATCGGGTCGGCACCCGCAAGCCGGTGATCGGCCGCGGCGACCACCGCGTGCGGATGTGCAGCGAACGGTTCCGCGCGCGTTTCGAGCTCGCGCGGCGGGCGCCCCATCACCGCAAGGTCAACCTCGTTGCCCTGCAGCTTGCGCACCAGCAGTTCGCGGTTTCCCAGCGTCAGCCGGAACTCGATCCCGGGATGCTCCTCGCGAAAACGCGCCAGGAGCCGCGGCAGGAAATACTTGGCGGTGCTGACCATGCCGATCACCAGCGTGCCGCTGGCGAGTCCCCGCAGCCGCGCCACCGCGCTGTCCGCCTCGCGCAATGTCGCCAGGATGCGTTGCGCGTAGACGACCAGGTATTCGCCGACCATCGTCAGCGCCACCGTGCGCCCCGTTCGGTCGAACAGCGGCAGCCCGATGTCGGTTTCCAGTTCCTTCAGTTGCATCGACACCGCCGGCGGGGTCAGGTGCAGCTCCTCGGCCGCCCGCGTCACGCTGGCGTGCTTCGCGACGGCGACGAAGACCCGAAGCTGGCGCATGCTGGCGTTTTTCATTCAGATTTTCTTAATTCATAACAAATGATTACTTACTTTATCTGAACTCCTGGTTCCCGTACAGTGGCTCCGTCACCCCGGCCTGGAGCCCTCGCGATGAACATCTCTGTCGAATCATCGATCATCACCGACACCAAGACCCGCTACAAAGCCGGCGTTCTCAAGTACAAACAGATGGGCTACTGGCGGCCCGATTACGAGCCCAAGGACACCGACTTCATCTGCGTGTTCCGCATCACGCCGCAGGAGGGCGTCGACGCCGAGGAAGCCGCGGCCGCGGTCGCCGGCGAATCGTCGACGGCGACCTGGACGGTGGTCTGGACCGACCTGCTGACCGCCGCCGACAGCTACCGCGCCAAGGCCTACCGCGTCGACCCGGTGCCCAATACCGGGCCCGGCACGCCGACCGAGCAGCAGTACTTCGCCTACGTCGCCTACGACCTGATCCTGTTCGAGGAAGGCTCGATCGCCAACGTCACCGCCTCGCTGATCGGCAACGTGTTCAGCTTCAAGCCGCTGAAGGCCGGCCGGCTCGAGGACATCCGCGTCCCGGTCGCCTACGTGAAGACCTTCAAGGGGCCGCCGACCGGGCATCGTCGTCGAGCGCGAGCGCCTCGACAAGTACGGCCGTCCGTTGCTGGGCGCGACGATGAAGCCGAAGCTGGGGCTGTCCGGCAAGAACTACGGCCGGGTGATCTACGAGGCGCTGACCGGCGGCCTCGACTTCACCAAGGACGACGAGAACATCAACTCGCAGCCGTTCATGCACTGGCGCGACCGCTTCCTGTTCGGCATGGAGGCCGTCAACCGCGCGCAGGCCAACTCGGGCGAGATCAAGGGCCACTATTTCAACGTCACCGGCGCGACGATGGAGGACATGTACGAGCGCGCGGACTTCGCCAAGGAACTCGGCTCCAGCATCGTGATGATCGACCTCGTCATCGGCTGGACGGCGATCCAGTCGATGTCGAACTGGTGCCGCCGCGAACGACATGATCCTGCACATGCACCGCGCCGGGCACGGTACCTACACGCGGCAGAAGAACCACGGCGTGTCGTTCCGGGTGATCGCCAAGTGGCTGCGTCTCGCCGGCGTCGACCACCTGCACGCCGGCACCGCGGTCGGCAAGCTCGAGGGCGACCCGATGACGCGTGCAGGGCTTCTACAACGTCTGCCGCGACACGGTGACCAGGCAGGACCTGCAGCGCGGCCTCTTCTTCGACCAGGACTGGGCGGACCTGCGCAAGGTGATGCCGGTCGCCTCGGGTGGCATCCACGCCGGGCAGATGCACCAGCTGATCCACATGTTCGGCGACGACGTCGTGCTGCAGTTCGGCGGCGGCACCATCGGCCACCCGATGGGCGTGCAGGCCGGCGCCACCGCCAACCGCGTCGCGCTGGAGGCGATCGTCAAGGCGCGCAACGAGGGCTGCGACCTGATCAACGAAGGCCCCGACGTGCTGCGCACGGCGGCGAAGTGGTGCAAGCCGCTGGAGGCGGCGCTCGAGACCTGGAAGGACGTGAGCTTCAACTACACGTCGACCGACACGCCGGACTTCGTCCCCACCGCCACCGCTTCTTCCTGAGGACCACGATCATGCGCATTACCCAAGGGGCTTTCTCGTTTCTTCCCGACCTGACCGACGCCGAGATCCGCGCGCAGGTCGACTACGCGCTGTCGCGCGGCTGGGCCTGCTCGGTCGAGCATACCGACGACGCGCACCCGCGCAACACCTACTGGGACATGTGGGGACTGCCGATGTTCGAGTTGAAGGACGGCGCCGCGGTGCTGTTCGAGGTCAACGCCTGCCGCAAGGCATTCCCCAACCATTACATCAAGGTCAACGCCTTCGATTCGACGCGCGGCGTCGAGTCGATGGTGCTGTCGTTCATCGTCCATCGCCCCGCCGACGAGCCGGGCTTCGCGCTGGAGCGCCAGGAGGCCGGCGGGCGCAACATCCGCTACACCACCCGCGGCTACGCCACCGACAAGCCGGTTGGCGAGCGCTACCGGTGATCCAACACCGCGACCTGATTGGCCTGGATTCTTGTGGGAGCGGCTTCAGCCGCGAATCCCCGTCGATGCGCACGATCTGCCGATGACCATGGACACTACCGCCACCGTCGACCTTCAAGCGCTGCTGCGCGACGCCAACGTGCAGGACGTGCTCGAGGCGCTCGATCGCGAATTGATCGGCTTGAAGCCGGTGAAGCAGCGGATCCGCGAAATCGCCGCCTACCTGATCGTGTCCCGGGCGCGGACTTCGCTGGGCCTCACGGGGTCGTCGCCTTCGCTGCACATGAGCTTCACCGGCAATCCCGGCACCGGCAAGACCACGGTGGCGCAGAAGATGGCGGAGATCCTGCATCGCCTGGGCTACGTCCGGAAGGGTCACCTCGTTTCGGTGACGCGCGACGACCTCGTCGGCCAGTACATCGGCCACACGGCGCCCAAGACCAAGGAGGTGCTGAAGCGCGCGATGGGCGGCGTGCTGTTCATCGACGAGGCGTATTACCTCTACCGGCCCGAGAACGAACGCGACTACGGGCAGGAAGTGATCGAGATCCTGCTGCAGGTGATGGAGAACCAGCGCGACGACCTGGTCGTCATTCTCGCCGGCTACAAGGACCGGATGGACACCTTCTTCCGCAGCAATCCGGGCTTCTCGTCGCGCATCGCCCACCACATCGATTTCCCCGACTACGACGACGCCGAGCTGATCGAGATCGCCACGCTGATGCTCGACCGGCAGGACTACCGCTTCGATGACGAGGCGCTTGCGACCTTCCGCGAATACGTCGCGCTGCGGCGCGCGCAGCCCCACTTCGCCAATGCGCGCTCGATCCGCAACGCGCTCGACCGCGCCCGCCTGCGGCAGGCCAACCGGCTGTTCGCCGCCGGCGTGCCGGTCACGCGCGAAGCTCTGTCCACGCTCTCGGCGGTCGACCTGCGCGGGAGCCGCGTGTTCAACGCCACTTGAAGGAAGACATCGTGCCGTACCGCCGCTCGACCCTGTCCAAGTTCATCATCGAGGAGCAGCGCAGGCTCGCGAGCGGTTCCGAGCTGATCGCGCTGGTCAACGACATCCAGACCGCGTGCAAGTACATCGCCAACGCGGTTGCCAAGGGTCCGCTCACCGGCATGCGCGGATCGACCGGGAACATCAACGTCCAGGGCGAGGAGCAGAAGCCGCTGGACATGATCAGCAACGACATCATGCTGAAATCCTGCGAGTGGGGCGGCTACCTCGCCGGCATGGCATCCGAGGAACTGGAAGAGCCGTACTCAATACCCGATGCCTTTCCGCGTGGGCGCTACCTGCTGGTGTTCGACCCGCTCGACGGGTCGTCGAACCTCGACGTCAACGTCACCGTCGGCACGATCTTTTCGGTGCTGCGCGCGCCCGAAGGCGTCACCAACCCCACCGTCTCCGATTTCCTGCAGCCCGGCACCCGGCAGGTCTGCGCCGGTTACGCGCTCTACGGACCGACGGCGATGATCGTGCTGACGCTCGGCACCGGCGTGCACGGCTTCACGCTCGACCCCGACATCGGCGCGTACATCCTCACCCATCCGAACCTCTGCATTCCGCCGGATACGCAGGAGTTCGCCGTCAACGCGTCGAACCAGCGCTTTTGGGAGCCCCCCGTCAAGCGCTACGTCGAGGAGTGCCTCGCCGGGAAATCCGGTGACCGCGACAAGGACTTCAACATGCGCTGGATCGCGTCGCTGGTCGCCGAGGTACATCGCATCCTGATGCGCGGGGGGCTGTTCATGTATCCGAAGGACACCAAGGATCCGGCCAGGCCGGGGCGCCTGCGTCTGCTTTACGAAGCGAATCCGATGGCGATGCTGATCGAGCAGGCCGGGGGCGCCGCATCGACGGGGCGCGGCCGCATCCTGGACGTGACGCCCGACGCGCTGCATCAGCGGGTGCCGGTGATCCTCGGTTCGCGCAACGAGGTGGCGCGCCTCGAGCGCTATCACAGCGAATACGATCGCGGCGAGGATCAGCCGTTTTCGTCCCCTTTGTTCAACACCCGCTCGCTCTACCGCAGCACGACTCCCTGAGCGCAACCCTGGAGCCCCGGACATGTCGGCCAAACACCCCATCATCGCGATTACCGGTTCGTCGGGCGCCGGAACGACAACGGTGATGCGCACCTTCCACCACATCTTCCGGCGCGAGAATATCAACGCTGCATTCGTCGAGGGCGACTCGTTCCATCGCTTCAATCGCCAGGAAATGCGCGCGCAACTGGCAGCAGCAGCGGCGAAAGGCAATGTCAATTACAGTCACTTCGGCGTCGAGGCCAACCTGCTGGAGGAGCTCGAGGCGCTGTTCAGGACCTACGGTGCGACGGGCAGCGGTCAGGTCCGCCGTTACCTGCACGACGCCGACGAAGCCGCGCCGTTCAAGCTGGAACCGGGCACCTTCACGCCCTGGGGCGATCTTCCCGGCGATACCGACCTGCTGTTCTACGAAGGCCTGCACGGCGCGGCCAAGACCGATGCCGTCGACGTCGGTCGGCACGCCGATCTGCGGGTGGGCGTGGTCCCCATCATCAACCTCGAATGGATACAGAAGCTGCATCGTGACAAGAACCTGCGCGGCTACACGCAGGAAGCGGTGGTCGACACCATCCTGCGGCGGATGCCCGACTACGTGAACGTCATCGTGCCGCAGTTCGCCCGCACCCACGTCAACTTCCAGCGCGTCGCCGTCGTCGACACGTCGAATCCGTTCATTGCCCGCGACATTCCGACCGCCGACGAAAGCCTGCTGGTGATCCGGTTTGCCGATCCCCGGGGCATCGACTTCCCGTACCTCCTGTCGATGCTGCACGATTCGTTCATGTCGCGGCCGAACACGATCGTCTGCCCCGGTGGCAAAATGGGGGTTGCCATGCAGATCATTTTCACACCGTTGATCCTGCGGCTGATGGACATCAGGCGCCGCGCGCAATGACGATGGCGGTGCCACCAACCGACCCACGAGACCGCTGCCATGACCCCTGCCGCACCCGTTGCCACACCCGCCGCCAACGCATTGCGGTTCCTCGCCATCGACGCCGTCGAGCAGGCAAAATCCGGCCACCCCGGAATGCCGATGGGGATGGCCGACATCGCCACGGTGCTCTGGCAGAAATACCTGCGCCACAACCCCGCGCATCCGCAATGGGCCAACCGCGACCGCTTCGTGCTTTCGAACGGCCACGGCTCGATGCTGCTGTACGCGCTGCTGCATCTCACCGGCTACGACCTGCCGCTGGAGGAGTTGAAGCGCTTCCGCCAGCTACACTCGAAGACGCCGGGGCACCCTGAGTTCGGTCTCACGGCCGGGGTCGAGACTACCACCGGCCCGCTGGGCCAGGGGCTCGCCAATGCCGTCGGAATGGCGCTCACCGAGCGCATGCCTGGCGCGATGCAGTTCAACCGGCCCGGGTTCGAAATCGTCGACCATCGCACCTACGCGTTCGTCGGCGACGGCTGCCTGATGGAGGGGGTGTCGCACGAAGTCTGTTCGCTCGCGGGTGTCCTGGGGCTTGGCAAGCTCGTCGTGATCTACGACGACAACGGAATCTCGATCGACGGCGACGTTCGCGGTTGGTTCCGCGACGACACGGCGGCGCGCTTCCGCGCCTATGGCTGGAACGTCGTCGCCGGCATCGATGGCCACGACCCGGCCGCGATCGATGCCGCGCTGGCCGCGGCGACAGGCCAAGCCGCCCGGCCGACGCTCGTCATCTGCCGCACCCACATCGGCTTCGGCGCGCCGGAAAAGGTCGACACCGCCGATGCGCACGGCGCGCCGCTGGGGGCCGCCGAGGTGGCGCGCACCCGCGAGCAGCTGCAGTGGAATCACCCGCCGTTCGAGATTCCGCAAGCACTGCGCGACGGCTGGAACGCGCGGTCGCAGGGGGCCGCACGCGAAACGCAATGGCAGAGTCTCTTCGCGGGCTACGCCGCCGCTCACCCTGCGCTGGCCGCCGAATTCGAGCGCCGGGTCAACGGCGCGTTGCCGACCGACTGGCCCGCGATCAGGACGGAACTCGTCACCGCGGGCGCTGCGGCCACGACGCCGGTCGCGACCCGCAAGGCATCGCAGCAATCGCTCGAAATCCTCACCGCGCGCGTGCCCGAACTCGTCGGCGGGTCGGCCGATCTCACCGGTTCCAACCTGACCGACACCAAGTCGACGTCGCCGTTCGACCCGGCCACCGCAGCGGGCAACTACCTGCACTACGGCGTGCGCGAGTTCGGCATGGCCGCGCTGATGAACGGGATGGCGCTGCACGGCGGCGTGATCCCTTACGGCGGAACCTTCCTCGTCTTCTCCGACTACGCGCGCAACGCGATCCGGATGAGCGCGCTCTGCCGGCAGCGGGTCGTGTACGTGTTCACGCACGATTCGATCGGCCTTGGAGAGGACGGCCCCACGCACCAGCCCGTCGAGCACGCCGCGTCGCTGCGGCTCATCCCCGGCCTCGATGTCTGGCGGCCCGCCGATGCGTTCGAGACGGCGATAGCGTGGTCATCCGCGATCGAACGCCGCGACGGACCCGCGGCGTTGCTGCTGTCGCGGCAGAACCTCGCGCAGGCGCCGCGCATGGCGCCCGGCGACGTCGCGCGCGGTGGGTACGTATTGTCCGAGGCAAATGGCGGCAAACCGCAGGCGATCATCATCGCGACAGGGTCCGAGGTCGCGCTGGCACTGCTGGCGCAGAAGCAGTTGCAGGACGGTGGTCTGCCGGTGCGCGTCGTCTCGATGCCCTGCACGTCGGCGTTCGAACGCCAGCCTGGCGAATACCGTGACCGCGTATTGCCGGTGGCGATGCCCACGGTGGCCGTCGAGGCGGGTCACCCCGAAACCTGGTGGCGCTATGTCGGGCGGCAGGGACGCGTGGTGGGCATCGCACGCTTCGGCGAGTCGGCGCCCGCGCCCGCGCTGTACGCGTATTTCGGCATCACGGCGGAAGCCGTTGCTGCCGCCGTGCGGGAGACGCTCGGCGTTCGCTGACGCGGCGCGCAGACCGCGCGCAAGCACCAAAGCGACAGCGCCGCCCGGAGCGCTCCGGGCGGCGTTGTCGTTGACCGTTCGGCGAATCAGCGCGCCGCGATTGGCGCCATCTCCGCGCTCGCCACCGCCGCCGCCACCGGGAGCGGCACCGCCAGATCCGCCTTCTTCGGCGGCTCGGCTTCGGCGTCGAGGTTCATGTTCGGCCACTTGCGGCCGTGGCACGCCGGGTTCGAGCAGAACGAACCGCCGTCCTTGCCGAACTTGATCGGGCCGTGGCACATCGTGCAGGTGCTGTCCATCTTCGACCGGTGTTCATGCATGAAGTTCGGCTCGCCATGTGACGGCGGCGGCTCGAGGTCCGGGCTCACCGTCGACACGACCGTGCGCGCGCCGTCCTCGCGCACGACTTCCGGCAGCGCGTGGCACAGCGTGCACTGCAGCCGTACCGCCTGGCCCTTGTCGTCGAGATGCTTGCCGTCGTGGCAGCGGAAGCAGCCGGGGAAGTTCTTGTGCCCGAGGTTGTCGGGGAACTTCTTCCAGTCGATGTCCTTGGCGGAGAAGCTCGTCGCGAGCAGGATCCGCCGCATTTCCCTGGCAAACGCGGCCTCGGCTTTTTTCGCTTCGGGACTCAGGTCGCCTTTGGGGGCGGCAGCGGCAATCAGCTTGTCGATCTGCTGGCCGCGCTCTTCCTCGGACCCGTGGACGACGTCGGCCTTCGCCGTGCCGATGATCGCGAGCGCCCGCGCCTTGATCGACGGCAGGCTGCGGTCGATCCCGCCGCGCTGGATCGCCTCGTCGACCATGTCCGCCGGATTTTCGAACGGATGACCCGAGGCATTGTGGCAATCGGCGCACTCGAGGCGACGCGTCGGCAGCTTCTCGGCCTCCTGCCGCGTCACGCCCGCCGTCGCGTCGAACCAGGTCTGCATCTTGCCGTCGGCGCCCTTGACCTGGATCAGCGGAATCCGCTGGGCCTTCGAGTCGATTGCAGCGAACGTCATGTGCTGGGCGATGTGCCAGTGGATGCCCTTGGACGTGCCTTCGCGCGCCTCTCCGGCCCCCGTGTGGAGCGTCATCTTGTAGCGGGTCTCGGTGCTCTTGACGTCATCGGCATAGCGATACTTGAGCCGAACCGTGTCCGAGTGCCGCATCGAGGGCCAGTGGCAGCCCTCGCAGTTGTCGCTGGCCGGGCGCATGGTGTGGCCCTGGGTCGGCCGATCGTAGCCGGCGATCATGCCCCACAATTCGTTGACGTGCGTCGTCTTGAGCACCATCAGGTGCAGCGTGCCGAGGCGTCCCATGTGGCACTCGACGCACTGGACGCGCGCGTGGCTCGCCGCGGCGTGCGCCCTGGGCTCCTCCGGGTGCACGGCGTGGCACACGTTGGTGCAGAACGCGTTGCTGTTCGAATACTCCCAGGCAGTGATGCCGGCGGCAAGGATCACGGCCACGGCGATCAGGCCGACCACCAGCAGCGTCGTCATCCCCATCATCAGGCCGCGACGGCCGATACGCAGATTCATTGCCCACCCTCCTCGTCAATGTTCCCGAACGCTCACGTCGCCGCGCAGTATACCTACGTAACGATGCTGTACGCGATCAGGACGATTGCGACGACGCCGAGCGACAGCGCCGTTCCGCCCACGACCCAGCCGAACCACCTCGCCTCCTGGGTCGGTGCCGGCGCCAGCGCGGCCTCGAGGCTGCCCTCGCGCACCATGCGCTCGTACTGCGCGCCGCGCTCGCTCCTGAGTTCGTGTTCCGAAATGCGCCCGGTGAAGACGACCGTATCCATCGGGAATTTGTCGGGCCGCACGTGGCCGTTGAAGAAGTGGAACGTGAATATGAAACCGGCGGCGAGCAGCGCCTCCTCGCCGTGCACCAGCGCCGCGATGTTGAAGATCCAGCCGGGCAGCACCTGCGCGAAGAACAGCGGGAACCACAGCAGGAGCCCCGACCCACCGATGATGACCATCCCCCAGAACACCGCCCAGTAGTCGAACTTTTCCCAATAGGTCCAGCGGTCGAACTGCGGGCGCGGGCCGCGGCCGAGGAACCAGAGGAAACTCCGGTAGATGTCGATTCCGTCCTGCATCTGCGGCACCATCGAATCGGGTCCCCACAAGATCTTCATGAGGTTGCCGCCGGCGATCACCTTGGAGTACACGGTCGCGATGTGGCTCGCGAATACGACAATCATCACCGTCGCGCAGGTGCGGTGGATGAAGCCCGCGCCCTCGAACCCGCCGAAGAGGCGCGCGAGCGTCCCCGCCCACGGCCGCTCGGCGAAGATCAGCGGCAATCCGGTCAACGCGCAGCCGACGAAGGTGAGCATCAGCAGCGCAGTGCAGCACGCGCTCGATCGACGTGAACCGCCGGTAGTAGCGCTGCGCCGCGCCGCCTCCCGCATGCCCGCCGGAAGCCGTTCCAGCCGGGTTACCCATCGCCATCGCCATCAGTGCCTCTCCTTGCCGTTGCCCGCGCCTCTTGCCTCGCTGCAGCTTGTCCCGTACTTCCCTGTAGAACCACAACGTGGTGTGGACGCCGAAGAACGCGAACACGCCGAAGAGCAGGATCTCCATGAACTTGGCCGCGTACCAGTAGAGCGGATTGCGCGCCCTGTCGTGCTTGCTCGCGTGCGGATCGAAGCTGGCGAAGTTCGCGCTCGCACCCGGATGGCAGGCCTGGCAGGTCGTAACCCGGTTCTGCGCCGACACCTTCGATGCGGGATTCGACGCCGGCAGCACCGCGTGCGCGCCGTGGCAGGAGGCGCACGTCGCCACCCGCGAGTAACCGAGCGCCGTGACCTGGCCGTGGAACGTGTCGCGATACGTCGCAAGGTAATCGGCGTGACAGGTGCCGCACTCCTTGATCACCTCGGTCCGGAATTTCGGCGTGTCGTGCTGCACGATGCTGTGCGCGGAGTGGCAATCGGTGCAGCCCGGCGCGGCCAGGATGCCGTCCTGGCGCAGTTTGCCGTGCATGCCGTCGACGTAGGCCGCGCGCTCCCGCTTGTGACACGTGCCGCAGGTGTCCGGGATTTTGGCGCGATGAGTGCGACTCGCCGCATCGGCCTTGGGGTGAATGTCGTGGGCGCCGTGGCAATTGGTGCAGGTGGGCGCGGAGCCCTGCGCAGCGCCCTGCAGCGCCTTGCCGTGGATGCTGTCGTGGAACTTGCCGCCGATGTTCCCGCCGGGCAGTTTGCCCGTCGCAGCCATGGCGTCGCTGCCGTGGCAGGTCGAGCACGTCGCCTCGATGTTGGCGTGATTGGTGCGCGAAACCGGATCCTTCGACCGCAGGATGTCGTGCGTGCCGTGGCAGTCCGTGCAGTTGGCGGCGATCGCGCTGCCGTCCTTGCGCGCGGCACCGTGCACCGTCCCTGCGTACTCCTTGCCTGCCTTCTCGTGGCAGCTCGCGCAGTCGACGGGTTTCAGCTTTTCGGCGTGCGGCAGCTTGTCGACCGAGACGTCGGCGTGACAGTCGGTGCACTTCAACTGCAACTCCCCGTGCACCGACTTCCCGAACTTCGCCACGTCGACGGCTATCGACTTGCCGGCGGCGCCCTTGGCCTCCTTGTCGGCATGGCACATCATGCAGGTGTCGACGACGCTGGGCGGGGGGGGTGCTTTGGCAGCCGGGGCCTTGGCGGCGGGCGCCGCCGCAACGGCAATGCCGCTGCACAGGAGCAGGATCGCGCAGGCCGCGCGCAGCGAAGAGATTGTTCGGACGGAGGTCATGGGGGCATCCACGCGACATGCGAATGACCGTGGCTCCGGCGCACTGGATCGATAATCGTCCAGGACAACCCCACGGTCAGCTAGTGCGGTAGGTTGTCACATGCTCCTGATCATCGTGTTGACGTGGATCAAGTGGCCATGCGGGGTCGTCGGGCGGCACCGGGCGCGTGGCGAACGGCCCTGCGGTTCCGCTTCGATCATCCGGGGCGTTCGCGAGCGCGGCGCGTGGCGTCCCTGCGCGATCACGCGGCCACCTACGCCGGCCGGGTCAGTTCCTCGAGCAGGAAGACGAACGATTCGTAGTTCTGTCCGGTCGCAAGATTGAGTCCGATTTCGCAGGTGCGGTTGCTGCCGAGATAGGCGTCGTACTCGCGCTGCGCGACCTCGGCGGCTTCCTCCGCAGTGGCCGAGCGCGTGAGCTCGGTGTGCAGAAATCCACGGTCGCCGGCGAAGCCACAGCAACCCGCGGCCGCGGGCGTCACCGCGGTCACGGCCATTGCGGCAGCGAGACCGTGGAGCTTCTGCGCGATGCCCAGATGCTGCGTCGAGCAACTGGGATGCACGACCGCCGAGCGCAGCCTGCGCGTGATCGCGAGCCCCGGCAGCAGATGGTCGTGCGCCCACGCGATCGAGTCGTGGATGGTCAGCCGCGCGTGATGCGCGCGGTTCTCGGGCGTCAGGTAGTCGACGATCTCGCGGGTGATGCCCAGCGAGCACGAACTCGCGTCGCAGACGACCGGAAGCTTGCCGCCGTCGCTCCACCGCCACAGGCTCTCGAGCGTCCGATTGGCCATCAGCGCGTTGCCGTCTTCATAGCCCTTGGAATGCCAGATCGTCGCGCAGCAATGACCCCCGATGTCGTCGGGTATCCACAACGGCAAGCCGGCGCGGGCGGAAATCGCCACCAACGCCCCGGCGAGCGTCGCCTCGCGCTCATGCCCCGGCGCGTGCCCGAAAATGCGGTTGACACAGGCGGTGAAGTAGACGGCAGCCGCGCCTTCGCGCGACGTCCGCGGCAGGTTCAAAGCTGCGGAAGGCGTGTTCGGCAACCAGCCGGGCATCAGGTCGTTGCTGATCACGGCGCGCGCGGCATCGGTGGCAGCCGTGAGGACGCCATGGCCAAAGAGCTTCGCGGTGGCGCCCGCGGCGCCGACCGCCACGCGGGCGACGCGCTCGAGCGGACGAAAGTTGATCGCCAGCGTCATGGCGACCCGCTCGGCCGTGCGTCCGTGCTCCCGATGCCGGAATTGCTTCATCAGCACGCCGGTGTTGATGCCGACCGGACAGGCGAGCTCGCAGCTCCCGTCGCCGGCGCAGGTCTCTATGGCGTCGTACTCGAAATCGCGCAACAGCGAATCGAGCACAGGCGACGCCGTTCCCTGCCGCACCATCTCGCGCCGCAGCGCGATCCGCTGCCGCGGCGTGGTCGACAAGTCGCGGCTCGGGCACACGCGCTCGCAAAAGCCGCACTGGATGCAGCGATCGACTTCGGCCTCGATCGTCGGCGCGGTCTGCAGAAATGCCAGGTGGTGCCGCGGGTCGTTGGACAGCATCACGCCCGGCGCAAGAATGCCGTCGGGGTCGGCGAGACGGCGCAGCTTCCACATCAGCGCCGTGAGCTTCGCGCCCCACTCGCGCTCGACGAACGGAGCGATGTTGCGTCCCGTGCCGTGCTCGGCCTTCAGCGAGCCGTCGTACTTGCCCACGACGAGGTCGACGACATCCTGCATGAAGGCGTCGAAGCGCGCGACCTCGCGCGGCGCATTGAGCAGCGGCGTGATCAGGAAGTGCAGGTTGCCGGCCGACGCGTGCCCGAAGATGACGCCCGCGTAGTCGTGACGCGCGAAGAGCGCCTGCAGGTCGAGTGCGCCGTCGGCAAGCCGCTCCGGGGGAAAGCAGACGTCCTCGAGAATGAACGACGTGCCCGACGGGCGGGCGCCACCCACCGACGCGAGCAGCCCGCTGCGCACATTCCAGTATTGCGCTGCCTGCGCGGGATCGGTGGTGAACTGCGCCGGCTCGACCAGCGTGAGGCCCGCCAGCACCGCATCGGCGCGGCGCAGCGCGGTGAGACGCGCCGCCTCGTCAGGCGTCCGGAACTCGACCAGCAGCCCCGTTGACCCTTCCGGCAGCGCCTTCCAGCGCTCCGGCACACCCGGCTTGCCTTCGACGGCGCGCAACGACGCGCGATCGGTCAGTTCCACCGCGGCGGCGCCGCAATCGACGAAGGGCTTCACCGCGGCGCAGGCGGCGCGCAGGTCGGGAAACATCATGAACGTCGTCAGGCGGAACTGGTCGTCGGGAATGGTTTCGAACACCGCCTCGACGATGAAAGCAAGCGTGCCTTCCGAGCCGACGATGAGACGGCGGAAGATATCGAGCGGCGTCCGGCCGTCTAGGAACGCCTCCATGTGATAGCCGGTCGTGTTCTTGATGCTGAACTTGCGTCGCATGCGGGAGACGAGTTCGGCGTCGGACTCGATTTCCGCCTTGATCGCTGCAAGTCCGGAAGCAAGCGTCGGCTCCGCCCGCGCGAAGTCCGCTTCCGCGTCGGCGGCCGCGGTGTCGATCAGCGTGCCGGACGGCAACAGCAGCGTGAGCGACGCGACCGTCTTGTAGGAATTCTGGGTCGTGCCGCAGCACATGCCGGAGGAGTTGTTGGCGATGACGCCGCCGATCGTGCAGGCCGCCGCGCTTGCCGGGTCCGGGCCGAGCCGGCAGCCGTGCGGCGCAAGCGCCAGATTCGCCCGCGAGAGAATCGTGCCGGGCCGCGCCCGCAATCGCCGCGCACCGTCCTCGACCACGACCCCCGCCCAGTACCGGCGGACATCGACCAGGATGCCGTCGCCCTGCGCCTGGCCCGAAAGGCTCGTTCCCGCCGCGCGAAACGTCACCGGGATCCGCTCCCGGCGCGCATAGGCCAGCACGCTGCGCACGTCGTCGACATCGTGCGCGACGACGACCACCTTCGGAAACATCCGGTAGGGGCTCGCGTCGGAGGCGTAGCGGACAAGGTCGATCGGGCGCGCGAGGACGCGATCCGGCCCGAGCAGAGCGACGAGGTCATCGCGGAGCTTGGTCGGCGTACCGGCAGCCAGCGTGTCGGGCGCGCGGTCGGGCTGCGGCGCAGCCACCGTCGGGGCAATGGCCGCAGCGTGCGGCGACAGCAATTTTTTCATCGACCGATTCCTCGCAAGCGCTGGTACCGAACATATCATCTTTCCCGAGGCCCGCCGCAAGCGTGGTCGCATGGTACCTTTGGTGTCACTCCAAACCCTGTCACGGACCAGGCGCCATGAGCGAACTTCCTTCCGGCCCTCCCCTCCCCGTCGCCGTCCCGGACCCCGTGGACGCCGATCGCCCACCGCGCCCCTTGAATGGGGTCCATGTCGACGCCGGTCGGGGACTGCACTGGTGGACCGAAGGCTGGCGCCTTTTCGCTCTGTCGCCGTGGATCTGGATCGTGATCGCGATTCTTTACTTTGCGATCATGACCGGGCTTGCGTTCATCCCGTTCATCGGCCAGATCGCATCCACGCTGCTGCTGCCGATCCTGGGGGGCGGCGTCCTCCTCGGCGCGCGGGCGCAGGATCGCGGCGATGAACTCGCCGTCGCCCACCTGTTCTCGTGCTTCCAGCAGCACGCGGGGCCGCTCGTCATCCTGGCCTTGATCTACTTCGCCGGCTGGTTCCTGATCTGGATGGTTGGCATTGCGCTGTTGATCGGCATCGCCGGGCTGGGGGCACTGGGAGCAATGCTTTCCGGAGATCCGATGCAGGCCGGCGTCTCCGCGCTGGCTGCGATCGGCATGGCGGCGATCGTCGTCCTGCTGCTGACCGCACTGCTCGCCGTGCCGTTATTGATGGCGTGGTGGTACGCACCCGCGCTGGTGATCTTTCGCAACGAGGAGCCCATCGCGGCGATGAAGGCAAGCTTCGTCGCCTCCCTCGACAACGTGGGTGCGTTCACCGTCTACGGACTCGTCGGCCTTGCGTTGGCGCTGGTGGCTTCGATTCCGTTCGGGCTCGGCTGGCTGGTGCTGGCGCCGGTTTTTGGCTGCTCGAGCTACGCCAGCTACGTCGATGTATTCGGCAAGCCGGATTAGCCGCGAGGCTTCATCGCGCCGGTGAATTTGGCGCTCACTTGGGAACCGGGGTCGTGATGGCGGGGGCTGCTGCAGCATCCATGCAGCGCCCGGTATGCGGCCCGCTGCTAAGCGTTCATCAGAATCGCCTGCCCCAATTCAATTCGTGTTGCAGCGTACGCTTCGAGGGAAACTCCCTTTTCGGCCGCCTCCCAGCCTTGCAGCAACGCGGTCGCCCCGGCGGCAGGTCCCATTGGATGGGAGAAGACTGCCCGACCCGGAACGATGCCGAAATCCCGGCTTCCGAACAATTCGTAAAGCGGTCGCAACGAACCGGCCCATTGGCTGCCGGCGGGAACGGGGAGGCTGGGTTTCAGATGCCCCATCGGTTCGACGCAGGCCTGGTATGCCTGGATCACGTCCGTGGTTGACGTGTGCATCCGGCGTCCGAGACCCTGGTAGATCTGAGCGTCGAAACCGGCCAATCGCTGCAGCTTGGTGACGACCTTGAGATGTACGCCGAAGGTGCGGTTCTGCGTAAATGGGGCAATGAAATCGAAGTGCGAAAACAGCGGCAGCTGTCCCTTCCTGGCCAGTACGCGGACGATGCTCAATCCGGTTGTCATGCCGTTGATCATCACCGCGTTGGCATGATTGCGCAGGGCGAAATCGTACATTTCCGGCATGCGGTCCACCTCGTCGGTGATGTTCGTGAGGTAGATCTTCTTGCGCCCGGTCGCCGTTTCCGCCTTGCGCCGCAGTTCGCCAAGCATGGCGCAGCGCTTCTCGAATGGATTGTCCGGCGTATCGCAGAGCAGTTCATCGTCCTTCGCGATATCCAGACCCCCATCCAGGCCTCGAACCCAAGGTTTGCAAAAGGCTCCGTGGGCAGTCCGATGTTTGGCTTGATGACGCCCAGCATCAGCGGCCGATGATACACGTCAAGCATGCCTCGAATTCCGGCAATGCCGAAGCGCGGACCATCAAAGTGAGTCAGGTAGGAATCGGGAAAATGGATGTCCATCAACTTGATCGTTCGCATGCCGGGAGAATGGAAAGTGCCTTCCCCGCATAATCCGGTGATCAAATTGGGGATGCGCGGCCCAAAATTGCCGTGTGGGTACGCGATCTTGACCCACCACCCCTTCCGGGTCTTTTCTTCTTCGCCGGGATTTTCATCGTCTGCGAACAACTCGACCCGCGTGTTTTGTTCCAGCGCGAGGACTTTCGAAGCGAACCGTTCGCGAAAATCTTCGTCCACCCCCACCCTTTTCCATTGGGCCGTGGTCTGCTCCTGGCACAGATGGGCGGCAACCTCGAATGGATTCTCCGCGGTCTCGAAATAGTATTCGAGGACGATGTAGTCCTCCAGAGAAATGGCATAACTCTCGGCATAGAACTTCCGAAAAGGACTGTCCACAGGCAATGGGATCATTTTGCAGGTCTCCTGAGGTGCTTTGTGCGTTTGGCGGACCATCGTTGCCGAAATTCGCGCTGGCGGTCAACGGGCCCGTCAATGGGCCTGATCCCAGTTCGCCCCAACCCCCACATCGGCGACCAGCGGCACCGAAAGCTCGGCTACCCCGGCCATCAATGCGGGAAGCCGCAACCTGACCAGTTCCGTTTCGTCGTCCGGCACTTCCAGCACCAGTTCGTCGTGCACCTGCAGGATGAGCTTCGAACGCACCTGATCCCGGTCGAGCCACTGCTGCACGGCGATCATGGCGAGCTTGATGAGATCGGCCGCGGTGCCCTGCATCGGCGCGTTGATCGCCGCCCGCTCCGCGCCCGCGCGGCGGGGCCCGCCGCCGGCCTTGATGTCGGGTAGCCACAGGCGGCGTCCGAAAACCGTCTCGACATAACCCTGTTCGCGCGCGATTTCGCGGGTCCGCTGCATGTAATCGGCCACGCCGGGATAGCGGGCAAAATACCTGTCGATGAACTGCTGCGCGGAGCCGCGTTCGATGCCGAGCTGCTGTGCCAGTCCGAAGGCGCCCATGCCGTAGATCAGTCCGAAGTTGACCGCCTTGATGGTGCGGCGCTGATCGGCGCTGACCTCGGCCGCCGGCACGCCGAAAATCTCGGCCGCCGTCGCGCGGTGGATGTCGGCGCCCTCGTTGAAGGCCCTGACCAGCGCCGGATCGCCGGAAAGATGCGCCATGATGCGCAGCTCGATCTGCGAGTAGTCGGCGGATATCAGGACGTGCCCGGGCGGCGCGATGAACGCCTCGCGAATGCGGCGACCCTCGGCAGTGCGCACGGGGATGTTCTGCAGGTTGGGATCCGACGACGCAAGCCGCCCCGTCACTGCAGTCGCCTGCGCAAACGTCGTGTGCACGCGGCCGGTCTCGCGATTGACCATCAGCGGCAGCTTGTCGGTGTACGTGGACTTGAGCTTGGCGAGGCTGCGATGCTCGAGCAGCAGCTTGGGCAGCGGGTAATCGGCGGCCAGCTCCTGCAGCACCTCCTCGTCGGTCGACGGCTGGCCGGTCGCCGTCTTCTTGATCAACGGCAGCTTCATCCGCTCGAACAGGATTTCGCCCAGCTGCTTGGGCGAAGCGAGGTTGAACGGCTGCCCGGCGAGCGCATACGCCTGCCGCTCGAGCTCCAGCACGCGCTCGCCCAGCTCGCGGCTCTGGATGCCCAGCAGCGCCGAATCGATCAGCACGCCCACGCGCTCCATGCGGAACAGCACGTCCCGCACCGGCATTTCGAGCGCCGAGTAGACGTGCAGCAGCCCCGGCTCCCGCGCGACGCGAGGATAGAGCACGTCGTGCAGCTGCAGCGTGATATCGGCATCCTCGGCCGAGTACGCGGCCGCGGTATCGATGTCGACCTGGTCGAAGCCGATCTGCTTGGCGCCCTTGCCGGCGACTTCCGCAAACGTGATTGTCTTCACATCGAGATGCCGCCACGCCAGACTGTCCATGTCGTGCGGCTTGTGCGCTTCCAGCACGTAGGATTCGAGCAGCGTGTCGTGCGCCACGCCTTTGACCGCGATGCCGTGGTTTGCCAGCACGTGCTGGTCGTACTTGACGTTCTGGCCGAGCTTCCGGCGCGAAGGATCGGCGAACCAGGGCCCGAGGCGGGCGAGAACGGCCGCGATATCGAGCTGGTCGGGCGCCCCCGGATAGCGGTGCGCGAGCGGGATGTAGCAGGCGTGGCCCGGGGCCGTGGCGAACGAAAGGCCGACGATGCGCGCCGTCATCGGGTCGAGGCTGGTCGTCTCGGTGTCGAAACTCACGAGATCGGCAGCGGCGATGCGCGACAGCCAGCGCTCGAAGCTCGCCTCGTCGACGACGGTCTCGTAATGGCGGGGCACTGGCGCAGGCGCTTCCCGATCCGCCTCCTCCGCTGCCGCGAATGATCGCGAGTCGGCGCGCGCCGCACGATCGGCGATCGATCCGGCGGCGTCGCCCGCCGGCATCCTGCCCCCGACGATGTCCTTCAGCCAGCTCTTGAACTCGAACCGTTCGTACAGCGACTTGAGCCGGGACGGATCGATGTCCGCGATCGCGAGATCCGGCGGCGCCACCGGCAACGCGCAGTCCGTCCTGACTGCGAGGAGCCGCCGCGCCTCCGGCAGCCAGTCGAGGGATTGGCGCAGGTTCTCGCCGACGACGCCTGAGATCTCCCGCGTGCGCGACGATCGAGTCGAGCGTGCCGTACTGGGCGAGCCACTTGGCCGCGGTCTTCGGCCCCACCTTGGGGATTTCCGGAACGTTGCGCGCGTACGGCCGGTCAGCGTGAGGAGGTCGAGCAACTGGTCGGCGCGCACGCCGAACTTGCGCACGACCCCCGGCAGGTCGAGCGTCTCGTTGCTCATGGCGTTGACGAGCGCGATCCCGGGCGTACCAGCTGCGCCAGATCCGTCGGAGGTCGAAACGAGGTAGTCGATGCCGGCGGTGGCCGCTGATGCGTGGCCGAGGTCGCGATGTCGTCGTCTCCTCGACGCCGTCTATCACGAGCAACGGCAGCAGTGGCAACGAACGGGCTCGTGCAGCGGGCGATCTGCGCCGCGAGGTTATCGGCTGGCAGCCGATGGGCCTTGGATTCCGGGTACCAACTTGTCGTCGAAAAGTTCTCGCCCGGCGCGTCGAAGTACGACACGGCGAAATAGTCGGGCTTGCCGTCCCTCGCCCATTCGGCGTCATATCGCCAGCACCCCGCGCAGCGCGCTCGGGGGCTCGCCCTGCGACGTGCGCAGGCTCCGGCAGCGCGTGAAACGCGCGGTAGAGGTCGAAGACCATCGACCAAAACGGGCAGCGGCATATCCGAAACTGGACGATTCCCGAGCTGATGATCCCGCACCAGTAGATGTCCAATCTTCACGAGGCGTGGTGGGTGCTGGGGATTGTGGCAGAGTTCGCCGCGGCGACCATAGCGCCGCAGGGCGTGCGTCCGGCGGTCAGCACGTTCGGCAGCGCGCGCATAAACCGGGGAATCCGTCGACGAAGAGACCGAGCGCATCGCGCGTTCCTCCTGTCGGATGCCCGGATCGCCCGTCACCTCCTGGCGGCGGGCCCGGCTCACGGAAGCCGCCAATCGCGGCGCCCACGGGGTAAGTCGCCGTCGATCGGACGAACATCCCGTTGCCGTCGATGCAGGCGGCAACGCCTACCAGGGATGTCGAATTCGACTTCCGCTATTTCTTCGCCCGCAAAATGATGTTCGCGCGCTTCGCCTCGGCCTACATCGTCAACGCCTGGTGGGTTCGGAACGCTGGATGAGCTTTCCGAATGCCTCACACTGGTGCAAACCGGCAAGAGCCGCGCATCCCGATCATCCTGGTCGGAGGCGAATTCTGGCGCGGGCTCCTGGGCTGGATGCGCGAGAGCCTGGTCGGTCACGGCCTCATCCACGAGCACGACCTCGAATTGATGCAGATCATCGAGGAACCCGAAGCCATCGTGAGCGCGATCTTCGATTTCTATGAGGGGCGCGGCTTCCAGCCGACCCGCACCGAGCGCGAAAAGATGCTGAATCTGTGACGCCGAAACGCAACCGGATTGACGGCGAAAGTGGCGGTGGGTCTGGTAAAATCGGGGCTCGATGATCGACTCTCCGCAATCCGCTCGTCCTGCGCTGCGCTATGCGCCGCTGCTGCTCCTTGCCACGGTTCTCCTGACCGGTTCCGCAGCCCGTTCCAAATTATGAACCGCCCATTGCAGCGTATTCGACTGTTCATACGTGGCAATCTCATTGGTAACAGAAATTGCTAAGACATGCGTCGCCTTTTTGAAAAGTTTATCCACCTCATCATCTCTTTTCGCAATTGCTTGAATCTTGCTGGTATCATGTAGGGTGAATGCTTCCAGTGGTCTCATGCAGCATTTCGCTGGTAATCACAGCCATTTGTGGGCAAATATTTCTTGAGTTTAGCCATCTCCATAGGCACAGCCCCATCGCCCAGCATGAGGCTAATTTTTCCAATCCCTTTCACGTAATCATGAATGCGTTCCAGCTCACCCGCAATTTCAATATTGGCGGCCAACCTGCGCATATCTGAGCCAGTTGGCTGTTGGGTGGCAATCAGTGTCAAACAGTTCATCACAATTTCAATGCGCTCCTTATTCACCCACTCGTCAAAGTCAACGAGCTGCTGCGAAATCGTTTTATTGCCTGTAAAAAGTGCATTGACCGACTTCCCCAGATTTTCTTCAATGACACTGCCTAAACGAAGGATTCTATCCTGCATATCATTTAAATTGTGGTCAAATTGTTGTCTTGTCATGTGTATCTCCTGCAGGAATTAGCCGAAGCGTCCTGTGATATATTGCTCAGTCAGTTCATTCTGCGGATTGGTAAACAAATCGTTTGTGACATTAAATTCCACCAGATAACCGGCGCGGTCTGAATCCATATTAAAAAACCCGGTAAAATCAGAGGCGCGTGCCGCTTGCTGCATGTTGTGTGTCACAATAATGATGGTGTAGTTCTCTTTTAACTACCTGCAAAAGGTCTTCAATTTTCAGCGTTGCTACCGGATCCAGCGCAGACGTTGGCTCATCCATCAGAATAATTTCCGGTTTAACCGCAATCGTCCTGGCAATACACAAACGCTGCTGCTGCCCACCAGATAAAGAGTAACCACTCTGGTCTAGTTTATCTTTGACCTCGTCCCACAAAGCCGCCTGTCGCAGTGAAGCCTCAACCAGGTCATCCATGCTGCCTTTATACCCGTTAATTTTGGCACCCCAGGCCACATTGTCATAGATGCTCTTGGAGAAGGGGTTTGGTTTTTGGAACACCATGCCAATCCGCCGCCGAATTTCGACTGGATCCACATGATCCGCATAGATATTTTGTCCGTGATACAAGATGGCTCCTTCAACGCGAGCCGAAGCTACCAGATCGTTCATGCGGTTAAACGCACGCAGGACGGTACTTTTGCCACATCCAGACGGGCCAATTAAAGCAGTGATGGCCTTATCTGGAATATTGAGTGAAACATCTTTGACGGCGCGAAAATCGCCATAATAAATATGCATATCTTTGGCTTCAACAGCCAGACGCCCATTGGGGGTTACAAGGTGTTGGTTATTTAAGGCTACTTGAGGGCTCATTATCCTATTCTCCTGGCATAGCGGTTACGTAGAAAGATGGCTGTTGCGTTCAGCATGAGCAGCAAAACCAACAGCACGACAATGGCCGCCGCCGCCAGGTTTTGAAATTCTGGCTGGGGTCTGGAGGTCCATTGGTAGATTTGCACGGGCAGTGTGGTGAATTTGCTAAAGGGTCCTGAGGGATCCGTCGTGATAAAAGTCGAGGCGCCGATGACAACCAGGGGCGCTGTTTCGCCTAGCGCACGGGATATGGAAAGGATGGCTCCGGTAAGGATGCCAGGCATGGCATTGGGCAAAACATGCGCCCAAATGGTCTGCCATTGGGTAGCGCCAAGAGCCAAACCACCCTGGCGCATTGAATTGGGCACCGAGCGTAAGGCTTCCTGGGCCGAGATGATCATGATGGGCAGGACGAGTAAGGCCATGGTGAGACCTGCCGCCAGAACGGTACGGCCGTTTGCAGATGCACTCGCATCGACAACGCCAAATACCGCGCCGCTGGTAAGCCCTTCCATCGCCCGCACAAACACAGCCAGACCGAGCATCCCGTAGATAATCGAGGGCACACCGGCAAGATTGCTGATGTTGGTTTGCAAGATGCGGTTTAGGCGGTTGTCAGTGGCATATTCTTCCAGGTAGATAGCCGCGCCGACACCGATGGGGAAGGCAAAAAGCGCCGTAATAGCCACGACCCACAGCGTCCCGAGGATGGCAGCACGCACACCAGCCAGTTCTGGCACACTCGATTGGGGATGGATGACAAAGTCCCAGTTGAGCCAGGAGTACCATTCAATTTCGGCGGTTGGATAATCGAGCAGGACTTCTTGCTCGATTTCGGAGCGATTGAAGAGCGAATCCATCAGTTTCCAGACTGCGACGACATTGGGCACGGTGACATTTTCTTCAATGAGCAGCAGGATGTTTTCTGCATCGCGTGCCGGGAGGGTACAGCCGGCGTAGGGGGTGTCGCTGGTACAGGCTTCTTGCCACTGTTCCTCTGTGAAAAAGACAAGTTGTTCGTCACTGAAGCGTTGTTCGCTTTCCATGCGGCGGCCTAAACCAGCGGAGACATTGCTTGCCAGGATATCCACCAGAAGAGGGACAGACAGTTCTTCAAGCGACTGAGGAAAGACGGTTTCGACGAAGAAATCCAGGGTACCGCTTTCGGCGCCTGGGATGTATTTCTGGATGGTTTCATTCGGCCAGGCCGGGTTAACATCTGACCAGGTTTGGGCGGTGGTGAAGATTTGTTGCAGTTCGTCGGTGGTGACGTTGGTTAGGAATTCATTTTCTGGGTTAACGACGATGGCTAAGGCATCGGTACCGACCTGGAAGGTTAACGGCCGTTTTCCCAAACTCCGGCACGCTGCAAATTCATTCTGGTTCATGGGGCGGCTGCCAGCGGCAATGTCGGCAGTTTCCTCCACACACAAAGCGCGGTAGCCGGCCGTGGTGCCTACATTCTCATTCGTAAGCGTGCCCACAAAGCCATTTTCTTGAATCCCTTCGCCCATGCGTTCCGTTAGCGGGAAGACAGTTGAACTGCCCGTGATGGCCACACTGCCGCCAACGCCGTCTGGATTGATGGCGGCCCATTGGCCGGGTGCTAATTCCAGTTCATTGGCTGATAGCCACTCTTGCTGAGACGTGGACATGGCGGCCGGACTAAGCGGGAAGTAACCCACATCGTCGATTTCTTCATTGACGTGGGTGAGGTAGTAATTGAGAAAAACATTGGCCGCCTGATTGTCTTGCAGAGTGTCTGCATCGCTATAAAGATACAAGGGGCGGGAGAGGGGATAACGGCCGTCTTCCACAGTCCCTGCATTCGGTTCAACCCCATCCACAGAAAGCAGCTTTAAATCCTCATTATTCTGGTGATAATAAGCGTAGCCAAAAAAGCCAATCGCATTGGGATCATCAGCAATTTGGGCAGCCAGCTCAGCGTCATTTTCACTGTTCACTGTATCAACATCAGACAGCATGATTTCTTCCTGTTTTTCTAAAACCAGGCGATCCGGATCAATTTTGTACTCAATGGCAATCAGGCCAAAGGAATCATTAACAATCGTATAAAGCAGCGCAATCAGTGCCAGAATAGAGATCATGAGCGATCCCATAAGCAACACATACCAGAGTTGCCCGCCTCGCTTCCGTCGCGTGATTTGTGTATTGAGCTGCGGCCCGCTGGGATAGCCAAAATGAGGCTCTGGTGCCTTATATTCATTAAAATTTTCGTGTTGTTCGCTCATTCATATACCTCACGGTATTTAGTGACAAAGCGGCGAGCAATGAGATTCAAGACAAACGTCATGGCAAAAAGAACCAGACCAATGGCAAAAATACTGTAATACTCCACCGACTCATAACTCAAGTCACCCCCACTAATCCTGACCATATGCCCTGTCATCGTTTCCCCGGACACAAAAGGGTTGAGAATATAACCAAACAAAGAATCCTGCCCTGCCTCAAAATTCCTAGGCCCTGACCCGGCCGCAATCGCCACAACCATCGTCTCACCTACGGCACGGGAAATCCCCACCACAAATGCCGCCGCAATACCAGACAATGAAGCGGGTACAATAATTTGTCGTGCGGTTTCCCAGCGGGTTGCACCCAAAGCCAGCGCCCCTTGCCGCAGTGAATTGGGAACCGCATGAATCGCATCTTCACTCAGAGATGTCACCAGAGGAATAATCAAAATGCCGACAACAATGCCAGCAGAGGCAACGTTAAAGATTTGCACCATATCTTCGCCCAAAAACTGGCGCAAATACGGAGTCACAAATTGCAGTGCAAAATAGCCATAAACGACAGTGGGTATGCCAGCTAATATTTCGAGTATTGGCTTTAGGGTATTTCGGGCTTTGGTAGAGGCATACTCACTCAAATAAATCGCCGTCAATAAACCAATGGGCAGTGCCACAATCATGGCAATCAGGCTGATCATTATCGTCCCCAGCAGCAGAGGCATAATACCGAATTGTCCAATGGCTGGCTGCCAATGGGTGCCAGTGAAAAATTCAAACAAAGTTACTTCTGGCAGGGCAAAAAATCGGTACGCTGTGCCAAAGAGTACCAGGATAATACCAATCGTTGTAAAGATAGAAATAATGCCGCACCCAAAGAGAAATAATTGAATAATGGTTTCTCCAATTCGGTGCTTTTTAGCCAGCGACTCATCATTGACTGGCACGGCCGCCATTGACGGCGCAGAACTCTGAGTTGTCATATCGTTTCTCCATAGCCCAGAAAAAATTTTCGAATCGATGGCGGCTTTCTCATTGCGCCCCCTTGATCGGCGTGGTCTGGTTTGTAACCAGATGCGCCTGCACATTTTTCAAAGACAAATGAGGAGGGGAACCAGGTGTTCCCTCTCCCCATGGATGAATCCAGTCAATCATACGACACAAGTTTTTGGTCGCCTTCGGGATATTGTTGCCATCATCTTGAGGGAAACATCCCGAAGGCTTTTTCTTGTTGCCTTAACTTTTTATCGGCTCATCCTTATCCCAGTCTACTGGCCCAGTCTACTGACCCATTGCTTCCAGCCACGCCGCTTGTGCTTCAGCGAGGGCGGCAGCACTGGCGGGGAAGTAGCCCACTTCAGCAATTTCTTCATTGACATTGGTCAGGTAGAAGTTGATGAAGTCAGCGACCTGCGGTTTGGCTTGCATGATACCGGCATCCGAGTAGATGAAGAGCGGGCGTGCCAAAGCGTAGGAACCATCTTCCACCGAGGTGTCGCTGGGTGTAACGCCTTCCAGGCTCAGGATATTGAGGATGTCCTGGTTTTCCTGGTAGTAAGCGTAGCCAAAGTAGCCAATGGCATAGGGACTGCCAGAGATGCCTTGCACCAGGACGTTGTCGTCTTCAGACAACTGCACGTTGCTGGCAGAAAGCAGGGGTTCCGGGTCTTCCTCGAAGACTGCTTCGACGAAGTAGTCGAAGGTACCGGAGTCGGTGCCAGGGGTGAAGCGTTGAATCGGTTCGGCCGGCCATTCCGGGCGAACATCGGCCCAGGTTTCGGCGGTGGAGAAAAGCAGAGCCAGTTCTTCCAGGGTGACATCGGTGGCGAAATCGTTCTCGGCGCTGACGGCGACGGCGAGAGCATCGGTGCCTACGCGGAACTCAACTGGAGTGCGCGGCGGGGTTAATGCGGCGCAGTTGGCGATTTCTTCCTCTTTGATAGCCCGGGAAGCGTTGGCGATGTCGGTTTCGCCAGCGTCGCAGAAGCGTTCAAAACCAGCACCGGAGCCGATAGAGTCAATGGTGATCTGGTCAGCATAGCCTTCGTCCTGGAAGCGTTCTGCCATGCGCTCGGAGAGCGGGAAGACGGTGGAACTGCCAGCGGTGACGATGTCGCCGCTGATGCTCAAGGGATCGACCACGGGCAACATACTGGTCATTTCTTCGCTGGCGCCCATGCTCATGTCTTCGCCACCCATGGCAGCGGTCCATGCGGCTTTTGCTTCAGCGATGGCCGTCTGCACTGGCGGGGAAGTAGCCAACTTCGGTAATTTCGTCATTGACGAAGGTCAGGTAGAAGTTGATGAAGTCAGCGACCTGCGGTTTGGCTTGCATGATACCGGCATCCGAGTAGATGAAGAGCGGGCGGGCCAAAGCGTAGGAACCATCTTCTACCGAGGTGTCGCTGGGTGTAACGCCTTCCAGGCTCAGGATATTGAGGATGTCCTGGTTTTCCTGGTAGTAAGCGTAGCCAAAGTAGCCGATGGCGTAGGGACTGCCAGAGATGCCTTGCACCAGAACGTTGTCGTCTTCAGACAACTGTACGTTGCTGGCAGAAAGCAGGGGTTCCGGGTCTTCCTCGAAGACCTGCTTCGACGAAGTAGTCGAAGGTACCGGAGTCGGTGCCGGGGGTGAAGCGTTGAATCGGTTCGGCCGGCCATTCCGGGCGGACATCGGCCCAGGTTTCGGCGGTGGAGAAAAGCAGAGCCAGTTCTTCCAGGGTGACATCAGTGGCGAAATCGTTCTCGGCGCTGACGGCGATGGCGAGGGCATCGGTGCCGACGCGGAACTCAACTGGGGTGCGCGGCGGGGTTAATGCGGCGCAGTTGGCGATTTCTTCCTCTTTGATAGCCCGGGAAGCGTTGGCGATGTCGGTTTCGCCAGCGTCGCAGAAGCGTTCAAAACCAGCGCCGGAGCCGATAGAGTCAATGGTGATCTGGTCAGCGTAGCCTTCGTCCTGGAAGCGTTCCGCCATGCGCTCGGAGAGCGGGAAGACGGTGGAACTGCCAGCGGTGACGATGTCACCGGTTACGCTCAAGGGGTCTACCATGGGCAGATCATCACTCATGGCCGCTTCTTCTGCCATGGGGACATCTTCGCCCATTGCCTCGAGCCAGTTGAGTTTAGCGTCGTTCAGGGCCGTGTTGCTGGCGGGGAAGTAGCCCACCTCGGTAATTTCTTCATTGACATTGGTCAGGTAGAAGTTGACGAAGTCAGCGACTTGCGGTTTGGCTTGCATGATACCGGCATCCGAGTAGATGAAGAGCGGGCGGGCCAAAGCGTAGGAACCATCTTCTACCGAGGTGTCGTTGGGCGTAACGCCTTCCAGGCTCAGGATATTGAGGATGTCCTGGTTTTCCTGGTAGTAAGCGTAGCCAAAGTAGCCAATGGCGTAGGGACTGCCAGAGATGCCTTGCACCAGGACGTTGTCGTCTTCAGACAACTGCACGTTGCTGGCAGAAAGCAGGGGTTCCGGGTCTTCCTCGAAGACCGCTTCGACGAAGTAGTCGAAGGTACCGGAGTCGGTGCCGGGGGTGAAGCGTTGAATCGGTTCGGCCGGCCATTCCGGGCGGACATCGGCCCAGGTTTCGGCGGTGGAGAAAAGCAGAGCCAGTTCTTCCAGGGTGACATCGGTGGCGAAATCGTTCTCGGCGCTGACGGCGATGGCGAGGGCATCGGTGCCTACGCGGAACTCAACTGGGGTGCGCGGCGGGGTTAAAGCGGCGCAGTTGGCGATTTCTTCGTCTTTGATAGCCCGGGAAGCGTTGGCGATGTCGGTTTCGCCAGCGTCGCAGAAGCGTTCAAAACCAGCACCGGAGCCGATAGAGTCAATGGTGATCTGGTCAGCGTAGCCTTCGTCCTGGAAGCGTTCCGCCATGCGCTCGGAGAGCGGGAAGACGGTGGAACTGCCAGCGGTGACGATGTCGCCGCTGATGCTGAGGGGGTCTACTGGTGGCAAACCCACAATTTCGACGGTTTCGGTTTCAACGACGGTCTCGACAACTGTCTCGACAACGGTTTCGACAACTGTTTCCGTTTCTACACGGGTGACCTCAACGGTGACGGTCTCGGTGATGACTTCTGGGGTGGCGGCTTCTTGGGCGGTGCCTCCACAAGCTGCTAATAGTAAAACGAGTAAGAGTGTTGCTGCTATGGATATTCTGAATCGCATTTTTCTTTCTTCTCCTGTAAGAAAATATGATTTTGGGCAAAAAGAAAGCGCGTTCCAGCGTAAGGAATGCGCGATGTGTTTACCCTTTTTAATTTAAGTCTGGAACTGAGTTTATCTCTGCATGGTTAACGATTAACGGCCGTTTCGTTAACAGCTCGCTATGGTTTTGTTAACAGCTTGTTATGAGCAAAAGTAGACTGATAGTGAAAGGAGAAGTATGCTAGGGAGAAATAAATTGGGAGAAGGCTTACTATGATGAACATGGGTGTAGACAGTGATGATCCGCAAGTGCGATCTGATCAATTCTTATTGTGGTTGTATGACAAGATATTAAATGACCCTGAATTTGATTTTCAAGGGTTTGATGAGCGTTGGTATGAAGAGATTGGGGAAGATGCCTTAAGGCTTTTCAACAGTCTGAAACAGCGGCAGTTTTTTCTCTATGAAAAACAGGATGAGACTAACTTTGGGAGTTATGGACGATCCACACTGCCAACGGCCGTTAACTTGAACAAAAAAGCAATCGCTTATGCTGAACAGTTAAAAGGGCCTCTGCCAAAAGTCCAACCAAAAATCGAAGAACCATCAGTAGAAGAAATCGATCCGGGCCGGGAGCAAGATTTGGCAAAAGATGTGGCATGGTTTATTTACACGACTACGGGCAACATGCGTAATGCTTTGAATTATTTAGAGGATGCACGGGTTTATCTGCAACAAGAACCACTGCTCGATAGAAAAAAGGCAGAGCAAGAGATAGCGGCACTGGCAGAGCTGGAATTACAAATCGTGAGCAAGGAAGAATTGGGGGAATCATAATTTCCTCGTTAGCGCGTTTCGTAAAATTTAGGTAACGGCCGTTTCCCTCCCTCAAGTTTTCACAACTTACACAAACCCAGTTTGTTAACAATTTGTTAACAGAAATCGTCTGAAACGGCCATTTTGTTAACAGGCTGTTAACAGGAAAAGCGTGTTAACAGTTTGTTAACCTTGTACAATTGGCGGCGTAATTTTGGGGTAGAAATAGTCAATTTCTGCCTGAGGTAAACCGTAAAAACCTTTTGAAGTAGTGAATCACCATATTCGCGGTTACCCAACAGGGGAAAATCTTGAATAAAAAACGAACATCACCAATTTGGAGCAAACTGCTCCTTACACTCTTCTTGTTTGCCGTTGTTTTTTCCGTCAGTTGTCGAGGTGGGGAAGAGAATGCATCTGAAAACAATGGTTCCACCGCTTCCCAAACCATTCAAAATAAAGGCTCAGACACGCTCGTCAACGTGGCCTTGTCTTGGGCTGAGACCTATCGAAACGTAGACCCCTCCGTGTCCATCGCTGTCACAGGCGGCGGCTCTGGCACGGGTATTGCCTCGCTCATCAACGGCACCGTTGATATTGCCAACGCCTCCCGCGCGATGAAAGAACAGGAGTACGAAGACGCCCAGGCCAATGGCATAGAAGCTGTCGAGCATGTGGTGGCGATTGATGCCCTGGCTGTGATTGTAAATCTTGATAATCCAGTCAGCCAGCTCACTATCGACCAGTTAGCCGATATGTACACCGGGCGTATCACCAACTGGCAAGAGGTGGGTGGCAATGATGAGCCGATTGTGCTGCTCTCCCGTGAGACCAATTCCGGCACGCATGTTTACTTTTTGGAAGAAGTGGTACGCAAAGGGGATGGCGAAAACACAGATATATTTGCGCCGCAGACACTGCTCATGCCCTCGTCTGTGGGCATTACCAGCGAACTGCGCCGTAACCCCAGAGCGATTGGTTATGATGGCCTGGGCTATGTAGACCCGGAGCATGAGAAGATTGTTGCCGTGGCAGTTAATGCCGATTCGCCCTATGTGATGCCGACAATCGAGACGGCATCGTCGGGCGATTATCCGCTGTCACGTAACTTATTCATGTACACGGCGGGCGAACCAACCGGCGTGATTGCTGAGTATCTGGACTGGATTCTCAGCCCGGCTGGTCAGCAAATTGTGGCGAACCTCGGTTTTGTCCCCCTAACAGACTAAAAGACCACAAGACTAATAGACTGGAGACTCCTATGACCACGCAACAAGGCGTACCCCCGCCATTACCTCTGGATGAGGCGCCACCGCGGCCCAAACGGGAAATCGCAGTGGAGACCTTTATCCGCATTGCCGGTATGTCCACCATTGTTCTTATCATTTTAATTTTTGTCTTCTTGCTCAAAGAAGGCATTCCCGCTTTTTTTCACGTATCGCTTGCGGGTCTGCTGAGCCGCCGCTGGTACCCCATTGAGGACATGTATGGCTTGCTGCCCCTGCTCATCGGTTCGCTGCTGGTGACGCTGGGGGCGGTGGTGATGGCGGTGCCGTTGGGGTTGACAACGGCCGTTTTCCTCGGAGAACTCGCGCCGCCCTGGTTGAGAGAGATTTTGAAGCCGGTCATCGAAGTATTGGCAGGTATTCCCTCTATCGTTTTGGGGTTCCTGGGCTGGGTGATTTTAGCGCCAGCCATTCAAAACATGGGCGCGCCCACCGGCCTCACCGCCTTTACTGGCTCCCTGATTCTGGCCTACATGGCCTTGCCCACCATCATCAGCATCACCGAAGACGCTCTGTACGCTGTGCCCAAAGAGTACCGCGATGGCTCCCTGGCTTTAGGGGCAACCCATTGGCAGACGATTTATAAAGTGGTACTGCCCGCCGCTCGTTCGGGCGTGGTCATGGCGGTGATGCTCGGCATCGGCCGGGCCATTGGCGAAACAATGGCGGTGATGTTGGTGACAGGCAATGCCGCCAACATTCCCACCTTAAGCAGCGGCCTATATTTCCAACCCATTCGCACCATGACAGCCACCATCGCTGCCGAAATGGGCGAAGTCGCCAGCGGCAGCGTGCATTACAATGTGCTGTTTGCCATCGGCATTGTGCTGTTTGTGATTACGTTCCTGATCAACTCGCTGGCAGCCTGGCTGATTGGCGGCAGTGGGGGTCGGCGGCGGGGAGGCCAGATATGAACCGACAACAAACTCAGCGTGTGGCAAATGGGATCATAACGGCCGTTGCCGCTGTCGTCGTCATTCCCATCATCTTCGTCGTTTTTTACACTGTTGCTCGTGGTATACGTGTCATTGACTGGGAATTCCTGACCCAGTTTCCCAGTGATGGTATGACAGAAGGCGGCATTTTCCCCGCCATCGTCGGTACCATCCTGCTCACCTTTGGCACAGCTATCGCTGCCATCCCTCTCGGCATTTCTGCCGCTATCTACCTGGCCGAATACGCCAAAGAAAACCGGCTCACGCGTACCATTCGTCTGGCAATTATCAACCTGGCTGGCATTCCCTCCATCGTCTATGGTCTGTTTGGACTGGGTGTCTTTGTGCTCTTCCTCAACATGGGCACCTCTATCATCGCGGGGGCGCTAACACTTGGTCTGATGACGCTGCCCATCGTGATTTCCACATCAGAAGAAGCCATCAATACCGTGCCCCAAGAATTTCGGGTCGTCAGTTACAGTGTTGGCGCTACTCGTTGGCAGACCGTGCGCCATCAGATTTTGCCGCAAGCGCTGCCCGGCATTATCACCGGTGTCATTCTCGGTTTAGGACGAGCCGCTGGTGAAACCGCCCCTATTCTTTTCACGGCCGCCGCCTTCTACGTGCCCCAATTACCAGAATCCATGTTTGACCAGACCATGGCGCTGCCTTACCATCTCTACGTCATTGCCACCCAAGTGCCAGGCATGCCGCTCGATATCCAGTTTGCCACCGCCTCGGTGCTGCTCTTCATTGTGCTCTCCATGATTTTGGTGGCGACTGTCATTCGCACGGTGATGCGCCGGCGGCGGGAATGGTAACGGAGATTCTTATGACTGATTCAATCATCACCATTCAAAACGTCTCCTTCACCTACGGCGATGGCACCGAAGCCTTAAAAAATGTCTCGCTGGAGATTCCGCGCAATGAAGTGTTTGTCTTGTTTGGCCCTTCACGAGCTGGCAAAACAACACTGATGCGCTTGCTCAACCGGCTGTCAGACTTACAAGAAGACGCCGCCCATTCCGGCAGCGTGGAATTTGTGGGGCAGAATATCTTCGACAAAAAGATAGATGTCATTGCCCTACGCCGTCGTGTGGGCATGGTGTTTGCCGTGCCGATTCCACTGCCCGGCACCATCTACGAAAATCTTACCTTTGGCCTCAAAATGGCGGGTATTAAAGACAGCGACACCTTGAATGAACGGGTTGAACGCTCCTTGCGTCAGTCGGCATTGTGGGATGAAGTAAAAGATCGGCTGGATGATTCTGCATTCGCCTTATCAGGTGGGCAGAAGCAGCGTCTGTGTCTGGCGCGGAGTTTGGCCTTGGAACCAGACGTGATTTTGCTAGACAACCCGACTTCTGGCTTAGACCCGATTTCGACCTCGATTGTGGAACAATCTTTAATCGAGTTAAAGAAGCAGTACACCATCATCATGGTACCGCACAGTGTACAGCAGGCTTCTCGCGTGGCAGATCACGCCGCCTTTTTACTGGATGGCGAAGTCATCGAGGTTGGCAACCAGGCACAAATATTTGTACACCCCCAGCAAAAGCGGACAGAAGATTATGTGACCGGCAGGTTTGGTTAAGAAATTACTGGAGATGTAACGTGATTTGGCAAAGAGTGTGTTTCAAATGAGTTATAGAATTATCCGCTACTCGTTGGGCGATTTTATAAATCGCCTGGACGATTTACAAAATCGTCCCACGCCTGACGATCATTCAACTGAAATGAAACACACCCTTTGGCAAATCGCGCTACACGGGTGGCGTGCAAAAACGCCAGCGTCCAGGAAATTATATACACACGAGAACTATGAATAACAAAATCGAAGTGAATCATTTCAACTTTTTTTATGGGGATTTCCAGGCGCTCATCGATTTGAACTTGCCCATTCGCCGCAATCAAATTACGGCGCTGATTGGCCCGTCTGGTTGTGGCAAATCCACTTTTTTGCGTGCGCTAAACCGCATGAACGACACTATTCGTATTGCCCGCGCCGAAGGCGAAATTTTGCTGGATGGCAAAAATATTTACGATCTCGACGTAGATGTGACTGAACTGCGTCAGCGCGTGGGCATGGTGTTCCAACGGCCGAATCCTTTCCCGCAGTCTATATTTGATAATGTGGCATACGGGCCGCGTGTGCTGGGCACGGCGAAGAAGCAGAATGTGGCCGAAGTCGTGGAGAACAGTCTGAAAGGGGCATCTTTGTGGGATGAGGTAAAGGATAAGCTGAAGAATTCGGCGTTGGATTTGAATCCGGGGCAGCAGCAGCGGTTGTGTATTGCCCGCGCGATTGCGGTGGCGCCTGAGGTTATCTTGATGGATGAGCCGTGTTCGGCGCTGGACCCCATTGCCACGTTGAATGTTGAAGATTTGATGCGTGAGTTGTCACAGAATTATACGATTGTGATTGTGACGCATAGTATGCAGCAGGCCGCGCGGGCCTCAGATTGGACGGGGTTTTTCTGGTTAGGTAAGTTGGTGGAGTTTGGTACGACTCGAGATTTGTTTACGAATCCGAAGGAAGAGCTGACAGAGGCGTATATTACGGGGCGGCAGGGCTGATTAATTGTGAATTGTCAATTGTTAACGGAGGAGGAACCAGCCGAGGAGAGCGCCGCCGAGGACGAGCCAGATGGAACTGGTGTTGAAACGGAGGGTGAGAACGGCCGTTATCCCAAATATCAACCACGCCGACCAACTGGTGAGCGTATGGCTGCCTAACCGCAAGAGAACGGCCGTCATCAAACCAATAGCACTGATGTTGATGGCGTCCAGAAAAGCGCCAGTCCAGGCGTTTTGGCGCAGGCGGGGTACCAGCGGGTTCAAAATGGCGACAAAAACAAACGAAGGCAAGAAAATACCCACCGTAGCTGCCAACGCCCCCGCCAGCCCGTTAAGCTGGTAGCCAATGAAGGTGGCGGTGGTGAGCACCGGTCCGGGAGTAAACTGCCCTACCGCTACCGCGTCCAAAAGCTGCTGCTGCGTCAGCCAGCCAAAGTCATTCACCAGCCAGCCTTCGAGGAAAGCAATCAGGACGTAGCCGGAGCCGTACAACACGCTGCCAATCATCAGGAAGAAGAAGAATATCTGCCATATGCCGGGCACAACGGCCGTTGTCTGTGCAAAAATCCAGCCTGCTGCCAAAATGACTGTGCCACCGGCAGCAAAAACAAGGGCAGCCTGCTGTCCTGCTCGCGGCGCTTTGTCCAGACCAGCCAAAACATGCCCAGAATGCCAATGGCGAATAACGCCAGAACTTCGTTGACGCCCAAAAGCACAGCCGCCGTCGCGGCCAGACCAATCGTCAAAAGCTGCCAGTTCTTGGCCGCCTTCCGCCCCAGGCGCCACACCGCCCCCAAAATCACCGCAATGATCACCGGTTGAATGCCAGCCAGAAACGGCCGTACCTGGGGCAGGCTGCCATACTCGGCATACAACCAGGCAAACCCCAGCGTGATCAAAACCGCCGGCAAAATAAACGCCACGCCCGCCACAATCATGCCCGCAAAACCGGCATGGACGTAGCCAATGTGCATCGTCATTTCTGTGGAATTAGGACCAGGGATGAGATTGGTAGCGCCCACAAAATCGAGGAAATCTTCCCGCGTGAGCCATTTTCGCCGGCGCACCGCCTCATCGTCCATCATGGCGATGTGGGCTGCCGGTCCGCCAAAACCGAGGATACCGAGTTTGAGAAAGAGGGAAGCGGTTTCAATCAAGGGATGAGACATAGGATACCTCAGGAGCAATTTGCAAATGCTCCTCGTCGAAAGGTAATTCTATTATCTCGCCTGTTACCAGGAAGACAACCCGTTCGCAAATATTGCCGATGCGGTCGCCAGCGCGTTCAAAGTTGTGAGCGGCCCACATCATTTTGGTGGCATTTTCCATGCCTTCGGTATCGGTCAAATGGCCGCGTAGTTCTTGCTGAATTTGTTGGTACAGGAGGTCAATGGCGCTGTCGGCGGCGTGGATGGCACAGGCTTCGGCGATGTCGCGTTCAATGAAGGCATCGGTGGCACCGGTCAACATGCTTTGCAGGCGATAGGCCATTTCACGCAAAAGTGCAATTTCTGTGGTGAGCCAGACCGGATTGAGTACCAGACTAATTTTGGCGATGCCTTTGGCGTAATCATTGATGCGTTCCAGTTCGCTGGCGATGGCGGAAACGGCCGTTATCAATCTCAAATCTTTGGCTCTTGGCTGTTGGGTGGCAATCAGTTTCAGGCAAGTTTGCTCAATGCTGACTTGTGCCTGCATTGATGGCACTATCGGCGGCAATGAGCGTGCGTGCGCCTTGCTCATCGTTTTTTTGCAAAATAGTAGCCGCCAGCACCAAATTGCCCTGAACTTTACTGCTCAAGATAAGAAGTTGCTCTTGTAACTGGTGTAACTGCTGTTCAAAGTTGCCCCGCATCATAGTAAAAGACAGCATATCACGTCAAAATGAACATGCAATTAAAAGCAGTTAACGTTGAGATAAGGTTGTGTTAACAAAAGTTTAACAGGGGAATTGGCTATGCTGTGCGGAGGGTGAAGTAAAACGTACTGCCTTTGCCTTCTTTGCTTTCGGCCCACAAACGGCCGTTATGAACCTGCACAATATGGCGCGCAATGGCTAAACCCAGACCCGTGCCCCCTTTCCCTCGCGTGCGGGCGCGGTCCGATTTGTAGAACCGTTCAAAGATGCGTGATAAATCATAAGGGGAAATGCCGGAGCCGGTATCTTGCACACAAATAACAACAGAAGGCGGTAAATCTTTAATTTCTTGTTGAATTGATTTCGGTGTGTTTTCTGGCGAAAACGCAGTCACGGTGATGGTGCCTTTGGGCGTAAATTTAATGGCGTTGTGCACGAGATTGTTGACCACTTGCTGTATGCGCCCGGCATCGGCAAAGACGGTTGGCAAGTCGTCAGGCAAGTCGAGGATGAGTGTGATGTGGTCTCGTTTGGCTTGGGCTTTAAAGCGTTCAACAGGGATTTCCACGAGGTCGGAAACGGCCGTTGGCGACAACCGAATCGGCACCCGTCCAGACTCAATACGAGACAACTCCAACAACTCCTCCACCATCTGCGTGAGCGTATCGACCTCATGGTCAGCACGGCTCAAGAAGCGACGCGCCGCCGGGGGATCTTCCAGTGCGCCATCTTGCAGCGTTTCCACGACGGCTCGGAGTGAAGCCAGTGGGGTACGCAACTCATGCGAAATATTGCTGATAAAGTCGCGGCGCACCGTTTCCAGGCGTCGAATCGTCGTCAAATCCTGCAAAATAACGAGATAGGCCTGAAAATCACCTTGTTGAAACGGGGTAATAACGGCTTGCAAAAATAGATTCTGACCAACTTCTACAGCCGCAAATTGCTCTTCCCTTTCTTGTTGGCAGCGCTGCCACAAGTCGATTAGTTCATGATGGCGCAGCACTTCGGCCAACGTATGATCCACCGCTTTTTCGGCAGTCGTTCCCAGCAATCGTGTGGCGGCTGGGTTCATTTGGCGCACATGACCCATATGGTCGGCAATGATGACGCCATCGGCCATGTAAACAAGCACTTTTATTAACTGGTCGCGTTCTTCCTGCAAATGAGCGATTCGTTCGTTGTCCTGGTCTACCAATTGGCTGTAGGTACGTGAAAATGCTTCGATTTCGCCTCGACCCTGTCGGGGTAGCGGAGCATGACGGTCGCCGTCGAGTAAGCGCTGGGTGAGGCTGGCAAGCTGATTCATTTGTCTGCTAAAACGGGAAGCGATGATGAAACCAACCAGGAAAACGGAGATAAGGAGGATGAGGAATGTGGTGAAAACGGCCGTTTTCACACAACTAGCATCGCCTACACAAACAGGGCGGGACAAATAGATCATCAACCCGCCCATCACCACGAGAACCAAAATTAAAAACGGCAGGGTGATGCGCCAACGCATCTTAGACATCATAAACAATTAGCCGTCGAAACGGTAGCCAATGCCGCGCACGGTGACAATACGGGTGGCGTTCTTGGGATCTGGCTCAATCTTTTCACGCAGCCAACGCACATGCACATCCACCGTACGGCTGTTGCCGTCATACGACCAGCCCCATACACGCTCCAAAATCAAATCGCGCGACAACGCCATGCCATAATTACGTGTCAAAAAGGTGAGCAGTTCAAATTCCTTCGGTTTAAGGCGCACTGCCTCTCCGTCCAAGCGCACCTCGCGCCTTTTTTGGTCAATAACCATGTTGCCATAGGTGAGAGAGGCGGCTGATTTTTCACCTACACCATCAGAATCACTCTCCAATTGTTCAGACGCTATATCTTCACGAATCAATTCCACGCGGCGCAACAGCGCTTTGACACGCGCCATCAACTCTCTCATGCTGAATGGCTTGGTGAGGTAATCGTCAGCACCCATTTCCAGACCAACAATCTTATCTACCTCTTCGCCGCGAGCGGTAAGCATGATAATCGGCACGCTTAATTCTTTGCGCAAAATGCGGCAGACTTCAAAGCCATCGATGCCGGGCAGCATCACATCCAATACAATGAGGTCTGGCAGTTCATCGCGGGCGATTATGAGAGCATCACGGCCGTTTTCGGCTGTATAAACCTGGTATCCCTGATGCGTAAGATTGTACTCAAGGGTTTCCAGAAGCGTTCGTTCATCTTCAACTACTAAAACTTTATAATCCATAAAACCTTTTTAACAGTGAAATGGGGGACTGTCAATATAATTTAATAGTAAAAATCCCCGATATTGTATGAATATGCGAGGGATTTTTGCGCAAATTCTTACTAAATTGTCGGCTTGTTAACTTTTGTTACTACTTTTCAGCTCATAGTTGAACGGGAACAGTGCCACCGGAATCAGTTTCAGATGCTGCAACGCAAAGGGGATACCAACAATAGTGATGGCGAGAATGCCAGCACTGACAAGATGGGCAAGCATAATTTCCCAGCCAAACAAAACGACCCAAATGATGTCAAAGACTAAACCGAGGCAGCCACCCGCCCGTTTTGATTGCGTGATTTCTTTGCCAAATGGAGCAAAGTTTGCAAACCCAATTCGGATGGATTGCAGGCCAAAAGGAATGCCAATAATTGTTAAACAAAGCAGTAATCCACCCAAGATATACATCATGCCAGCGAGGAAACCACCGAATATTAACCAAAGAATGTTGCCAATTAAACTCATTTTTTCTCCCTATTCTGACGCTTGGCGGAAATAAAGGTGAATGTTGTGAATGCCAGCAGTCAGTTGTTTTCATTGTTTATAATTTGTGTATGTTAAGGTTTACGCAAAGGGCTAGATTTCGTTGCGTGTGTAGCTGGCTTATGGGTTAAATTGCCATCGTCATTTAGATTGCACTCATATTGAAATGTGTGATCTGCAAGCCCCCGGCAAACTCAGAACAAGTTCTCTACCCCCCAATCTCTTGCTTGAGCCAAGTGAGGATAAGTGGTGTCAGGTCTGGCTGTGGTTCAAACATGTCGGTACCGTGTCCCGCATTTTCATAGATTTGCAGTTGCGTTTCACCAACGGCCGTTTCTGCCAATTTATTCACGGTATCTTCAGAGTAGTAATCATCTTCACTTGCTACCAGAAACAGGGGACGGTCGCCCATATCTGGCATCCGGCTTTCTATGGCTACGCCGCGATAAATGAGACCGGGAGAGAGCAAAACGGCCGTTTTGATGGCCGGTTCGTTAGCCGCCGCGATGAGTGCCATATTTGAACCAATACTTGCGCCGATAACGGCCGTTTTCTCCCCATCCACCTCTGGTCTTTCCACAAAATAGCGCCACACACGCTGGATGTCGTCTTCAGCCAATACCCAATCTTGCGCATTCCCCGTATCGCCGTGACCACGCATGTCGAGCGCCAGCACAGCGTAACCGTTGGCGGCTAATTCATCGACCAAGCCAACCGTTTCCCAAATGGTGCGATTGCTGCCCAGCATGTGGAGCAAAATAACGCCGGGTGCATTTTCCAGCCCTTCAGCGGCATAGAACGTGGCGTCTAGTTCCAGCCCATCCTCTGCTTCAACGATGATGTCTTCGCTGATGATGTCGCCCAAAACGACAGGTTCTGCTGTGGGTTCTGGCGTTGGTGCGAGGGTAGATTCGGCGGTGGGCGCAGGTTGAGTAGCAGGGGGAACGGCCGTTTCCACCACCGCTTCTGCCATTTCTTCTTGCACGGGTTCGAGAACGGCCGTTGCTGGCGCAGCGCCTGGTGTTTTCTCAGACGAAGTACAGGCTCCGAGCAGTAAGATGGATAAAATTAGCATGAATAATGTTGAACGTTTCATAAGGCTTCCTCCTGTATTTTTTGAAGCGACTATCGAATTATAACCAAATGACATTGCTTGTTATAATTTCTCGCTGGAAATAATGAAAGTATCCGCAGATTTCGCAGATTTTCCTGAGCATGCCAAAGGGTGCACCCTGAGCTTGTCGAAGGGGTTTCTCCGCACCTCCGCGTTCTCCGCGGTTAAATTAGGAGTTAACATGGGTGACAGCGCACCGCGATGAATGAAAATATGGCATCGAAATAACGCGAATTTACGCGAATTATTCGGCTTCATTCAACAAAAATTCGTGTTAATTCGTGACAATTCGATGCTATTACGAGGAGTTCCCCATGAGCGGGGCGCACCACGATGAATGAAAATCCGTAACGCGATTTGTCAAATCGCGCTACATTTTCCGAGGAGACCTGATGACCAACACACCTGAAATGAAAAACGGCCGTTCTCTCGCCAACGGACGAGACCATATAGCCGCTGCCTTTGCCCAAGCCCAAGAAACCCAATCTGCGGCACTGATGCCCTACTTCACCCTGGGCTTCCCCGACCGCGCCACCTCATTGGATGTCGTCGAAGCCATCGCGCCATACAGCGATCTCATTGAGCTAGGCGTACCATTTAGCGACCCGCTGGCCGATGGCCCCACCATCCAGCGCAGTACCCAAATCGCCCTGGAAAACGGCACCACCACCGCCGATTGTCTGGCGATGGTGCGCGAACTGCGCCAACGAGGCGTGGACAAACCGTTTATGCTCATGGGCTACTACAATCCCATTCTGGCCTACGGCATCGAAACCTACGTGCGTGATGCGGCGGCGGCTGGTGCAGACGGTTTCATTGTGCCTGATTTACCACCTGAAGAAGCCGGTGAATTTGAGCAAGCGGCGCAAGAAGCAGGCTTGGTGCTCATTCCGTTCCTGGCTCCTACTAGCAATCCAGAACGTATTGCCAACATAGCGCCCCGAGCACAAGGCTTCATCTATCTGGTGAGTGTGGCAGGCGTGACAGGCGCACGCACGCAAGTGCAATCTGACTTGGGCGCGTTTGTGGCGCGGGTACGTGAACAAGCGCATGTGCCGTTGGCAGTGGGGTTTGGCATTGGCACCCCGGAGCAAGCGGCAAAAGTCGGGGCATTGGCGGATGGGGTGATTGTGGGCAGTGCGCTGGTGAACGTGGTGGATAAAGCTGAGGTGAAACCGGAAGCAGCGGGGGCGTTTGTGGCGTCGTTGCAGGCTGGATTGATTAAGAGGTAAGGAAGGGAAACGGCCGTTTCCCTTCCTATTGCACTCTGAAGGTATCTACTATATGTTAAATCTTAACACCCTATCTGCCTTTTAACGTTTCCGTCAATTTATCAGCGGCTCTGGCAGACAATGCCATAGCAGTAAGCGTCGGGTTTTTCTCTGCACCAGTGGTAAAACTGCTGGCATCGCTGACAATGACGTTTTGCACCTCATGCAGCCGGTTCCACGAATCCAGCATTCCGTATTGGGGTGAAGCGTGCATACGCACAGTGCCGCCATAATGAACTGAAGTGCCAGGCACCAATTGCGGAACTACTTCATTGAGCGTACACGGATAACCCGCTTCATTTAGTAACGAGAGAAAAAGTTCCCGTGCAGTGACCATATTATCAATTGTCTGGTTGTCATACTTGATGCAGATATCAAGGCCAGGTTGTCCCCATTCATCTTTTTGACTGGTATTGAGGGCAACGAAATGATGTACGTCGGGAACCATTGTGCCAAAAACCTGCACACCCAACTGTATTCCCTTTGCCGTGAAATAAACTTAATAGTTTATCTTTTGTTGATACTAAGCCAATCGTCCACGAATTTGCGAGAAGGGGTTGGGATTCAGCATATGGTTTGCGTGTCAGGTAGGCGCTTGGCGATAAGAGGGTAAGCGGTCTATCCAAGTTAACCGACCACCATTCACGGGGATGATCATGTAAATATTTGCCGAGTACACCCTGATTATTCCCCAATCCTTGTGGAAAATCAGGACAGGCCGAGTTAAAGAGCAATTTTGTTGAATTAAGTGGCCCGCACGTTACGATGACAGCGCTGGTATTGATTGTGTGCTGGCTGTTATCATCTCGGCGGGTGTAAAGCAGCGAGTCAACTTTCTTGGTTGTGGAAGACCAATTTAATTTGAGAACATGTGCGCCGGTGATGAATGTAAACAGTGGGGATTTAAGCAGCGGTTTGATAATCTTGCTGTAACTATTGAAAGCTGTGCTTCTTTTAGTCAACATCCACGGCGACCCATCTGCAATGGGGATGGTGGTAAGACCCTGTCCATTTTGTCTGGCAATTTGAGCAATATCTTGCCAATCTTTGGGAATCTGATGATGAAAATCGGCATAACCAGCCGGTAAATTGGATACCCCATCAGGTGCGCGTTTCGCGGCTGTTACATCTAATAATCGTTCTGCTTTATCATAATAGGGAGCAAGTTCTTCGTATGTTAGCGGCCAGCGGTATTTCTCGTGCAGTCGTTCACCCTCATGAAAATCTTCAGGTGAAAAACGAGGCACAGCACCCGTCCAATCATTGGACAAACCACCGGGTGAATAGTTCACAAACCATTGCGTATTGGGGTCTCCCGTTGCTTCATAGTGAGCATTGTTTTCGAAGCCGTCTCCAGATTTCCATCTGTAGATGTTTTTACTGTTAAGTCGCAGTAAAAAACCTTTGGGAACGGTTGTCCCGGATTCAAGCATGGTGACAGGGATATTGTTTTGGATGAGCTGCCAGGCAGCCATCGCGCCAGATGGACCACTCCCAATTATTATTACGTTCTGATCTTCCACTAGATTCTCCTTAATAGCTATTTTCTGGACTCAATTCTGTTTTGCGAAAATGCGTAAAAACATAAATACAGGATGGGGCTAAAGAATGTCCTTACAACAGGTGTTTATCGCCAATATCAGTGAGGCTTATAGGGCCGTTATCATTCCCCCATCACAAATCTCGGATTACCCCAATAAACAGTGCCGCCGGGCGAAACGGCCGTTTCCAATCTCACCACCACCGTCTGCCCCGTAAATTTATCCATCGGCTCGGTAAATTCAAGCCACTCACTCGTCGCTCTCTCGTCAAAAAGGGTGATGGGTTCGCCAGGGACGGGGTCTAAACGCACGCGCACGGGCGCACCGGAGGCGGCATCTGTGCGCATGGAGAGATGCAAAGTGCTGTCTGCCGGCACCTCTGGAATCACGTAAGCCAGCGACAGCCAGCCCGCTACAACTTCGATGGGAGCTACTTCTATCGCAAAGCGACGGTTCTCGTCAGCACCCATGACAGCAAAGTCATACTGCCCTTTACTGGTTTCAAATTCCAGCGTTTCGCCACCTTCGTTCACCACATCCAGCCGAGATTCCTGGCTCCAGATGAACAGGGTTTCGTCAGCGGCTTGCAGTTCTGGCATCAAGTTGTAGAGCGTGCCATCCTCATAATCGAAGACGTAAAAATCGGCAGTGGCCCGACCATATGTTTGCAGCTTAGTAAAACTGCCTGTGGGTTCAGGAATGGGTTCGTCTTGTTCATACCAGATTTCTGTTACAGACCGGAAGAACGCAGGCGTGATGGGGAACCGATTGGCAAACACGCGGGTGTCTTCGTTCGAGTTCAGGCAAAAGCGCTTTGCATTTGTTCACGCACAGAGTAGTCGATTTCGGCGCGTTCGAGCCATTTCTGCTGGGTGGTTACGGATGATGAAGATGTGGCTGATGAGAACGGCCGTTATCACCCCCACAACCAGCGCCATCACCGCCGAAACCCGCCATCGTCCCACACGAATTCAGGCACGTCTAGTTCCCGCAGCTGGTCAATACTTGCCCCAATCGCCAGCACCAGCCCAAACGACGCCTGATAAAAATGCCGTCCCGCCAACAACTGTGGCTTCGACTGCCACAACGTCGCATAAATCAACCCCAAATGCAGCGCCACCCAAATCAGCCCCAGGCGAACTGTCCAATTGCCCATTAAAAACCACGCACCCAGCAACAACAGCACCATAATCGCCAATAGCAGTGGTGCCGCACTTTGCGCCATGCCCCAATTTGCTGTCAACGTATAGCGCAGCGAAATATCTTTGACAAACTGCCCAATTTGCATGGGCGAAACCAGCTCCAGCCACTGTGTTGATGGCGTCTCGCTAATGTCGATGGTGAGATTGGGGCGGTTGAACTGGATGAAAATGAGGGTTCCCGTTAACGTCAGCATCCCCCCCAACGTCAAAACTTGTGGGCGCTTGGAGACGGTTTTTTCTGCCTTCTGCCTTCTGCCTTCTGCCTTCGACGAACGTCAGCATCACCAAAAACAGCGGCAGCAAAATCGCTTCTTCATGCGCTACCAACGCCAGCACAAAAAACAGAAAACTCAACCCCAAATATCTGTTTTTTTTGCTTTCGTCTTCCCTGCCTAATCCATCCCGGAGCGAGGGGTACTAGCCTGTCACCTTTCGGAGTGGAGATATGATGGGGGGGCTTTTAGGCGCGCTCATAAAAGCTTTTGTACGCACTCAACGACGCCAACGAAAAAACCGCCGCCATCACAATGGCTACACTGCTGTTCCAGCCCACCACATCCACGTAATGCCCATGAATGGCAAACAGCGCCGTCGCCAACACCGCCGCCAACGGGGTGATTTCAAACTGGCGCAGTACCCGATACACCAACGCCGTCGCCAATGAGTGCCACAGCACCATTTGCCAGTAAAACGGAACCGGATTCAGGCCAAACACCAGCCGATTGCCCAAAAACCATAAATTTTGCAAGGGACGGTAATACCAGGGGAGAAAATAGGGGTTGAAGAGTTGGATGGCGGATAACGGCCGTTTCAAAAACGCCAGCACATAATCAAACTGCACATAGTCGTCACCCACCCACGCCCATTTGTACGGCGGAAAATAAAGCAGTGCCGCCCCCAACAGCAACCCCACCACAAACATTTGAGCTAACTTAGATTCGTTTCGCATTTCCATAATTTCCGTTACTATTATCCACAACAGACCATCATTCACAATTCACAATTAATTATTCACAATTCACAATTCAGGAGACTCCCATGCCCAACCGTCTCATAAACGAAACAAGCCCCTACCTACGCCAACACGCCGACAACCCCGTCGATTGGTATCCCTGGGGCGACGAAGCCCTCCAATTAGCCCAAGCACAAGACAAACCCATCCTGCTCAGTATCGGCTACGCCGCCTGCCACTGGTGCCATGTGATGGCCCACGAATCCTTTGAAGATGAAGAAACGGCCGTTACCATGAACACCCATTTCATCAACATCAAAGTAGACCGCGAAGAACGCCCCGACCTCGACAGCATCTACATGAACGCCGTCGTCGCCATGACCGGGCATGGCGGCTGGCCCATGACCGTCTTCCTCACGCCCGATGGACGGCCGTTTTTCGGCGGCACCTACTTCCCGCCCACGCCCCGCTACAACATGCCCAGCTTCCCCCAATTGCTCGCCCAGCATCAACCGCGCCTGGCACGAACAACGCGCCGACATCGACGAAAACGCCACCCAACTCACCGAAGGACTCACCCGCGTCATCACCCAGGGCGACCAGGAAGACATACTCGACGAAGCCTTGTTCGAGAACGCCATCGCTGGCCTCACCCGCACCTTCGACGAAGACCGAGGCGGCTTTGGCAGCGCCCCCAAATTCCCACCCTCCATGACCCTGGAATTTCTACTGCGCATCGCCGCTCGACTAGACGACGCCGATGCCGGACACATGGCAGCCCACACCCTCAAAATGATGGCCCAAGGCGGCATGTACGATCAACTAGGCGGCGGCTTCGCCCGTTATGCCACCGACAGCAACTGGCTCGTGCCCCACTTCGAGAAAATGCTCTACGACAACGCCTTGCTCGCCCGCGTTTATCTGCACGCTTACCAAATCACGGGCGACTTCTTTTACCGACGCATCGCCGTCGAAACCCTCGACTTTCATTTTGCGCGAAATGCGCCACGAAGACGGCGGCTTCTACTCCAGCTACGACGCCGACAGCGAAGGCGAAGAAGGCAAATTCTACGTCTGGCAGCCAGCAGAAATCCGCGAGATTTTGGGCGAAGATGCCGAGCCGTTCATGCTTTATTATGACGTGACGGAGCGCGGCAACTGGGAAGGCAAGAGCATCCTCAACGTGCCGCGAGCGCCAGAAGAAGTGGCCAAACTGCTCAACATGGGAGTAGATGAGTTGAAGGCGCGACTGGCCGCCTCGCAGCAAAAGCTCTACGCCGTGCGCGCCCAGCGTGTCTGGCCGGGCCTGGACGACAAGGTGCTGACCGCGTGGAACGGCCTGGCGCTCGCCGCCTTCGCCGAAGCCGCCCGCATCCTGCCCCGCCCCGACTACATCCAAGCCGCCCAACAAAACGCCGAATTTTTATACCAAAACATGCGCCTTGGAACAGGTCGTTTACAGCGCACCTGGAAAGCGGGAGCCACAGCCAAATACAACGCCTACCTCGAAGATTACGCCTACCTTGCTGATGGCCTGCTCGCCCTCTACCAGACCACTTTCAACGAAAAATGGTTCGCCTGGGCACAAGAACTGGGCGACACCATGCTCGACCATTTCAAAGACCCCAACGGCATCGGCTTCTTTGATACCTCTGACGACCACGAAATGCTCATCCAGCGCCCCAAAGACATGCAGGACAATGCCACGCCCAGCGGCAACGCCATGGCGGCGCAAGTTTTGCTTAAGTTGAGTTTGTACACGGGAAACGGCCGTTACTGGGATGTTGCCGAAGAAGCCGTGCGCGGCATGGTCAGCCGTATGTCCCATTTCCCCAACGGATTTGCCCACTGGCTCTGCGCCGCCGATTTCATCATGGGCGAACCGCAAGAACTGGCTATCACCGGCAAATTCGGCAAATCTGGCACAATGGCGATGCTTGATGTGGCAAACAACCGCTACCGGCCTAACTTGGTAACGGCCGTTGGCACAAACGGAGATGTCGTGCCACTGCTGTTCGGTCGTCCCCAAATCGAAGGCAACGTCACCGCCTACGTCTGCCGCCGCTTCGTCTGCCAACAACCCGTCACAGACCCCCACAAACTAGCCCTCCAACTCACAGGGTAACCAACCAGGACTGAGCCTGTCGAAGTCCGAACTTCGACAAGTGTTTCTTGAGCTTGCCTAGCCAGAGTGGGCTAACTATAATGCAATCATCGTAATGGTAACGAGGAACAAAGAGGAAAATAGGAGAAAATAACATGCAACCGATTTACAGAAGTGACGGAGAATGGGTTGCCGTCTATGACAATGGAAATTTATTCAACTCTGATGGCGAATGGGTTGGTTTTGCCAAAGGACGGGATATTTACGATACGTCAGGTTTGTATATGGGCTTTTTAAGCGATGACCGGCGATTGCTCAGAAAGCGAATGCCACCAGAGAAACCGCGCTTAAAAGTACCCACTCGACCCGAACGACCCGATATGCCAGCCAACATGCCCCTGGCGCCCCTGCTGCGGGCTTTGCCCCATCACTACGTCGATATGTTCGAGGAATACCCAGACCGTTTGATGTTTATCTCTGAAACGCGGTCTGATATGCAATAAATATATGCAAGGAAAACGAGTAGCAGAATCACGAGTCGTGCTTACACAGGCAATGGGGCCGACCGAAGCCAATGTCTTGGGCAACGTGCATGGCGGTATCATCATGAAACTGTGTGACGAAGCAGGTGGCATGGCGGCGATAAAACACGCACGCCGTCCCGCTGTCACCGTCACCGTGGACTCCATGTCATTTTTGTCACCCGTTAATATTGGCAACTTGGTAACCGTCACCGCAGAAGTGACCTGGACGGGAAATACCTCCATCGAAACGCGCGTTATTGTGTCTGCTGAAAATTTGCTGACTGGTAAGGTGACGCATACGAATACTGCCTTTTTTGTGTATGTGGCGCTAGATGATAACGGCCGTCCGACCCCCGTGCCCCCCTTAATTTGTGAAACAGAAGATGAGATTAGGCGCTGTCGTGAAGCGGAAGAACGTCGTACAAAACGTTTGCAGCGCAGCCATAAAGATATTTGATGACCAAAAGACGATCCCAACTACTCGATATTTTGCTGCACTCACCAGCCCATCGCCTTGCGGCCATGCCAGAAGAAGATTATGGCTTGGCCGAAGTCGAGCCGTTCCCCTTTTTAGCGATTGTGGGGCAGCATGAAATGAAACTGGCGCTCATCCTGTCCATCATCAACCCGCGTGTGGGTGGGGTATTACTAATTGGACCGCGTGGCACAGCAAAGACAACGGCCGTTCGCTCCCTCACCGATCTGCTGCCCCAAGTCGAGCGCAGTTTATGCGTCAATGGCTGCACCGAAGAAATGTTGGCAATAAGTGGCATGGACGACATCTGTGAAGATTGCGCCAAAAAAGTGGGCTACGGCGAAGCGCTGTCCGTCATAGACAGAGTGCGCATCATGGAAATGCCCCTGAATGCGCGTTTAGAAGATGTGGTCGGCGGCATCAACGAACGGGTGGCGCTAGAGCAGCAACGGGTGCGGCTGGAACGAGGCATTTTAGGCCATGCAGACGGCCATATTTTATATATCGACGAAGTGAATCTGCTGGCGGACGAGATAACCGACGCCATTTTAGATGCGGCGGCGCAAGGGCATTATACGGTGCGCCGTGGCCCGATGAAACTGCGCTATCGGGCGCGTTTCTTGCTCATCGGCTCCATGAACCCGGAAGAAGGGCGGCTCCGTCCCCAGTTGATGGATCGCTTTGGCCTGCGAGCCATTGTGCGCGGGCTGGACGACAGCGAGCAACGTTTTCAAGCGTATGAAGCCGCCATGGCCTACAAGCGAGACCCCGAAGGCTTGGCGACGGCCTATGCCGAAAGCACATTGACTTTAGCGCAAGAAATCCAGGCGGCGATATATTTGCTGCCGCAGGTGGAAATTGGAGCGGAAGCGCGTCAATTAGGCTTGAGTTTAGTATCAAGTATCAAGATTGATTCCAGTCGGGCAGAAATCACGCTCTTCGAGGCGGCGCGTGCTCATGCGGCGGCTGATGCCCGCACCATTGTCGAGCCAGGCGACATTGAAACGGTGGCGATGATGGCGCTGCGCCAACGGCAAAGTCCCAGTCTGAAGCAGTTCTTTGACGAGCAAGCGGCCGAAGATGAACAGATGAAGTCCCAGTTTGCGGAGCATTTTGGCACCTAATTTTTTTTAATACAAGGGGACAAAGACTAGAAGAAACAAAGGTTTGCTTGTTTGCTTTGTCCCTTTGTTCCTTTGTGTCTTTGTATTGAATTTTGAGGTAAGCATGTTGAGAACACAAAATCAAGAACGTCTGCTGATTGCTGGCTTAACGGCCGTTTTCATCGGTTATCTCTCAGTGTGGCTGCCAGGCCCGGCGGCTGGTCTCCGGTTTTTAGGCGTAGAGCTGGGCGAGTGGATTAAGTTTTTAGGCGTGGGCGCCATCCGCGACCTGTTTTATTTGCCGCCAATTATCCTGGGACTGATGCTGGCGGTGTTGACGATGGGCTGGGAAAACGGCCGTTGGCAAACATGGCTCATGCGCGGACTGGCCCTGCTCGTCAGCTTGCTCGCTTTTCCCGCGTATGAAGATTTAATGGGCGATTATCGTAGTCAGTATTTGCTGCGCGTAGCGTTGAGTGGACTGGTTGGTTTGACCATTATTTTGGTATCCCTGTTTGGCAAGAAACTGGTGAGCAAAATGGGCGTGGCTGCCCTGGGTACTGCTGGCAATTTTGGGCGTTATCGGGGCAGTACTGCCATTGTGGTATTACGTCTCGCAGGTGCAGCCGTATGTGAGCAATGTGTTTGGGGTGTCAGTCGGTGTGGGCTGGGGACTGATTTTGTATACGGCGGGCTGTTTGGGGATAACGGCCGTTTCCCTCTGGCAGTTGAGACAAACCAAGTTTGGGGTTCTATGATTAGTGTAGCCGCAGCTACAAATTGTAAAGGACATTGTTAAGCTTTTTGAACCATGCCCAAAATCTTAGTCACCAGTCAAAAAATCATACAGTCATCTGCAAGCTAGTTTACAGAAAAGGAAAAAACATCTATGAACGCATTGGCATCCGTAAAAAGCAATCTCGGTTTAGGCACCATCATGCTCATCCTGGCCGTGTGTATCCCTCTCGCCATTATTCTCGAACTCACCCACGCCAATCCTGTTTTGATTTTTATAGTGGCCGCTGTCGGCGTGGTGCCGCTGGCAGGCATGATTGGGCAGTCCACCGAATCCCTCGCTGAAAAAGTGGGGCAGCGGATAGGCGGGCTGTTAAACGCCACCCTGGGCAATGCGGCCGAACTGATCATCTCATTGGTGGCGCTGCGTGCCGGGTTAGTCAGCCTGGTTCTGGCCTCCATCACCGGTTCGATTTTAGGAAACTTGCTGCTCGTTTTGGGGCTATCCTTGCTGGTCGGTGGCATCAAAAACGGCAAGCAAACTTTTAGTCGCGCCAACGCGGGCATTGACGCCACGCTGCTCATCTTATCGGTCATTGTGTTGGGTATCCCTTCCCTGTTTAACTGGACAATTGAACCGAATTTTGCCGCCGCTGAAGGCTTGAGTATTGGCGCATCCATTGCCATGTTGGTGATGTATGGCTTGGTGATTTTGTACTCTTTCACGTCGCAGTCTGGACATGATGACCCGGTACTGCGAGAAGCGCACAGCACGTCTCTCTGGAGTACCCGCCACGCTCTGATCATTTTGACGATTGCCGTATTGTTGATTGTTTTTCTGAGCGAAATTCTCGTAGGAGCCGTGGAATATGTGACGGAAACGCTTCACTTGAGCGAGTTTTTCATCGGCATTATTCTCATCCCGATCATTGGCAATGCCGCCGAACATTTGGTGGCCGTTCAGGTGGCTATTAAAGACAAAATGGATTTGAGTCTGAGTATTGCCATAGGCTCCAGCTTGCAAATTGCGCTATTTGTAGCGCCGCTGCTCGTTTTTCTGAGTTTAATGATGGGCAACCCGATGAAATTGGAGTTTAACCAATTTGAATTGGCAGCCATGGCCGCAGCCTCGTTTATTGCGGCTTTTGTGTCGTTAGATGGCGAAAGTATCTGGCTGGAAGGCGCGATGCTGTTGACGGTGTATGTGGTTTTGGCGCTGGGGTTCTTTTTTCTTTAGCGGTCAGCATTTTTAGGCACCACCATGAAGGAGATTACGATGAAAAAGCGCGTCTTATTCCTCTGCACAGGCAACTCCTGCCGCAGTCACATGGCAGAAGGTCTCACCAATTATTATTTAGCCGACACCTGGGAAGCCGTCTCTGCTGGCACCCAGCCCTCTGGCTACGTGCATCCGCTGGCAATCGCGGTGCTGGCTGAACTGGGCATCGACATCAGCGGCCACACCTCCAAAACGGCCGACGAATTCCGCAGCACGCCCCTCGATCTGGTCGTCACCGTCTGCGATGACGCCGCCGAAAACTGCCCCCTCTGGCTCGGACAAGGCAAAGTCAAACACATCAGCTTCCCCGACCCCGCCAAAGCCACCGGCACCGATGAAGAAAAAACGGCCGTTTTCCGCCAGGTGCGCGACGCCATTCAAGAAAAGGTACTGGCATATTTACGTGTCAATTGACAATTAACAATTAACAATTGACAATTCCGTAAAAAACAGGAGCTGTCCCATGACCTTCAACCCCACCGACCACCCCCACCGCCGCTACAATCCCCTCACCGGCGAATACGTTCTCGTTTCCCCCCACCGCACAAAACGGCCGTGGCAAGGCCAGGTCGAGAAAACCCCGCCCGATAACCGACCCGCCCACGACCCCGCCTGCTACCTCTGCCCGGGCAACGAACGGGCTGGCGGCCTGCAAAACCCAGACTACACCGGCACCTTTGTCTTCACCAACGACTTCGCCGCCCTCCTGCCCGACACCCCGCCAGCAGGCGAACCCAGCCATCCCTTACTGCGCACCGAAGATGTCAGCGGCACCTGCCGCGTCATGTGTTTTGCGCCACAGCACAACCTCACCCTGCCAGAAATGGAACCGTCTGCCATTCGCCGCGTGGTAGATACCTGGGCTGAACAAAGTCACCGATTTAGGCCAGACCTACCAATGGGTACAGGTCTTCGAGAACAAAGGCGCGGTCATGGGCTGTTCCAACCCGCATCCCCACGGCCAAATTTGGGCGCTCAACACCCTGCCCAACGAACCAGCCAAAGAAGATGCCCAGCAAAAAGCGTATTATGAGAAGGAAAAACGGCCGTTACTGCTCGATTATCTCCACCTGGAACAAACCCAACAAGAACGCATCATCGCCGAAAACGATCACTGGCTGGCCGTCGTGCCCTACTGGGCAGTCTGGCCCTATGAAATCCTGCTCATGCCCCGCCGCCACGTCCTGCGCCTGCCCGACTTAGACAGCGTCGAACGCGATGCGCTGGCCCACATCATGAAAAATCTGCTCACCAAATACGACAACCTCTTCGAGACCTCCTTCCCCTACTCCATGGGCTGGCACGGCGCACCCTTCAATACCTCCAGCATCTCCAATCTCCAATCTCAGAGTTACTGGCAGCTCCACGCCCACTTCTACCCGCCCCTCCTGCGCTCCGCCAGCGTCAAAAAATTCATGGTCGGCTTCGAAATGCTCGGCGAAGCCCAGCGCGACCTCACCGCCGAACAAGCCGCCGCCCGCCTGCGCGATTTGTCGGAGGTACATTACAAACAAAACGGTTAACTTGAACTGATGTAATAATCAAGTTTCCAGGAGGTAAATATGAATGTAATCACAGTTAGTCAGGCAGAATCCGATTTACGGAACATCATTGACCATGTATTATCAATGACGTAGAACCAACTATCATCACCACAGACACAGGATGATAGCGTTGTCATGTTATCTTTAGATGAATATCAACTGCCTGGCAAGAAACACGCTATTTACTTTCTACCCCAGCCAATGCGATGAACAATTGATGAAATCCATTAGCGGAAGATTAATAGCAGGAACATTCGTCAGAGCTATGGCAAGATGAAACCAGCTTACCTCGATCTGAGGTACAAGAAGCTCTTGAAATCGGAAAACGGTTGCTTAAGCAGCAAGCTGTATGCAGAATCGAACCTGTCAAATACCATAAGCAGAAGATAAATCATGGCACTCATACATTGTGATTTTTTCTCGGAAGTTTTAAATCTCTGTTGCAGCATGGTGGTGATTGATTGCCAGAACGGCCGTTATCCACCATCACCTCCTCTCCCAACCACAAATTCCCCACCCTCTATCTGCTCCACGGACTCTCAGACGACCACACCATCTGGCAGCGGCGCACCGCCATCGAACGCTACGCCGAAGCCAAAGGCATCGCCGTCGTCATGCCCGCCGTCCACCGCAGTTTCTACACCGATATGAGCAATGGACATCGTTATTGGACCCACGTCAGTGAAGAAGTGCCCGCCCGCGCCCGCGATATGTTCCCCCTATCCGCAAAACGCGAAGAAAACTTTGTCGCGGGGCTGTCGATGGGTGGCTATGGTGCCTTCAAAATGGCCTTGAGTCACCCTGATCGCTTTGCCGCCGCCGCCAGCCTCTCCGGGGCATTAGATGCGGCAACTTTGGCAAAAGGAAGAGAAGTTGTTTGGGAAAATGAAATGCGCACCGTTTTCGGTGATCTAGATGCCATTTCTGGCAGTGACAACGATCTGTACCATCTAGCCGCTCAAGTGGCACAGTCAGATCAGCCTAAACCGAAGCTGTTTCAATGGTGCGGCACCGAAGACCCGCTTTATGAAATCAACGTCGAATTCCGCGATTTCATGCAAACACTGTCCTTCGACTACACCTACACCGAAGGCCCCGGCGACCACACCTGGGGCTACTGGGACGCGCAAATTCAAAACGTACTGGACTGGCTGCTGCCTTAGACAGGCAAAGTAAACAGCCGTTTCCCATCCCTGTTCGCTGTGTCTTTAGCACTGCTAACATCTTATCGGAAATAGCTTATCGCTGCCCGTCCTGCTCCACAACAAGCAAGATTGCGCTGCTGTACAAAACTCCCCTCGCCCCCGTACAAATCGCGCTTTACTAGATAAAATTCGGCTTGGGGGAATAATGCTTCCCATTCTGGGCGAGTAATCTGAACCCCCGTTTTGATTACTCCGCACCAGGATTCACTCTCCAGAATTTCACGGCAATTGCCGGATGAATCTGTAAACTGTCCACCGGATTGGGCAATATCCTGAGCTATTATTTCGGCCCTTGTGCGTGTGGTAGTAATATCTGCTGATGGCGTTTCCGTCGCCTCAATTACCATTCCAGAAGCATTGGTTGGCAAAGCCGCAGTCATGTCTGACAAAGCGAGCCCATCTTCAACTGTTGGCAAAATCTGCTCTGTGTTTACAAGGTTTGTCTCTTGACTGTTTTAGCGTGGTCTTCTACTGACTGCTGTGGCCGATCTCCTGACCGAGCAACACCCCGCTTGCCAGTCACCAACCCGCCAGCCAAACGGCCGTTCTCCAGTAATCGTTCACCCCCATCGCTAACAAAGTTGTCATTCTCGCACGTTTTTAGCGGGAATCCATCTATGCCCGGGTATACCGGGCAAGTGCGCAGATGAGCCAAAGAAATATTACACTTCAACCACTTCCTGAGGCTGGCGGTAATTCCGGATCAAAAAGGAAATGCTAACCGCCAGCACCCAGCCGGGGAAAATAAACGTCACCCACAGCGACCACTCGATACTCAACAGCAAAATCAGCGCCAACAGATAGGTCACGATTGTCCAGCCGCGATGCATCAGGCCCGTGCGCAGCCAGATGGTGCCCAGAGAGATCATGCACACACCTGCCATGCGGATGGCATAGACATTGATAATGAGATACATCACAGAACGGCCGTAGCTATACACACCGCTCTCTACGGTCTCTTTCGCTTGCACGTCATAACTACTCACCAGCCCGCCCGCTAAGGCGGCCCCGATAAAGGTTAAAGCCAGAAACAGCAAGCTGCTGCCCAGGAAAACAGTGGCAAATAAACGGTCTTCCTGTTCACCCATGTGGTCACGAATGACGCCGATGAACCACAGAAAAGCGATCCCCGCGAAAGGCACAATGTTCAGCGCCAGCGTAATGGCACGGGCACTGGTTCTCAGCCAGTCGGCACTGTCGTACAGTGGATTAGCGGGGATGGAGAGCCGGACGAGTGCCAGGCTGATGCCATAGAGCACGGCAAAGAGGATGCCCGCTGCGGCCGCCGCCCGCGGACTTTTGAGTTTCTTGAGTCTTAAGTCTGCCTTGCTGTCTGTCATTTCTCGCTCCTTTTTGGTAAATAGCCACTGCCTGTATCATGTTAGATTCGGATGTGTTTCATTTCAGTTGAAACTTTGCCCTGTCATTCCGAGTGATATGATACCCAAAACGGCCGTTTAAGAAACGGCCGTTTTATACAAATTCCCCTCACCCTTTGGGGAAGGGCGAGGGTATTTCCACCCCACCGATCACCCCCCCCTTGCCAATTTCCTGGCAAAAGGGAGCGTCATTTACAGGAACAACACCGGTGCGCCGCTGGCTGCTGCCGCGCCATCGCCACGCGCAGCCGAACTTCCGACGAGCCGAGCGCGGTTGCCACTACCCTCCGTTGATCTTGGCTTCACAGCATCTTCTCCAACTCCGCAATTTTTTCTACCAGTTCGGCCTGAGCCGCCTGCTGCTGTTCTAGCCAGGTTTTTAGTTCGGCCAACTTCGCTTTGGGGTCAGTGGCGGCATACTCGGTCTTGTCTTTCTTGGGGGGAGCGAGGAAAAAGTTTGATAGGAAGCTGGCTAATACGCCGATGAGGGCCACACCAGACAGCATGACAAAAACGGCCATGGTGCGCCCAGGCGGTGTGACCGGAAATTTGTCACCATACCCCACCGTTGTCATGGTCACAAGCGTCCACCACACGGCATCGCCGGAGGTGGTGATGTTGGCATTCGGGCTTTGGGACTCCACTTTCAACATCATGATACCTACAAACTCCGCAATGACAATGATGCTGAATACGGTGATGAACAGGGCAATACCCGCCCGGTTATTCACAATTTCATTGATCATGTTCTTCACGCCAAAAATCCGCAGCAGCCGCACAGCGCGGAAGACACGGAAGAGGCGGAAGATGCGCAGTTGGGGGATACAGGCCAATAAGTCGGTCCAGCCCCAATTCCTGAAAAAGTAGTTTGATTTAGAAGTGGCGGTCAGGATGCGATAGATGAAGTCGAAGATAAAAAACAGCGTCAATATGGCATTAACAATCTGGATCACCCCCATCGTCAGCTCAGAAAGGGGATAGACGTAGCTGATCCAGATGACGACGAGGTTGAAAACCGAAACCAGCGAGAGCAGTAGGATAAACAGCTCGTAACCGGTACTTTTGAGTTCATTCTTGTCGGATTCGGCATCTGGCGGGGGTAGTTCTGCTTGTTGGGTCATCGTGTTTTCTCCTTTATTCTCATGGTTGTTGGATAACGGCCGTTATCCCCCACAAATCGTCCATTTAACTATACCATCAACTCCTGGCCGATCCACACCACTGCTTCAGCCAGCAGATCGAAATCTGCCTGTTGGCTGCGATGATTGGCGATGGCGATCCGTAAACAATAACGGCCGTTTAGCGTCGTATAAGATGGCGCGGCAATCCCGCGTTCCTGTAATTGGATCATAATCTCCTTGTTCAGGGCATTGAGATAGTTGTCATCCTGTCCGCCCGGATTAAAACGAAAACAAACAATATCCAAACCGATGGGCGCTAAAAGCTCCAACTGCGGATCGTTTTCAACCAACTGGCCGAAGTAATGAGCCTGCGCCACGTTGCGGGCAATCATACGCCCAAAGCGGTCAAGCCCATGTTCTTTGATCGACATCCATACCTTGAGCGCCCGAAACTGGCGCGACAATTGCAGACCATAGTCGCTAAACCAGGTGTTTCCGGCAGACAACCCGCGCGATTCGTGCGCCAAATATTCTGGCGTCAGGGAAAACGTCTGGCGATGAATCTCATCGTTTCTCACCAGAACACAGCCAGCCTCAAAGGGAATGTGCATCCATTTGTGCAGGTCGAGAGCCACCGAATCAGCTCGTTCAATGCCGGAAAGTTGGGGCTTGATAGTCTCGGCGAGTACCGCCACGGCTCCGATGGCCCCATCCACATGAAACCACAGGTTCTCACGCTGGCATAAATCGGCCAACGCCGCCAAATCGTCAATGGCTCCGGTGTTGATTGTGCCCGCATTGCCAATCACGCAGACGGGCTGGCAACCCGCTTCACGGTCAGACTGGATAGCGGCGTTTAGGGCGGTCAGGTTAATGGTGAAATCAGGGTTCACGGGTATTTTTCGCAGTTGATGGCTGCCTAGCCCCAGCAGTTCAACCGCTTTTTGGTTTGAACTGTGGACTTCTACGGAAGCATATACCGTCAAAGGTTGGGAAGCCGCCTGAATACCAGCTTCGCGCACGTTGAACCCGGCTTTGTTATTCCGGGCAACAGCTAAACCGACAAAATTAGCCATAGAGCCGCCGCTCACCAGCAAGCCGCTGGCCTCTACTGGAAAGCCGATCATGGTCTTAATCCAGTTGATGACCTGCGCTTCAACCAGGTTTGCCACATGGCTGCCACCCCCTAAATTCGGGTTCATGACGGCCGCCATGAAATCGGCCAGGGCACCGTAAATGGTGCCGTTTCCCATATACCAGGCCCAGAAGCGCGGATGAATATTGCCCATGGGATAAGGAAAGACGTTTTCCAGAAATTCCTCATAGACTGCCTCCGCTCCGGCTGGTTCAGATGGTGCGGGTGCCTCAAAGCGGGCGGCAATTTCTTGTGGCACGGGCTGCCATACGGGGCGTTCGCCCACTGTTTGCAGGTAGGTGATGGCATCGTCTACCATGCGGTGGGCCAATACCCGCATCTCATCCCAGTTGGCTGGGTCGAGGGTTTCGAACTGTTCTTGATGGGTCATTTGATTTTTACCTTTTTCCTGATAACGGCCGTTTTAGCCCAATGATAAACGAGGAATTACAAATTACAGGGGCCAATCTTTTTCGTGGCGAAAGAGTGCTGTTTATGTGGAGCGAAACGGCCGTTTCGCTCCACACTGATCAAAAACCCCCTTACCGCTTTCCTGGCAAAGGGGTCTGTCATTTACAGAGCTGTGCCGATGCGCCGCTGGTTACTGCCGGGCCATCGCCACCCGCAAGCGTTCCTCTGGCGTGATCAGATGATCGGCGTCTTCGGCGTCTGCGCCCAGGTCAATCTGCACCCACCGGACACGGCCGTTGAACTTGCTGTCTTTCGGCCCGTAATCACTGCTGACCGGGGTGGCACTGTCGCTGCCCACGTCCGTCGTCTCGTCGGCGGAAAAAACCATCGGCTGGGTGGCATTGACGCGCCCTTCGCCCACCTTCTGGCCGTCGAGGTACAGTGTCACGTTGCCGCCCTTAGCCAGCCCGCCGCCATCATAGGCAAACTCCATGCGCACCTGATGTTCACCAGCCGGAATGGCCGTGTCTCCATACACTTTGAATTGTTGCAAACCGAACCAATTATAGCAATACGCAGGCTTGCCATCTTTAACATAGAGCGAAAAACCGCCAAACGCCCCACCTTGAGCCAGGATAACACCGCTGGCATTGCCATTTGGCACCACAATTTGGGCGGTGAGAGCGTGTGATTTGTTCTTAATGTTGACGACGGTATTCTCGGTTAGCCGCCCCATGCCGCCAAAGAGAATCTGCTTGTTGCCCTTGACCAGCACTGGCCGACCGGCAATATCGGAATTAAAGCGTTCCACACGCCGGTCATCCAATGGCAGCACGTTGTATTTGGTGGCCTCAATGAGGAACAGGCGTTGTAATTCATGGAGCTTTTGGGGATTGTCTTGAGCAATATTATGGGACTGCGTCCAATCCTCTGGGGCATATAATTCCCACACATCCTCGTCATAAGTAGGCATTGCTTCCACGACCCAGGGAGTACTATGGCGAGTGACAGCCGTCCAACCTTTGTGGTAAATGCCCCGGTTCACAAACATCTCAAAGTATTGCGTTTCCCGCCGTTCGGCTGCGGTGGTTTCATCGAACGAATACAGCATGGAGACGCCGTGCAGCGGCATCTGCGCCACGCCATGCACAAACGCTGGTTCGGGCAGTCCGGCCGCGTCCAATACCGTTGTCGCTACATCAATGACATGGTGGAACTGGCTCCGCACTTCACCTTTGGCCTGGATACCATTGGGCCAATGCACAATCGTCCCATTGCGCGTGCCGCCCCAATGCGAGGCCACCTGCTTCGTCCATTGGTAGGGCGTATCCATGGCATGTGCCCAACCCACCGCGTAATGGTTGTACGCCTCCGGTGTACCAAACTTGTCAATGTTCGCGGCCATAAACTCGGCCGTTTCTAACGCTGCCGCCCCATTCAGCATCAGCATCTCGTTAAACGAGCCATTGATCGTGCCTTCAGCTGACGCGCCGTTGTCTCCCACCATCACAAAGACCAGCGTGTTCTCCAGAATTTCCAAATCTTGCAAGGTATCAATCAGCCGTCCCACGTGATGGTCGGTGTGTTCCATGAACCCGGCATACACCTCCATCTGGCGGGCGAAGACAGGCTTTAGATTGGGGTCAACATCATCCCAGGCTGGAATTTCAGTGTGGCGTGCCGTTAGTTCCGCGTTTTCTGGAATCACACCGAGCGCTTTTTGGCGGGCAAATATCTCTTCGCGCAGTTTGTCCCAGCCCTGATCAAACTGCCCCTTGTATTTGTCTGACCATTCCGTGGGCACATGATGCGGCGCGTGCGTCGCGCCAGGGGCAAAATAGAGGAAAAACGGCTTATCCGGCATCAACGCCTTTTGCTGCTGTACCCACTCAATGGCGTGGTCGGTCATGTCTTCGGTGAAATGGTATCCCTCTGCGGCCGTTCTTTCTTGTTCGATAGGCGTCGTGCCTTTATAGAGAGCCGGGGCATATTGGTTGGTCTCGCCGCCCAGAAAACCATAGAAATATTCAAAACCACCGCCGCCCGTAGGCCAGTTATCAAACGGACCCATGGGGCTGGTCTGCCAGACCGGCACTTCGTGGCATTTGCCGAATTGAGCGGTGCTGTAGCCATTCAGCTTTAATGTTTCGGCCAGCGGTGCGGCCGTGTTGGGGCGCAAGGAATTGTAGCCCGGCGCAGACGTGGCAATTTCGGTGATGCCTCCCATACCTACTGAATGATGATTACGTCCGGTGAGCAGCGCTTGCCGCGTGGGGGAGCAGAGAGCGGTGGTGTGAAAGCGGTTGTATTTCAAACCACCTGCCGCCAACTTTTCAAAGTTTGGCGTCTGGCACGGCCCGCCGAAGGCACTGGATGAGGCAAAACCGGCATCATCCAACAAAACGATCAACACATTGGGTGCGCCGGCCGGGGGACGAAGTGGTTCGATGGGCGGGAATTTACTGTCGGGGTCTTTGGCGTCGTAGGTGATCAGGCCAGTGTACGGCCGATCAGGGAATGGGCAGGTTTGAACGCTGGTGTTTATCTAGCTGGTTACTCATAGGGGGTTCTCCTTTGGGTGATGATTGACTAAAAGGGTTGCTAAAAAACGAGTATGTTACACCTTCGCTCCAAAGCCCACTGTGGGTGTAGTGAGAGTTTCAATACCATGAGCCAAAGGGATGGTACACAATGACTTGATAAATACTGTTATCCACATCAAACCATCCCCCAAACTATACCATCAATTCCCGACCAATGCGTACCACTGCCTCAGCCAGCAGTTGAAAACGACTCCTGAACATCCCCTTTACCCTCCAAATATGGCCCCGCCCAAACTTTCGCTCTCCCAAACCCCAACCACCATATACAGGCAAAACGGCCGTTTTCACCTCATCCCTATCCTGCTTCCACCCTAAACAACTGCTACATGGCCTATTCATAGCCTATTCATATCTTATTCATAACTTATTCCTGCTTCCTAACTCCCTCCTACCTCCTCCCTCCATCTTTTCTCCACCCGTTTCCCCCTCGCCCTACAAACAGCCATGCGCCCCTCGTTCAGGCCGCAGCCAGCCGCCAGCAGCGACCAAAGGGTGCGCGGAAGTTTTGTCGATGCAGAGCAGGGCACGCCCACGTGCCCGTTCGCACGTGAGCGTGCGAACTCCTCCTATCAACAAAAACTGCGGACACCCGCGACCAAACTCGCTCTTGACAAACGGCCGTTACCATATTACTATCATGTTACCGGTCATGTGACCGGTAACACAGGCGACCACCCCTCAGGGCGACAACCGCCTCGGAGAAGAGAAAGATGGCTAACCACTCCCACGTCACCATCCGCGATGTTGCGGCCAAAGCAGGTGTTTCCCACCAAACCGTTTCCCGCGTCATCAACGACAGCGACCGCGTTTTGCCTGAAACCCGCGCCAAAGTGGAAACCGCCATCGCCGAACTCGGCTACCGCCCCAGCGCCATCGCCCGTTCCATGGCCATCGGCCGCACCGGCATCATGGCCTGCATCGCTCCCAACCTCACCGACTACACCTTCGCCAGCCTGATCAGCGGCGCAGAAATTGAAGTGCGCAAACATGGCTACTTCCTCCTTTCTGCTTCAGCTCCAGATGGCGACACCTTCGCCGCCCTCATTGACGAACTCGTTTCCAGCCAGCGCGCCGAAGCCATCATGGTCATCAACCCCTTCGCCGACGACCGCCACGCCCATTTACCCGAAAACTTCCCTATCGTCTTTGCCGGTGCCCGACCGCGTGAGCACGCCATGAACTCTGTCGCCCTGGACGATGTCAAGGTTGGTTTTGACGCCACCGAACATTTGCTCGAACCTGGGACACACTCGCATCGGCATGATCACCGGGCCACTGGCAGAAGATTGCTCCCAAGACCGCAGTCTCGGCTTTCAAAATGCGCTGGCCGCCCACAATGTCGCACCACAAGCCAACCTGGATCAATAGAAGGAGACTGGTCGGCGAAATCCGGCTATGACGCGCTGATGGCCTTTGCCCAATCTGGCAATATGCCCAGTGCCATCTTCGCCCAAAACGACAACATCGCCGTCGGTGCCCTGCGAGCCGCCCGTGACTTAGGGATAGCCATCCCAGACCAGTTATCCGTCATCGGTGTTGATGATATACCGATGGCGGCTTATTCCGCGCCGCCTCTCACCACCATCAAACAAGATTTCCTCATGATCGGTCAAGAAGCGGCGAAACTGCTTGTTCGCGCCGTAGAAGACCCGCTGGCTCCACGCCAACATCTGGTTTTACCGGCCGAAATGCTGCACCGGCGCTCCACTGGCCTCTGCCCGGTCTAACCCCAAAAATCAACAAAAACCAGCAAAATCTTTACTTAAAAAGGAGGTACAGATCGACAATACAAACGAACCTATTTCTAAGCACAACTTAAAAAATCCTTATCAGTTCCAACCCATTATTTGGAGGAGATTCAAAAAATGACAAAAAAAATCCCGCTATTCATCAGTATATTCCTACTTCTGAGCCTGGTTTTAGTGGCCTGCGGTGGCAGCACAGCCACAACACCAGAAGCTGCGCCAGTTGAAGAAGCTGCACCGACTGAAGCAGTTGCACCAGTTGAAGAGGCCGCACCAGTTGAAGAAGCCGCCGCCGAAACAGGCGAATTGACTCTGCGCTGGCGCACCCGTCCCGACAATCAGGCCGAAATCGACGTCTATCAGGCAGTCAATGACAGCGTTGACGCCAAAATGGAAAACGTATCCCTGGTCTACGAACCGGGCGGCTCTGAAAGCTCCAGCTACCAGGATGTACTCCGCACCGAACTGGCGGCTGGCACCGCTCCCGATGTCTTCTGGATTCCCGGAACCGATGTGGCTGACTTTGCCTCTCGTGGTCTGATTATGGACATGCGCGGCATGGCCGACGCCACCGAGGGCTACAGCGACGACGCCTTCTATCCTGGGCCGATGTACCACCTCACCTTCAATCCCGAAACGGGCGAAACCGGCGAAACGCTCTGGGGTCTGCCCCGCGATGTGTCCGCCTTTGCCCTGTACCTGAACCTCGACCTGTTGGCTGAATCCGGCGCACCTGATCCGCGTGAACTGGCGGCCAATGGCGAATGGGACTGGGACGCTTTCCTGGAAGTAGCGATGGCGATTGACGCTCTGGGCGACGACATTTACGGCTACGGCCAAAATGCCTGGTGGGGTCCGTATGGCTACTGGATCAATGCCGCTGGCGGCAGTTTCTTCAACGAAGACCGCACCGCCTGCGCTCTGGACACACCCGAATCGCTGGCTGGTCTGGAATTTGAGTCCCGCATCTACAATGAGTTTAACGTGGCTGTGCCTTACGGCGAAGACAGCGAACCGCCGTTCCTGGCTGGCAAAGTGGGCATGTTCCAAAACGGCCGTTGGGCTACCCCCGGCGCTCGTTCTTCTGCTGACTTCAACTGGGATGTGGTCGAACTGCCGGATGGTCCGGCTGGCCCGAGCAACTGGCTCTTCTGGGGCGCGTATGTGGTCAATGCCAATGCCCAAGACCCGGAAGCTGCCTGGCAACTCGTGCAAGAACTGACTACCGCCGAAGTACAAGGCCAGATTGCGGAATTGGGCGCCAATATCCCCAGCCGTGTCAGCCAGGAAGCCTTGGATGCTTTCCTCACTTTCACCCCGCCCGACAACAATCAGGCTTACCTGAATGGTCTGGCGAACAACCCCGCTACTGAAGGTCCGCTGTGGGCTGGCAGTTGGCCGGAGTATGATGCCGTGATGGGTCCGGCGGTAACGGCCGTTCTCAATGGCGACATGACCATCGACGACTACGCCGCCACCATCTGCGACGAAGCCAACAAAGCCTTCACCAATCCGCCAGCCGCCGCTACTGAAACAGAAACGGCCGCCGAAGAACCGGCTGGAGAAGAAGTTGCCCTGCGCTGGCGCACCCGCCCCGACAACCAGGCCGAAATCGACGTCTATCAAGCCGTCAATGACAGCGTTGACGCCAAACTGGAAAACGTGACCCTGGTTTACGAACCAGGCGGCTCTGAAAGCTCCAGCTACCAGGACGTACTCCGCACCGAACTGGCGGCTGGCACCGCTCCCGATGTCTTCTGGATTCCCGGAACCGATGTGGCTGACTTTGCCTCTCGCGGTCTGATTATGGACATGCGCGACATGGCCGACGCCACCGAGGGCTACAGCGACGACGCCTTCTATCCTGGCCCGATGTACCATCTGACCTTCAACCCCGAAACGGGCGAAACCGGCGAAACGCTCTGGGGTCTGCCCCGTGATGTGTCTGCCTTTGCTCTGTACCTGAACCTCGACCTGTTGGCCGAATCCGGCGCACCTGATCCGCGTGAACTGGCGGCCAATGGCGAATGGGACTGGGACGCTTTCCTGGAAGTGGCGATGGCGATTGATGCCCTGGGCGACGACATTTACGGCTACGGCCAAAATGCCTGGTGGGGTCCGTATGGCTACTGGATCAATGCCGCTGGCGGCAGTTTCTTCAACGAAGACCGCACCGCCTGCGCTCTGGACACACCCGAATCGCTGGCTGGTCTGGAGTTCGAGTCCCGCATCTACAATGAGTTTAACGTGGCTGTGCCTTACGGCGAAGACAGTGAACCGCCGTTCCTGGCTGGTAAAGTGGGCATGTTCCAAAACGGCCGTTGGGCAACCCCCGGCGCTCGTTCATCTGCTGACTTCAACTGGGATGTGGTGGAACTGCCGGATGGTCCCGCTGGCCCGAGCAACTGGCTCTTCTGGGGCGCTTATGTCGTCAATGCCAACACCGAAAATCCGGAAGCCGCCTGGCAGCTTGGTGCAAGAACTGACCACCGCCGAAGTGCAAGGCCAGATTGCGGAATTGGGCGCCAATATCCCCAGCCGTGTCAGCCAGGAAGCTCTGGATGCTTTCCTGACGTTCACCCCGCCCGACAACAATCAGGCTTACCTGAATGGTCTGGCAAACAACCCCGCCACCGAAGGCCCGCTGTGGGCTGGCAGTTGGCCGGAGTATGATGCCGTGATGGGTCCGGCGGTAACGGCCGTTCTCAATGGCGACCGACCATCGACGACTTCGCCGCCACCATCTGCGACGAAGCCAACAAAGCCTTTACCCAGTAACAACCCAGGCGTGCAGGCTCCATATAGAAGCCTGCACGCCTAAACACCCACTATTTTCCAAACTGAATCGAATTTCAAGAGGGGAAGCAGTATTCCCCTCTTGAAACAACTAGAATTGTTTCGGGAGTACGCCCATGACCACAGCATCCCTCTCTTCTAATAAAGCACCTGCCGCCGGACCTGTACTGACCTGGATCAAAACGGCCGTTGTCTGGCATATCTTGCTGGCATTAGGCGCACTGGCCGGATTGGGCAGGTTATGGCTCACCGTAGGCTTGGAAACAGCCATGATCATCAAAGTCGGCATTTCCGTATTGCTGGCTCTGGTCTTAATCTTCAGCACGCTGGCAGCGCTCGATTTATGGCGACTGCGCCATCGCGGGCGCATGATCTCTTTAACCATCAACTACCTCGCCTTCTTGTTTTGCCTGTTTGGTGTCATCCACCGTACAGGCGGCTTTATCGGCATCAACGGCCTGGCCGATACCTTTGGGCGGTCACTGCCATTTCTCTTCTTAGCCTTCAGCGGCATCCTGATCAGCACCCTGGGCGAAACACCCAGCCCCACCCGCAAAATGGTGGGACGCATCATCACCGCACTGGGCAGCATCGCTTTTCTGATCATGGCGGGCATTGCCACAGCCATCCGCGCCCTGTTCTTGGGCCTAACCGATCCCACCACGCTGATCATGTTTCTGGCGATGATACCCTTCGGGCTGTTCATATGGGCGTTGTGGCGGCAGCCAGCCGCTGCCATGTTAGGCGCGAAAAACTCAGACAACGAAATGCTCATCGGCTGGGCATTTTTGTCGCCCAACCTGCTCGGTTTTCTCATTTTCATTGCTGGCCCTCTGCTCTTTTCGCTCTTCGTCAGCTTCACCAACTGGGATGCCTTCGGCAACGGCGATTTTGTAGGGCTGGCAAACTATGCCCGTGCTTTCAACCTGACCGCCGCGCCGCTGACCGATGCCGTACAGCGTGCCAATGAAGTGATAGACATTACCGTTTACGATGAGCTGACCCGTTTCACCTTGTTTGGGAAATCCTTCGTAATCGGCGCTCAGGATAAATTATTCTGGATCGCTTTGGGCAACACCCTTAAATTTGTACTGCTGGCTGTGCCGCTTAGCGTCGTGCCAGCCCTGCTTCTGGCAAATTTACTCAACAGCAAAATTCCCGGCATGAAGTTTTTCCGTGCCGTTTACTTTTTGCCCAGCGTGGCGGCCGTGGTGGGCATCGCTCTGGTATGGCAGTGGCTGTTTAACGCCACCATCGGCTATATCAACTATTTCATCACCCTCGGCACCACCTTTTTTGGCATGGCCGATCCGCAAGTGCGCTGGCTTTCTGAAAGCAGTACGGCACTCATCGCTGTGGTTATCATGGCATCCTGGCAGTGGCTTGGTTTCAATACCGTTCTGTTTCTGGCAGGTCTGCAAAGCATTCCCAGAGAACTGTATGAAGCCGCCACTGTGGACGGGGCAGACAGTTTGCGCCAGTTCACGCGCATCACTATTCCCCTGCTGGCTCCTACCACCTTCTTTGTATTGGTGACAACCACCATTCAATCCATGCAGATATTTGAACAAGTTTTTATCGTGATGGGTACGAATCCGGCCGGGCCAGGGAACTCCACGCTGACGCTGGTGCTTTATCTTTACCAGAAAGGGTTTCAGCGGTTTGAACAAGGGTATGCCTCCGCCATCGCCTGGATTTTGTTTGCCTTTATTTTCGCGGCGACCCTGTTTCAGGTACAACGACAGCGCATGAGCGACGGCGGCGGCTTCGATAATTAGCGAGGACAAATCAGATGAAATCCTACCAGACGACAGAAACCATCAAACACATGCTTGTGTATGCCATTTTAATTTTCTTTGCGGCCGTTATGCTTTTTCCGTTTATCTTTATGCTGACGACCTCGTTCAAAGAGCCTAAAGACACGTTCAACTATCCACCTCGGCTGCTGCCACGGCATGGGCAAACAATGGAAAAAGATGGAGAGGAACTGCCACTCTACTATCTTGAAAATGCCAGCGGCGCACAGACAGTCTATGCCCTGGTCGAGAGCAATATTCGCATTAATATCTACGAAAATCTGGCGAATCCCGGAGAAACATTTGAGCGGCAACAAACGGAAGCGAGTCCGAAGGGCGGCTTTGTCGATCAGGAAAAAGTGATGGTTGCGGGTGAAGAAAAACCCGTCTTTCTCATCGAAGCAAATGGCGAAGAGGTTGAAGTCGTGCAAATAGGACAGACCGCCCTGGGGCGTTTTGTCAACCCAGACAATCCAGAGGATGAAGTGCTGGCGAATGTTCGGCTAAGCCAACCTGTGGAAACAATTACGGCTCGGCCGGAGAATTACAGTGACGTGGTGAAACTGCAAGGACTAGACCGGAGTCTGACTAATACGATTTTAGTGACCCTGCTCGTGGTGTTGGGTACACTCACGACATCGGTGCTGGGTGGCTATGCTTTTGCCCGGCTGCGTTTTCCAGGACGAGATAATTTGTTTGTGGTTTACCTGGGCACGATGATGATTCCGTTTGTGGTTCTGGTGACGCCGATGTATCAATTGATGGTTTATATTGGCTGGGTTGATAACATGGTGGCGCTTATTATGCCCTGGATTTTTAGCGCTTATGGCACTTTTTTAATGCGGCAGTTTTTCATTACAATCCCCAGAGAAATTGAGGAAGCGGCCATGATTGATGGCGCATCTCGCTTGCAAATTTTGTGGAAGATTTTCATACCAGCCAGTACGCCTGCTCTGGCAACGCTGACGACGTTTACCTTTTTATATGCCTGGAACAGTTTTTTCTGGCCGCTGGTCATCATTAACACAGGAAATGAAGCGAATCATGTGCTGACGCTGTCTTTGAATGTGCTGCGCGGCCGTGCTTCTGACAGCCCTAATTTGATTTTGGCTGGTGCGGCGATTGCCATTTTGCCGCCGATGCTTATCTTTATTTTTGGGCAGCGTTTCTTTGTGGAAAGCGCGACGGCCAGTGGGGTGAAAGGGTAGGAGGGTGGCAGAGTGGCAAGGTGGCAGAAGTGGCAAGTGGCAGAGTAACGTATTACCATATCACCCTGCAACTTTGCAACTTTTAAACATTTCAACTTTTAGGAAAAATCAATGAAGCAGAAGTTTTGGGAAGACCCACAAATTGTACAGATCAATAAACGGGCTGGGCATGTACCGCTCGTGGCTTATACAAATAGAGACGAAGCGGTGGCGAACCAACGGGAGCAGTCGCCTTTTTTTCAGAGTTTGAATGGGGAATGGCAGTTCCGGTATTTTGAACGGCCGTTATCAGCCTTTGCCGCTCTGGAAAACGATGATCACCAGGAATGGAACCCCATCCACGTTCCCGGCAACTGGACACTGCAAGGGTACGACAAACCCATCTACACCAACAAACAACTGCCTATTCCCAACACGCCGCCTTTTGTGCCGGAAGACAATCCAACCGGATTGTACCAACTGGATTTCGAGATTCCTGCAAGCTGGCAGGAACGGGAGACTCTTATTTGTTTTGAAGGGGTGGAATCGGCGTTTTATGTGTTTGTAAACGGCCGTTTCTGTGGCTATTCTCAAGATTCCCGGACTGCGGCCGAATTCGACATCACCGAGTTCATCCAGCCAGGGACAAACAGACTGCAAGCTCTGGTTATTCGCTGGTCAGATGGCAGTTATATAGAAGACCAGGACCACTGGTGGATGGCTGGCATTTATCGTGACGTCGCCCTCTATTCGGTGCCCAAAGTCCACCTGCGCGATGTGTTTGCCACCACCCAATTTGACGCCCAATTTGAAGATGCCATCTCTGCGCGTTCAGGCAGAAATCGAAAGCTTTGGCGTAGAGGCAGACGGGTTTGTGGTGGAGATAGAGATGGTGGATGATAACGGCCGTTCTCTCTTCCCCGCTCTCCGCCAAAACCTACCACCCAGATCCCTACGTCCCGCCCAAAGCTGCGCTTCCAACAAACGGTCAACAAAGCCGCAAAAATGGTCGGCCGAAACACCCACACTTTACACCCTGCTTGTCACCCTCAAAGATCGGACAGGCGAGATCGTCGAAGTAGTACAGCCAGCGCCTTGGCTTCCGCCAGGTGGAAATTCGCGGACGCGAACTGCTCGTCAACGGCAAAGCCATCCTCTTCAAAGGCGTCAATCGCCACGAACACGACGACCGCCACGGCAAAACCGTCAGCGAAGCCAGCATGATCACCGACATCAAGTTGATGAAGCAGTTCAACCTCAACGCCGTGCGCAACTGCCACTACCCCATGCACCCGCGCTGGTACGAACTATGCGACGAATACGGCCTCTACGTCATCGACGAGGCCAACATCGAAGCCCATGCCAACTACAACTTGCTTTGCCAGGACCCCAACTGGACCACCGCCTTTCTGGAGCGCGGCAAAAGCATGGTCGAGCGCACCAAAAATCATGCCTGCGTCATCCTCTGGTCGCTGGGCAACGAAACGGGCTACGGCCCCAACCACGATGCCCTCGCCGGCTGGATTCGCCATACCGACCCCAGCCGACCGCTGCACTACGAAGGCGCGGTCAGCCGCAGTCACGGCCAACATTGGGAAGCAGGCAAGCTCGCCACCGACATCACCTGCCCCATGTATCCCAGCGTGGCAGAAATCATTGACTACGCGCAAGACGACAAGGCCACACGCCCGCTCATCATGTGCGAATACGCCCATGCCATGGGCAACAGTTGTGGCAATCTGCGTGAATATTGGGACGCCATCAAGACATATCCCGGTCTGCAAGGCGGCTTCATTTGGGACTGGGTAGACCAGGGCTTGCTCAAAACGGATGAAAACGGCCGTTCCTATTGGGCATACGGCGGCGACTTCGGCGACGAAATCAATGACTACAACTTCTGCATCAACGGTCTCATCTGGCCCGACCGCACGCCGCACCCGGCGCTGTATGAGTACAAGAAACTCATCCAGCCGATTGAGATCAGTGTCAAGGAGATTCTCGGAGGAAACCCTGCCACCTTGCCACTCTGCTACTCTGCCACTCTGCGCTTCAAAAATGAGCGCGATTTTACCGATTTGGCGGACATAAACGGCCGTTACACCCTCAGCGCCGACGGCCAACCCATCCTGACCGGCACATTGCCCGCCCTCAGCATCACCCCCGGCGAAACTCAGGACATCGACCTCCAACTAGCCATCCCGCCCCAGCCAGCAGGCGCAGAACTGCACCTCAACGTCTCGCTCACCCTGGCCCAAAACACCCCCTGGGCAGAGGCGGGACATGAGATTGCGTGGGAACAATTTCCAATAGAGATTAGAGATTGGAGATTAGCGACCGAAAAATCTCCAATCTCCAATCTCCAATCTCTCAATCTCCAAAGCAGCAAAACGGCCGTTACCATCACCGGCTCCGATTTCAAACTAACTTTTGACAAATCAACTGGCACGATCCGCGAATGGCTTTACCGCGAAACGGCCGTTCTCCACACCGGCCCCTCGCTCAACATCTGGCGTGCGCCAACCGATAATGACGGCTTCAAGCTCGATCCCCATCGAGAATTCACCATGCTAAATGAATGGTTGAAGGCAGGTTTTGATAATATGAGTGTGACTGCGCCTGTCGAAGTGACTATCGCTTCGACAAGCTCAGCGACCGTCATCATTCAAGTCGAATCACTCATCGGTTCGCCACAACAGCCCGAAGCGTTTGCCCACAAACAAACCTACACCATCAGCGCAGACGGCAGCGTGACCATTGCCAACGAAGTGCAAAGCGACCCCTCTCTGCCCCTCCTGCCCCGAATGGGTCTGACGATGCAGGTACCTGCCGGTTTTGAACAGCTCACCTGGTTTGGTCGCGGTCCGCACGAGAACTACCCGGATCGCAATGCTGGTGCGGCTGTCGGACGCTACACCACCAGCGTCACCAACGACTACGTGCCCTACATCATGCCCCAGGAATACGGCAACAAAACGGCCGTGCGCTGGCTCAGCCTGACCAATGAACAAGGCATCGGACTGCTGGCAGTGGCACAGCCCCACATGGAAGCCAGCGCCAGCCACTTCACCGCCGCCGACCTCTTCCAGGCCCTGCACACCTGCGACCTCCAGCCCCGCCCCGAAACCATTCTCAACCTCGACAACCGGCAAATGGGTCTCGGCGGCGCGTCTTGCGGCCCGCCCACCCTGCCCGACTACGTCTTACTGCCCGAAACCTACCAATTCACCTTCCAGCTACGGCCGTTTTCCACCAGCGAAACCGACCCCGGCGAATTGGCACGTCAACTTCAAAATTCATCCATTCAACCATTCATCCTTCATCCATGCTATGAAATCCTACGACGCCTACATCTTCGACCTCGACGGCACCGTCTACCTCGGCGACAAACTCCTGCCAAGTGCCGGTGAAACCATCACCCGCCTGCGCGAAATGGGCAAACGCACCGTCTTCCTGTCCAACAATCCTAGCCATACTCGTGAAGAATACGCCGCAAAACTTACCCGTCTCGGCCTGCCCACCCCAGCCAGCGATGTCATCAACTCCTCCTACGTCATGGCTGATTTCTTAAAACGCCATCTACCTGGAGCCAGACTCTTTGTCGTGGGCGAGCAGTCGTTGTGTGCTGAACTGGAACGCGCGGGCTTCACGCTCACCGACAACGCCCTGGAAGTTGACGCCGTTATCGCCAGTTTCGACCGCACCTTTGTCTACCGCAAACTACAAATCGCCTTCGACGCTATCAACCACGGCGCGCGCTTCTTTGCCACCAACGCCGACCGCTACTGCCCCGTTCCCGGCGGTGGCGAACCAGATGCCGCCGCCATGATTGCCGCCATCGAAGCCTGCACCGGCAAAACGGTGGAAGCTGTCGTGGGCAAACCCTCCCACCACATGGCCGAGGCCATTCTGGCACTGCTCAACCTGCCGCCCGCAGCCTGCATCATGACTGGCGACCGTCTGGAAACCGATGTGCTCATGGGACTCAACGCCGGCATGGCTGGTGTGCTTACGCTCACCGGCGCTACGGATGAAGCGGCTCTGGCCCAGTCAGATATTCAACCAACTTTTGTTATCAAGCAGTTAAGGGAATTGCTGCCCTAAATAAAATCAATGGACACTGATACGGGAGAACGCTGATAAAACCTAAGTAACCATACAGGTAGCCGCAGCCTGAGCCTTTCGGCAAGCTCAAGAACCACTTGTCGAAGGCGAAGGCGGGTCACTCGCACCGCTCTGGCTTCGACAAGCTCAGCCGCCGCTACGCCTGGATTTTGACAACCACCTATACAGTTACTAAATATCAGTGTTAGACAGCATCAGTGTCCCAAAAACTAACCCACATGAAACCATTTCTACTCGGCATTGACCAGGGCACCAGCGGCAGTAAAGCCGTCATTCTCGACCGTGAAGGGCACGTTCATGGCTATGGCTATCACGGGTTGGAACGGCTCTACCCACAGCCCGGTTACGTGGAGCAAGACCCCCAAGCGGTGGCCGCTGGCGTTGCCGCCGCCATCACTGAAGCGCTGGGCAATGCGGGCTGCCATCCCGACGACATCGCGGCCTGCGGCCTGACCAGCCAGCGCAACACGGAGTTCGCCTGGGATAAACGAAACGGCCGTTCCCTGGCAAACGCCATTACCTGGCAAGATTTACGCACTGCCCCCATTCTCGACGAACTGGAAACGTGGTCTCATTATGGCGAAATGCGCCACCGGCTCGGTTACGCCCCTGGCACTTACATGACGGCCGTTCATCTGGCGTGGCGTATGCGCTATGAAACGGCCGTTATCGAAGCGGCCACAATCTGGCAACCTGCGGCTCGGACTCTCCACCGCCTGGCTCATCAACGCTCTCGGCCAGCCATCAGGCCATCTCATGGACACCTCCATGGTGCAGGCCATGGGACTCTACGATTTCCGCGCTGGTGAGTATTGGCAAGATTGGCTCGACTGGATTGGCCTGACCAGCGATCCGCTGCCCACCGCCGTGCCCACTCTCCACGACTACGGCAGTCTCACCATCACCGCCCCCGATGGCAAAACGGCCAACGTGCCCGTGCTGGCTATGATCGGCGACCAGCAGTCGGCGTTGTTCGGCCAGGGCTGTCGTCAGCCCGGCGACGCCGAATGTACGCATGGCACCGCTTCTTACGTCAAAGTATTTTTAGGCGACAAAGCGCCTACCCAGGAAAAAATCAACGTCTACAACGCCTGGCATCTGGGGCAACAGCAAACCTACTGCCTGGAAGCTGCCACCAGCGTCACCGGCGCGGGCATTCGCTGGCTGCGTGACAACGCCCGCCTCTTTGATACCTACGAAGAGATGAGTCAACTTGCGGGCAGCGTGCCAGACAGTCGGGGCGTGGTGTTTGTGCCAGCTTTCCACGGACTAGAAGTGCCTTACAATGATGCCCAGGCGCGTGCCACCATCTTCGGGCTGACACTGGGCCATGATCGCGGCCACATTAGCCGTGCTTTCTTTGAGGCTATCGGCTTCCAAATTCGCACCATCCTGGAAACTATTACCACGGAAACGGGCATTGGCGTCGATAAGCTGTTGGTGGGCGGCGGCGTTTCGGCCAGTGATCTGGCCTGTCAGATTCAGGCAGATTTGCTCGGTATTCCGGTACAGCGTCCCACCTTCACAGAAGCGACAGCCTGGGCGGCCGGGTCTGTTGGCTGGCCTGGGCGCAGGCTTCTGGCCGGATGAGTCCGCTATGCCGCTGCCTCCTGGTGATTACGTGCAATTTGATCCCGCGCTCAACCAGTCAAGCCGAAATGAGGGGTATGATGCCTGGCAAAATGCAGTTGATTTTGTGCGGGATTGGGGGAAAAAATGATGAGTTATGAAGGATGAAACATAACCCATTCCGCATTCATCACTGCTTACTCTGCCGGCGTGGAGGTGGGCAGAAGGGGAATGGGTGTAGGCGTGGGTGCCTCAGAGATGGTGATGAGGGTTTCGGTTTCGGCGTAGTTGTCGTCGCCTTGTTCGCCAGCGGTGATGGTGACTTCTGCCACACCGAGTACGTCGATGGGCAGGGTGACTTGGGTTTCCCAGTAGCCCCAATAGTCGGTGGTGGTACTGGTTTGGCCGATCATACGGCCGTTATCGAACAATACACTCACGCTAACAGGCCCTTCACGCACATTCATGGCCGTGCCGTAGAGGGTGAGGCTGTCACCAGCGGCGATGGTGGTGTCGGGGGGCGGGTAGCCGAGGGCGACACCACGGGCATCGGGATGGTCTTGGGGCAGGATGTCGAGCACGGTTTGGGCTTCGCGCCAGTTTTCTGTGCCGATTTCACCACTGGTGGCGACAGCACAGGCGCGGCCTACGAGGTCTTTGGGAATGACGACGAAGCCTTGCCAGGGGAAGCTGTTGGGACTGCGCCCCAGGATGAAGGCTTGTTTGGCAACGGGGGTGGTACAGCCCTCCCAGATTTCGACGGTGATGCGATTGCCTGCTGGCAGTTTGGTTTGGCCGGAGAAGAGGATATTGAATTCGGAAACGGCCGTTTCTCCATAAACAGGTTGGGCAAAAACGATAAAGCGGTCGGTGGTGGCGGCGTCGAGGACGAGGTTGATGCGGGTATTGTTCTCGCCGAGAATGTCGCCCGCTTCATTGCGCACAGTGGCATTGAGGAAGGCAGTCCCGCTGACAAATTGCGGCACTGTAAAACCTGCTTCCCAGCTTGTTTCCCCTTCTCTCGCCTGGGTTTCGGATAACAGATGGCCGGTGGCGCTGACGAGCGACAGCCAAATCGTTTGCGCGGCCTCCTTTTCTACCAGGCCGCGAATGGTAACATCGCTGCCCATAACAATGTCTGCCCCTTCATCTGGATTAGTGACTTTGACCCAGACGTCAACAGGAGTGGCGGTGGCGGTAGGTTGGCGGGTGGGGGGCAGTGGAGTGGGCATGGCGGTCGGGGCTTCGGCGGTGAGGTCGCGGGTGGCAGGCAAGCCAGTGGCGGTAGCCCCGGGCAGTTGAGCCAGGGGTATTTGGGTAGGGATGGCGGGAGACGGGCTGCCGCAAGCAGCCAGGGTTAGCGTGACGAATATTAGGAGAATGGTTATTGTTGATTTTGGGAACATATTCCTTCCTATAGTTGTTTATCAAATATTACGTGCTAATTGTGAATTGGGAATTGGGAATTGTCAATTGTGAATGAGGGGCTTTGCTACCTTTTAGGGGAAGGGCTACAATTTTGGGTGATGATATTTGATTGGGTAAGCGGTTTGCAGTTTTTACGCGGGAATGTGGCGGCGTTGTTGGTTTTGGTAACGGCCGTTTTTGTTTTGGTGATCCCGGATGTACGCCTGGCGCTGGCGGGGCTGGCAGGGCAATACTTCGGATTGATGCTGCTGTATGTGGATGTGGTTGACCCCCGTTTGGCGCTGGTGAAGCTGTTGGTCGGCTGGTTTGTCTGTTTGATTTTGCTGATTACGGGACGGCAGGTGCATTGGGGGCAGACTCGCCGAGTGAAACCCATGCGGTTTGGAGATAGGCAGGTGTCGGTAACGGCCGTTCGCGGCATACTGGCTCTGGTGATGTTGGGCATTGTGGGATTGTTGGCGCAGCAGGATTTGTCATTCATGGCGACTCTGCCTGCGTTTTTGGCCTTAGCGGTGTATGGACTAATCGGGTTTGGACTGCTAGGGGTATTGACCTCTTCAGACGAGTTACTACGGGCAGGCATGGGTGTTTTGATGCTGATTGCCGGGCTGGAACTATACACTACCAGCACCACCGTGGAGCAAACGCTGGCAGGGCTGACGATGATGGCGGCAGTCAATCTGATTGTGGCGCTGGTGATTGCTACGCTCGTACAGAAGCGGTATGCAGTCGTGAATTCTCCAAAACAAAGTTTTTAACGGAAAGTGGCAAAGAATGGAAGACGCAAAGAAGCTTTCCTTGCGTTTTTGCTTCTTCGCGCCCTTGCGTTAGATTATTTTTATGACTAAACATTGGTACGCGATGCATGTGAAACCGCATAAGGAACGTACGGTCTATCACCTGCTAGTAGCAGACGCTGTTGAGGTGTTTTTCCCCAGTCTCAAGGTAAAACCAGTAAATCCGCGTTCGGCAAAGGAACGGGCGTATTTTCCAGGGTATCTATTTATACGGACTGATTTGGCTGCGGCGGGAACGGATGCGTACCGGTGGCTGCCGGGGGCGCATGGCTTGGTGAAGGTTGGGGGAGAAACGGCCGTTGTGCAAGATACACTCATCGACGAAATCAAAACACACCTGCAAACCATTCAAATGACGGGTGGATTAAACCTCGCTGAAATACAAAAAGGGGATCGTGTCCACATCATCGAAGGGCCGTTTGCCGGCTATGACGGGATTTTTGATGCGTACTTACCAGGGAATCAGCGGGTGCAAGTGCTGCTGGCATTTTTGAGCCGTCATCCACAACCGATTAAATTAGATTCGCGTGCTATTCGCAAATAAAAGTAACATTTTCCCAAAGTACTATAGCTTTTCTGGCCTAATTCCCTAATCTTGACGGTGAGTTACCTGCATTTATCATTTGTGTGGGTAAACGTATACTGTCAACGGGCATAATCTGACATTTTGTCTTCTGGTTGCATGTGGCAAGTTGCAGGTTGCAAGTTATTTCTCTGGAAAACTTTACTTGCAACCTGCAACTTGCCACCCATTAAAATGTAACTTTATGACCACGCTGAGTATAGTATAGTGTAAGTGACAATCAGCTTGAAGCTAATTGTCACCATCAAATGAAAAATTTCGCCTCCGCTGTCGGAAGGGCGGAGCTTGGAGATTTATGATGAACAAAAAAGAGATTCTTATTCAAAAATTTAAGCGGCGAGAAGCTGTCATTGGCATTATTGGCATGGGGTATGTGGGGCTGCCCGCGGCCGTGGCTTTTGCCGAAGAAGGGTTCACCGTAATTGGCATCGACGTGGATAATACGAAGGTAGCAGCGCTGAACCGTGGTGAAAGTTATATTGAGGACGTGGCGTCAACGAGCCTAAAGCCGCTCGTTGACAGTGGCAAGCTGCGAGCCAGTACAGATTATGCAGATTTGGTGAGTGCGGATGCGATTTCGATTTGTGTGCCTACCCCTCTGCGAAAGACAAAAGACCCCGATGTCTCTTATATTATCAGTGCGGCCGATAGTATCGTGGGCGCATTGACTGCTCACAGTCAAAGCGCTCACAGTCAAAGCGCTGGTAAACTGGTGGTATTGGAATCGACAACCTACCCAGGCACGACAGATGAGTTGATTCTGCCTCGTTTGAAACAAAATGGAGACGTGGTGGGAGAAGATTTCTTCCTGGCCTTTTCGCCGGAACGCATTGATCCCGGACGCACTGATTTCACGTTTCGGACGACGCCGAAGGTGATTGGCGGGACGACACCAGATTGTGTGGATGTGGCACTGGCGTTGTACAGCACGGTGGTGGAGCAGCCGGTTCCGGTTTCGTCTACGGCCGCCGCAGAGATGGTGAAGCTGCTCGAAAACACATTCCGCGCAGTCAATATTGGCCTGGTGAATGAAGTGGCGATTATGTGTGACCGCCTGGGGTTGAATGTGTGGGAAGTGGTGGAGGCGGCGGCGACGAAGCCGTATGGCTTTATGAAGTTTACGCCAGGGCCAGGGCTGGGCGGCCATTGCATACCCATCGACCCCCATTATTTGAGCTGGAAGTTAAAGACTATGAATTACACGGCACGATTTATTGAGCTGGCTAGTGAAGTGAACAGCACGATGCCAGAATATGTGGTGGGTAAAGTTGGGGATGCCTTGAATGCAGACCGAAAGGCGGTGAATGGCAGCCAGATTTTAGTTCTGGGGGTGGCGTATAAACCAAATGTCGGAGATGTACGCGAAAGTCCGGCCTTGGATGTGATTCATTTGCTGCAAGAACGGGGGGCGGTTGTTCAGTATTGTGACCCGTATGTGGCTGATTTGGCAGCAGAGGGGTTTGATTTGCAGGCGGTTGCGCTGACGCAGTGGTGTTGGCTGAGGCGGATTGTGTGGTGATTGTGACGGATCATGCGGATTTTGATATGCACTGTGTGGCCGATTATGCAACAGTCATTGTGGATACGCGGAATGCGTTGAAGGGGATTGCCTGTGCGGGGCGGGTAGTAACGCTTTAAAGAACAGTGGATTCCCGCCTACGCGGGAATGACAAGTCTAAAATTTATGGGTGTAAGGAAATGAGTATGACGATGTGAACGAAGATTGGGCCTGCAAGTGAGAACTTTTGGCAGGATAAGCGGGTGATTGTGACGGGGGGGGCGGGGTTTCTGGGTTCGTTTGTGGTGGAGAAGCTGGCGGAACGGGGGGCGGCGGAGGTTGTGGTGCCTCGTTCGGCTGAGTATGATTTGACGCAGTTGGCGGCGATTCAGCAGTTGTTGGCCGATACGCGCCTGTCGGGGAAACCGGTGGATATGATTGTGCATCTGGCGGCGCGGGTAGGCGGCATTGGGGCGAATCGAGAGAATCCGGCGACGTTTTTCTATGATAATCTGGTGATGGGCACGCATCTGATGCATGAAAGTTACTTGGCGGGTGTGGCGAAGGTGGTGGCAATTGGCACGGTGTGTGCGTATCCGAAGTATGCGCCGATTCCGTTCCGCGAGGTGGATTTGTGGAATGGGTACCCAGAAGAGACGAATGCGCCGTATGGTCTGGCGAAGAAGATGATGCTTGTGCAAAGCCAGACGTACCGGGAGCAGTATGGCTTTAATTCGATTTATTTGCTGCCGGTGAATTTGTATGGCCCGCGTGATAATTTCGACCTGGAGACGGGGCATGTGATTCCGGCACTGATTCGGAAGTGTCTGGAAGCGAAGGATCGGGGGGATGGCTTTATTACGGCGTGGGGGGATGGCTCGCCGACACGGGAGTTTTTGTATGTGGCGGATGCGGCGGAAGGGATTTTGCTGGCGGCGGAACGGTTGAATGTGAGTGAGCCGGTTAATCTGGGCAGTGCGTATGAAATTAGCATTAAGGATTTGATGGAGACGATTGCGCAGGTGACGGGCTTCGCGTGGCGAGATTCGCTGGGATGTGACGAAACCAAATGGGCAGCCCCGACGGAAGTTGGATACGACGCGGGCGCAGGAATTGTTTGGTTTTGAAGCAAAACGGCCGTTTGCGGAAGGCTTGCGCGAGACGGTTGAATGGTATGAAGGGCAGAAAGCGAATAGTTGAAGCTGTAATTTTTGACGAATAACGGCCGGGAATGCTTATAAAGGTTTTTAAGAAGGATGATTGAAGAGATTGGCAGCTATTATGTAACTGTACAGGTGTCTGCCAAAGTCAATGAGCAGCGGCGGCGAGCGGCTTGTCTCTGGTTTTAAGAAAATGGCGGTTGTGGTCTGTAGAAGATTTCGCTCCAAACTGGAAAACAGAAAACAAGATGGCGTTGAGTAAATTGTCAGAAAGCAGTGCCAACGTGCCCAGAATTCCTGATGGAACATGTGCGGTTGCAACCATTTGAAACCGCAACACCAGAGGGGCGGTCACAAGAGCGCTACAGACGGGCATCACTAACCACCCTAACCTCCATTATTTCACAGGGAATCAGAGTACTCACCATTCTTATTACTGTGCCTCTGACCCTTGAATATTTAGGTGACGAGCGTTATGGTGTCTGGCTGGTGATGAGTTCTATGCTTGCGTTTCATTGCGTTTGCTGATTTAGGCATCAGCAACGGATTGTTAAATATCATTGCAGAAGCACATCGGCAAAACGACAGGGAGTTTAGCAAAAAGGGCAGTGTCTACTGCGTTTATCGCCCTGTTTGCTATTGCCGCTCTTCTGGGTTTGCTATTTGCAGTCAGTTACCCATTTGTGCCCTGGCCTAGAATATTCAATGTGACCTCAGATTTAGCGCGGCGTAAGGTTGGCCCGGCCGTTATTCTATTTTTCGTTTGTTTTTTAATAAATATACCATTGGGTATCGTGCAGCGGATACAAATGGGTTATCAAGAGGGATACCATAACAATATTTGGCAAGCCGTTGCCAGTATTTTAGGATTAATGGGTATCCTGCTATGTATTCACATGGAATGGGGGTTACCGGCAATGGTGTTGATGTTTGCCGGTATGCCTGTGTTGATGACATTCCTAAATGGATTGTACCTATGGGGTAGACGCCACCCTCATCTACGACCCCAATTGAGCGAATTTTCGTTACCAGTTAGCCGTAAAATACTCAATCTTGGTCTCATGTTTTTCATATTACAAGTGGCGATGGCGCTGGCTTTTTCAGCAGACAATCTCGTGATTGCCCAGATTTTAGGTGCCGATGCTGTCACCCAGTACGGCGTGCCCCAACGGTTATTTGGGCTTGTTACGTTATTGGCAGGCTTGGTCTTAACACCATTATGGCCGGCTTATGGTGAAGCGATGGCGCGACAAGATGCTAACTGGGTAAAAAAAACATTGACTCGAACCATTAAGCTCAGTTTAGTGGTTGTTGTTCCCCTGGCCTTATTTTTAGTTCTTTCTGGCAAATTCCTCATCCATGCTTGGGTTGGCTCAGCGGTGCAACCGACCTTTATATTACTGTTGGGATTTGGCATATGGACGGTGTTGAGTACGCTTGGCAATTCTTTTGCGATGTTTTTGAATGGAGCGGGAATTATTCGTTTTCAGGCAGCAACCGCCATTTTTATGGCGACAAGTAACTTACTGCTCTCAATTTACTTAACGCAAAAGTTCGGGATACCCGGTCACCATTTGGGGTACTGTCATTTCTTATACACTTTTTACATTTATACCCATGTCCATATACGTAAAAAGAATAATCGGTAAGGAGAAGATGTGGAATCATGCGTCTTTATAAGGGAATCCGGGAAACAATTGTTGGCTACAGCCATTCACGAAAGGCCCTGCGCTATGCGGCTAAAAAAGGCATACCTGGTTTGCAATTTGGTCAGTATGGGCAGCAACTCGGCCTGCGTTTGTTAAGGAAACGACTACCTGGCGCTCGAGGCTACTTGTTGACACCCGTGAGCATTACTCGTTATTTTGAATTTGATTTTGTACTGGACAACTTGCCTGCTCATTTCAATAACGCTCTTGATATAAGTTCTCCCCGATTGTTTAGCTGCTATGTAGCAGAAAAAGGGTTAGCTAAATCGGTGACAATTATGAATCCTGATATCAACGATGCTCAAATAACAGAAAAGATAGCGGCTGGGCTCCATATGAAGAATGTTTCAGTGACTTGTACAGATGTCAAAGGTCTTGCCGCAAACTCTCAAACGTATGATTGTATTTGGTCTATATCGGTGATAGAGCATATTTCTGGAGTGTATGACGATACGTCTGCTATAAAAACAATGTATAACGCATTGAATGAGGGTGGACGATTAATCTTGACGTTTCCGGTTGATCGTCACTTTTGGGAGGAGTATCGGGAAGGGCAAGACCCTTATGGGACACAAGAAAAGCAAGGGGATAATCGTTACTTTTTTCAACGTTTTTATGATCCTGAGAGTATCTACCAGCGATTATTAAATCCAATTGGTGTCGAATCTATAAATATGCGATGGTTTGGGGAAACCACTGCGGGTCATTTTCATGATTATATTCAAAAGTGGTTACAGGAGGGGGTGATTGTTACTACCGAAGATCCGCGAGAAATAGCTGATTATTATCAGGAATTTGATACTTGGGAAGAAATGCCTGGTGCGGGTGTATGTGGGATATCGATTCAAAAATAATGTTAGCGTTGTACGTTTCTTTGAACCAGAACAAACATTTTACCAGGGCGATTGCCTACTCACCAAAAATCAGCCTGACAGCAACGAATTGACACGAATTTACGCGAATTTCAAACCATTTTCGCGTAAGTTCGCGCTAATTCGCTGCAAAAATCATGAATATGCGTTTGCCCTGAACATTTTACAACCAACTTGTGCGTGGAAAGGATATGTGTGCAAGGTAGGTAGGGTGATCACTCGATAATATGGACATTGTGGTTGATGGGATTATTTTTCAGGATCAGGGGGCGGGTGGCATTTCGCGGATATTCCATGAGGTTTTGCCGCTGCTCTGTTCGCTTGATGAAGCTGTGGAGATTGTGATGATTACGTCTGGGAAATTGCAGCAGCCTTTGCCGCAACATGCGCATATCCGGCATGTGGATGTGCTGCCGGTGAGTGATGTTTTGCGGCCACGGAGATTTTGGCTGGGAACTCATGACGTTTTGAGACGCTGGCTTATCTCTAAGCAAGTTATTGCTAGGCAAGTTACTGCTGATCAAACCAGCATCTGGTTATCCACTTATTATACGAGACCACCTTCTGATTGGCCGGGGAAGGAGGTTGTTCTTGTTTATGACATGATTCATGAGAAGTGTGGTGATTTGTTTAACGACCGTGTGGATATTGCCTTTTCAGCACGCAAACAGGACGCTGTGGAAGCGGCGGACATGGTTATTTGTATTTCTGAGACGACGCGGCAAGATGTATTGGATGTGTATGATCTTGAGGCTGACAGGGTGCATGTGGCTTATCTTGCCCACAGTGCTTTGTTCAAAAGGGTGGACGGTGCGGTGAATACGCTGTTTGCTGAACCGTTTATTTTATATGTGGGCAGTCGCACGCATTATAAAAACTTTGACTTTTTGCTTGGCGCTTATGCGCGGTGGGCAGGTCGTGACGCTGTTCATTTGGTGGTGGTGGGCGACAGTTGGACGCAAGCGGAAGCGAGGTTGTTGCAGCAGGATGCGCTTAGGGAGCGGGTGCATCTTTTTTCGGGCGTTTCTGATGCGCAGTTGGCTGTCTTTTATCAGACAGCGATGGCGTTTGTATATCCTTCACACTACGAAGGGTTTGGTATTCCTTTGTTGGAGGCGATGGCTTGTGGGTGTCCGGTTGTGGCTTCTGATATTCCCTCATCCAGAGAGGTTACGGGCGGATATGCTTGTTTGTTTGACCCTTCGTCGGCGGAAGGTTTGCATGAGGCTTTGGATAAGGCGATTGAGCCAGAGATGGCGAGTTTGATGGTGGCGCAAGCGGGGAAACGGGCTGAGCAATTTTCGTGGGAAGCTACGGGGCACACTCTTCTTGATATTATTACTGGAGTCTGGCGAAATTGGCAGCCACCTCTGGTGCCGTAACGCGATTTGACAAAGGGTGTGTTTCATTTTAGTTGAATGAGCTGTCATGCGTGGGACGATTTTGTAAATCGTCCAGGCGATTTGCAAAATCGCCCCACGAGCAGCAGACAATTCTATAACTCATTTGAAACACACCCTTTGACAAATCGCGCTACACTGGTGGCGTGCAAAAACGCCAGTGTCCAATTATTAGTCACTGCTGATTGAACCGCGGAGAGCCCCCACCCTAACCCTCCCCCAAAGGGAGAGGGGATTGGCCTGGCTCGCCTTCTGTGGTGTTGGTTTTTAGGGAGGCAATAGAGAGGCAATAGGGAGGCAATAGGGAAGCAAGGGAAGGGAGCGGGCAGGTTAGTTGTTGGTCAAAATGGAGGGGGCTTTGGGTATTTTTAAGGATTTGAGGGGTACGTAGGGTGAGCGTAGTGGAGCGGTGGGGCGGGGGTACTGATGTCCTACCGGGTTTTGTATTACTATATTGGGGACAGAGCAAACGCCTGTTATGGCAGCCAGTAAAAACACAGGGTCTTCTTTTAAACTACAAAAGTATAGTTGAGACGGGGTTTTCTTTTCTCGATGACGATTGGGGATTGTGGCCGATTACCTATGGTTTTGGTGATGCGGGAAGGCTCATCACATCTTATTGGAATTTATGCTGTATAAGCAACCAGTTAAAGGAGATTTGTACGATGGCAAAAAGCACCCTTAATCCAGTTTTTAAACAAATAAATGGTCAAATTGGGGATCTGGTATTCCGTGAAGTGCGGGGGAAGACTGTGATTTCTCAAAAAGCAGATGTAAGCCATCTGGAACGAAGTGAAGCGCAGGAAGCAGTGCAGGCGCGTTTTCGGGAAGGGGCTTTGTATGGTAAGGCGGTGATGGCCGACCCGACGTTGAAGGCGCTGTATCAGGCGGCGGCGAAGGCGGAGAAGAAGCCTTTGTTTAGCATGATGGTGGCGGATTATTTGCACCCGCCGGTGGTGTCGACGATTGACCTGAATTCTTACAGCGGCGCAACCGGGGAAGCAATCCGGGTATCTGCCTATGATGATTTTGAGGTGATTGAAGTGACTGTTTCGTTGGCAAATGGGGGGACGGTGTTGGAAAGTGGCGCGGCGGTGGTGGAAAACGGCCGTTGGGCTTATACGACAACAACGGCCGTGGCTCCCGGGACGACGGTGACGGTGACAGCGACGGCGTTGGATCGGCCGGGGAATAGTGGGACAGCTGAGGCGACGCTGCTGATTTCGTAATGGTTGTGGCAAAGTCAGTTTGGCGCAAAGATAACCTGTTGGGTGTTGCGTTGAAGGCTTTGGCAGGTTGAGTGGATTCGTAGTGGTAGTCGTGTATTGGTAACTTGTTGTATTGATGGTTTAGGTAAACCACAAAAAGTCCTTAAAATTACCAACACGCAAAATTGTGGTTTCCTTCAAGGAAAAGCGGGTTTTGCACAATTTTATTTCCAAAAACTTTCCCGCTTTTACCTATTTGTTTGACTCAACTGCCCCCAGGCTGTATATGGCCTGGGGGCGGTTTTGCTGTAAAAACTCCCCCTATTTACCTATTTGTGAAAAGAGAATATTTGGGCGAGACGGCGCGGTGAAAAGACGTTTTGTGGCGGGGAATTGTCGTCGCGCCGTCCCGCCCCTACCGTAGGAAACGCGGCAAGGATGCCGCGGCTGCACATTGGTAGGCTTTTTTAACCATGCCGAATGATTCTATCTGTGTGGTAAACTTACTGACTTACTGACATTTTGTGTATGAGGTTCACCCTATGACAACTTTTAAGCGTTTAACAGCGGGTATCATTTTGTTACTTGTTTTGATTGGCCTGGCAACAGACTCGCTGCCTGAAGCAAAAGGGGCAGATGGAGAAGATTATTTTATTTATCTTCCTATTGTTTCTAAAGCGCCACCCGTTTTAACGATTGAGCCGATTGTGCGGGCTCCGGGCAGCAATGAATGGACGGTTTCCTGGACAGGCGGCAATGATACGGTGGCGCAGTATGTGTTGGAAGAAGCAGATGATGCCGCCTTTACAGCGCCAGCCGTGTATACAGCAACGGAGACGTTTGTCGATTTTGATTATGGCGCTTCTATCAATCAGGTTTTTTATTACCGCGTTCGGGCTGAGGGCAATGGGGTTGAGGGGCCGTGGTCTAAAACTGTACGGGTTGTGGGTGTTTATTATTATGATGATTTTTCTAATGCTAATTCTGGCTGGACGATAGGGAACAGCGCCACCAGCAGCTATGGCTATCAGGATGGGCAGTATAAAATCGGCGTTAGCCAGGCAGGGATTTTAAGCGTGGCCGGCGCACCGAATACGGTGTGTGATGGTTATGAAGCGGAAGTTACCGCCAATTGGGCGAGTGGATCAGCCACGAATGGGATTTATGGATTGATGTTTGGGGCGAATAACAGTTTGAATAACTATTACTTTCTAGCCGTGCGCTCCGATACGCAGGCATACCGCCTGTTTCTGTATAATGGCGGCAATCTGACGAATTTAACGAATTGGATACCGAGTGGGGTGATCAACAGCGGCGCTGGGATCAATAAACTTCATGTGGCACGAGCTGGCAGCCGGATCGATGTGAGTATTAATGACAGTTTTTTGGGCAGTTATAGTGATGGGACGTTGACTGGCGCAACTCGAATGGGTGTTTTGGCGACGCCTAGTACGGCCAACCCCACGGCGGAAGCCCGATTTGATGATTTTACGGTGGGGGCGTGTGGTTTGTTAGGCACGCAGGCCACGACACTGACTGGTTCCGTGCTGCCATCTTCATCTGAAACGGCCGTTGATGTGAATGATTTGGATTGATTATCTAACCTGTCAACGGGCATAATCTGACGTTTTGTCTTCTGGTTGCATGTGGTAAGTTGCAGGTTGCAAGTAAATTTTTCCAGAGTAACATGCAACTTGCCACCAATTAAAATGTAACTTTATGATCACGCTGAGTACAATAGACTTGTTCTTGAATAAAAAAGGGACACTGATACGGTCGAACGCTGATAAAAAACCTCAGCTTTCGACCGTATCAGTGTCCTAAAAATTTACTCTGGCTAATTGTCATACTCGCCCCCGTCTACACGAGGGCAGGCTGTAGGCGGGTATCCAGATTCAGTAGAGCAATGGATTCCCGCCTGCGCGGGAATGACAGGCATGAAATTTTATTTAGGGACAACTCTACTAATTATTATTGGACACTGGCGTTTTTTGCACGCCACCAGTGTAGCGCGATTTGGCAAAGGGTGTGTTTCATTTCAGTTGAATGAATCGTCAGGCGTGGGACGATTTTGTAAATCGTCCAGGCGATTTATAAAATCGCCCAACGAGCAGCAGACAATTCTATAACTCATTTGAAACACACCCTTTGGCAAATCGCGTTACGGCTCCAGAGGTGGTTGCCAATTTCGCCAGACTCCAGTTATTACTTGGGAATTACCTAATTTATGTGTGGTATTGCAGGCATTGTCTTAAAACCTAATCAGGATTTGCCCACTATGCGGATGCACCTGGGAGCGATGGCCGAGAGGATGGCGCATCGTGGCCCGGATGATGAGGGTGTTTATGTGGCTCCTGGGGGGCGTGTGGGGCTGGTGAACCGGCGTTTGGCGATTCGTGACTTGTCGTTGGCGGGGCATATGCCGATGGGGAATGCGGCGGAGACGGTTTGGATTACTTACAACGGCGAGATTTATAATGCGGATGGGCTGCGGGCTGAGTTAGAAGCTACCGGGTTTGTGTTCCGGTCGCACAGTGATACTGAGGTGATTTTGCACGGGTATGAGGCGTGGGGAACGGCCGTTGTCCCCAAGCTGCGTGGTATGTTTGCCTTTGCCATTTATGACCAGCGGCAGGGTACAGAACAAGCGCATCTGCTGTTGGCACGAGACCACCTGGGTATTAAGCCGTTGTATTATGCGGAGACGGAAACGGCCGTTCTCTTTGCTTCTGAATTAAAAGTTTTGCTGGCTTCCGGTTTAGTCGGCCAGGAACTTGATCCGGCGGGATTGGTGGGGTATTTGCAGTTGGGCAGTGTGCCTAATCCTCTCACGATTTATGCGCAGATGAAGGCGATGCCGCCAGCGAGTACACTCAGTTGGGCGGTAGAAAAGGTGGGCGATATACAGCCGTCACCTTATTACCAACTGCCTGATGACGAAATAACAACTGACTACCCCACGGCTGTGGCTCAGGTGCGTGAGAAACTGGAGGCGGCGGTGCGCAGTCAACTGGTTAGCGATGTGCCTTTGGGCGCTTTCCTCAGCGGCGGGCTTGATTCCAGCGGTCTGGTGGCTCTGATGCGGCAGGCAACTGACGGGGATATTCGGACCTGCTCGATGGTATTTGAAGAAGCGGCCTATTCTGAAGCAAGTTATGCGCAGACGATGGCGACGGCCGTGGGCAGTGACCATTATGAACGCACGATTACGGCGGCTGATTTACTGGCTGAATTTGACAATATTTTGGCGGCGATGGATCAGCCAACTGTGGATGGGGTGAACAGTTATTTTGTATCGCAGACGGCACGAGAGGCGGGTTTAACGGTGGCGCTTTCGGGTTTGGGCGGCGATGAATTGTTTGGCGGTTATGACAACAGCTTTCGCCAGGCGCCTCGATTGGCGCAGGCGACGCGCTGGGCACAAGCGGTGCCTGGCGGGGCGGCAGTGGCGCGAACCGCTTTGAGGCTGCCCCCTAATCGCCGCCAATTTGGGCGGGTGCAAGAGGCGTTGGCACAGCCCGCGTCGCTGGCGGGGGCGTATGTGGCGCGGCGCGGTTTGTTTACCGCCGCCGAAATACAAACACTGCTGGCGCCTGACTTGTGGCAGGCCGGGCAGTCGTTTAATCCTGTGGCCCATGTGGGCGCTCAGGCTGGGATCCCGCCTGAGCTGTCTGCTTTCCACCTGCCAGATGCCGCTTTTTCGTGGATTAGCCGAGCTGAGCTGCGTTCGTACACGCATCAGCAACTGCTGCGGGATACGGATGTGATGAGTATGGCGCATTCGCTGGAGGTGCGGGTGCCTTTGCTGGATGTGGATTTGGTGGAGTTGGCACTGCGGCTGCCAACGGCCGTTAAGACCCAACAGGTTAACGGTCATGCCATCCCTAAACCTCTTTTTGCGGCGGCGCTGGCTGATATTTTGCCGGCAGCCATCAGCCAACGAGCCGGACAAACAAGGGTTTACCTTTCCGTTTGATGTGTGGCTGCGGGGGCCGCTGCGCCAGCGCAGCCGGGTGATGCTGCAAGCTGTGTGTGACAAGGGCTGGGTGCAGCCAGCGGCGGTGGAGGGATTGATTGATGATTTTGAAAACGGCCGTGTGCATTGGTCGCGGTTGTGGGCGGTTATGGCGTTGGGTGCGTTTGCTGGCTAATAAGTTAATCCAAATATTGGCAAAGAATGTCATGAGGGCGGTAGCAATAATATAATGCAAAAATTCAAATCATTACTCCTAAAAGTGATGTCAAGAAACACACTCTACAATTTGCGGTTAGATGTTCATTTTCTTAATGTTAGATTGTTAAATACGGTATCCTTAAAACAAACAAAAAACAAAGCCACATGCTGTTGAAAATATTGGGTGTAGAGTTAATCCGCAGATTTCGCAGATTTCGCAGATTAAAAACTAAGACAGCGTCAATTTGCGTATAAACGGCTAGAATTTTTGTTTCAAAAGATGTGTAACGATTATGGATATGGTAGAAAGATCATCATGAACGAAACTAATACTCAGATTACGCCGCCGATACAAACAATTATTAAACCGCAAAGTGGCTGGCAGCCATTAAATTGGGCGGAACTGCGCCATTACAAAGATTTGTTTTACTTTTTGGTGAAGCGGGATGTCACCGTCATGTACCAACAGACGGTGATGGGCTTTGCCTGGGCGATTATTCGCCCGTTTTTTAGCATGATTGTGTTTACCATTGTGTTTGGCAAGATCGCGCAGATACCCTAGCGATGGCGTGCCTTATCCTATTTTTAACTATACGGCACTGGTGCCCTGGACTTATTTTGCGACAGCCATCACTGCCTCTACAGCCAGCCTCGTCACCAACGCAAACATGATGAGTAAAGTTTATTTTCCGCGGCTTATTTTCCCAATGGCGCCTGTCGCGGCCAAGCTGGTTGACTTTGCCATCGCGTTTATCCTCATTATTGTGATGATGATTTGGTATCGGATTACACCCACTGTTAACATCATTTTTTTGCCATTACTCATCTGTGATGATGATGGTCACTTCTGCTGGCGTTGGTTTGTGGTTGTCGGCGCTGGCCGTGCAATATCGTGACGTGCAACAGGCGATGACCTTTATGGTGCAACTGCTGATGTATGCCGCCCCTGTCGTGTGGCCGGTATCGGCTGTGGAGGAGAAATTTGGGCATACTGTGTATCTTATCTATGGTTTGTATCCCATGGCAGGTGTTATCGCCGGTTTCCGTGCCGCTTTACTGGGAACAACACCCATGCCGTGGGATTTGATTGCCATTGGCAGTGTGTCGGCGACTCTTATTGCTGTTTCCGGCGCCTATTATTTTAAACGGATGGAAGGCATTTTCGCTGACGTCGCCTAAAATCGATAACCTTCCCCAATTCATACGACTTGAGATTATGACTGATATCGCTATAAAAGTTGAAAATTTAGGAAAACGATACCGTCTGGGTGTGAAGGCGGATAAACAGGAAACATTGGCAGGTAATGCTTTTTCCTGGCTGAAATCTCCACTGTCCAATTATCGCCGTTTACGCAGTCTGAGCCATTTTGATGATGGTGAAACCGGTGATGACGTGTTGTGGGCCTTAAAAGATGTCTCTTTTGAGGTGAAGCAGGGGGAGGTGTTGGGCATTATTGGCCGGAATGGGGCAGGGAAAAGCACCTTGCTTAAGATACTTTCCCGCATTACACCACCGACGACGGGACAGATTACGATAAACGGCCGTGTGGCCAGCTTGCTTGAAGTGGGTACCGGCTTTCACCCTGAAGTTGACAGGACGAGAGAATGTTTACCTTAATGGCACTATTTTGGGGATGACTAAAGCGGAAGTTGACCGCAAGTTTGATGAGATTGTGGACTTTTCTGAAATCTCATACGCGTTTCTGAGCGACCGCGGTAAGGTGAGAAAGAATAATGAGGACCGGCTGGCGGTTCGCGGTCTTTTTACCGATGGTGTCCCCCGCCGGAATATTCTTCTGGCCGTTCTGTCTGACGGGGTGGGCGGCCATCAGGCGGGAGAGATTGCCGCACAATTGGGTGTTGATACAGTGATTGATGTAATTGAGGCATCTGGATCATTGGATGACCCCGGTAAAGCTTTGTTCGATGCAGCAGTTGCTGCCAACCTGGCTGTTCTGGAAGCTGGCAGCAAAGACCCTCAGCTGGAAGGGATGGGCGCAACACTTATGTGTGCTTTAATTATCAATAAGACCCTGCACCTTGCCTATCTGGGGGATTCCCGTGCGTACCTTTTGCGCAGCCGGATGATTCACCAACTTAATTATGACCATACCTGGCTGAACGAGATGCCGGAGATGGGTGCGGGATGGCAGGCAGTACTCCCGCGATCATCCCTTGGCGCATGTACTCAGCCGTTATCTTGGGTCTATCCATCCCGCCCAGGTTGATCTGCGATCCGACAGGCAGAAGAATTTCTTCAGAAGGAACCTATCCATAGATGCGCAGCTTGATCTTAAAAAAGGTGACCGCTTGCTGCTGTGCAGTGACGGGTTGACCGATATGATGTCAGATGAAGAAATCGAGTTACATTTGCGGCAGTAGCGCTCCAGTGAAAATTGCTCAAAGATTGGTTGAGGCTGCCTGAAAAGAGGTGGGCATGATAATGTATCCGTCATTGTCGCCATGATCAGTTAAAGTTCCTTAGTTCTATCAAAAGCCCAGCAAGTAAAATTCTAATTTCAAGTACCTTTTTCATGACCCAATCAACTGGCAACAAGTGATTCCTGTCTAGATAAAAACGTTTTTTGACACCAAGAACGAATTAATATTCAATTGGAATTGTGTTAAAATTTCCATACTCTGGAACATTTATAATCTGGAGGGATGGCCGAGTGGCTTAAGGCGCCTGTCTTGAAAACAGGTGTGGGTTGAAAAGCTCACCGTGGGTTCGAATCCCTCTCCCTCCGCCTGAACCATCCAGACTGGGGAGGTGCCAGAGTGGCCGATTGGGCTCGCCTGCTAAGTGAGTGCCGGGGTTAAACTCGACCGAGGGTTCGAATCCCTCCCTCCCCGCTGAATAATAAACCGCGCATATGCGGTTTTTTTTAATACCTGATTCTTGTTTTATGGTTGGTATAAAATAATTCAATCATTAATCAAGGTGAAGATCATGCAATTATCAAAAAATTCCCAAAAAGTGCAAGAATATCTCAACAATTTTGGATTGAAACTGGAAGTCTGGAACTGGCCGAAAGCACGCGCACCGCGCAGGAAGCAGCGATCGCGGCCGGCTGTGAGGTTGGGCAGATCGTGAAATCACTGGTTTTCCGCAGCGGTGATGAAGCGCTGCTGTTTCTGGTCAGCGGCAAGAACCAGCTGGACGTCGAAAAAGGTCAGCGGATCTATTGGCAAAGAAATCACCAAGGCGGATGCGGATTTTGTGAAAGAAAAAACCGGTTATGCCATTGGCGGTGTGCCGCCTGTAGCGCATTTTCGACACCAATTGAAACTTTCATTGACCAGGATTTGCTGAATTATGAGGATGTCTGGGCGGCGGCTGGAACACCGCATGCAGTCTTTCAGATTAAAAGCAATGACCTGCCGCGCCTGACGGGCGGCAAGGTCATTGCGGTTTGTTAATAAATTAGGAAACGAAACTGAGCGCCAGTTTGGCAGCCTGGCTGGCATCCGGTGCATAACCGTCCGCGCCAATCTGATCTGCGTATGCTTTGGTCAGCGGTGCGCCGCCAACCACATCTTCACCTTGTCGCGCAATCCGGCAGCTTTGAGCGCTTCAATGGTGGAGGGCATGTTGGACATGGTGGTGGTCAGCAGGGCGGACATGCCGACCACCTGTGGCATCCGGTGGATTTGACTGCATCCACAAATTTTTGGGCGTCCACATCCGAACCCAGATCAGTTACCTCAAAACCTGCGCCTTCCAGCATCATGCCTACCAGGTTCTTGCCGATATCATGCAGGTCGCCTTTGACCGTGCCGATCACGATGTGGCCGATCGGTTCAATATCTTCCGCCACCAGCAGGGGTTTAAGTAATTCCATACCGCCCTGCATGGCGCGCGCCGCAATCAGCAGTTCAGGCACAAAATATTCACCTTCCTCAAACAGACGGCCCGACTTCAGCCATGGCAGACATCATGCCTTCTTTAAGAATTTTTTCTGCAGTTATTTTGGCATCAATGGCTTCCTGAACAGCAGCGACAACTGTTTCACGATCACCTTCCAGAACTCCCTGATAAATTTTTTTAATTATTTCTTCCATTTGATTGTCTCCTTATGATTATTTAATTTGCAGATTCTAATTGCTGATCCGCCATGGTGGGTTTGGGATAACCGGGTACGCGGGAAAATCGCGCGTTTCCGATATCATATTTGCGTTTCTGTCGCAGAAATCCTGAATTAGTATTATCAATGCAGCTTCTCAAGTCTGCCAGTTTCACCTTCAACCATCGACATTGATCAGCAATTGTCAGATTTGCTTGCGGATTTATCAGGATTCAATTTAGATTCTGTATTGAATTTTTTCTTCAAGATCATCCAGGCTGGTCAGGTTGATACGGATGTTATCCTGATCCCCGTCTGAGACCAGAAATTTTAAATGGGCAATGCGGTTTGACTTGCTCGACAGATCGTGCAGCGCATATCTTGATATCAGTTCACGCAATATAGACTGGTCTGGTTGGCAGTCTGAAAAGGTCAATCATCAGTTCCCGGTCCACCCAGGCGAAACGACCTTCACCTTCGGCATAGGTATCATAATTAATATCCAGGGAGTCATGCGGAAGCAGGCAGCGTTTGCGGATTGGATGAGCGCCAGCCATTCTGCCACCTGGGCAGTGTCAAGTGAATTCTGCGGGCGGATACTTTTATCAGGATATCGCTGTTCTGCCAGCTGCAGCAGATCATGCTGCATCCTTTCGGATAGAAGATCGATCTTGTTTGCGATCAGCAGGCTGGTTTCTTCAATTTGTTTTTCAAAAATATAAATGACGCCATCACTGAAAGGCAGTTCCTGACCGCGCAGATAGCGCAGCAGCAGGCGGCTGTCAGTAAAAACAGACAGGCTGGCAGGGTGGGCGGAAGTCTTGCGATAATCAGACAAGGGTTTAATAACTGTTGCCACCAGGTCGGTGCACGAACCAACGGATTCGGCAAAGAGGACTTGCGGGTTGAATTTGGCTGTGATCTCCTCGATCCGGTCTTCAAAATCATCCAGATGGCAGCAGATGCATCCGCCGGTCACCTCAAGCGCCGGAATGCCGCTGGCATGTAAAAACGCTGTATCCACCAGATGTTTGCCCTGTTCGTTGGTGATGATGCCCACGCGCTGGCCATTATCCATCAGCAGGCGTGCTGCTTCAATGATGGCAGTGGTTTTGCCGCTGCCCAAAAATCCGCCAACCAGGTGTAGTTCCATTTCAGATGAATTTTTTGATTTCCTCAATCAATTCACGGTTGCTGGGGATGAGTGATGAGAATTTGAGTTCTCCATTGATCAGAATGCTCGGTAGGTTTTTGATGCCCATCTTGACCAGGCGGGCAACATTTTCCGGCTGGGTAATTTTGTATTCCACCATGTCCACCTGCCCTTCAAGTTCTTCACAGGCGCGCATGCGCGGCATTCATCATATAGCCGCAGGCAGGGCAGGTGGCAGAATCCAGAGTAAAGACTTCCATCAGCGGACGCTGGAGCGATTTGTAATCCGGCAGAATCACCGAATCCAGATCCAAAGCTTCAGCCTGATAAGAGGCAACCATCAACCGCGCGGTTTCAGGATCGCGGATGGCCTGCATGGCGCCGACCACATTTTCAACCGGGATATCATAGGGCATGTCACAGCCGGGAGAGATGATCAGGTTCGTGCGGCACATTACCTTGCGGCACCAGTGAATCCACCAGGTCAAGAATGTACTTCATGTTGTCCTGCTGGGTGCCGAATAGCATGCGTGTGGTGAGCGGGATATTGCCTTCGATGGTGATGTTGTATCGGTCAGTGATCTGTTTGGCAGTTGGCCAGGTTAATGTTTTCATCCACCGCGATGCAATCCGGAGCAGTCTGGCACATGACCTCAATGTTCTTGGTGGCATCGCCGCAAACAAAAAAGGAAGAAAAAACGCCAGATTCGCGAATATGGCTGAAAAGGCGCAAAAATTCATTGGAAAGGAATTGGGAAAAATGTTTGGGGGAAATTTGCGAAACCAGCGGATCAACCACTGCAATGACATCCATTCCAGCTTCACGATAAAAATCTGCCATGCGCATCGCCACTGAAGTGCAAAATGATCAACAGTTCGTGTCAGATATTCCTTCCGGTCAAACATATCCATAAAAATTTCTGTGCCGCGCAGATGGGAAGCCAGCGTGAACGGTCCGGTGACCAAGCCCATATAGCGCGGTATGCTCGCCAACCTGGCTTTTCATTGCTGCGCATGGTATCCAGAACCATTGGCAGGCGGCCGTCAGTTTTTTCAGGCAGGCGGGTTGGCAATTCAGTTGTTCTGCGCAAGTGGATGGCTGGCAACGGATGGCGGCGCTTTATCTGCCCACACCAAATCGCAGCCCAAAATTTCGGCTTCAATTTGAAGATCAAATACCACCGGCTGGCCATCAGGGTCATACTGGCGGTTCACTTCCAGCAGCGATTCAAGCAGTTTGGTCTTATCGGTCAGAATTTGGCTGCCGCTGAATACCCTTTTAACGACCCTGCATGCACACCTGCAAATGGCACCCAGGGTGTGGCAGGAAGTGGTTCATGCCGCAGTGCTGCAAAAAGCAATTCTTTTCCTGTCATTTGTTGATGAATGATGATTCATTGTTATCTTCCTCCAGAATTAGAATCCACGCTGCTGGCCTTGCCAGGGTGGCGGAATATTTTGAATGAATTCCTGAACAGATGGCCCTTTTAAATTGTCGCAGTCGTTTTTGCCCATAGAGATAACTGACAATCAAGCAGCAGGATCAGCGCTGGCCAGCCGCTAATAAAATTAATAATCGCCAGGCGGTACAAATTCCCCTGACGGTAAAGTACATGTATAAGATAGCAAGTTTCAAGGCATAATACACTACCCAAAATAGGTTACTTCGCTATAAGCAGGGCGGACCCGTTCATGCCAGTACCAGTTCAACGGCCAGCGGCGGGTTAAGGCACTGGTGAAAGCCACCGCAGGACGATTGATGATGATGCTTACCAACAACGCAAGCATGATCAGACCGTCATTAATGAGCGTCGGCAGAAAAAATGCCTGTGAACTGTTGAGAAAATAACGCAGACCAATTGCAAACAGCGCGGCCCCCAATCCACCCAATGCGAAAGCAATTTTTTGTTTTCGCAGCAAACGCAGCAGGGTAATGACCACTCCAATACCCAGCGAAGCCCACAATGCTGGTTGAAATCCAAAAACTAGCATTGATGATAAGGAATAAGAAGCGGTGGAAGTAAAGAATCCAGAAGCGAATTGCTTCCGGAAAAAACTGATTTAAATTCCTCAAATAGTTCTTTGCTGTCCGGCATAATCAGAATTATAGACTTAAATTGTCTTATTTATCATTCATTTCGTATCATATGAACATCTTTGCATTGAAAGACAAGACCAATTGAATTTAATTGAAAAAGCGAATTCAAAATTGATATCTGAAAGCGATTCAAGATTTTTCAGAATCAGATCGGCATTCCAAGATCTTCTTCACTATTGGTGGTTGTCACTGCCAGGCATTTCATTCCCGCGGATTTGGCGCCTGCAACACCTGCGATGGCATCTTCAATTACAAGGCAGTCATTTGGTTCCACACCCAGTTGATGTGCTGCCTTGATAAAAATCGCCAGGGTCTGGTTTGCTCGGCATATCCTTTCCGCTCACGATGGCATCCAAGAAAGACGCGCGTGCCCAATGCATCCAGAACCGCATCAATATTTTCCTTGTGAACCGGAAGAGGCAATTGCCTGCTGTATTCCAGATTGCTTGAACTTCATTCAACCAGAATTCAACTCCCGGAGATATATTGATGCGTTTTCTTTAATAGCTTCCCTGAAAAGCAATTCTTTTTCTTCACAAAGTTGAGTGACAAATTCCTCAGTAACATCAGTGCCAAATAAGATCCTTAACAACTTCAGGGCTGGTCATGCCGAACATTCGCCGCAGTTGTGCATCACTGACCTCGAGTGAATACTGGTCCAAGGTGTTATGCCAGGATCTAAAGTGATGCGGACCGGAATCCACAATTACCCCGTCCATATCCCAGATCACTGCTTTAAGACTGCCAAATTTGCTCAATATTTCTCCGTTTTGATCCATAATGATTAACCTGCGAACTAGATAAAAGGCTTCCGCAATTCTATCTGAAAAATGACTCAATAAGCGCGTGTTACAATCTTTTCAAGTCTCAAAATTAACTAATAAAACAATGTTTATATTTCTTTCAAAATTTCTTCCATTATTTGTTTACCCCTTGGGGTTGGCTTGTATTTTGCTTTTCTTGGCATTGATCAGCAGCAATAACCAGAACAGAAGAAGAGCTTTATCGATTGCTGCCTTGCTTATCCTTTGGTTGAGTTCGACCAGCGGTTTTTCCAACTTGCTTGCGCGGTCGCTTGGAATGGCGTTACATACCGCCTGAAGAAATTCCCGTCAGGGGAGGTGATCGTTCTTCTTGGGCGGTGGGACTGAACCGGCAGCATATCCGCGCTCCGGTGTGGAAATTAATGGGGCAGGTGACCGTGTGTTCTATGCCGCTCAGCTTTATAAAGAAGGCAAAGCACCGCTTATCCTTCTCAGCGGTGGAGAGATCACCTGGCTGAATGATGGCAGCACGACACCCGCGGAAGATATGGCTGAAATTTTGATATCAATGGATGTGCCGGATGATGCTTTAATTATTGAAGACCGATCCCGAAACACTTATGAAAATGCACTTTACGCCAAAGGAACTTCTGGACGAAAGGGGAATAACCAAAATCTTGCTGGTTACTTCAGCCATGCATATGCCGCGATCTGTGGCGTTGTTTGAAGCCCAGGGTTTTGAAGTTACACCTTTGCCGGTGGATTACAGTGTGGTGGAAAATGAATCCGCTGAAAGCCAGAAGAGCGTTTTGGTCACCAAGATTCTAAATATCATTCCCAATGCCAGCAATCTGGCGTTGACAACCAATGCATTAAAGGAATATTTGGGATCATTTATTTACCAGCTCCAGGGCTGGCTTTAAGGAGAATACAGGTAAGGGTGGACAGAGAAATTCTGAAGGCCGCAAAAATTCTCTGGGATTATTTAAAACTTGGTCAATCCCTTAAAGAAATGCGATTGCGTTATTGCCATGGGCAGCCATGATTTGCGTGTAGCAGAATATGCCGCAGAATTGATCATGAATAATTGGGCGCCTCTGCTGGTATGTTCAGGCGGACTTGGGCAGGCTGACCAGGGATATCTGGCAGGAAAGCGAAGCAGCAAAATTTGCTCAAATCGCTGAAAGCCGGAGTTCAGAAAGACCAAATCCTGATCGAAGATCGCAGTACCAATACCGGCGAGAATATCCTTTTTCACAAAGAACTTCTTGAAAAGAAAGGAATAATATACAGATCGGCCATCCTGGTTCACAAACCCTATATGGAACGCCGCGCATTTGCCACCGCGCGGTTCTATTGGCCGGAATTGGAAGTGATTGTTTCTTCCCCGCAATTCTCATTTGAAGATTACGCAACACAGGATATATCAATTGAGGAAATCATCCAGATCATGGTTGGTGATTTTCAGCGTATTCTGATTTATCCGGAAAAGGATTTCAAATTGAACAGGAGGTGCCATAACAGCCAGAAGCGCATTTGATTTCTGATGGCACAAGGATTTACCAATCATCTAATTGTTAGTTAACGAAAATGCGTAAAGGTATAATGACTACAGAAAAATATCCGCAAGGATAGTAAGGACTTTTAAAATGTATGATTCAATAAAACAGATAAACAGCCGGCGGCTGGCGATTCTGATCGACGGCGATAATGCCCAACCCAGCCTGATCGAAAAGATGTTATCGGAAGCCAGCAAATACGGCACAGCCACCATCCGGCGCACCTATGGCGACTGGACAACCTCAAATATGGGTGGATGGAAAGATACACTGCAGACACATGCTTTCCAGCCTATTCAGCAATTCCGCTATACCATCGGCAAGAACGCCACTGACAGCGCCATGATCATTGACGCAATGGACCTGCTTTACAGCGGTACGGTGGATGCGTTCTGCCTGGTGAGCAGTGACAGCGACTATACCCGACTGGCGACGCGCATCCGTGAAAAAGGTTTCTTTGTGATGGGTATTGGCCAAAAGAAGACACCGCGCGCGTTTGTGAATGCCTGTGATGTTTTTGTTTACACTGAAAACCTGGTACCGCGCAAACCGCGCCAAAAAACCAGGTTACCCGAAAGAAAGATAGCAAAGAAACTGCGGAACCCAAAGAATCTCCGCAAGCCGGAAGCCACCACCACTGTTAACCCAGGCATTTGAAAACGCGGTTCAGGAAGATGGCTGGGCTTTTCTGGGTACGCTCGGCCATCACCTGCGCCAGCTTGATCCGGGTTTTGATGCGCGCACTTACGGCCATAACCAGCTTTCAACGCTTATCCGCGCAAATACCAAGATTGTTTGAGATAAAGGAAGTTAAAGGCGAAGATGGAAATGCAGCCATCTACGTAAAACTTAAGGAAAAATAGAAAAGGCAAATCGCATGGAAAGATATTCTAGATACCATTTTCAGCCGGCGCAGCATTCGTATTTATGACCGCAAAAAACTGGAAAAAGAAACTATCACCGATCTGCTCAAGGCTGCCATGGCAGCGCCTTCCGGCAGCAACAGCCGCCCATGGGAATTTGTGGTCGTTACGGATGAAGACAAAGATCAATTTTCTGCGGTCCAAAATTAAAATATGGCAATTACAATGCGCCTGCGATCATCATTGTTTGCTCCAACCTGGCGATCGCGCAGAATGAATCTGCCTATCAGGTATTGGGTGCAGGATTGCAGCGCGGCAACTGAAAACTTGCTGATCGCTGCAGCGGGATTGGGCTTGGGCACCTGTTGGGTGGCTTCATATCCCAAAGAGGATGTGATGGATCTCTTGCGTGAAACACTGGGTATTCCGGAAGATGTATTCCCGCTGAACCTGATCTATGTTGGATATCCGGCAGAAGAAAAAGCGCCGCGCACCCAGTATGATGAAGCACGGGTCCATTGGGAAAGCTATAAAAAATAATTGATTCCTGATTCTATTTTTTGCTATACTTACCTGTGAATACATTGTTATTCAAAAAAATCAAATCATACTAATGTGGAGGCAATAATGGACGACTTTCTCAAGTTTCGAAAAATGATCACCCCGGTAATCATTCAGGTACTCTTTTGGGTCGGTGTGGCTGGCACGGTGATCGCTGCCTTGGTCGTGATGGCAATGAGCTTTGGTTCCTATGGCGGCGGCGCTGCCCAATTCCTTGGCGGGTTGGTCATGCTTGGTTCTTGGGCCGGTTGTGGTAAGGATTTACTGCGAACTGCTGATCCTGTTCTTCCGCATGAATGAAACTTTGACCGAGATCAAGAACGGATTGGCGAAGAAATAAGTTTCAGTTCAATTGTTTGCAGCAGAAAAAACTGATGCAGGATTGCTTAATCCAATCAGCCTTACATTCTGGCTTGCGGGTTGGATTGGCAAAAATACATAAGGTAGTTTTTCCGCCCTAAAAATAGTACATCATTTGAATAATCACCTGCCAGATTGATTTTGACGGGTAGTTTACATTTAAGTATTGACTAACAAGTAGAAAATTCTGTTTATTGCGAAGAAAGGATCCCGATGCATTTTATTCCTGAAGATTTATTAAAATTGGGTGTTGCGCTTCTTGTCGGCGGAATTATTGGCGCTGAACGAGAGCACCACAAAAAAGCGGTTGGTTTGCGGACCTTGATCCTGATTTCAGTGGGTTCCGCGCTGTTCACCATCATGTCGCAGCGCATTGGCCTTCAAGCGGCGGTGATGGTGCACGAATTGCCGCCAATATCGTCAGCGGTATCGGTTTTCTGGGAGCGGGTGTAATTCTTGAGGAACGCGGACGAGTTACCGGATTGACCACTGCTGCAACAACCTGGCTGGTGGCTGCCTTGGGTATGGCAGCTGGCGCCGGAGAATATCTGCTTTCAGGTGTCGCGGCTGCCCTGGCTTTTATTGTGCTTTTGCCTTTAACAAAACTTGAAGATATTTTAGAGGTTTCCACAGAAGAACGCGATTTATCAGATCACGACCGAAATCAATTGGGAAAAATATAAACAGCTCAAATCCATTTTTAAGGATCAGGGTATGACCATCTACCGCACAAAACAGGAAAAGCGGGAGAAGGATATGGTGTGTACATTTGAAGTTTGGGTTCAGGTAAAAAACATGACAAAATAGTTCAGAAATTGATGAATGATAAAGAAATAAAAGAGGTATCGTTCTAAGAAAATCACAGGATCAAGAGGGCATGTTATGAAAAGAAATTTATTAACTTTGAAAATTATTGTAATAGTTTTATTTTTTTTCACAGCCTGCAGTTCGGGTCTGCCAGAAGCGGAACCTGCTTCAAAGATGGATGCGACCCAAATTTCTGATGAAACAAACTCAACTTTGCCCGAAAGTGCTGCGGAAAATGAGGTTGACTCCAGCATTTTTCCAGCAGGTTTATGCGCGAAAACGCAATCAAGCGACAGCGTCATATGTCTTAACGCCAGCGGGCAGGAATTAAAGACACTTCAGGTTCCGGGAATTGGCGGTTCTGACCCGCAGAAAACTCATATTGCGGGGAAATTATCTGATGGAGCTGATGTCCCTCCGGTCGTGTATTATGTGTGGGACCCGGTTCAGGCATTATTGTTAGCTGCCAACAGCACAGTCACGACTATTAAGAATACGAACGCATTCTTGGCTCTGGCTGGCGCTCCAGCAAGACAGGTTTTGGCTTATTCAGAAATAACTTATGAGGGCAGTGAACCGCATAGTTTTTTGTTCGCAGGCACACCGCAATCGCTTGCCAGTGCCGAACCCTTTTTTGATCTGAAAGGCGGCATGCTGGGAATGGTGATATTGCCTGTGTCAGTTGAAGCAGTTGGCGAACAGGCACAAAAGGTCTGGTATGCCCAAACTGCCTGGGGTATCGGCGGCGGGGATATAATATTTCCGATAAATCGCGGCCTGTACGTATATGATCTGTTAAGCGATCAAAATTACCAGGGGCTTGGCAGCGAACGTAATTTTCAGGGGTTATCCCCTGATAATTCACTGGCAGGAAGCACTGCTTCTGATTTTGCCGGCGACCAATCTATGCGCATAAACAATCTTGAAACGGGGCAGATCGTGAATTTTCCCCTCAATCCATCCAGCGACCGCGGAGCCGGGTATGCGGTTTTCTCATATGATGGGAAATTAACGGCCTGGTTGGAAGCCAGCGGTTCCATGGTCGGTGAACCGCCCAATTTCCGGTCACGCGTCCGTATAGGGGATATCGCGGCAAGCGCTGTGGTTGGTGAGGTGGAATCGGTGCAAGTCGCTCAAGCCCTGGGCTGGGGGCGGGTCTCGTTCATGAAGCCTGTTGGCTGGTTAGATGACCAGGTGGTTGTCATTGAAGCCCGGGGGCCGGATTGGGAAAACGCAGTGTTGGTTATGTTTGATACACTCACGAAAAACCTGACCTTGTTGTGCCAGGGAAGTTTTTTGGGATTTATATATTCATGAGCGAAAACCATACACTCTCAAGAGTACAAACCTGAAAACCTTGTGATATTTGGCATCAATTGAATAATTGAGCATCGCCACAATATCGAAAAATACTGGGTGATGCCCAAACCCAACCATACAAAGTTGGCAGCTTTCAATTTAATGTGACAAAAGAATTTTGAAATTAAATAATGAAAAATATCTTATACGGTTTGAAGTCATCAATAATAATGTCATCTATTTTCTAAAATTATGTCATGTTGTCATGACAAGACTTGCGTTATTTTTAAGAATTGGTGTAAGATTTATAGTATTTAGAAGACATCATTTCTTCATAACAAAACCATCGCAGCGCGGCATTAGGGAGGCCGTGCGACAAAGATCGATAGTGACATGAGGTCAGCCACTATCGATCTTTTCTCTTATAACATTCAGCCAAGATGAGCGATGGTGACACCGCCCGCCGCCCTCGTTATCCATGGCATTTTCCCAGCGTGAAACCAGGGTTGATTCGCTTAGAGCCTGCCTTACGAGCTGGCGCAGGGTGCCGGTGCCTTTTCCGTGGACGATGCGCACAAAGGGCAATCCGGCAGAGAATGCATCTTCGATGATATCTGTCCAAGTTTTGCCAGCGCTTCTTCCGCGCGCAACCCGCGCAAGTGAAGTTCAGTGCCTGGGGAAGGATGGAAAAGCGCCTTATGTTCTCTGCCGTAAAGTTCTGCATCCATTTCAGTCGTATCCTTCAGGTTTACCCGTTTTGGATCGGGAAATATTGGCAGGTTCGGTTTTCAGGCGCATTTTGCCAACCTGCACCTCGATCTCGTTTTCGAAAATATCCAAGACAATTGCGTCAGTTTTCAGGCTGTGCACATACACACGGTCGCCTGCACGCAAAGGCCGCGGCTGGCTTATTTGCAGTGCTTCAGCTTTCAGAGGGGCTCAGCCAGTTTATCTTCCAAGTTCCTGGGCCTGACGGCGGAGTTCTTTCTTTTTAGAAATTGCATCAGGCGCGGTCAGTCTCGCGGCGCAAGCGATTCAATCCGTGCCTGCAAGTTCTGCCAGATCCTGCCGGGCTTCTTCGCGGGCGGTTTCCAATACTTTCAATCGTTCTTCATCAATGCCAGCCAGTTTTTCAGATAAATGCGCTTTTTCGATTTTCCGCATCCTGGCGGATCTGGTCCGCTTCGACCGTCGCCTGGCGAGCGTTTTCCAGCTGCCGGTGGATCTCGTCGATCAGATCTTCGGCCCGCAATTCTGAGGGATTGATCATGCTGCGTGCGTCTTGAATGATCTCTTCATCCAAACCCAGCCGCCGTGCGATTTCCAGAGCATTGGAACGTCCAGGAATGCCGGTCAAGCAGCCGGTAGGTCGGCCGAAGGGATTTCAGGTCAAATTCAACGCTGGCATTCAGCACGCCTTCCGCGCTGTGGGCAAACGCTTTCAATTCAGGATAATGGGTTGCAATCAGGCTAGGTGCGCGGCGGCGCAGTCAAATAAGGTGAGAATGGCGCGAGCCAGGGCAGAGCCTTCCTGCGGGTCAGTGCCAGCGCCCAGTTCGTCCATCAGAATAAGGGTATTGCGGCCTGCATGTTTGAGAATGCGAACGATATTGGTGATATGCCCGGAAAAGGTGGATAAGAGACTGTTCGATGGATTGTTCATCGCCGATATCGGCAAACACATCCCGGAAGACACAGGTTTCGGAACCTGATTGAGCGGGAATATGCAAGCCTGATTGCGCCATCAGCACCAGCAAGCCCGGCGGTTTTTAGTGTGATCGTTTTGCCGCCGGTATTGGGGCCGGTGATGACCAGGGCGCGCGTACCTTTTTCAAGCGCGATATCAATAGCGACGACTGTTTTGGGATCCAGCAAAGGATGGCGTGCATGCATGAATTTCAAAATCGGATCCGGGCTGGGGTCATTTCTGTCTGGAAATTCTTTTAATACCGGTTCAGAAGCCATCAGGTCATCCGCATAGCGGGCACAGGCAAAGGTAAAATCCAGGGTGGATAGTGCGCGTACATTGGCCTGAATTTCAGCTGTATGGCTGCCCGACCAGCGCGGATAATCTCCGCCAGGATGCGGCGAACTTCTTCATTTTCTGCCAGCACTGCTTCCGTCCAGCGATTATTGAGCTCAACAACAGCCAGCGGTTCAACAAAAACTGTCGCACCTGAAGAAGATTGGTCCTGAACAACACAGCGCATACGGTTCTTGTATTCAGCTTTAATGGGGATGACATAACGGTTGTTGCGCATGGTGATGAGCGGTTCCTGCAGCATGCGCGCGGTTGAGCTTTCGGTAAGCATTCTGCCCAGTTTTGCCATCACCTTGTCATTGGCGGATTTGACCTCATGGCGAAGCGCGGCTAAGTTTGGCTGAAGCACTGTCCAGCACCTCTGCTTTATCCGAAATCACAGCGCTGATCGCTTCAATTACACCCGGCGGAGGTTCAAGCCCGGCCGCGATTGCCCGCAGATGCGGGATCTCAAGATCAAGTTTGGTAAAGAATCGAAGCAGGTCTGCGGCTGGAAATAAGGGTCGATTTGATATCCAGCAATTCTTCAGGCGCAAGTACACCGCCGCGCGCGGCAAGTTCAGCCAGTGGGCGCACATCGCGTGCGCCGCCGATACTCAGATCGGCATGGTCATCCAAAAGCCGCCGGGCTTCGGTTGTGCGCGCCTGACGCTCAACAGCAAGGGAGAAATCATTGGTTGGCCGCAGCGCGCGCACCATGGAGGCGGATGCGCTGAATGAGGTATAACCCGACAAACGGTCAAGAATTTTTTGATATTCAAGCGTGGCGATCGATTTTGCGTCCATCGGGCGTAATTATAAGAGGATTCAACCACACTGCATCTACCAAGACTATGTATCCTGCATAGAAGGCTTATAGAATAGATTGATTAAACAAACGGTTCGCCAATTTACCAGCCAAACAATTTGCGGATATTGTTGATCGAGAAATCGTTCCCTGAGGTAATGGCCATGATCAATGGCAGTTTGCGCCTGCTTCTGGAGAAAGGTCCAGTTCGGCGGTGGTTGTGGGCCCGCCCAGGCTTCTTTAACCAGGCTCGGAACTGGTCGGCTGGCGGTACGTTGGCAGCAACGGCCTGGATCTCATCCCAATTTTCAAGGATGTTCTTTTTCACACGCTCAAGCACCTGCGGGTCAGACAACTGCATATAAATGGGATTGCTCTCGATCAATTCTTCGGCGATCTCGGGCAGTTCAGCCCGGATGGTTTTTTCCTGCTCCATTCGGGAAGGAATCTTTGCATGCGACAACAAGTCTTCAGCATCATTTTTACTCAGCTTGCGCAGGCGTTCATACCATTCCGCTTCAATGATGGCCGCCACTCCCACCGCGTTGCCATGATAGAGCCCTTCCCGCCCAGCCCAATGGAACATCATTTCCCAAATATGCGCAATATGGTGTTCACCGCCGGAAGCCGGGGCGCTGTTGCCAAAATCAGCCATGCTGAAACCGCTGTCGAACTGTCCCTGCATCATGGCTGCCATACTTTCCGGATCATGCGTTACAATGCCCTTCAGCCACTGCGGCTGCCTGTTTGGCAGCACCCAGCGCTTTTTCATAGATTTCAGGGATCAAATTTGGAACCCCAGATGATATGCGTAAATTTCCAGTCAGAAGATGAGGTGAATTTGCTGGTCAGATCGCCAAATCCAGAGGCAGTCAGCCATTTCGGTGATTCAACAATCGTGGGGATATCGGTGAAAATCGCAACTGGCGGCATGGCAGTAGATTGATCCTTTGAGTTCGCCAATGGTCATGGCTGAATTGACCGATGTGTAGGCATCCACTGATGCGGCTGTAGGAAATGAGATGAAAGGATTTTGCGACCGGTGGCTGGTAAAGCGGGTGGTGTCGGTGATGGTGCCTGATCCAACCGCCACAAACATGCGCGGCTGGCCGTCATAAACCGCAAATACGCGCGAAATCGTGACACTGTCTGCATGCAGACTTTCGGGATGAAGGATAACGGATTGAACATCCCAACCTTCTTTTATCATTGCCTCATGAACGCGTTTGCCCAGTACGCGGTAGGTGTTTTCATCTGCGATCAGAAGAAATTTTTGATAATTGTTTTTCTGGCAAAACTTGATAAATTCTTCAACCGCATTATCCCCGATGTAGATCGGCATATGTTCAGGCACAGTATATTCTCCTCAGGACTTTTTTGAGAATCCCAACGATTATACACCCCGCATTTTTACCGCTTGCTATAATGAAAGTATGGCTACTCTTGGCTGAAAAACTGGATGCGCTGAGCAAACCGGGCTGGCTGTCTGAACCTGGAAAGAATGGTGCGGTGCGCTGCCTGGCCTGCGCTCACCGCTGCCTGATCAAACCCGGCAGCCGCGGCATCTGCCAGATGCGCTTCAACCGCGACGGGCAGCTGATGGTGCCGTGGGGGTATGTGGCAGGCGCGGCTGTGGACCCGATCGAAAAAAAACCCTTCATGCATTTTCTGCCCGGCGCGAAGGCGCTGACCTTTGGCATGCTGGGCTGTAATTTTCACTGTGATTTCTGCCAGAATTGGGTCAGTTCGCAGGCGCTGCGCGATCCGGCTTCCGTCGGAAAGCGGCAGTTATATCCAGGATGATCACGCCGGAAGAGTTGGTGCAAAGCGCAAAAGCAGCAGGCGCTGAGATCATCGCTTCTTCCTATAATGAACCGCTTATCACCACCGAATGGGCAGTGGATATCTTTACGCTCGCGAAACGAGAGGGATTGCGCTGTGTGTATGTTTCCAATGGATTTGCCACGCCTGAAGTGCTGCATGCCTGAAACCCGTTCTGGATGGTTTTAAGGTGGATTTGAAATGCATGACCGATGAAAAATACCGCTCTCTGGGCGGACGGCTGCAGGTGGTTCTGGATACCATTAAACTTGCGCATGAACTTGGCATGTGGGTGGAAGTGGTCACGCTGGTCATTCCCGGATTTTAATGACAGCAATGAAGAACTTTGGGAGATGTCGCGCACCTTGGTCAGCATTTCCGCGGATATCCCCTGGCATGTGACTGCTTTTTATCCCACCTATAAACATCTGGACGCGAGAACGCACCAGCGCAGAGATCCTGCAGCGTGCAGCGGATATTGGCCAGGAAGCCGGCTTGCGCTATGTTTATGCCGGCAACCTGCCCGGCCGTGTGGGTCCACTGGAAAACACCATCTGCCCAAAATGCCAGCAGCCTGCTGGTAAGGCGCAGCGGATATTTTGTGCGTGAGAACCGGATCACAAAAGAGGGTTCCTGCCCGAATTGCGGAGAAAAAATCGCCGGGATTTGGCACTAATTCTGCATCTATTTCCATAAATTGATCAGTGAAATTAGCGAAACTTTTTTGTCTTTATTGCGTTAAATAATACACACATAATTATATTGAAGGTGATATTTCCGTCTAGAATAATTGATGCAAAGATTATCAAATCGACCAAACAAGCAGGAGAACCGTTAACGCCGAAAATGACGGTCTGCTGGTCAGAAGGAGAGATGAGCCATGGCATTCTTTACTAATTTAGTTGTCGGAATGGTCAGCATGATGTTCCTGGCCATGAGCCTATGGGATTGCAGTCCCCTTCCAAAAAGAGAATAAGAATAATCAGTTTACTTGCTGCATTAAAGCCGTCTGCTACTGGTAAATATATTGATCTGAAGAGCGATCCAGCGATTGCAGCAAACTCCGAGAACCGTATATAATGGATCTTGAAAAACCTGACATTCAACGTTTATTGAATGAAATTTCCGGGAGCTTTTATCAAACTCCCGGATTTGAACTCTTAATATCGATTTAATGCCGGTTTGACCAAATTTCTGCGGCGTTCGATCAGATAAGCGACAATCGCCAAAAATAAACCCGCCAACTGCAACAAAAGACATTGTGCGAAAAAGGAAAACTGAACCGGAGGATTCATAAAGCATGCCGCTGATAATCGCGCCAATACCAGCACCCAAACCAAAATACAAGCGCGCCGCGAACTGCCTGGGCGGTTGTGCCGATCTCGCGCGGCGCGCGCTGGTCAACATAAGCCACACTGCCCGATTGCAGAAGCGCAAACCCCGCGCCGCCGAAGATCTGAAAAAATGGAATGGCATTGGGATTGCGGATCAGCGAAAGGCCGGTCAGCCAGGTAAAAAGCACCACAAAGGCAGCCAATACCATCTTGTGCGGGTCCGAAACGTGCCTGAATCTTGTGCGCGAAAGTAAAGATGATGATTTCGCCGATCAGTGAAACAGACAGCGCGATACCCATCAATGTGGAACTGCCGCCCAGGCTCTTGATATGCAGGAAAAGGAAATTGCCGATGCTTGATTCCCCGATACCCCAGATGATGATGACCAGCATGAAAAGCATGAATCCCGGCTGCTTGATCATCTCCCAAATTCTTCATGGGAGAACCTGGCTGGGCTGGCGCAGTTGTATGCCTGCGGATGGAAGGCATGATGCCGATATTGATCAGGAAGATAAAATTAAAAAGGATATGAATATAGAAGATGATCGGCAAACCCAGGCCGAGATGGTCGATCAGGTAGCCGGTGACAAGCACCATAATCCCCCAGCCAATCGAACCGCCCACCCGGATGTTGCCGTAATGCTCAGGGTTTTCAAGCGAGGCCAGCGCGGTTTCATCCAGGATCGGGCTGCATGGGCGCATGCAAGGAGAGAATAAGCCAGCACAATGGGGACAAATGCCGCGAAAGTACGCGCGGAGGGATAAATAAAAAGAACCCCGGTGATTCCCAAAACGCAGACTGCCAGCACCAGTTTATGGCGCCGGGTGACATCCGAAAGAAAAGCAAAAATAATGCTGCTGAAAAAAGATACAAAATAAGGAATGCTGTTGAGCTGGCCGATCTGGCCGCCTTTAAGATTGACGCTTTCATAATAAACGCTGATATAAGGAAGATACGCAGCCGCGCCGCACCAGAAGACAAAGAATGCCATCCACATGCTGAGCTGACGGCCTTGGGGGTATGCAGATATTCTTTTGCGCGGGTTAAAAGGCTCTTTTCTTGCATGTTCGCCATTATAACAACCTTTGATTTTTGTCCCCTCATAGTAATTAGACATGAAAGTGTCCGGCTTTTAAATTATTTATTTCTCATCCAACCAGCCGGTGAATTTGCTTCGCGGCCAGGGATCTGACATCCAGGAGATATCTGGTTCAGGCAGTTTCAGAGCAGCTTCCACATTCAGCCAGCCTTTGGGCAGGGCAAGGCGCTGCAGCTTGCCGGTGTTGCTGAACCATTCCAGATGATGCTTGCTCTCACAGGCTGCTGCAAGATCCAGGGTTGTCCTTACATCCTGGGAAAGATATTCCAGCACTTTTTCAAACTGGCCCTGCTGCCACATCAGAGGCACCTGCGCGCCATCCACGCCCTCGGTCTTGCCCTTAAGCCCCATGCCCCTGGCTGCTTTATCCAGCGATAAGGGATAGCCTTTTTCGCAGAAAAGGTGAAACATCATGTCGAAATGGTTGAGCGCCAGATATTTGCAGTCCGGGTTGCCGCCAGTTTCCTCATGAAGGATATCAAAGTCAAACCCCAGCCCGTTCCAGGTGACGATCTTGTATCCTTCGATGGGTGTTCCATCAAATATCGTAACGAGGTCATTAAGCTGTTCAACCGGTGTCTGGCTGGTGATACTTCCCTGTGCAGTCCTTACCGTACCATAATTTCAATTCACCGTCACTGGATAAAGTAGCAGCACAGCTGATGCCCAGCGGGCGGAAGCGTTTGAAATCCGCCGAGCCATCCGGCATGACTTTGGAGATTTCCAGGTCAAAGGCCAGATACTTGGGCAGCATTTCGTGAAATTGCAGTGGAAGCATTTCATTCCTGGAATTCGGTTTTCATATCGATTTAATTACTTTAAGGTAAAAAGATTATACAGCCGGATGCCAAATAATTGACTGCGGCAGTTGATTTTTCCAGAAATGATCGAAAGTGTATCCGAAAAATATGGTAGTCATAGATCATTATACAATATGGGTTTGATTAATATCGCCAAACCATTTTGCACTATTCAAAATAAGCCATTTATCAGACCGATTCAGGTTCTTTAAGCTGTGTGCAAAGCAGCAGCGCAACAACCATCAGCCCCAGCAGTACATTCAGCGATGCGGTCATGGAACCGGTTTCGGGTGATTTAAGCATTTCCATGCCAAAGATAAACAGGATGCCGGATATCTGTCCCATCAGAAGCAGCAAACCATTGGATGTGCCTTCCGGAACCGGGCGGGTGATCTCTGCGCCAAATTGAAATCCGATCGGGCCGGCACTGAGCAGGAAGAATCCCAAGCACAAAGGCAGAAGCCAGAAGCAAGAAATAACTCGGGGCATACGTAACACCTGCCAGCCCCAGGGTCGCGCCCAGAATTGAAGCGAAAATGAAAGGCACCCGTTTATGCTTTTGTCCGAAAGCGTGGGCATGATCACTGCACCGATGATTCCGCCGATGATCATCATCCCGCCGGTCAATCCCGGCCTGCGTGATGGAAAACCCTCTTGGTTTCAGCAGGTCTTCGATCCAGGTGGTCACGGCGTTGAACGCGCCCAGGCCGACAAAAAAGATTGCCAGGAGAAGGAGAAAATTCTTGTTTTTAAAGGTTTCACGCAGTCCGTCAAACATCAGCGAACGGACCTCCGGTTCGGTTGTATTTGGCGCGTCGGCAGGGCGTTCCTTCACAAAGATAAAAAAGGTCACAGCGGGATCAGTGAAATAATGCCGTAGATCAGGAGCATGCGGCTCATCCCGAATCGGAGGGCAAGCATGGGCGTTATCAGCATACCCAGCAGGATGCCCAGATAAATGGAGAGCGATCCCAAGCCCTGAAGCGGTTGCGCGTTCATCCGGCGGGAACCAGCGGGCGGCGACGCTGGTGATGGCATTGAGGATGAAGGGCTGGCCAACTGCGATCATGATCTGCGCGAAGAGCGCGAGCGAATAATTGCTGCCTGCCAGACCGCGCAGCAACCCAAAAACGCCGGTCAATACCGCGCCAATCCCAACCGCGATGCGGATGCCGAAACGGTCAATCACCCAGGAAGCAGGAATGGAAACCAGGATAAAAACGATCATGAAACTCATTGAAAGCAGCCCGATGCTCAAGGTTGAAACACCGTAGAAGTTGGCTGCATCACTGGTCACCGGGGCATAGGTGATCCATAGCAGCTGGTTGATGGCGGCCACAGCCATAAAGGCCAGCATGACCGCCCAGCGGTAGGCGTTTGGTTTTTGGGTTTCTGTTTTCATGATGTTTTCTCCTGAGAATAAAGATTAGTATCTGTTATATTTTAGCAATATCCTATATAGTCAACACTGCATGATATGCTGGCAGAGATACTTTTAAAAATATGGAGGATATTAATGCAGCAAGATGCAAACAGCCAATTGATTACCGAGCACACTAATTTCGCATTGCCAAAGATTTATCGTATTTAATTTTCCAGATCGTGGCAATGCCGTCCGTGCTGCAGGTGAGCAGCGACTTGCCGTCGGGTGAGAAACCCAGGCTGTTGATCACATCCCCACCGGTCTGCAATCGTGAGAGTTCCTTGCCGGAAGCCACATCATAGAAAACCACTTCATTTATTGTGCCGGCAGCAAGAAGGGAATCATCCGTGGAAAAATCAAGCGAGCTGAAATATTCCGCGTTACCCATCTGCCAGAGAACTGCACCATTTTGAGAATCCCAGAGCGTTACCAGCGGCTGCATTTCTCCATTTAAAGTGCCGGCGGCGGCGGTGGCAACCTTGCTGTTATCATGCGACATACCTGCTGCGGCAATGAAATCTTCATGGCTTAGCGCCGGGTTTAAGCATTTGGCTGTTGAAATTTCCATCGGTTGGGCAGTTCCGCGCGAAAGCCAGAGCAGATAACTTCCGTCCGGGCTGAAGAGTCGCGCTATAGACCGGCGCAGCTGTCTCGAATCCGCTTAAGCTGTTCACTTCATCACCGGTCGATGTGTCATAAAGCACCACTTCGATCGTTTCAAGCGATTCAACCGCCAGGATGTTTCCCATCCGGTGAAAAGAAAACGCTGCCATATTGAAAATCAGGCGTGATGCTGAAGCTGTCGGCTTTGGTAGTGAAATCATAAAGCTGGATCTTAATCCCATCCAGAGAATAAGCTGCAAGACCCGCATCCGGTGAGACCGCATAAAGCGCGGTGTATTCATCACCGGTAAATTCAGCAAGCAAGGTAAAATGATCAGCATCATAAAGCCCGGCATGAGTGATATCCATTATGGTGATTTTGTTGCTGTCTGATGACCAGGCGCAAGTTAATGCACCGGTTGAAGCCTGCAGGCTGGCAGATTTTTCCAGCTGTCGCCAGGTTATCCAGCAGTGATTATGGCTTTGCTTTTCGGGATGGCGGTTCGGTTGCTTCAGGCGCTGGAAGGGATGCATCAACCGCAGGCGCTTCCGCAGTCGGTGTCTGAACCTGGCAGGATGCTCCCGCCAGAATAATGACCAATTGAAATAATCAAGAATCTGGAAATTTTCATTTTTCCTCTATACATCCATTTTACATCTTTGCCAATCCCAGGCTTTTCCGCAGCCATTGGTTGAAACTGTTCTTAAGGGTTTGCATCAGGCTTTGCTGCTGCTCGTCCACCCAGGCGCCCACTTTTTCGGCGGCATTGGCTTTCTGCGCCTGCACAAAACTGGCAAATTTGGCTTTCAACCCTTTGCCTGCCTGGGCAGCGCTGTCGCTGGCAAGCAGGGTGAATGGACTCCTTAATTTCGGCGGGTTTGGCGCTGATGAGCACCGGCCGTTCGCTGACCAGCAGCGCGGTGCTGCCGCCGGCATCCACCTTCAATTCAACGCCGAATCTTATTTTTCAAAGAAGCAGTGTCCGCCGACCAGGCGTGCAGGCCGTACCCTTCAAAACCGGGTATAACCGCCGGCAGGGCTTCATCACCGCCTGCTTTGCGCCAGGTGAGCACTGCCAGTCTGCCGCTGCCGCGGAAACTGGCTACTTCAAAATCGCTGCCCGGCAGGCTGGCGCCGCTGCTTTCACGCATGCCGCCCAGAGAGCGGCTGAGATTGGCATAGCTCTGCAGGGCAATCGCGCCCGGAGCACCGGATAGCGGTGCATAGCGCCAGAAGACCTTTTCAGCGCCGCCGTAGGCTAACAGAATGGCAGTCGCGCGGGACATATAATCGGACTCCACCACTTCCGGCAGCGTGCCGCGTTCAGCGGCTTTGGCAGCCAGAACATCTGCAGAAAAAGACAGGTTATGCACCCAGATCGGTTTCGCGCCGGCAGATCTGGATAAAATCTGCAATCGCGCGCAGGCTGTCTGCCAGAGGCATGCCGCTGGATTGAACGGGTGCGTAAGCGCAGGCATCCACCTGAACGGATTCCGGCGCACCGCCGAGCACGGGCAGTTCAAGGCTGAGCGCATCAAAGGCATACCAGGCATTCATGGTCATCGAGCGCCTGAAGAAAAGCAAGCGGGTGAAAAGCGCAGTCGCCGCCAAAAACCAGCCCGCCCAGAATGACGGTATCGCCTGCCTGGGCGGATTTGATGGCGTTGTAAGCGATCGTGAGCATATCGGCATAAAGCGCCGGGTCGGGCGGCGAGATGCAGGGGCATCAGCCGAGGGAAAGATCACTTTTCCCCAGGCGGCAGGATCATTGATATCCGCGCCGATTTGCCAGAAATCCACCTGGCTCGCCAAACTGCTGCACAGCCGCGCGCACATAAGTTTCCCAGGCAGCCAGGAATTCTTCACGCATAACCGGCTGCTGCGGATAGAGATTGTTTAGGAAGGCAGGGCCGCCGCTGAGGACAAGCACGGGTTTGATGCCGCGCTTGTCAAGGCGCGCAAAGAGCTGGCCGTAATCTTTATAGCCCTCTTCTGCTTTTATAAGCCCAGGCAAAAGCACCGGGCGCAGTATTCACCTCATCCCAGGGCAGGTCACACGCGCAGCATGCCCGCATCTGCCGCTTCAAGCAGGTCAAAGGGTTTGGGATCCTGGCTGTTGGCAGCCAGCCACGCAGAGCTGTCATCCATGCCCAGAGCGGCCGCCCCGGCCAGCACGGAAGCATCAGTCGCTGCAACCAGGTGAACAGTCCGCCGGCTGCCAGCAGGGTGGCAAAGGTTTTAATCATAAACTTACGCATTGCTACTCCTGACCCGCGGGCAGTTAAATGCCTGAAGGTCATTATGTATGTTGCAAAGGATGTGCCAATGTTCTGTTTTTATGGAATTGGCGTGGTTTAGTGGTAATTTTCCTGATCCACAAAAAATCCATACAATAGTACAGACCTGCGTTTGCCCGCAGTGTATACTGAAAGTGCGCTTAAAATATTAATACGATCAGGTTGAA
>CAWBGE010000024.1:0-412997 GCA_963788185.1 uncultured beta proteobacterium
TCCCATAACGGCGGGCCGCGGGTGGGCGCGATGCGCGATGGCGCAGTGGGTGCGCCGCAGTGTGTGAGGATGTCGCGCACGGTGGGGCCGTTGGTGACGAAGGCGATGATCCGCATCGTACTGCCAAAGTTGGCGTACAAGACCAGGATTCAGCCCAGCGCGACAAGTCGCGCGCCGATGCACGACGACAAAGAACGGCCGCTTTGCTGCCAGCGAAGGTCAGCGTTGCGCAAGATCGATCGACTGCAACGGGTCGCTATGCAGAATTCTGCATAGCGACCCCTATGCGGACATCGAAACTATGCGGAGCTTTGATGTGAAGGGAGCGCCGGCCCTTGAAGAGTAGCGTGGCGAGCCGGCGCTTGATCCGCATAGTTATAGCGATTGGAGGAAGGCCAGCAGTTTGTCCGGCGGACGGTAGCGCGTCATCCTGATCCCCGGGGCTTCCAGCCGGGCGAGGGCTTTTTCCTTCATTTCGAGATCCGCCTGCACGTAGCGGTGCGTCGTGTTCAAGGTCTCGTGGCCGTCGACGAATTCACCGATCAGCGCTTCGCTGAGCTGTTGGAGCTGCAACTGTCGGCGATGCAGCCATAGCGCGAAATGTTTGAGACGGGCGAGATCGCCGTCAATCGTGTGCTGGGCGTAACCGCTCTCGGTCAACCGGCGGTCAAAGATCTCGACGTACGACGCACACGGATCAGAGGAACGACAGGACTCCTGGCTTGTGCTCTGCATGGTGGTCTCCCTGGAATGGGGACCACACTTTGCACCGCCGGGACCAAAACTATGCGGAGCTCATCACTTGCTTCTCGATGAAGACCACCCGTAACTCCACATAGTTTCGATGTCCGCATAGGGGTCGCAATTTGCCCTTGAGTGCGCAACCCGGTCTTGGTCGTCCCGACGGCAATTACACTCGCTGCAGGTGCCCTGCAACGAAATCGGGCCTACGTTAGTGTCGACGCGCCCCGGCAACGGCCTGTTGCCCGGTTACGGCTTGTCGACGCGTACCGAGGACGGCAAATCCCTCGTCGGCGTTGCCGACGCATATGACCCGATGACCGAAGACCGATGAGGGGAAGGCACGAATCTCACATTCTCTGCCGCGGGGAATCAGCTGCCAGCGCACGCAGAATGCGCCTAAGCCCCGCAGGTATTGAGGAATTTCCAGAAACGAAAAGGCCAACCGAGAACGGTTGGCCTTCTGTGAGTGGTGGTGGAGCGCGCCATTGTTTCCAACGGCGCTTTCAATGTGCTGAGCGTACCCGCGCCGACGCCCGAGCCGGTAGTCCGTCATCCCGTCGAGATGATCAAAGGGGTCCCGGCGGCCTTGCCGTTTCTCGCAAAATATCCTTTGCCCGCACTGGCCGACAGTGACTCGTTCGTCAGGGACGCGATCGAAGGAGCGCTCAATAGCGATACACACCTCAAGTTGCTCGCGCCCACCGCGATCATCCAGCGCATTGTCGCGACTGTAGACAGCCTGCCTCGCAAGGTGGCAGTCGAACGGCTGCGCCCGATTCACTCGGTTCCGGGGCAGTTCGCGATTGAGGATGGCGTCCAAGGAACTGCGATTGCTCGCGCCAATTCCGCGCGCTACGCACCTTACGTCAAGAGCTGCCGAGTCGATCAATGTCGAGCGCCTCGTCGTGTCTTACGTTCGCCTGTACCCGCTATTTCAGCAGGCTTACTTGGAACTCGGGTATCCGCAGGGATACTTCAACGATCGTCTGATTAGTGTCATCGATCACCTCCTGGCGGCGCCCGAACTATCGACTCCGCTCTACGTGTCTCAGCCGAAGGTCCTCTACGAATTCGTTGATCCGGAGCTAGAGGATCTTTCCGCGGGTCACAAGATCATGGTCAGAGTCGGCGTCGACAACGAGCGGCGCCTGAAGGCGCAACTTCGCAAGATTAGAGCGGCACTGACCAACGAAAATGAGTATGGTCACGGTCGGCAACGAAGTTCGTTGGAACAGCGGCGCCCTGAAAAGTTAGCGCATGAGGATGCTGGGGGAAGTCACTGAAGGTCGTGACAACAACTTGCAGTTAGTCCGACTGTTAGCCGCGACCGTGGTGATCGTATTCCACAGTTACGCGTTGACTGACACCTGGCTACCCTCGGTCAGTTCGGCGCCGCGATGTACTGCTGCCGGAAGGTTTCGAAGGACAGCGTGTCTTCGGCTTCCGTCCGACGCTGTTCCTTCGAAGACTCGTCGGCCAGGCGCGCAAAGCGCTCCGCGATGTCGGCTGGAAACGGCAATTCGAGGATGGCGTTGCGGTGCGCGAGCGACTGCGCGACGACGAACCGGACGTAGGAATTGCCGTGGTCGCGCGCCATCGCCTCGAGGACACGGGCTGACGGCGTCGCGGCGGGATCGTCCAGCGCAGCGGCGGCGCCGGACAGCGCTTCGCGATGCGCATTGCCGCCGGTCGCAGCATCGAGCGCCGCGGCGATCGGCGCGCACTCGGCGAGGATTTCGCGACTCCAATCGACCAGCGTCACATCCTGCGCGTTGCGGGCGAGGCGCAATCCCGGCTCGCGGCCGCGCGCGGCGGCGCGCTGCGTGTTGCCGCGCGCGGCCGCCAGCTCCTGCGGCGTGTCGGGCGGGCTTTCACGCAGCAGGCAGTGCAGCAGGAACACATCGAGAAACCGCATCGTGTCGGCGGTGATGCCGATGGCGCAAAACGGATTGAGGTCCAACAGGCGCACCTCGATGTACTCGACACCGCGTTCGCGCAAGGCATTCAGCGCCCGTTCGCCGGACTCGATCACGCGCTTGGGCCGGATCGTCCCGTAGAACTCGTTTTCGATCTGCAGCAGGCTGGTGGCGAGCTGGCGGTAGTCGTCGCCGTCTCGGATGCCGATCGCCTCGTAGGCCGGATACGGCCTGGTGAGCGCCTCCTGGAGCGAGGCGGCGTAACTCTCCAGGCTGTTGTAGCTCACCGTGAGCGACGACTGTGCTTCGCTCTGGTAGCCCAGCCGGCCCATGCGCAGCGAGGTCGCGTAGGGCAGGTACAACGTGTTCTCGCTCAGCCGCTCGAGCTGGTGCGCGCGGTCGGCGACGAAACTCGCGCACACCGCAGGCGAGGCGCCGAAGAGGTAGAGGAGCAGCCAGGAGTGGCGCCGGAAATTGCGTATCAGCGCGAAGTACGCTGCATTGGAAAGCGGTTCGGGCAGCGAGAAGTTGTAGTGGACGCCCGAGATCGTCTGCATGTGCCGGCCGTAGCGATGCGAAAGGCCCATCCGGTAGACGCTCTTGGCCCGGCCGACGTTGGAGGTGCCGTAGCAACCGATCGGGATCGCATCGTCCGCCGGCAAGCCGGCACGGCATGCTCGCGCACCAGAGCAGCTCGTCGCCGATCGCGCGATAGACCGTCTGGTGAATCTCCGTAAGCTCCGCAAGGCAAGCGTCGGCGCGGCCGTGCACGCCGGTGATGAGCTCGAGCTGCGACTCGCTGAAGTCGGTCGTGATGCGCGGATGGGTGAGCGCCGAGCCGAGCCGCGGCGGATGCGGCGTGATGGCGAGTGTGCCGTCGGGACGCACGCGCAGGCTCTCCTTCTCGATCCCGCGGCGACAGGTTCGCCAATACGGTTGGGGGAAGCAAATTCATGCGTGTCATATCGCTTGCAAAGGTGGAGGCGGACATCGGATTTCCGGTCGGGCGCGTGTCGCGCATTCTATAACCCGGGCTGGTGCATCCCGCCCAATGGTGGCATGCGCAGCACTGCTGGATCACACCGACTCAATGGGCAAGTCTCTCAGCGCCGAGACGCGCAATATGCGGGTTGGGTTGGCGCAGGTTGTATCTACTTGACGCCATAAAGGACGATGTTCAGCAGATTGTCCCGAAACGTTGCATTGCCGGGCAGCTTGTCGTGCCTTTCGCACACAAAAACGGTCCACGCGATGGGGAAGTCGCCCCGCCCCGCATCGGCCTGCAGGCTGTCGCGCGCCAGCAGGCTCGCCTTGGTCACCGCTCCGTCACCTGGCTCAATCATGAGTTCGTCGTAAGGCACGCCGCCGAGCGGATTCTTGATGTCACTCGGAACCAGGGCGATCGAGATGCGTTCCTCCTCTTCCTCGACCACGCAATGGGCGGCCGTTGGCACGCAGGCACTGCCGAATACAATGAAGCTGGTTGGCGTGGCCGTCGTGGGCCGGCTCAGTGCGCGATGGAAGCGCAATGCGCGGTACAGTTGTCGCTGGAAGTCACGCTCGAACTCGGCGAGATAGGCGTCAGCCGCCGTCCTATCGCCAAATTCTGCACGGATGCGATCACGCACGCCCGGCTCCCAGATCGACCAGTGATAACGTTTCCAGATGGTCGCGTCGTAGAGGTCGAGATCAACGCGGTTTCCGCGGGTGTCGAGCATCCAGGTTCGATCAGGGTGCGGAAGCAACTGGAACATTCCCGGCATGGTGGCGATCGTCTCGGGTCGAAGCGACGCCTGACCGATCTGGTCGCCCATGATCGCCTTCTGGAGCGCTGTGATCGAGCCATAATTGGGCGTCCCGATGAGCACCGCCTGGCGGACTTTCTTGCCTCCCGCGAAGGTGACTGCCGGATCAAGCTCGTCCAGCACGTCGACGCCGCCGTAGCGAACGAAGTACCGGGTCAACAGTCCACCCGCCGAATGGGCAACGATGTCGACCTTGAGGGCCGGGTCTCCGCGCACGGTGCGGAGCCGGTCGACGACGGTGTCCAGGCTGGTCGACGCCGCCACCATGCCCTTCCGCCAGTCCCAGGCGAAGAGAACGCAGTCGGTCGACGCGGACATCTGCTCCACGGGTTCGCAATGGTAGCCACCCGCCTCGGTGAGCGTCCTGATAATCTGGCCGTAGAAATCCGTTCCGGCAATCTCGGTGAACACTCCCCCTGCCTGGAGAGTGGATCGACGAGGTGCGCCGACGCTCGAATCGACACCCGAAATGGGCAAGGCGATATCCGTGAATGCGCCCCCCATCACCAGGCGCCAGAAGGGGCCCGGCCACACCTCCACCTTACTGTCGGCGCTTAGCAGCCGCGAACCCATCACCCCGGGTATCAGAATCAAGGGGTGCGCTTTCCGTTGTGTGGCGACCGGCCGGTAAAGACGCACGAGATCGGGCTGCAGCGGGGCGGTACATCCGGGAAGGAGCAGCACCAATGCACAGGCACAGGTTTGGAGCACCCGCATGGATCCGTTAGTTCGCATTCGCATGGATCATCGTGCCGCGAGCTGGTGTTCACGCAGATGCACGGGTGCCCGCGGTCCTGCCCGAAGATCGGCAGCCCGTGCGGAAGCGTCGAGGTTCGGTGCGAAGTCGTCCACGCGCACAACTTTGGCGACTAGGTCGCGGTGGTGCGCCAAAGCCGATGCTTCGAGGCAGGATATGAGGCCGGCGGCGGATGCGCGTTCGACCAGAGCCTCGGCACTACCGCCCGGGGGCAGCGTGTCGTCGAGCAGGTGTGACCTTACGGCGGCGCGCAATTTGAGTTCGATGTCCTCGGCCGCCACGGTCGCAACGAGCGCTTGTTCGATCAATACCACCGGGTTGTCGGCCGACTTGGCGATGAATACGTCGGCCGTGAGCCGGTCGCGCGTGGCCGAAGGGGCAATCAACAGTCTCGCAACTTCGTGACCGAGTGCATCCGACGGAACGACATAGGGCCGACCAAACGGAAACACCACGCGACGCAGCAGGAATGCGATGAGGCGATTCGGGAAATTGGAGATGACGCCTTCGAACGCGCCCTGGGCCATGAACATCGCATCCCAGATCGACCAGTGCATCAGCGGAGCGTCGTCGGTCTGACGACCTTCCACTTCATAGCGCTTCAGCGTGGCGGAGCAGAGATAGAGCAGCGACAGGATGTCGCCCAGGCGCGCGGAGAGTTTTTCCTTGCGCTTCAATGCGCCGCCAAGGGTGCCCATCGACACGTCGGACAGGAATGCGAGTGCGGCTGAGAATCGCGTGAGCTGCTGATAGTAGCGACGCGCTTCCGGTGCCACGTTGGCCGGGATCCGGACCAGCCGCGACCCCGTGACGCCCATCACGAGCGTTCGCGCGAGGTTGGACAGCACGAAGCGAAGGTGACCGAACAATGCAGAATCGAAGGCGACAGACGCCCGGCGCGGGTCGGCGTCTCGCGTGGCCTCCATCTCCTTCAACACATAGGGATGGCCGCGGATCGCACCCTGGCCGAACACGATCAGGCTCCGCGTAAGGATGTTTGCGCCCTCCACGGTGATCGCCACCGGCAACTGCATGTACAACGCGCCAAGGAAGTTCGATGGCCCCATGCAGATGCCCTTGCCGCCCACGATGTCCATCGCGTCGTTGACCACCTGCCGGGCGCGCTCGGTAAGGTGCAGCTTGGCGATGCCGGAAAGAACCGCTGGCTTCTCGCCGAGGTCGACTGCGGTCGCGGTCAACACTCGGGTGGCGTCCATCATGTACAGGTTGCCGCCCATTCGTGTCAGCGCCTCTTCGACCCCTTCGAATCTCCCGATGGCCGTCCTGAACTGCCGCCGAACGCGGGCGTAGCCGCCGGTTGCGCGCACGGCGAGTTTTGCCATGCCAGTGCTGGACGACGGAAGCGAGATGCCGCGGCCGGCGGCGAGACTCTCCATCAGCATCCGCCAGCCCTTGCCCAGATTTGGCTGGCCGCCAATGACCCACTCCATCGGGATGAACACGCCGTCTCCCGAGTTCGGGCCGTTCTGGAAAACGGCGTTCAGCGGCATGTGCCGGCGCCCGATGTTCACCCCGGGATGTGAAGTCGGTATCAGCGCGCAAGTAACGCCCAAATCCTTTGCCGTGCCGACGAGGCCGTCCGGGTCGTAGGCCCGAAAGGCGAGCCCCAGCAACGTGGCCACGGGACCGAGCGTGATGTAACGCTTGTCCCAGGTAAGACGCAGTCCGAGCGTGCGTCGGCCTTGGTGCTGGCCCCAGCAAATGACCCCATAGTCCGGGATCGACGCGGCGTCAGAGCCTGCGCTTGGACTGGTCAACGCGAAGCACGGGATCTCGCGCCCCTTGGCCAGGCGTGGCAGGTAGTGAACCCGCTGCGCCTCGGTTCCGTAGTGGACGAGGAGCTCCGCGGGTCCCAACGAGTTCGGAACCATCACCGACACCGCAAGTGTTGCCGAGTGCGTGGAAAGCTTTGTCATTACCTGAGAATGCGCATACGCGGAAAAACCAAGGCCGCCGTATTGCTTCGGGATGCTCATCCCGAGGAAGCCCTTGTCCTTGATGTACTGCCAGACCTCGGGCGGAAGGTCGCGGTGAACGTGCGTGGTCTCCCAATCGGTCACCATGTTGCACAGCTCGTCGACCTCGTGGTCAAGGAAGCGCCGCTCGTCGGCGGTAAGGGTCGCCGCAGGGACATCGAGCAGCTTCTGCCAGTCGGGGCGGCCGGAAAGGAGTTCCCGGTCCCACCAGACCGTTCCCGCCTCAATCGCATCGCGTTCCGTTTGAGACATCGTCGGCAACGCTTTTCGAAAGATGGCCAGCATCCTGTCGCTGACCAGGCGGCGGCGCAGCATCGGCATGCCGAGCAGGAGCGTCGCAAGCGCCCACAGTGCGATCAGGAACGGCATCAGTCCATGAGGTACGAGATGCCCCATCCACGCAGTGGCGAGCGCCGCGCCGCTGACCGCCGCCCATTGCCATCCCGGGGCATTCAAATACGCCAGCACCAATCCGGCGGCGAGCGTGGCAACGAACCAGATCTCGATGAGCATCGTGACCTCCTATGCTCAAGAGACGGTGTGGCGGCGAGATTCTTACAATGTTCGTCGAATCGTTCGCCCAGGCGTGAGCGGCGAGAAACTGAAAGCGGGCGCGTCGCGCTCACCGCAACGCAGACACGAGCTTGCGAAATTCACCGTCGCGAGCATTCGCCGAGGACTGATGGTCGCAGCGGGTCGTGCCGGGCGCGCGGCGATGCCCTGCGGCGGGCGATAGAGGGGTTGCGTGTGCGGTGATCAGGGCGCGACGATGTCCGGCAGTTCGGCAAGCGTCGCGATCTGTCCGTCGGGGGTTCCGGGTAAACGCTCAGGCACCTGGTTGAACCGGTTGCACCAGACGACGCGGAACCCGAATGCCTTTGCGGCGTAGGCATCCCACCCGTTCGAGGACAGAAAACAGATTTGGCTTGCCGCCAGCTGCAGACGATCGGTGGCGAGCCGATAGACCGACGGATGGGGTTTGTAGACGCCGACCTCTTCGACCGAAAATACGCCGTCGAGCATCTTCGCGATGCCCGAATGGGCGGCGGCCGAAGCGAGCATCTCCGGCGTTCCGTTGGAGAGGATGGCGAGCTTCTTGCCCGCGGCGCGGAGGCGCTCCAGCGTGGCCGGCACCTCGGTATAGACGTTGAGCGAGAGGTAGAGCGTCATCAGGCGGCGGTGGAGTTCACGGTCCTCCAGCTGGAGGCTCTCGAGCGCAAACGAAAGCGCGTCGGAGGTCACTGTCCAGAAATCCGCGTGATGGCCCCCTAATCCGCGCAGCCAGGTGTACTGCAGCTGCTTCGTGCGCCACAGGTCGGCCAGCGGCTGCCAGCGATTGCCCAACTCGTCCCGTGCGCCGCGAGCAGCGCTGTTCACGTCGAACAGCGTGCCATAGGCGTCGAATACGCAAGCTTGAATGCCAGGCAAAGAAAGTTGTGTCATCGGGTTGTCTCGCGAGCGTTCCATGCAGACTCCATGCTCAGCGCAGACGCCGCCGTGGTCAAGGGCATCAAGTAGCGGCCGCTCCTGCGACGCCCGGCCACCGTGCAACTTCTTCCGCGCCGCACGCGTCGCGCCTTCATCATGGGTTGGACTGCCCGCAGTCGTTCATTCGTTCGGATGGTCGATCGCACGATGCATATGATCGACCAGGGCGCGGGAGAAGGCACGCAGCGCGCGCACCTGCTGGGCGAAATTGCTGCAACTGCCGCACATCAGGAGGTGAGCACGAACGCCGATCTGCTCGGTCCAATCCAGATCGCGGTCCATTCCGTCCGAGATCATTTGGGAGATTTCCTCGCAGCTCTTCATGGGTCGCGCTTCTGGTTGTTGGCGGCATGTCCATGCCGCTGGTGGATTGGGGCAGAATGCCTGCCACGGTTAGGTCGTTATCCGAAGCTAGCCTGCCGCGCCGTACCAGTTCATCTGCAGGCACGGACGCAACCGCATGCGGGCTCGATAGAGCATTACTGAACAGTTGGTCTGGGAAATGCCGAGGTTCTTACAGATGGCGTCAATGGGCTCTCCCATGACCTCCCGCAGGACAAATACTTCCTGCAGGCGGGCAGGCATTCCCTTCAGGCAGTCCTGGAACGTGTTCCAGAACTGCTTTTGTTCCATCGTCGCTTCCGGGTTTCCCCAAGCCTGCGGCCGGGCGCTCGGCACCCAACTCCCGCGGCTGTCGAAGGGACCTTCCGACCCGCCGTCATCGTCGGCTTCGGCTTCGATGGTATCGACGGGAATTTCCATTCGCCGGGTCGCCAGCAGGTCGTAGATCTTGTTGCGCAGTATGGACACCAGCCAGGTGCGCAGCGACGAACGGCCTGCGAACTTGTCCTTGCCTTGCATGGCCGCGAGGAGCGTGTCCTGCACGGCGTCATTCGCAAGATCGCTGTCGCGCAGCTTGTACATCGCGTAGGTCAGGAGATAGCGGCGTTCTCCGGCCAGGGTTTCGTCGTCGAGGACAGTTCCAACACTCATGGACATTGCTCCGGAAATACAGCATCAACCCGACCTGGATGAACCGGGGGGACCATCGGCCGCCTGCTTTTTGCGCCCGACAGTCGGATGCCTGGTGATGAAGTAGACCGGAAGGAGACGACAGTTCTTACATCACGAGGCCGCGCCTGTTGACTTGTGCCGCAATCGGGCGACCGGGGATGTACAGAATGCGGCCGCGTGGCGCGGAGTCAGTCTTTCCACGCGCGAGCGGCGAAGATCGAATCCAGCGGCGTGTGAAAGAGGTGATTCGCGTAGTTGCTCAGCGTCTTGATCGCGATGGCCAATACGACCTCCAGGATCTGCTTGTCGGTATACCCGGCGGCATGGAATGCCGACACGTCGGCGCGCGCCGGAAGTCCGCGGCTGCGTACCATCACCTCGACGAACTGACTGAGCGCCGACAACTGAGCGTCGGGAATCGATTTTCCGTCGCGAATAGCATCGGTGACTTCCGCCGGAACCTTCGACTTCATGTCGGCCAACGCACTGTGCGCAGACACGCAATACCCGCAGCCATTGACGCGGCTGATGGTCAGGAAGATGACTTCCTGTTCGATTGCGGTAAAGCCGGAGTGCTGGCGAAACGCGGCAGAGCTGTCGAGGTAGGTATTGAGCAGGCCGGGCGAATGCACCATCCGGGCGTACATGTTGGGCAGGAAACCGACCTGTTTGACGGCTTTCTCCAGGACCAGTTTGCTTTCACCCTGGGCGGTCTCGACGGTCAACGGGGCAAGGGGAATTTGGTATTCAGCGAGCATTTGGGAATCTTTCTCTTTGAGGTTGACGGAGGGGCGGCGCTGGCTTCGATCGCGTTCGCGGCACTTCGACCGGGCCTGCCTGCTTGGGCTGTGACACGCCGGCCGATGGACAAATCATGCCGGTATCAACGATACTATCGACACCTATTCATCTCGATTTGGCCACTAAACGTCTCGCCATGGATCGATTGACCCCTCTGCTTGCGCGATTCGAATTGTCGGCGCGCGTGTTTCACACCGGGCCGCTCTGCGGCTGGGCCGACTTCGACGGCACCGACGGCGTCGGTCATGTCCATCTGCTGCGCGAGGGTCACCTGCGCATCGCGAGCGCGGGGCGCGCCACCGTCGACGTAACGCGGCCCAGTTTGCTGTTCTATCCGCGTCCCAGTGCGCACGAACTGCGCACCGTCGAGGGTCGGAGCGTCGATGTTTTGTGCGCGTCGGTTGACTTCGGCGCCGCACTGGGTAATCCGCTGCTGCGCGGGTTGCCGGACCTGATGATCGTGCCGCTGGACGCGGCGCCGGCGCTGACGCCGACGCTCGATCTGCTGTTTGCCGAGGCGTTCGAACAGCGCTGTGGCCGGCAGGCGGCACTTGACCGGCTGACCGAATATCTGGTGATACAGCTTTTGCGTCACGCCCTGTCCGCGCGATTGCTGGACGCAGGTGCGCTGTCCGGTTTGGCGGATCCCCGACTGTCGAAGGCGATCAACGCGATGCACGAGCGTCCTGCCGAGCCCTGGTCGCTGGCGTCACTGGCCGGGCTCGCGGGGATGTCGCGTGCGCGGTTTGCAGCAAATTTTCGGGCAACAGTAGGCGCGACCCCAATGGGCTACCTGACGGACTGGCGTCTTGGCGTCGCACGAACGCTGCTTCGGCAGGGTTTGCCGATGAAGCGAGTTGCCCCAGAAGTGGGATACGCGACTTCGAATGCGCTCGCGCGGGCTTTCACACAGCGTGTCGGCGTCTCGCCGACCCGGTGGCTCAGCGCGCAGTGACGTCGTGACCTGCAAAGGCGCGTTGTCCCGCAGCCATGCCATGGGGACTGCATGCATGTGTCGCCGGCGCCGCGGGGCAGGAGTTCGCCGCGCTCCAGGATCAGCGCGCTTGCCGCACAGGCCGGTCGTGCTCAAGGGCCAAACGGCGATAGATCTCTACCGCCGGCAGGAGGCCGAGGCAGGGCACCATCGCGACTCCGGCAGCAACCACAATCGTGCCGGGACCAGCCCTTGCGGGAAGGCGGCGTTGCACTCCGGTCCGCGCCGAGACCGCGAACCGGAGTGCGGCTGCAGGTACGCCTTTCATGGCTCCTCGAGCCGGAATTTACGACCCCGTCTCCAGCGGATTGCGCGATACGTAGACCATCAGATCGGGGGCTTGAGGAACGATCTTTGCCAGGTTGAAGGTCGGCGTACCCAAAGTGTCGAAATTCCAGACCACCGAGTTCCCGTCGAGGTTGAACTGCACCGTCTCGCCGGCGGTGACGTTGATGGCCGAGCGGCGATTGGTCAGATCGATGACACGCGATGCATTGCCGCTCACTTCGTGGCCAAGGGGCGCCACTCGTCCGATGCCAGGGGTGGCGGGGGAAGCGACGTCGGGCCTGAAAGTGGTGGCTTCGCCGGTGTAGGACGCGTAGGGCGTCTCCTGCCCGCGGTAGGCCGGCGCGGAGACCGCGGTTCCCGGCACAAAGACCGTGGCTTCGCCTACGTATTGAATGGTCGTCGGAACCTGGGCGACGGCGCCGCCGGCCAGAACCGCGAATGCCGTACCCAGTGCCAGTGTTGAAATGCGCTTGTTCATTGCAATCTCCTGTCAGATAAGATCGAACGTCGTTCCCGCCTCGGATCACGCTGCACGCAGCGGGTTGTCCCGCTGATGCCTCGTGGTAGCGACCCGGTGCGAGTCCGGCCACGGCGTCACAACGTTGCTGGTTTCGGCAACCGTTTGATGACGCTCATGCCATGTAGTCCTGGCTCGACCGTGATTTCTTACACACGGTCAGCGACGGACGGGCACCCATGACGTCGACCAAACGACCCAACAAGAGCAGTGCGCGACCGATCGCGGCAGGAATGTAAGGTTTCCCCGCATTCGCGCGTCTACGCGTGTGCAAGGACAGAACCCTGTCCCTCTCCTGGCACGAAGGATCGCAATGCACCTGAATAAGCGTTGGCTGGTGGTAGCAGCCGTACTGTCCGCCGTCGCCCTGTTCTATTGGTTCGATCTCGGGCGGTACTTGAGTCTCGATTTCATCAAGAGTCAGCAGGCACAACTCGAAGCCTGGCGCGCAGCGCGGCCGATCGTTGCCGGCATTGTTGCCTTCTTGATCTACGTTGCAGTGGCAGCGCTGTCGCTGCCTGGCGCTGCCGTGATGACCCTGGCGATGGGGGCCATCTTCGGCCTCCTGTGGGGAACGGTGATCGTCTCTTTCGCCTCGACGATCGGGGCGACGCTGGCCTTTCTTGCCTCCCGCCTGCTGTTCAAGTCCTGGGTGCAGTCGCGGTTCGGCGATCGGCTGGCGGCGTTGAACGCTGGCGTCAAGAAGGAAGGCGGCTTCTACCTGTTCACGCTCCGGCTGGTGCCGGTGTTTCCGTTCTTCGTGATCAACCTGGCGATGGGCGTGACGCCGATCGGGACCTGGACCTTCTACTGGGTGAGCCAGATCGGCATGCTGGCGGGCACGCTGGTGTACGTCAACGCCGGTACGCAACTCGCGCGCGTCGAGTCGCTGTCCGGCGTTGCGTCGCCGGAACTGCTTCTGTCGCTCGCTCTGTTGGGGCTGTTCCCGCTGATCGCGAAGAAGATCATCGACGCGATCAAGTCCCGCAAGGTCTATGCGCGGTGGCCGCGCCCCCGGCGGTTCGATCGCAACCTCGTCGTCATCGGAGCCGGCTCGGCGGGCCTCGTCACCGCCTACATCGGCGCAGCCGTCGGGGCCAAGGTCACGCTGGTGGAGAAGCACCGGATGGGGGGCGATTGCCTCAACACCGGCTGCGTACCGTCGAAGGCCCTGATCCGCTCGGCAAAGCTGTTGTCGCACATCAAGCGCGCCGGCGAATTCGGCATCCGCCACGCCGACGCCACGTTCGAATTCGCCGAAGTGATGGAGCGTGTGCAACGCGTCGTGCGCGAAGTCGAACCGCACGACTCGGTCGCGCGCTACGTCGGCCTCGGCGTCGACGTGGTCGAAGGCACGGCGCGCATCGTCACGCCGTGGGAAGTCGAGATCACCCGCCACGACGGCAGTGTCCAGCGATTGACCACGCGCAGCATCGTGATCGCCACCGGGGCCCGACCATTCGTTCCGCCGATACCCGGCATCGAGGAGGTCGGCTACCTGACCTCCGACAACGTGTGGGCCTTGCGCGAGTTGCCGCGCCGGTTGATCGTGCTCGGTGGCGGCCCGATCGGCTGCGAACTGACCCAGACCTTCGCCCGGCTGGGCGCCCGGGTCACGCAAGTGGAAATGGAGCCGCGCATCCTGCTGCGCGAGGATCCGGAGGTATCGGAGATCGTCTCCCGACGTTTCCGCGACGAAGGCGTCGACGTGCGCGTCGGCCATAAGGCCAAGCGCTTCGAACAAGTCGATGGCGAGCGCATTCTCATTGCCGAGCACGACGGCAAGGAGGTGCGCATCCCCTTCGACGCCGTGCTGGTCGCGGTCGGCCGGTCGGCCAACCTGAAAGGCTTTGGGCTCGAGGAGCTTGGCGTCGTCACCGGGCGGACGGTGGAAGTCAACGGCTTCCTGCAGACCAATTTCCCGAACATCTACGCCGCCGGCGACGTCGCGGGGCCGTACCAGTTCACGCACACCGCCGCCCATCAGGCCTGGTATGCCGCGGTCAATGCGCTGTTCGACCCGATCAAGAAGTTTCGCGCCGACTACTCCGTCATTCCCTGGGCCACCTTCGTCGAGCCGGAAGTCGCGCGGGTGGGACTGAACGAGCAGGAGGCCAAAGCCCGCAACGTTGCGCACGAAGTCACCGTCTACGGCATCGACGACCTCGATCGCGCCATCGCCGACGGCGAAGCGCACGGCTTCGTCAAAGTGCTGACTGTCCCCGGCAAGGACCGCATCCTGGGCGTGACCATCGTCGGCGAGCACGCCGGCGACCTGTTGGCCGAGTACGTGCTGGCCATGAAGCACGGCATCGGGCTCAACAAAATCCTCGGCACCATCCACACCTATCCGACGCTGGCCGAGGCCAACAAGTACGCCGCCGGTGTCTGGAAGCGCGCCCACAAGCCGGAGAAGCTGCTGGCCTGGGTCACGCGATTCCACGCCTGGCGGCGTGGTTGAGCCCGCAAGGCAACCCACCAGACACCGACGACCGATGAAACGAGTCCTTCTCCTCCTGCTGTCACTGCTGTGGGCGCCGCTTAGCCAAGCCGCGTTCGATCACCACCACGCCGCCTGGGACGCGCTGCTGAAGAAACATGTCGTCGTTGCCGCCAGCGGTGCGGCATCGACGGTCCGTTATGCGGGGCTGCAGGTCGACCACGGCCAACTCCGGAGTTATCTGGACGCGCTTTCGGCCGTCACCGAAGGCGAGTACCGGGTATGGACCAAACCGGAGCAACTTGCGTTCCTCGTTAACGCCTACAACGCCTTCACCGTCGAGCTGATCCTCAGCCGCTATCCCGATCTCGCGTCGATCAAGGATCTGGGCAGCGTGCTGCAGTCGCCGTGGAAGAAGAAGTTCTTTCGCCTGCTGGGCGAGTCGCGTCACCTGGACGGGATCGAGCATGACCTGATCCGGGCACCTGGAGCCTTCGACGACCCGCGCATTCACTTTGCGGTCGTGTGCGCGTCAATCGGGTGCCCCATGCTGCGCAACGAAGCGTTCACGCCGGGCAAGCTCGACGCCCAGCTAGACGACGGCCTGCGCCGATTCCTTTCCGACCGGACCCGCAATCGTTTTGAAACGAGCTCCGGCACGCTGAAGGTGTCCAGGATCTTCGAGTGGTACCGCAAGGACTTCGAGCGTGGGCACAAGGGTTTCGACACCCTGCAGGCCGTCTTCGCACAACACGCCGACCAGCTCGCAGACACCGCCGAGGCACGGGCAGTGGTCCGCTCCGGTGGCTATAAGCTCGAGTTTCTCCCCTACGACTGGGCACTGAACGACGCCCGCTGACGGCGGACAGGGCGGATGCACCCATGGCACAGATGACCGGATCGCTGGCAGGTTGGCTTGGGCGCCGACTCAGCCGCTATCTCAATCAGCCGAGCCACGCGTGCAGCACGGCGGCACCGACCGATCCGCTCAGATTACTTGCCTGCCTGCGTCCCGGTGACGTACTGCTGGTCGAGGGCACGACGCGGGTAAGTGTTGCCATCAAGTATCTGACCCAGTCCACTTGGTCGCACGCGGCGCTGTTCGTCGGCGACGCTACGGCGGAACTCGATGAGGCTGGAAAGCCGCTCTGCTTCGTCGAGGCCGATATCGTGGAAGGCGTGCGCGCGGTCGGGGTGTCTTCCTTCCGCGGCCATCATTGCCGGGTATGCCGACCCGTCGGCTTGTCCGGTCCGGAGCTCCAGCGGGTGATCCGCTTTGTTCTCGACCGGCTCGGTCACCACTACGACCTGAAGAACGTCGTCGACCTGGCGCGTTACCTGTTCCCGACACCCCCGGTGCCCCTGCGCTGGCGGCGCCGCATGCTGGCACTGGGCAGCGGAGACCCCACCCGCGCGATCTGTTCGACCCTAATCGCGCAGGCTTTCCAGTCGGTGCGCTATCCCATTCTTCCGCTTGTTGAGGCCGTGCCGACCAATGACCCGCAGTGTCCGGGGTGCGTCGAAGAAATTCTCCGCGTCCGCCACCACAGTCTGTTCGTGCCGCGCGACTTCGACGTGTCGCCGTATTTTGAAGTCGTCAAGCCCACGTTGGGCGCTGACTTCGACTATCGGACGCTGGAATGGACGGGCCTGCATCCTCTGTCCCGCGCTGACGCGTTCGCACGGCAGGCACCCGTGACTGATGGACCGGCGGTCGCGTGATGCCCGGCCTTTGTATCATCGTGCCAGTTCTCGACGAAGCGGAAGCCCTCGCGGCATTGCTGCCCTCGCTTCAGCCGCTGCGTGACCGAGGGGCACACCTCGTCATCGTCGATGGCGGCAGCCAGGACCAAACGCTGGAGATGGCGCGGGCCGGTGCCGACATCGCCTTCCGGGCGCCCCGTGGACGGGCTGCGCAGATGAACGCCGGCGCCGCGGCGTGCCGCGCCGACGTACTGCTGTTCTTGCATGTCGATACTCGATTGCCGAATGGCGCCGACACTCTCATCCTGGACGCGGTGGCACAAGGCAGTGGCTGGGGACGGTTCGACGTTCAGATCGATAGTCGCCGCATGATGCTGCGCGTGGTCGGAGGACTGATGAACCTACGTTCGCGGCTCACCGGAACCGCCACCGGCGATCAGGCGATCTTCATCCGCCGGGAACTGTTCGAAGCGGTCGGCAGGTTCCCGGAGATTCCGCTGATGGAAGACATCGCCATCTCGCGCGCGCTCAAGCGTCGCGGTCGCCCCGCCTGCTTACGTGCCAAAGCCGTTACATCGGCACGGCGGTGGGAGCGCAACGGTACCTGGAGAACGATATTCCTGATGTGGCGCCTGCGCGCAGCCTACTTCTTTGGCGCCGATCCGGCGCGTCTGGCACTGCGCTATGGCTATGTACGCCGTGAGTCCTGATTCCGTGAACATTGCCGTGTTCGCCAAGGCCCCCGTAGCGGGCGTCGCCAAGACCCGGCTCATTCCTGCGCTTGGGGCGCAAGGCGCGGCGCGTTTGCAGCGACAGCTCACGCGGCGTGCCGTGCGCACCGCGCAGCAGGCGGCACTCGGGTCGGTAACGTTGTGGTGCGCCCCGCACCCGGACCATCGCTTTTTCCGCGCCCTGCATCAACACGTTGGCGTGGAATGTCTTGGCCAGCCGGCGGGTGACCTTGGCGGACGCATGCTCCACGCGTTTCAACGGCAGTGCGAATGCGGTCCCTTATTGCTGATAGGGGCCGACTGTCCAGCTCTGCAGCCCGACGACCTGCGCGTCGCGGCGCAGGTGCTGCGCGATGGCGACGACGCGGTGTTTTTCCCGGCGGAGGATGGAGGTTACGTCCTGATCGGATTGCGACGCCCACAGCCCACGCTCTTCGAAGGAGTCGCCTGGGGTACCGGATCGGTCATGGCGGAGACGCGCGCGCGACTGCGTGCCTCTGGCGCCACCTGGCGCGAACCAAGAACCCTGTGGGATGTCGACCGTCCCGATGACCTGCCCCGGCTTGCCGAGTTGTGGCGAAGTGAGGAGCGGGAGTTTGCCTAGCCGAAGAGAGGTGCTTGCACTGCTTGCCACCGGCCCTTGGCTGGCAGCGCGGGTTGAGGCAATTTTACCCACAGGGCAATCGGGCATCCCACCTTTTGCTCGCGATGCGAACGACGCAACGATTTCGCCTGGGTGGCGACATCAGTTGCTGCCCAAGGTAAGTCGGGCCAACCAGTTCGCCTTGGTGGCCGACGCCGGTGACTCGGTACTGCAGGTGCATTCGGATGTGTCCGCATCGATGCTCGTAGCGCCGACGGCAGTCGATCTGGCGGCGACCCCCTACCTGCGCTGGCGCTGGAAGGTCTCGAGGAGTCTTTCCGGATCTGACGTGCGCACCAAGGCAGGGGATGACTATGCCGCCCGTCTGTACGTGCTTTTCGATCTGCCTCTGGATCGGCTGTCGTTGGCCGATCAATTGACCATTCGAGCCGCGATGCTCTTGGGCGGCGGTGAAATTCCAACCGCGGCACTGTGCTACGTCTGGGGTAACGCACAGGCCCCGGGTAGCACCGCTTGGAACGCATATACCAACCGCCTGCGCATGATCGTCGTCGAGTCGGGCAACGCCTTTGTCGGCCGATGGCGGTCCGCCGTTCGCAACGTTGCCCGCGACTACCGCGAGGCTTTCGGCGGCGAGGCCCCACCAGTGATCGCAGTTGCGGTCGGTGCTGATACCGACAATACCCGCGAATCCGTGGAAACCCGGTACGGCGACCTCTCGTTTGGATCAATGCCGTGAAGCGCCTGGTGCTTCTTGGCGGCGGCCATGCGCAGGTCAAGGTGCTGACGAGCCTCGCGGCGTCGCCGCTGAAGGGCTGGGACGTCCAGCTCGTCACGCCCTACCGACGGCAGATCTACTCGGGCATGTTGCCCGGGTGGATCGCCGGACACTATCCACTCGAAACATGTGCGCTGCCGCTCGACGCCCTGGCCAACGCTGCGCGCGTTGATTTCCACCAGACCGCCGGAATCGGCCTCGACCTGGCGCGCAACGAAGTACTTTGCGCGAACGGATCACGACTTCCGTTCGACCTGCTGTCAATCGACACCGGGCCGGAACCTGCGCTCGCACACCTGCCTGGTGCCGGCGAACACGCGCTTGCCGTGCGACCGATCGAGCGGTTCATTGCCGCTTGGCCGTCCCTGCTGGACCGGATGCTTGCTCAGGTTGGAGGCTTCGATCTGTTCGTGGTCGGCGCCGGAGCCGCGGGCGTCGAATTGGCATTCGCGATAGAGCGCAGCTGTGCCGCTGCCGGCGGACATTACGTTCGGATCACGGTGGTCGGCGATGCTGTGTTGCCAATGCCGGGGGCACCTACGCGACTTCGGCGACGTGTCGCTCGCCTATTCCAGGAGCGCGGAATCAGCTGGCTGGGGTCGCGTCGCGCCACGCGTGTCGCGCCCGCAATGCTTGAGTTCGCGAATGGCGCCGCGCTGCGGTTCGACGCTTGCCTCGTAGCGTCCGGCGCCGCGGCGCCCCACTGGCCGGCGGCGGCCGGCCTGGCGACGGATGCCAATGGCTTCATCAGCGTCGGACCTACGCTGCAGAGCCTCTCTCACCCGCACATCTTCGCCGCCGGCGACGTGGCGGCGTACCACGACGATCGGCCCAAATCGGGTGTCTTTGCGGTGCGCGCCGGCCCGGCTCTCGCCGACAACTTGCGGGCAGCGTGCAACGGAAACGCATTGCGACCGTGGAAGCCGCAGCGACGAGCGCTTTATCTCGTCAGTACTGGCGATCGACATGCGCTGGCGGCCTGGGGGGGATGGAGCCTTGGCGGTAGCTGGGTCTGGCGGTGGAAGGATTTGATCGACCGTCGCTTCGTGCGCCAGTTTGCCGCTTGAAGCGAACCCGGTCGCGACCACCATCATGTCAATAGCGGAGTCAGCCCGATGTCCCGCCGCCGTCATGCTTGCCGGGCATCCACCCGGTACCGGCGAGAAACGTCCGACCGGCGTCAATCGCAGCGCTCTCCAATTCGGTCCCCATCGAATCATTCCAGCGGTTGAGAAAGCCGAACAAAGCGATGACGCCGAGAATCTCGACAATCTCACCCTCGTCCCAGTGCGCGTGCAAACGCTGCGCGACATCTGGTGTCACCGAATTCGGCACGCTCGCCGCGGCCAGAGCGAACTCGAAGGCACTTCGCTCGGCGTCGCTGAACAGCGGACTGTCCCGGAAGTGCCAGATTTCGCGCAGCCGTTCTGCCGTGGCACCGTACCTAGCCGCCGCCAGCGCCGTGTGGGCCTGGCAGTAACGGCAACCCGCAGCGGAGGAGGCCAGCAGCCCGATCAGCCGCTTTTGCTCGCTGGTGACGCGCCCTTCGTTGCTCATCACCGCGCGGTTGAGACCGATGAATGCGCGCGCGATCGCCGGACGGCGCTGCATGGTCAACACGGACCGTGGCACAAAACCCAGGGTCTCGTGAAAGAAGCGTGCGAGTTCCGCGACTTCGGGATCGTGATCGGCGGCAAGCGGCGGGACAAGGGGCATGGCAACTCCAAAGAGAGTGGTCGAGACTGCGACATGATGCCTGCGCGATCGAGAAGCGCAAGGTGCGCGCCGTGACTCGGCGCTTCATAGCCCGCCGCGTGCCGTGCTGATCACCGCCATTTCCATATTGTTAGCGGCGGCCGTCGGATTCGCATCCCACCGCGCCAGCCTCTGCACGGTTCGTGCGGTTGGGGAAATCATGAGCGCTCGCAGCGCCAACCTGCTGCGGAGCTTCGGGAAGGCCGTGCTGTGGGCAAGCCTCGTTGCCGGAACCTTGACGGTGTGCCTTGCCTCTCCGGCGCCGGCGACCCTCACCCGTGTCCCCATGGCCTTCGCCATTGCCGGCGGGTTCGTGTTCGGGGTCGGGGCCGCCATCAACGGCGGATGCTCGTTCTCCACGCTGCAGCGCCTCGCCGACGGTGACCTGTCAATGCTCATGACGCTGCTCGCGTTCGGCATCGGCGTATTCAGTTGGGGTGCGGTGCAGGCTCACTGGAGCGTCACGCATCTCGTTCCCGTGGCGTCACGATGGACGCGCTGGACGTCCGTCGCGAACTGGCTGCTTGTAAGTTTGTGGATCTGGGCGATCTGGGAGCTGGTATCGCTGGCGCGGCCCCTGCGAGCGCGCACGCTACGTGAGCGCCTGTTGGCGCCGAACTATCGCCTGTCGACTGCGGCCGCCATGCTGGGCATCGCGGGTGGCGCCCTCTATGCCGCGGAGGGCGCATGGACCTATACCAACTTTCTGCGCGCGGAGGTTGCGAGTGCTTTCGGCGGCACCGCACCGTCTAGCCGTCACGTCATGCTGGTCATCGCCCTCCTCGCAGGGATGCTGCTCTCGGCTCGCGCGCGGAATTCGCCTGCGCTTCGATCATGGCGAAACGGTGGCAACCTCTCTCGGCGCTTCGCCGGTGGATGGTTGATGGGCGTCGGTGGCGCCCTGGTGCCCGGCGGTAACGACACCTTGCTGCTCGGTGCAATGCCGTCGCTCTCGCTGCAGGCTGTCGTCGCCTATGCGGCGCTGCTGGCAGGTATCGCTGTAACACTCGCCGTCATGGCACGCCTGCGCCTGCCAATGAGTGCGGTGCGGTGTGGAAACGACGAGTGCAGTGAAGTGCCCGATGACATTCCTCCCGGGTCACACCCCCCTTCAGGCACCGTGGATTCGTCTTGACAGGGCGGGACACCGCGCCGCCGTACAACCGCTTTCCGCGCGCGGCTGTCTCGCCCAAGCCTGCGGCGCAGTCGAACGGCTACGCGTGTGGATGCTACCGCAAGCCCGCGCGGCAATTGCGAAATCCGACCATTGAAAAGGACATGACCATGTCAAGAGAGGCAACCGAGACGTCTTCAGTCAAGCCGGACGGAAGTCCTGGCGCAGAGCGCCTGCGCATGCAGTCGCAGAACGGCAAGATCGCCGCCTGGGATCGTTGGGGACCCTATTTGGGCGAACGCCAGTGGGGCACTGTGCGCGAGGACTACAGCGCCCGCGGCGAGGCTTGGCAATACTTCAGCCACGAGCAGGCGCGCAGCCGCGCCTACCGCTGGGGCGAGGACGGCATCGCCGGAATCAGCGATAAACAGCAGCGTCTGTGCCTGGCCCTTGCGCTTTGGAACGGCCGGGATCCCATACTGAAAGAGCGTCTGTTCGGGTTGACCAATGGCGAGGGAAACCATGGCGAAGACGTCAAGGAAATCTACTACTACCTGGATGCAACGCCCAGCCACTCCTATCTCAAGCTGCTCTACAAGTATCCACAGGCGGAATTTCCCTACGCGCGACTCGTCGAAGAGAGTCGCCGCCGCGGCAAGGATCAGCCCGAATTCGAGCTGATGGATACCGGTGTCTTCGACGAGGACCGCTACTTCGACGTGTTCGTCGAATACGCCAAGGCCGACGTCGACGATATTCTCATGCAGGTGACGGTGCACAACCGTGGCGGCGAAGACGCACCACTGCATATCCTGCCGCAGCTCTGGTTCCGAAACACCTGGGCGTGGGGCTACGACCCGACGCGGCCCCGACTCTCCACCGGCGAACGGGGCTGCATCGTGGTCGAGCACACCAGGCTGGCCGGTTACCAATGCCGCCTCGATGGCGACCCGGACCTGCTCTTCTGCGACAACGATACCAATGGGCGACGCCTCTACGGCACCCAGGAGGCCGGACACTTCAAGGACGCGTTCCACGAGCACGTCGTACACGGCAACCATCAGGCCGTGAACCCGTTGGATTACGGGACCAAGGCGGCTGCCCATTATGAATTCACCGTTCCCGCGCACGGCAAGATCGAGGTGCGAGTGCGGTTGACCAAGGGTCCGCTTTCGCATCCTTTCGCGGATTTCGCCAACGTAATGCAGCAGCGTCGTGACGAGGCGGATGCATTTTATGCCGGCATCCAAACGGACATCGCGGATGCCGACAGCCGACTGATCCAGCGCCAGGCCTTGGCCGGCATGATCTGGAGCAAGCAGTTCTACTACTACGACATCCCGCAGTGGCTCAAAGGCGACCCGGCCATGCCGCCACCGCCTGCCGAGCGCCACCAGGGTCGCAACCGCGAATGGCTGCATCTGAACAATGCTGAAATCATCTCCATGCCGGACAAATGGGAATATCCCTGGTACGCGGCCTGGGACCTCGCTTTCCACTGCGTCGCGCTCGCCCTTGTCGATCCGGTCTTCGCAAAGAATCAGCTGCTGCTGATGACGCGCGTCTGGTACATGCACCCCAACGGACAGATCCCGGCCTACGAATGGGCCTTCGGTGATGTCAACCCGCCGGTTCACGCGTGGGCCGTGTGGGAAGTTTACAAACAGGAACGCGATGCCAATGGCGGCCAGGGCGACCGGGAATTCCTGGAGCGAGAGTTGCACAAGCTGATCGTGAACTTCACCTGGTGGGTCAATCGCAAGGACGCCGAGGGGCACAACGTGTTCCAGGGCGGTTTTCTGGGTCTGGACAATATCGGCGTGTTCGACCGCAGCGCGCCACTACCCACGGGCGGGCACATCAATCAGGCCGATGGCACCAGCTGGATGGCCATGTACTGCCTGAATCTCATGCGTATTGCGCTGGAACTGGCGCAGCACAACCACACTTACGAAGATATCGCCACCAAGTTCTTCGAACACTTCCTGTATATCGCCGCGGCAATGAACAACATCGGCGATCAGGGTATCGGCCTGTGGGACGAGAACGACCAGTTCTTCTACGACGTATTGCGCTTTCCAGACGGCGCGATGATGCCGCTCAAGGTGCGCTCCATGGTCGGCCTGATCCCGCTGTATGCCGTCGAGATCCTCGAACCCGAGCTGCTCGATCAACTGCCGGACTTCAAACGGCGACTTGAATGGTTCCTGAAGTACCGTCCCGATCTCGCCGCCCTGGTCTCGCACTGGAACGAACCGGGCCGCGGCCACCGGCGCCTGCTGTCGCTACTGCGCGGTCAGCGCATGAAACGGCTGCTCGAACGCATGCTCGACGAGACGGAGTTCCTGTCCGACTACGGGATACGCTCGCTATCCCGCGCGCACCTGAACGATCCCTACGTGTTTTCCTGCATGAGCAACCCCCTCAGCGTCCAGTACCAACCGGGCGAGTCGGAATCGGCACTGTTCGGCGGCAATTCCAACTGGCGCGGACCGATCTGGTTCCCGGTCAATTATCTCCTGGTGACCTCGCTGCGACGCTTTGCGGAATACTACGGAACTGAATTCCGGATCGAGTATCCGACCGGCTCGGGGAAATTCGTCTCCATCGACGCGGTCGCCGACGCGGTGGCTGACCGTCTGACTCGCCTGTTTCGCCGCGACGACGAGGATCGCAGACCCGTCTTCGGTACGCAGGAGAAGTTTCAGACCGACCCGCACTTCCGCGATTACATCCTGTTCTACGAACATTTCCACGGCGACACCGGGCGCGGCGTTGGCGCCTCGCATCAGACCGGCTGGACAGGCTTGGTCGCCAGGCTGTTGCAGCCCCACAAACACGACTGATCCGAGCGTACTCAACAAGGAACCAAACGCCATGAATGAGAACGAAGCATTGCCCGCTGTCGTCATGCCGCGCTGCCCGCATCGCAACCTGCTGCAGGGACAGAAGGCCCTGGTCACCGGCGCAAGTTCGGGAATCGGCAAGAGCGTAGCCATCCATCTGGCCCAGGAAGGCGCCGCTGTCGTCGTCAATTACGTCGGCGAAGCGGATGCCGCCAATGAAGTGGTTGCAACCATCAAGTCCAGAGGCGGCATTGCCATCGCTCTCCGGGCGGACGTTTCGCGGGAGAGCGAGGTCCAGGGGATGTTTCGGCAGATGTTCGAGGCTTTCGGCACCATCGACATCCTCGTGAACAATGCCGGACTGCAGCAGGACGCCCCTTTCGATGAAATGACCCTGGCGCAGTGGCAGAAAGTCATCGATGTGAATCTCACTGGCCAGTTCCTGTGCGCGCGCGAAGCGATTCGCGAGTTCAAGCGCCGCGGCGTAGTGCCAGAGATTTCCAACGCCGCCGGCAAGATCATCGGCATGAGTTCGGTGCACGAAGTCATACCTTGGGCGGGCCACGTCAACTACGCCGCCTCCAAGGGCGGAGTGATGCTGATGAACAAGAGCATCGCGCAGGAGGTCGCCCCGTACCGAATACGGGTCAACAGCGTCTGTCCCGGCGCCATCCGCGCCCCAATCAACCGCCCTGCCTGGGAGACGCCCGCAGCCTACGACAAGCTGATGGAACTGATTCCCTACAAGCGCATCGGCGAGCCCGAGGACATCGCCCGCACCGTGGCCTGGCTGGCCTCGGACGACGCCGACTACATCACCGGCGTGAGCCTGTTTGCCGACGGCGGCATGACGCTCTACCCGGGATTCGCGGAGGGCGGCTGACCGTGGCACTGCGGCAGTCATTGCGGAAGCGCTCGCCGGAGTACCCGATGCAGACTTGAGGAGTGTGGAAACCTTACATTCCTGCCGCGATTGGTCGCGCACTGCTCTTGTTGGGTCGTTTGGTCGACGTCATGGGTGCCTGTCCGTCGCTGACCGTGTGTAAGAAATCACGGTCGACCCAGGACTACATGGCATGAGCGTCATCAAACGGTTGCCGAAACCAGCAACGTTGTGACGCCGTGGCCGGACTCGCACCGGGTCGCTACCACGAGGCATCAGCGGGACAACCCGCTGCGTGCAGCGTGATCCGAGGCGGGAACGACGTTCGATCTTATCTGACAGGAGATTGCAATGAACAAGCGCATTTCAACACTGGCACTGGGTACGGCATTCGCGGTTCTGGCCGGCGGCGCCGTCGCCCAGGTTCCGACGACCATTCAATACGTAGGCGAAGCCACGGTCTTTGTGCCGGGAACCGCGGTCTCCGCGCCGGCCTACCGCGGGCAGGAGACGCCCTACGCGTCCTACACCGGCGAAGCCACCACTTTCAGGCCCGACGTCGCTTCCCCCGCCACCCCCGGCATCGGACGAGTGGCGCCCCTGGGCCACGAAGTGAGCGGCAATGCATCGCGTGTCATCGATCTGACCAGCCGCCGCTCGGCCATCAACGTCACCGCCGGCGAGACGGTGCAGTTCAACCTCGACGGGAACTCAGTGGTCTGGAATTTCGACACTTTGGGTGCACCGACCTTCAACCTGTCGAAGATCGTTCCTCAAGCCCCCAATCTGATGGTCTACGTCTCGCGCAATCCGCTGGAGACGGGGTCGTAAATTCCGGCTTGCGGAACCATGAAAGGCGTACCTGCAGCCGCACTCCGGTTCGCGGTCTCAGCGCGGACCGGAGTGCGACGCCGCCTTCCCGCAAGGGCTCACCTGAGTGGGGCGTGTAAGAAACTGCGCAGTACCTGCGTCTACTCGCATGGGCATGGTCAGAGTCTCTCTCGTCTTGATGGACTCCGAGCACCGCCAATCTTGAACGAGGTCGCAGTCGCGCAGTGCCGGTAACAACGCTGTCGACGAAGTGTTTCAAACTCGCGCCGTCTTTTCATCTGACCCAACGGAGATTTCAATGAGCAATTGCAAAGCACCCACCCGCTTTACCGCCGCTGCTGTCGCGCTCGCCCTCGGCACGGCGCTCGCCGCCGGAGCCCTGCCGGCGACCGCCCAGAAGACGGATACTGAAAAATGCTACGGCGTGGCCCTGAAAGGCAAGAACGACTGCGCCGCCGGACCCGGCACGACCTGCGCGGGGACGTCCAAGGTCGATTTCCAGGGGAACGCCTGGAAGATGGTCCCCAAGGGAACGTGCGAAAAGACCGCGTCGCCCAAGTCGCCGACCGGCTACGGACAGCTCAAGGACTTCAAGGAAAAGGCGGCCTGATCACGCTGGGTCGGTGAAGAGCGCGCCATGACCAGGAGGCCATCGCCATTGCCACCGAGTCGTGGCGCGCCCGTCCCGGGCGATCCGGGCCTGCCGGCGCGCGCGGGGCTGGGGCTGAAGCCGCAACACTTTCAGGAGGTTCTGGCGACCCGCCCGGATGTCGGGTTCTTCGAGGTCCATGCCGAGAACTACATGGTCGATGGGGGACCGTTTCATCACTACCTCGGCGCGATACGGGAGCGCTATCCGCTGTCGATCCACGGCGTGGGATTGTCGATCGGCGCGGAAGGGCCGCTCGACGCGTCTCACCTCGATCGTCTGGCCGCATTGCTCGACCGCTATGCGCCGCAGTCGTTCTCCGAGCATTTGGCCTGGTCGACGCACGGCGACGTGTTCCTGAACGACCTGCTGCCGCTGCCGTACAGCGCGAGCACGCTCGCCCGAGTCTGTTCGCACATCGAACAGGTGCAGTCGCGGCTGCAACGGCGGATGCTGATCGAGAATCCCGCGACCTATGTCCAGTTCGACGCGTCGACGCTGTCGGAACCGGAATTCCTGCAGCAGGTCATCCGGCGCACCGGCTGCGGGTTACTGCTCGACGTCAACAACGTCTACGTGTCCAGCGTCAATCACCACTTCGATCCATGGCGCTACATCGACGAGCTTCCCCTCGCCGCGGTCGGGGAAATTCACCTCGCGGGATTCGCGGTCGACCAGGACGCGTCCGGAGATCCCCTGCTGATCGACAATCACGGCGCGCCCGTGGGCGCCGCGGTATGGGATCTCTATGCGCATGCGCTCGAATCGGTGGGCCCGATCGCGACCCTGATCGAGCGCGACCACGCGATTCCTTCGCTGGGGACGCTGGTCCGCGAGGCGCATTGTGCGGATGGATACCTTCAACGGGTCAACAGCGCGACTCGGGAAGCGTGCACGTCATGAACCAGACCGCGTTCGCAGGCGCGCTGCTGGATCCTGAGGCCGCTTGTCCGGAAGGGCTGGCCACCTGGAACGGCTCCGATCCGGCCGCGCGGTTTGCCGTGTATCGCAACAACGTCGTCAGCTCCTTGATCGACGCGCTGGCCGACACTTTCCCGGTTGTGCTGGAGCTGGTCGGTGACGAGTTCTTCCGGGCGATGGCCCGGATATTCGTGGCGGAGTCGCCGCCACGGTCCCCGTTGCTCGTTACCTACGGGGGCGCATTTCCCGCTTTCGTGGAGCGGTTCGAACCTGCGCGGACCGTACCCTATCTCGCCGATGTCGCTCGCCTCGAGATGGCGCGGGTCCGGGCTTACCACGCCGCTGACGCCAATGCCGCGTCGCCGGAGGCGATAGCCCAGGCGATGACAGCGCCCGACCTGCTGCCGCGGGTTTCAGTCGTGTTTCACCCTTCGCTTGCCGTTGTTCGATCACGCTATGCGGTGGTGTCGCTGTGGTCGGCACACCAGGGCCTGGGCGACATCGCGCAGGTCGATCCCTGCGTCGCTGAAGACGCGCTCATCGTGCGCAGCGCCCTGGAAGTTCAGGTCGCACGCCTGCCCGGCGGCGGCGCGCGCCTGGTGCAGGGTCTCGCCGCCGGTACCGCCCTGGGCGAAGCGGCCGCCCTGGCCCACGAAGTTGCGTCGGATTTCGATTTGTCGGCGAATCTGGCCATCCTGATCAAGCTTGGTGGCATCGTAACCTTGAACCTCCCTGCGAGACATTCCCCATGACGTCACCCACCGCCCTGCCGAACGACGCGCGCGCCCGCCGTGCATCGCCACTGGTCCGCTTCGTCGGGTGGGCAGTCGCCCTGTGCGGCCGCGTTCCGCACTCGCTCGTTGCCCTGCTGGGTCGCTTTTCGATCGCTGCGGTGTTCTGGAAATCGGGACAGACCAAAGTCGAAGGCTTCGTCATCGATCTCATCGACGGGCAATTTGATCTCGGCATTCCGCGATTGTCGCAGTCGGCGTTGGCGCTGTTCAAGGACGAGTACCGGTTGCCGCTCATCGCGCCGGAGATCGCCGCACCGATGGCGGCGCTGGCGGAGCACGCGTTGCCAGTGCTGCTCCTGTTGGGATTGGCGACCCGGTTCTCCGCGCTTGGGCTGCTGGGGATGACGCTCGTGATTCAGGTGCTCGTGTATCCGGGTGCGTATCCGACCCACGGCGTGTGGGCCACCGTGCTCCTGTACCTGATTGCCAAAGGGCCGGGCGTGGTGTCGGTCGATTATTTGCTGGCGCGGAGGTATCGCCAAGCGTAAGGCTCTTGCCGGCTTCAGCGGGCTCATCGCTCAAATTGCGCCGGTGTACTCACCCCGCGCAGGATAGTTGTTGGCAATCGCAAAATCGATGGCGCCAATCAGGTCGCTGAAATGGGGACGTGCGAAGGGCATTGTCTGCACCGCGCCGTAGTAGAGCGTGCCCTCCGGCCGGACGAGAAACACGCCCGGTTCGGAGAACAGTGCCGGCTCTTCGATACCCACTGACGTCTTCCCGCGGCTCGCGGAAATGTAGAGTCCCCAGGCACGCGCTGCAGCAAGGCTCAGACCGTAGCCGAATCGCAGTTGTGTAGCCGAGACTTTCTCGGCCATCGCGCGAGCGCGGTCGATGGCATCGCTCGACACGGCGATTGATGAGACGCCACGCTTGGCGAACTCGGGCGCCAATCGCTCGAGCTCCAACAGGTACTTGGTGCAAATCGGGCAGTGCAGGCCACGATAGAACACGATGAGTGAGAAATGCTGTGGCTGGTCGCTCGCCAGATCGAACGCCCCGTGGGCGACGGTGTTCAGGGCAAGTGCGGGAACGGGTTGGCGGGGAATCAACATGAGGTACTCCTGGTCAATGAATCGGCTTCGGCGCAGCTATTGTTGGCGATGGCGACCACGTCGTCCGGCAAATCGCTGCAAGTTGCATAAGTCAACGCAGTCGATTTCTTGAGCATCAAAATACCTCCGGCTATGGGCGGCCGGCATAACCGCTGGCATGTAGCGCCTGTTCTGGCCGAAACGCGGGCCCCTTCGAAATACGATCGAAGTACGACAGCCAGGCGGGGGAGTCAGGTGGCCACTGCGCAAGAAATGATGCTTGCCAGCGCTCGATGTCGTAGCGGATCGGCAACAGCGCGATGTGAGCTCCGGCGACGGCCACCTCCTGGAGCGCTCGGTGCGGCGAAGGTGAGTGCCCGATGCGGGTGCACAAACCGTACAGGTCGCCGCGAAAGTTCGGCATGCCCGCCGCGCCGTTGTTGACCACCCAGCCGGCGCGGCCGGAATCGAGAGCGAATCGCCGCATCGCAGGCAGGCAGGTGTGCGTGCTGGCGAACAGGTCGACACGCGCCGATTCGAAGGCCGAAGCAATCCACGGCTGCGCCTGCGGATCGTCGAGCGCGCCGGCGTCGAAGCGCCAACCGGCCAGCGACTCGGCATCGCCATGCACGACGCCCACCCGACATTCGCCGACGCGATAGCGTGCGACCATGGGCAATGCGGTGAGTTGTGACAGCGTATCGAGGTGCCGGGCGGCGGTTGCCTTCAGCCGCGCGTGAATCTGATTGGAGCGGTCGACGATATCGGCGCTCACTGCAGCGGGGTATGCGCACCCGCATCCGGCATCGTCCGATCGCGATCCAAGCTCCGCCTCGACGTTGCCGAGCGTCGCCGCATGGCGCAAGACCCGCCGATTGACCTCGGCAAAGCCCGCATCGTCAACGTTGAACCAGTTGAAGTCGCCGTTGAAGCAAAGCGCGGCGCTTCCCCGCTCGGCGCGTGCCATGGTTTCCACCGCATCCAGCGCCGGGATATTGCCGTAGAGGCCGCCGACCACGTAAAGCGCGCGCACCGATTGCTCAGGCGCATCGGCAATCGCGGCCGGACCATAGCGGTAGCGCAACGGGCACGCCCGTCCGGGTGCGAGTGCGGTCATTGGAGCAGCGGTCGCAACTGGTTGGGCGTTGCCGGCGTCACCGCAACGTCGGCGACCACGCGGCCATGGCGCAGCACGATGGCGCGCTGCGCCAGGCGCGGCACCAGATCGAGGTCGTGCACGACGCAGATCAGGCTTGCGCTTCGCTCGACCACGACGGCGGCGAGCAAACCGGCGATCTCCTCGGCCGCGTTCGCATCCAGGCTGGCGGTCGGTTCGTCGGCCAGAACGATCGGCGCGTTTTGGTGCAGCGCGCGGGCGATCGCGACCTTCTGCCGCTCGCCGCCGGACAGCGAGTCCGTTCGTCGTGTCGCTGCCCACGCCATACCGACGCGATCAAGGGCGGCCAGGGCGCCGCGCCGCTCCGCCGCCGGCCAGTGCCGTATCCAGGTGAGCGGCGACCGATTGCGTCCGGCGGATGCGATGAGCACGTTGTCCAGCGCGGTCAGTCGATCGACCAGGTGCAGACCCTGGTGGACGAGTGCGACGCGGCAGCGCAGGCGGCGCAGCGCGCCCGCGCGCGGCGGATGGCTCAGTTCGGTGTCGAGGACACGCAGCCTGCCGTGAGTCACCGTCGCGAATCCGGACAGCGAGCGCAGCAAGGTCGACTTGCCGGCGCCGTTGTGGCCCACCAGCGCCACCCGCTCGCCCGGCAGCACCGTCAGCGCGACGTCGCGCAGCAGCTTGGCGTCACCGGCGCCGACATGCATGTCGTGCGCCTCGACAATCGGCGTCATACGATCCGCCGTCGAATGGCGCGACTCAGCGCGTCGAATCCGGTGACGAGAATCACGATCGCGATCAGCAGCGTCGCCAGCCGGCCCCACTGGAATAGCGACATGGCCTCGGAAAGTAGAAGGCCCAGGCCGCCGGCGCCGACCAGCCCGAGGATGGTCGAGTCGCGGATGTTGTATTCCCAGACGTAGAGCCCCTGGGAGCTGAACTGCGGCAGTATCGCCGGCCAGACGCCGAGGAAGAACACTTGGGCCGGCGACGCCCCGGTCCCGCGGACGGCGTCGATCGGCCGCATGTCGAGCGACTCGATGGCTTCGGCGAGCAGTTTGCCGAGGGTGCCCGCCGAATGCGCCGCCACCGCCAGAATGCCGGCCGTCGCGCCCAGACCGACGATGCCGACGAAAAACAGCCCGAACACCAGTGTGTGAATGGACCGGAACGCATCGAGCAGCCCTTTCGCACCCCACGCCAGCGGTTTGGGCGCGCGCAGGTTGCGTGCAGCCACCAGCCCCAGCGGCAAAGCGACTATCGCGGCGAGGCAAGTGCCAAGCGTGCCGATTCGCAGCGTGGTCCAGATTGCGCGACCGACGCCCTGCAGGTAGCGGATCTCGGTCTCGCGCTGGTCGTCGACCCGAAGAACGCGACCGTCTGCGTCGCGCACCTGGGCATTGGGATTGCCGAACCACACCCGAAGAAAGCTCGGCTCGGACATCTGGGACAGCGTGGTCTGGAGGTTCTGCCATGGCCGCCGGCCCATGCTGAGCTCGCCTTCGGCCGCGAGCGTCCACAGGCTCAGCAGCACGAGCACGCTGCAAGCGACGAGCAGCAGCGGCAACGCGCGCAGTGGCCACCATGCCGATGACCGCGCCGGGTGATGCGGAACCGGCGGCGCCGGCAGGGAACTCGTCCAGGCGGAGGTGCTCTGCTGGGTCACGGGTTCGTCAATTTGCCCGTGGCCAGGCCGGCGTCGCGGATCGGGCGGTAGAAGGCATTGTCTTTGCTCACGAACCCGGTGTAGCGGGGGGGAAGCAGACTAGGGGTGCGGGCGAGTTCCGGGCCTACGGATTCGAGCGCCGCGCGCAGCCGGGCCACGAACGCGGCATCCTTCGCCAAGCCGGAACGCACCGCGACCGCATCGTTGGGCAGCGGATCGGAAGTCCAGAAGATGACGCTGTTCTGGGCCTTGATCAGACCTTCGCCTAGCATGGCGTCGCGATTGCGGTTGTAGTCGGCGCCGGCATCGATCTCGCCACGCGTCACCTGCATTTCGATCGCCTGATGCTTGGTATAAAGCGCTCGGCCGAGATACGTTTCCGGGTCGAGGCCGTTCTTCTGGAAGTGGTAGAAGGGGATCAGATAACCCGACGTCGAGCCCTTGTCGCCGAAAGCAAAGGTCTTCCCCTTCAGATCGGCAATCGACTTGATGCCGGATTTGGGGTGCGTGACCATGATGGCGTAGTACTCGGGCTTGCGGTCGTAGAGGATGGTCGCCACTGCCTCGGCGCCGGCCGTGTGGTTGGCCAGCACGTACCCCCAGGGACCCATCAGCGCGATGTCGGTTTCCCCGGCGGCCAGCGACCGGGCCAGCCCTTCCCAGGTGTCCACCGTATAGAGCTTGACCGGTCGGCCGAGTTTCTTGGCCAGGTAGTCGGCCAGCGGGCGATAGGTCGCGTCGTTCTTCTCCTTGTCGGGCTGATACAAGCCGACGCCGAAACGCAGTTCGCCGGTGTCGGCCCAAGCCGGGGTGGTGGCTATCAGGGCGGCGCCGACAACTGACAGAAGTATGCGAGCAAGGGATTTCATGGTCGGGAGCATCTCGATGTGGGTCGGCAAACGTGTGATCAGTTGCGCGGGACGGCGGTCCGGCGTCACGCTGCGCAGGTCGGTGCGGCGGCGGTTTCGTCGCCCAGCGCGCCCCCACAGCTCGAACCCTGGCCCGCCGTGCAGCCGAAACAATGGTCGGCGACGCGAATCGACTGCCCCTCCAGGGTGCTCGCGGTCAGTTCGCTGATGTGGCGTCGTGACTGCCGCCCCGCGTGCAGGGGCAGGCCGAGCTGCTGATTGAAGTCGCAGTCGTACAGATAGCCTTGCCAGTCGACACTGACCAGGCTGCGGCACATCACGCCATCGAGGTTCTCCTCCCGATGCGCGTCGCGCAGCGTTTGCATATAGCTGTTGAATTGCCCCTTCGAGACCAGCATCGACCCGAAGCGCTGGATCGGCATGTTGGCCAGCGTGAACAGCTGATTGAAGACGACATTGAAGCGTTCCAGCAGGTGTTGCTTGTAGGCAGCTTCGAGCGCCTGCTGGGCGGGGGGCAAGCTGGCGCCCTGTGGGTTGTAGACGAGGTTCAGCACCAAACCGGACCCGGGATGACCGTATCCCAGTGCATTCAGGCGCTGCAGTCCGCGCAGACTGCTGTCGAAGACGCCTTTGCCGCGCTGCTTGTCGACGTTCTCCTCGAGATAGCAGGGCAGCGAGGCCACCACCTCGACGCGATGCGCCGCCAGAAAGTCGGCCAGGTCTTCGTGGCCGGGCTCTTCGAGGATGGTGAGGTTGCAGCGGTCGATGACCCGCAGCCCTCGGGCGCGGGCGGCGACAACGAGATCGCGGAAGTTCCGGTTCAGTTCGGGCGCGCCCCCGGTCAGATCCAGGGTCTTGATTTCCGGGCTTCCCGCGATGAAATCGACGACCGCATCGATGGTCTCGGCCGTCATTTCCTCCTTGCGGTTCGGTCCGGCATTGACGTGACAATGCACGCAACTCTGATTGCAGCGGTAGCCGAGGTTGACCTGAACCGTATCGACGACGCGGCGGCGCAGGGGCGGAAAGTCGGTACGGACGAGCAGCGGAAGCGTGGCATGCACAAGCATCTCCTTGGGGGCCTCCTCAGTTGACGTGCGGAGGCCCCAAACCCTTACACTGGATTCACGGTCTAGCGTGTAAGGGTTTGGGGTCTGGCGCCGTCTACGCAAAAACGGGCGTTGGAGCCATCCGCTGGAACGCGCCGCTCCCGAAGGGAGGAGGAGCCACGCCGTCTGGCCGGCGACACGCCGGCGGATGCTAAAGTCGGGCTCAGGGTGCCCGGGGGGCGGATGCCGTCGAAACGGCTGACCGGAGCAACCGCCAACGGCGCAGTCTGGCGGCAGGGCCGTGCCGCGCGAGGCCGGAATGGAAGGACATGAAGTCGTGAAATTGCCAGAATCCTTGACCCCGTGGTGGGTCGGCGTGAGTGCCGGGGCGGTAGGTTGCAGTCGCAACGATTCTCGCCGGGGCCACGAATGAGCCGCCCGATTGGCACGCCGCCGGCTGGTCTGCTGCAAACGGCTTGCGATCGCCGCACCGCCTGGTCGGCGTTCAAGATTGCGCTGGTTGTGGGCACCGTACTCAATACCATCAACAATGGCGACCGCCTGCTGCGGGGCGACGCCGTCAACTGGTGGCAGTTCGCGTTGAATTTCCTGGTACCTTTTTGCGTGTCGAGCTACAGCGCAGCCAGGAACGACTCGCGCCGGGCGGGAGGCGACTGAATGGAAAAATCAACGGCAAAGCGTGCGCCGTCCGGGCAACATCCATCGCCGGGCATCAGCGGCGAGGCGCTCATGGCGATTCGCCGGGACATGTTGCGGTTTGCGGAACTGCAATTGCGCGATTCGCACGCGGCCGAGGACGTCGTCCAGGAATCCATCGAAGCGGCCCTCAAGCACGCCGCGACTTTTGCCGGAGGGTCGACACTGAAGACATGGGTGTTCGCGATCCTCAAGAACAAGATCATTGATCACGTCCGCCAGCGGGACAGGACCGTCGCCATCTCTGCCCTGGTGGAAGAGGGCGAGGATTGGGACCAAAAGCTGGACGAGCTGTTTACCGAGCGCGGGTTCTGGAAGGAAGGGACGCGACCGGCAAGCTGGCCCGATCCGGAGCAGTCGATGGCATCCAAGCAGTTCTGGACGGTGTTTGAAGTCTGCCTGGACCACCTCCCGAAACAGACCGCACGCGTGTTCATGATGCGGGAATTTCTGGGTTTCGAATCGAGCGAGATCTGCGACCAGGTCGGGCTTACGACCAGCAATTGCCACGTAATACTGCATCGCGCGCGGATGCGTTTGCGCGAATGCGTGGAAACAGGATGGGGACGCCCCGGAGAGCAGCTATGCTGAACTGCAATGAAGTGACAAATTTGTGCTCGGACGAGCTCGAGCGGCCGCTGGGGCTGCGTGAACGCATGGCTTTGAAGATGCACCTGATGATGTGCAAGGGCTGTTCGAACTACCGTACTCAAATGAGCGCCCTACGAGCCGCAATGCACCGATACGCTGAAGGTGGGGCAGTGACTGACCAGCCGGATGACCGCCGCGGCCCGTAGCCGAAGCGATGTCCGTCGGCGCCGAATCAGAACTTCGTCGTCAATTCGGTGAGCCAATCGGGCGAGTTGGAAACGAGAAAGCCCTCCAGCGATTTATCCCAGCCGGTGAGGATCAGCAAGCCGAGCAGCAGCATCATGGCGCCGAGCAAGTACTTCCCAAGCGCCCCGGCCTTCAACAATCTGCTGCGGTTGTTCGAGATCAAGCGGCGCGAGCCGAGTCCGATCAGCGCCAGCGGCAGCCCCGCACCGATGCCGAAAACAGCCATCACAACAGCGACCTGACCAAGGCTGCTGCCTTGGCTCGCGAGCGTTGCTGCCGCGCCTAGCGTGGGCCCGACGCATGGCGCCCAGATCAGGCCGAGCACCAGGCCGATAATCGTCTGCCCGGCCAATCCGTCGATCTTCATCCGGCTGAGCAAATTGTCGCCAAGCGTGCTGAGCGAGGACGTTGCGCTGGCGAATCGCCGCTGTAACGTCGCGCTCAGCAAGATGATGCCGAAACCAACCAGCAGAACGGCAGCAACGGTGCGGAACCACTCGGCATCGAGGCCGATCGAGAACCCGATGGTGGCCGCGAAGAGCCCGACACTGGTGAACGAGACCGCCAAGCCGGCAGCAAGCGCGAGTGCGCCGAGGGGATGCGCGGCAACTGCGGTCCCGACGACGATCGGGACCAGCGGCAATACGCAGGGCGACAGGATCGAAAGGACGCCCGCGAGAAACCCGAAACCGTAGCTACCGAGACCAAGTTCCACAGGCATCAACCCCTGGCTGTCGGGCGAGGTTCAGGAAAGTCCCTTGCGCAACGACGCGGCGATGGAATCCTTGTTCGTGTCACCCGTCGAGCGGGCGACTTCCCGCTTGCCGCGATAGACGATAAGGGTGCTTTGGTTGGCAACGCGCAGTGTCTTGCGCACGTCTTTCTGCGTGTCGAAGTTGACGCGAAGCACCGTGTAATCCTTGAACTCCGGGCTTCCGATCAACGCGGAGACCAACGGCTCCTGCTGCTTGCAGGTCGGGCACCAGTCGGCATAGACATCGACCAGTACGGGCTTGTTGGCTGCTTGCAGCGCGTCAAAGGTCGCCTGGTCGAAGGGCTTGGTGTCCGCGGCAGCTGCCGCGGTGGCGACCAACAGCGAAAGCATGACGAAGAGCATACGAATTCCAGTCTTCACGAATATCTCCAAGGTTTGATGGTTGAACTAGCGACACCGGAAAAAAGTCCAGTCGCGTCATGAAATTGCAGGCTTGCGGATAACAGTGGGGATTGGTGCCTCGGGTGCGCGACCAGCCAATTCACTTGGCAGCCACGTCGTGAACGATCTTGTCGAAGATCGGGTCGAGTTCGCGCGCCATGGCGTCGATCTGCGCGTTGCCGTACGGGGAAAAGACGGCGGACGGCGTGCGATAGGTAATGCGGGTCTGGCCATCCGTATCCTCGGTGACATAAATGCGGAGTGGCGCCTCGATGCCGGCCGGGACGCTCGCAGCAAGCATCCGCACGGCGTAGTCATTTCGGAAGATCATCAGCACGGTATTGCCCGCAATTTTCACGCCGCGGCCCGCAGCACCCGCGCTTGCACTTGCTTTGGCTACGACCCCCATCTTGTTCGCCGCTACCGATTGTTCGAGGCGGGTGACCGTTTCATCGAAGCCGTACCCGGACTTCACGGTAAGCGTGCCCGGATGTGGCGCAGGGTTGTCCGCATGCACGAGACTGCTAGCGAAAAGCAACGGGACCAAAGTGCAGACGCGAGCGATGGACCGGATTGTCGAAAAAAGACTGGAGGTTTTCATTGAGTGCTCCTGCTGTTGGTGAAATTCGAATGCTGCTTAACTGGCGCCGCCGGGTTGGTCTTGGGTCGTACGCGGGCGTCGGGTTCGGGCGGGTAAATCCGTAACGTGTGATCGCCTGCGACGTACAAGAGCATATTCATGGGGATTCGGTCGGCTGATGTCCCCGAGAATACGGTTAGCAGTCGTGGAGTACTCTCCGAAGCCGGGCAATCTGGTTCTCGACATCAATAGGCAGTTCGCTCAGTACTTCGATCTTGCGGTCCTCGAATACATCCCTCCCGGGGTGTTGGCGGGACCAATCCGCCAGCACTTTGTCGCGTCGGCGCAGCAGCCACTCGATCTGTGGCCGAAACAGACGGAGCATCGCTGTCAGCCAGCGGTTGACCGGCCACGACGGGTACGCGTGATCGATCCTGAAGGTATCGAGCATCCGGATTACGGCATCGGCCGGATACCATGCCTCCGCCGTGACCCAGCGATTCACCGTGAACAGGCTGAGGGGCTGGCCGTCGGCGTCCATGGAAATGGCCACGAGGTGGGCGATCGCCTGGTCGCCTGCCGGCCACGCCTCGACTCCATCGTACGGGGTCGGCACGGCGCCCGGGGGCATTCCGGGGGCGCGCACAAACGTGTGGAAATGGCCATGCTCGCCCTTTCGGTGCGCATGGTAGTAGTACTGTGAATGGCTGTCATCGTCGAAGACGTCATCCGGCGGATAGTGCTCCAATTCATAGAACGTACCGTAACCGCGAAGCACTTCGCTGACGAGGTCGATCTTCCCCTTTGCCAGGACGCGCGCGCACTCGTTGACCTCCGCGCCCGCTGCTTGCATGGCAAGGATTTCCGAACGGGGGAGGCGCGACAGAGGTAGCCGCGGCGAGGGTGCGCCTATCGCCATCGAATTGCGGGAGCGACCACCACCAACCCCAAAGGAGAGGTTCGGGGCCACCGACCCGGAACCCGGACGCAGGGCAATCGCCTTGCTACTTCTTCGCCGCGCAGGGATTCATCGCCGCGCAGGGATTCGCTTTCTTGGCCGCACAGGGATTGGCCTTCTTGCCGGCACAGGGATTCGCCTTCTTCGTCGCACAGGGATTGGCCTTCTTGCCGGCGCACGGGCTGGCCTTCTTGGCCGCGCAAGGATTCGCCTTCTTTGTCGCACAAGGATTGGCCGGCTTGGCGGCACAGGGATTCGCCGCGGCGCAGGGGTTCTTCGCTTTCTCGGTGGCACTTCGCTTCGGGGCACAAGGGGCACACGCGGCGAATGCGCCGGGACCGGAAAGGCCAAGGGCGAGAGCACCCGCGATGGCTGCCTTGAGGGATTTTGTACGCAGATTCATGGGGAGGACTCCGTGGGTGACAGGTCGTTGGGCGGCGTCCAGTACGTCTTGCCATTGCACTGGGCTCGATTCGCCGTCATTCGGCGAGCAAATCTGCTCACTTGCCCATTGGACGGCGATGGGATGGGATTTCTTACAGCGCTCGCGTACAGCGGCTCTCCGTATGTCGAAGCTTGTCCGAACGTCCGGCAGTAGCCGCGTCTGGGATCGGCGAGTGTCGTTGGCCCCAGAGGGCAGAAACTGCAAGACGAGCTCCCGGTAGATATCCCGCCTTACGGGGTCCGCAGTTGCGCCAGGCGCCAGCGTTGGGCGACACCTGCCCATATTGCGGCGAGGCTTCGCTCGCGGAAGCCGATCACCGGTTTAGCCCCGCCGTGGGCGACCTGTAATAAATCGCATGTAACTAGGACCAAATCGATATAGGTCTGGGGGCATCAACGGACTGGAACCCGAGTCCCCTGGCGTCAAATGCGCCTGGAGAGAGTCGATAAAGGAGGCATCGTGCGAGCACGCGCAAAAACGAGTAGAGAGTATCGACCGGCAAAATCCCTTGCTGCCGGTGCGTTGATTGGTTCGTCGTTGGTTGCCGCCATTTTTGCGGTGGGTGACGCGAAAGCGGACGGCTTCCAGAACATCCTGTGGATCTGTTCTCCGATACTGCTTCTCGCCGGCGTGATGGTTCAGATCGCAGCATCGGCCGAGCGATGAGCGCATGCCTACGACAGTGTCGCGCCACCTCAGGTGAGCATGCCCGGCAATGGTCGCGATCGTCCAGTCGACGGACCAATCTGTGTGGAGGTGGAAGATGACCGTGTCCCTTTGGTGGGTGGCAGTGGCATTTTTTGTCGGCGATTGCGCCGGTATGATCCTGAGTGCGCTCATGTTTGCGGCCTCGGCCGAGAGCGAGAACCCAGAGGGTGAATCGCCAGCTGTTCAGGAAAGGCGATGCCAGATCCGGCAATCGGCATGGGATTGACGGGGCGCCGGGGCGAAGCGGATACGTGGTGATCGCATCAATCTGGCGTTCAACACCTGCTACCAGCGCAATAGCGATGGACCGAGCAAACCGCCGACAGCCGCCGGTATCAGCACGCCGAGCACATACCAGAGGGCGAGGAACGGAGCTTCAAGTTCGGGGCAATGTAATGTGTAGACCAGCGCCCCGATGCCCCCCGAAGCGAGGCCGGCCGCGGCGCCGGCAAGGCGCAGACGGGTCGGCGCAAGGCTCTTCACGACCCAGGTGATTGCGACGAAAACCGGGCTCGATAGAAGCGCTATGAGCAAAGGGCATACCGTCGACGTGTGCCCGAAGACCAGCGCTGCGCGATCCTCAGGATTTGCTTCGAACAGTGCCACGGAGGCGAGCATCCACATCACGAGGATCGACGCCGCCGGCCACGCCGGGGCCAGCCCGATCGCCTTCCCGGGGCGTGCAAGACGCGCAGCGGTGACGAGTGCACCACCGGAAAATGCGGCGCAGAAGATCGCTTTGACCCAGAACATCGGAAGAGCAACGTCGCCCGAAAGTGTCGGGCGGACGCCCAAGAAGGAGGTCATCAGCAGGACCGAGACCAAAACGCCACAACCGAGGGTGACGGCATGTCGAATTGGCAATGACACGCCGCGCGCAGGCTCGACGTTGGTCGCCAACATCGATATCAGCCTCTCCGTCTTCATCCGGCCAGCTCGATGCCAGCGGACGGATGCGACCGATGCAGCCGGAGAGCCAGATCGTGTGAGGTTGCGTACGTTGCCTGCTGAGAGGGGAGTTCGTGATGTCCGATCATGGAAGTGTCGTTGCAATTTGGCGTCGCTGTAGGCATATTCGCCCAGGGCCTGCAGTTGGTTACACCCGCAACCAGATTCTTTTCATGCCGGTCTGGAGTACATCCCGGCAAAATGGCGTCTCGATTCGATGCGGGGGCGTCATTGCGTATGAGCGCGAAGCGGCAACGACGACGCGGCGTCCGATGTCGCCTTCTGGATGTTCGCTTTGTTTGCGCCGGCGATTCCGCAGGACGACCTGCCCACGGGCGCGTGGGTCCCGTTCCTCGGTACCCGAGCCGGGATGCTGCAGACGCGCGACGACGCGTGGCCGTTCAACGTGGCGGAGCAGCGACGCAACGTGACCGTCGGGGCCAGCCTGACCTGCCACACGGCGAGCTCGCCACCGATTGTTGGTGCCGCGCCGCCCGCGGCAGAAAGTCACCAGACACCTCTAGATTCAGAGTGTCGCAGTGCGGAGTCGTAGCGCATTGGCGATGACGGAAACTGAACTCAACGCCATTGCAGCACTGGCGATAATGGGGCTCAGCAGCAGTCCGAACCACGGATAGAGCACGCCGGCGGCAATCGGCACGCCCAGGAAGTTGTAGATAAAGGCGAAGAAAAGGTTCTGGCGGATATTGCCCATCGTGCCTTGGCTGAGCAGGCGGGCCCGCGCAATTCCCCGCAAGTCGCCTTTGACCAGTACGACACGCGCGCTGTTCATCGCGATATCCGTCCCGGTGCCCATGGCGATGCCGACGTTGGCCTGAGCCAAGGCAGGCGCGTCGTTCACGCCGTCGCCTGCCATGGCGACAATCCGCCCTTCCTGCTGCAGCTTCTGGACGTGTTGGTACTTGTCCTGCGGGAGTACGCCGGCCTTCACCTCATCAATCCCGAGTTGCTTTCCGACCGCCGCGGCGGTCACCGGGTTGTCGCCGGTCAACATGACGATGCGGATACCCGATGCTTTCAAGAGGCCGATGGCTTCGACGGTCGTGCCCTTGACCGGGTCGGCGACAGCGATGAATCCGGCCAGCTTGTCATCCGCAGCCAGGTACATCACCGTCTGGCCTTCCGCCTGAAGCCGGTCGACCTCCACGGCAATCGGCGTGATGTCGATGGCCGCGTCCTGCAGCATACGAGCGTTGCCAAGCACCACATGGCGACCGTTGACCGTACCGCGTACGCCCTTGCCGGTCACCGCCTCGAAGCCCTGAACGTCAAAGAGGGCGACCTTGCCCTCCGTTGCACGCGCGGCGATAGCCTGCGCCAGCGGATGCTCGCTCTGTCGCTCAAGGCTTGCCGCGAGCGCGAGCACCTCATCCTCGGTGAACCCGGGACGCGCTCCGACCTGCTGCACGCGGGGCTTGCCTTCGGTCAAGGTCCCGGTCTTGTCGACCACCAACGTATCGACCTTCTCCATCAATTCGAGCGCCTCGGCATCCTTGATGAGCACGCCTTCGCGAGCGCCACGCCCAACGCCAACGATGATGGACACCGGGGTGGCGAGGCCGAGCGCACAGGGACACGCGATGATGAGAACGGAGATGGCGACGACCAATGCGTTGGCGAGCGCGGGCGGCGGGCCAACGGTCGCCCAAACCGCAAACGCTGCTGCGGCGATACCCAGCACCGCCAGCACAAACCATCCCGACACCTGGTCGGCCAGTTTCTGGATGGGCGCGCGCGTGCGTCCGGCTTCGCTCACCATCTGGACGATGCGAGCGAGCAGCGTATCCGCTCCCACCTTATCGGCGCGCATCAGGAACGAGCCGGTCTGGTTGAGCGTTCCCGCAGTGACCTTCGATGCCGGCACTTTCTCGACCGGGATGGGCTCGCCGGTGAGCATCGCCTCGTCGACGCTGGATGTTCCCTCGGTAACCTCTCCGTCGACCGGAATCTTCGCCCCGGGCTTCACTCGCAGGATGTCGCCAACCTTTACGTCCTGCAGCGACACCTCCTCCTCACCGCCGTCCGGCTTCACCCGGAATGCAGTCGCCGGTGCGAGCTTCAGGAGGTCGGCAATCGCACTCGATGTCTTGGACCGTGCGCGCAGTTCGAGGACCTGGCCCAGCAGGACCAGCGTGACGATGGCGGCGGCGGCTTCGAAGTACAGCGGCAGACCGTGGGCGCTGCTGAACGCCTGCGGCAGGCTCTGCGGGAAGAACAGGGCATAGAGGCTGAAGAAATAGGCCGCGGACACCCCAACGCTGATGAGGCTGAACATGTTGAGCTGCCAGGTTCGGAACGAGCGCCAGCCCCGCTCGAGAAACGGCCATCCGGCCCAGAGCGCCACCGGTGTGGCGAGCAGCGCCTGCAGCCACTGTGACCAGGTAGCACCCATCAAGTGCGGCAGTCCCATGCCCACCGCCCACCGGTCGATGGCCGCGTCGGGGTCGAATCCGGAAATCATTCCGCCCATCGCCAGCAGGACCAAGGGGAGGGTCAATGCCAAGCCAACCCAGAAGCGCCGCGTCATATCGCTGAGCTCCGAACTCTCGTGCGCAGTCGCTGAAGGTGTAAGCGGCTCCAGGGTCATGCCGCAGATGGGACAATTGCCGGGTCCAGCCTGACGAATCTGCGGATGCATCGGACAGGTGTAGACGACTCCCGCCGGCGCAGTCTGAGGAGCGGCGGCAACGTTTGCCGTAGGGATGTACTTCGCGGGCTCCTTGCGGAACGCATCGGCGCATTTCCGACTGCAAAACCGATAGAGCGTCTCCCGGTAGGACGCGGAGTCCGGCGCATCCGCGCCTACCCGCATGCCGCAAACCGGGTCGACGGCACCCACCGATGGGGCCGCACTCTGTGGTGGTTGCTCGCCATGATGGTGAACGTCATGCGTCGTTGTGCTCATGTCAGCCTCCTGTCGTGCCGGCAATGCGCGAAGCGCACGCCGACCATTTCTTGCGCCTGAGTGGATGCACCGCGCAACCCAAGCCAGCGGGTTGCGCGGTGTCATCGCCTGACGAATCGGACTGCGATGGGTCAGCCGCAGCAGCCGCGCTTGGCCGGACGCGGCTGCGGGACATTGGCGTCAGCCATCACCCCGTAGCCCGCGGCTTCGACCGCCGCTTTCAATTGCTCCGGCGCGGTCGCGCGCTCGTCGTATTGCACGACGGCCGCGCCGTCCGCGAGCGAGATCTTTACGTCGCTGACGCCCGCAATCGCGGTCAGCGCCTTCGTCACTTTGCTGGTGCAACCACCGCAGGTCATGCCGGTGACGTTCAAGTGTTCTGTGTGCATTTTGCTGTTCCTTATCAGGTGGTCAAGTAGGGGTGCTCGCGACTAATCCGGTGCCGCCGCGACAACTTTGGGAGCAGTCATCATTCCCTGCCGGTCCATCATCGTCTGCATCATCATCTGCATCATGTCGATGCGCTTCTCCATCATCTGCAGCTGAGCCTGCGGGTTGGCGGGCTTGCCCGTTTGCCCGGATCTGCCCATGCCGGCAACCCCCATCGGCGAGTCACTCCAGCGCATGTCGTGCATCATCGTCATGCCGAGCTGCATTTCCTGGCGCTGGTCTTCCATGACGCTCTGCCGCTCTTCCGGGGTTGCGGCGCTGGCCATCTTCTCGTGCAGCGTCTGCATCTTCGCCATGTGCTCGTCGATCTGCTCCATTTGCGCGCCCATGGTCATCATCCATCCGGACGGCGCAGCCGTGGCACTGGCCTTCGACATCGGCCCTTTGGCGGTCTGCGCGAACGGCGTGCCGGCTGTCAACAGGAAAAAGGTACCAACGGCGATTGCGAGGGATTTCCTCATTTGATTCTCCAATTGAGTTGCGGGTGAATGGGGAGCGAACGCGCGATGCGTACGCGCCGTGCGGGAAGCTGCGCCCCCGGAAATCCGGGCGCACGGGAGCCGAGCAGCAGAAGCGCGCTCAGCCGCTACAGCGGCTTACAACGTGAGGCGGACGATACGGAGGAAGAACGGCACACCCTGAGGTGGATGTGCTCCCCGCGCCAGCCGAAGCTCGGGCGCGGAAATCGGCAGGAAGCCGAAGTCGTGATGGGTGGCGACCAACAGCGCGAGCCCTGCGGGGGGCTCTTGTACCTGTTGCAACACGCCGAGCAACGGCACGTCGTTGCTGCAGAATTCCTCGCAGCCGGGCGCCGTGTCTTCGTCCGTGGCGTCACTGGTGGCGTGTGCCGCTGCGTGAGCGGCAGTGGCCGGCGGGTGCGGAACGGTTGCAACGCCGTCCCAACTGCACGCATTCGCAATGCCCACGAAGAGCGCGAAAGTCCACAGCGCCAGAACGGCGGAGGCAACGGACTTGCGATAGCGGTGCAGTAGACGAGACATGACGTGGGCGATGCTACGGGGTCACTTGCCCTTTTGCTTGACGACCCAGATCACCACGGCGGCAACCACGAGGACCAGCAGCGCCGGTCCCCAGAAGCCGGCATAGCCACCCATCCAGCCGCCACCCGACATGCCACCGTAACCATCCATCATGCTTCCGGTTTGCGCCAGGGCAACGCCGGACACCCACAGGGGCGTCGCGCCAACAGTCATTGCAAGCAACTTTTTCATGGATATTCCTCAAAGAATCGACGAGCCGAACTAAACGGTCAGACGAGCGCAGTCGTTCCACCCGTCTCAACCACCTCACCTGCCTACCACGCAGGACAGACAACGTCAGCTATTCGAAACACGGGGCAAATCTATGCTGGCCGATGACCCTCGTCTGTACGCCAACGAACACGGAGTTGCAGGTGTCGCCGCGTCGCGGCCTCCCATGGAAGCCTGCGCGCGGTAGCTACGGTCCTGTAGAGGGGCCGGCTTCCAAGACGAGCGGAGGAGACCCCCTACCTCTAATGGAATGGACGCCCACCTTCCCCCACGTCGGTATAGGCGGTTCACCGCAGCGCAGATTCCTGGACTGGCCTTGGCGTGCACTGACATCCAACCGCCATTCGTTCAACGGAACCCGAACACCGCCCGCTGCTCCTCCCAGTCGAGCGGCACATCGGCACCGCGCCCGCGGAGCTGATGCAGATTGAGGTGCCGGGGCTGCCGACCCTCGACGATGGCGTGCACGATGTCGGGGGCGAGGCGTGTCAGCCGCAATACCTCGCTGACCCAGCCCTTGTCGAGCCGGTAACGGCGGGCGATGTCGGTGGCATCCTTCGCTTCGCCGGTGTCGAGCAGGCGCTGCCAGTAGTAGGCCTTGCCCAGGGTGCGGAGCAGCGGCAGATCGAATGCACTCGGCATTGTCGCGGTCTTGCTGCCGGCGGGCGGCACCAGCAACTTGCGGGTGTGGCGCCGGCGGATTGCCAGCGGCACGAAAGTGACCGAACCGCTGGGGGTTTCGACCTGTCGCGGCGCGCCGTTGGCGGCGATGACCACCGCGCGCCGGGGTGCATTGGACTCGACGCCGGTGACGGGATCTCTCATGCGACAACCTCCGCCTGTTCATCCCGGTCCGCGCGCTGTTCATCGACCAACGGATGCTGGGTGATCTCCGGTGCGAAGTCCCGCCATCCGTCGTCGTTCCAGACGATATCGAGGCCGTCGTCCCGCAGCGCGACGCGGTCGACCAGCAAGCGCACGATGCGATGCTGCTCGGCCGGAAACAGCTGCGCCCACACCTGCCCGATCTGCCGCAGCGCCACCACCGTCTGCGCTTCGTCCAGCGTCTTGCCGCCCGCCATCGCTTGCGCTGCCTGCCAGACGGCGATCACCCGTTCTGGTTCTTGCAAGACAGCGTGGACCTGCGCCAGCACCGCCGCCTCAATCTCGGCCGCCGGCAGCGGGCCGATGGATTTGCAGTTTTCGTCCAGCGTCGCCCCGGCCGCGCGGCGCTTGTGCAGATAGGGTACATAGTAACGGTAGCGCTTGCCGTTCGGCTTGTCGGTGAAGGTCGGCAGCATGCGCTGCCCGTCCGGTGCGTACAGCAAACCCGCCAGCAACGCCGGCGCGTCGGTGCGGCAGATCCGCTGCCCCTGCTTACGGTGATCGATGATCGCGTGCGCCGCGTCCCACAGTTCCCGGGTCACGATCGCTTCGTGCTGACCGGGGTAGCTCTGCCCGTGGTGGGTGATCTCGCCGAGGTAGTGCCGGTTGCGCAACAGCTTGAACAGCGACTGCTGGTTGAGCACGCGCCCGGCGCGGAAACGTCCTTCCTGCGTCAACCAGGACTTGCTGGTCCGGCCTTCGAGCTGCAGCTCGCGCACCAACCGCGCCGCCGAGCCGTGCTCGGCAAAGCGGGTGAAGATGTTGCGTACCAGGTCCGCTTCGGGTGCATTGATCACCAGCTTCCGCTCCTTGACGTCGTAGCCGAGTGGCGGCACGCCACCCATCCACATCCCCTTGGCCTTGCTGGCGGCGATTTTGTCGCGGATGCGTTCGCCGGTGACTTCCCGTTCGAACTGGGCGAACGACAACAGGATGTTGAGCGTTAGCCGCCCCATGCTGGTGGTGGTGTTGAATTGCTGGGTGACGGAGACAAAGGTCACGCCGTGCTGATCGAAGCAATCGACCATGCGGGCGAAATCGCTGAGACTGCGCGAGAGGCGATCGATCTTGTAGACGACCACCACGTCGACGCGGTGCGCTTCGATGTCGGCCAGGAGGCGCTGTAGCGCCGGGCGCGCCATGTTCCCGCCGGAGAAACCGCCATCGTCGTAACCGTCGGCGACGCCGATCCAGCCTTCGTGGCGTTGGCTGGCGATGTAGGCGAGGCCGGCGTCGCGTTGCGCCTCGAGGCTGTTGTAGGCCTGGTCCAGTCCTTCGTCGGTGGACTTGCGGGTGTAGACCGCGCAGCGCTTCGGCGGCGCGAGGCCGGGCGTGGCGGGGCGGGGGGTGGGCGCTCTCATGGACGACCGCCGCGGCGGGCGGTGGCCGGCGACTTGAGGCCGAAGAAGGCCGGGCCGCTCCATTGGCAGCCGGTGATCGCGCGCGCGATCGCGGACAGGCTCTGGTAGGGCTGACCGGCGAACTCGAAGCGGCCATCGGGCAGTACGGTGACGCGGTGGGTGAGGCCGTTGTAGTCGCGCAGCAGCGTGGTGCCTGGTGCCAGCGCGGACGCGGCGCGCCGGTTCTGGTTGGGCACCACGCCGGTTTCACCGATCTTTTCCAGGCGGCGCCGCAACGCCGGGGCGAGGCCGCCGCTGGCGCGCGCCTGCAGCTGGTAGGCGAGGCGACTCTCGAGGTAGCTGCGCTGGTGGTGACCGGGGCGGCGCTCGAAGCATTGGTCCCACAGCGCCCACAGTTCGGCCATGGGCAGCTGCGGCAGTTGGGCGAGCTGCGCGGCGAGGGTTGCGAGTGTGGCGGAGGTGGTCGCCGACGGGCGCGGCGCAGGGGTGGTAGTCATCAGCGAACTCCTTCCGGTGGCGAGGGGTTCGCATTCACGCTCTGGTTGCCGACGAAGGCAAGTCCAACATCGCTGGCAGCGTTACGAGTCCGCAAGCGCAGTAGGGCGGTGGCCAACAAGTCAGCCACTTCCTGGTACGGTCGCCGCGGTGGGCGGACGGCGAGGGGAGGAAGAGGAGGAACAACAGCGGAGAGTTCGCCGATGGGCATGGTGGCAGTTCCGGTGATCAAACTGCCCTCCATGCTAGGCGCCGCCCCCGTGCGGCGTAACGCGTTTGCGGGGGTGTGCGCGGTCATGCGCGGCGCCTAGGTAGTGAATCACCGCGGCGCCGCGCGGCCGTAGTCGGGTAGGTGATCGACGCTGTCGCCCACCGGCGCGTCGTCCCCGCCGCGGTGCCACGCCGGCGGTGGCGCCGATTCCAGCAGCAGCAGCGACAGCACGCGGTGGCCGCCGGGGTAGCTGTGCTTCAACTCGCGCAGGCTGATGTCCGGCGCTTCGCTCGCGCACCAACTGGCGGCCGGCAGGTCGATGCCGGTCCACTCCTGCGCAATCGTGCTGTCGGCGGCGACGGTGTCGGGCGGCGGCTCCGCCGGTTCGCCGCTCGGGCGCAGGCGCACCCGGGTCCGGCGCGCGGCAGTACTCGGCCACTGATACTTCAGATAGCCATGGTCCCAATACACCAGCACCGCCCGCTCCTCCGTGAACTTGACGAAGCGGATGCACAGCGCTTCCAGCGACACGCCGAAGGCCTGCGCCAGCGCGCTCAGCAGGTGAAAGTCCACGCGCTGGTCGGCGAAACGTTGGCGCAGCAGGTTGCCCGGCAGGAGCAGATTGCTGGCGAAGTCATCCGCCTCGCGCTCGAGCGGCGCCAGGGAGTCGACGCCGCTGTAGATGTTGTCGGGGCTGCAGTTGAAGTCGCCGTAGCGCTCACGGTGTAGGACGAAGTGGCCGAGTTCGTGGGCGATGGTGAAGCGCTGGCGCTCGGGCCGCGCGGCCCCGTTGTAGAAAATCCCCCATTCGGCGCCGTTGTCAGGGTTGCGCACCAGGGCGCCCTCGCTGCCGCCCCAGGTCAGGGGCGCCGGGGCTTTGATCACCGCGCCACGACCGAACGGCGTGTCGGGCAACAGTTGCCGTACCAGATCAAGGTCGACGGGCAAGGTCAGGCATTGGCGCCCACCAAGGCATTGAGGCAGTCCAATTCCCCCAAGACACCGCCTCGCCCCCTTGCACTTCTAGGCACGGCGGTTGATGTCTCAAGAGCGCGTGTCTGCCGCGTCCGACACGCGCTCTACGTCGGCCCGTTCTCGGTTGATAAACTGACCATTAATTTGACCAAATAACGGCGTTATGGGTAGAATTGTGACCAAATGAGCACGTCCGAAATCCACCCCCTCCTGGAACGCCAGTTGTTGCTGCAACTCGGCGACCGGCTCAAGCGCCTGCGGAAGGCGCAGGGGGTTGGCACGGTCGAGATGGCCGCGCGCGTCGGAATTACCCGTAACACCCTGCGGGCAGTCGAAACCGGCGATCCAGCCCCCTCTATCGGGACCTATCTGCGCGTAATGTCCGTCCTGGGCATCAGTGGCGAGTTGGCGCTGCTGGCCGGAGACACCCTGCAACCGCCGCCGGCAGATTCTGCCGCGGCGCGATCCTGGCGCACGGCGCCGGTCGTACAGGTGAGCGTTTCTGCGGACGAAGCAAGGCACCGGCTTCAGGACCTGCAGAGTCTGGCACTTCACGAGGAGGCCGTACGGCTGGCGAAGGCCAACCCAGTCCTGGTGCTGCAGGCCCAGGACACCGCCAAGCGCTGGCTCGCCACCGGCGACACGCGCTCCGCAAGCCTATGGCGCGAGTGGCTGAAAATCCTGGATGCGGGCTCCTGGCGCAAGGCGCTCGGCCGCACGCGGCACGCCCAACAGCTACGGCAGGCCTCGCCGCTCGTCACCGTCCTTCCGACAGAGGCGCGCCAACGCATCCTGAAGCAAGTGAGCGACCTTAGAAGAGGGATCGTTATCGGCGGCACGCCAAGAACTCCGCAGGATGGGGAAGATCTCAAGGAGACGCCATGAAGCGAGAAGAACTCGAACACATCATCCGCGCCAGCGGCGACATCACGGACCAGTACGAGTTCATGATCGTCGGCAGCCAGTCGATGCTCGGTCCCGTGCCCGACCCGGAAGAGGTGTTCACGATGTCCATGGAGGCTGACATCTACCCACTCCGGGCCCCCGAACTGGCGACAGAGATCGACGGCGGCATCGGCGAAGGCTCGCAGTTCCACCAGACCTTTGGCTACTACGCGCAGGGAGTGGGCCCGGCTACTGCCACGTTGCCAAAGGATTGGATGCAACGAGTGCATCGAGTCCAAAACGATAACACCAACGATCGGGTGGGTTACTGCCTGGACTTGGTCGACCTCTTCCTCGCGAAGGCCGCGGCCGGACGCGAGAAGGACCGCGAGTTCTGCATGGCGCTGTTTGAGTATGACTACGTCACTCCGGCGCAGGTGCTGAAGGTGGTGCCGACTATGCCCATCGACGACAAGGCACAGCGAACGCTGCGCGCAACGATTCGCCGCTGGGCGAAGGCCGTACGAGACGCCGGTCACAACGTCCCAGACGAGTGAGCGGAGCAAAAACACCTCATGCCTTGGTAGGTCCAGGATGTGCCAGCAGGCGTGCGCTGGCGCGAAACCGAGCTGTAGAGCCGATATCCGGTCGAAGGTTACGAGGGACCGCAACGTGTCGAAAGCTCCAGTGGGGCCAACGTCAACGGATGGCCGGTGTGCGAAGGCCAGTTGCCGTCGGCGCCGGTCTGATCTGATGCCGGCTGCCGCAGCAGGCGGCAGCATTCCCACCTAAGCGGATAGCACCCCATCACCGACGGCGAGCCATCACGGCTCTCCGCGACACACGCGTAACGCGATGATTGAGAATGGGAACTGCGTGGGCCAACAGCGAGCAGTTTTCCGAACTTTTCCGAGAAGATAGGGCGGAAGATAGGCGAACTGCCGCCGAAAGGCGCGTTTTCGGGCGCGTGGGGCGAGGGCGCCAGCGCACGCAGAATGCGCCTAAGCCCCGCAGGAATTGAGGAATTTGCCGAAACGAAAAGGCCAACCGAGAGCGGTTGGCCTTCTGTGAGTGGTGGAGACGAGGAGGATCGAACTCCCGACCTCCGCATTGCGAACGCGGCGCTCTCCCAGCTGAGCTACGTCCCCATGGGGGGCGAATTATAGCGCACGGTCGCCGTATGCGGCAAACAGAGCAGGAAGCGTTGCTGCTTGTTCCCGCTTGCGAGCAGCGAGCGCGGAGGCGCGGCCTCGCGCAAGTGGCGCAGCGCGCGATGCGCGAAAGCGCGCGACCGCGGGCGTGCTAAATTCCCGGTCACCCTACCTTGGAGACGCGCCACCATGACTAACCAGGCGATCCACAGCAAGCACGCGCCGGCCGCGCTTGGGCCCTACTCGCAGGCGATTCGTGCCGGTGACACCGTCTACCTCTCCGGACAGCTCGGGATCGATCCGGCGACCGGAAACCTGGTCGAAGGGGTCGAGGCGCAGGCGCAACAGGCGCTGAAGAACCTGCGTGCGGTGGCGCAGGCGGCGGGAGGCGAGCTTGCCGACATCGTCAAGCTGACGCTGCTCCTTGCCGACATCAACGATTTCGCGAAGATCAACGAGATCATGGCGGAATTCTTCAGCACCCCGTACCCTGCCCGCGCGACGTATCAGGTCGCGGCGCTGCCCAAGGCCGCGCGGATCGAGATCGAGGCGGTGCTGGTTCGCCGCCCCGAGACGCCCGGCCAAGGCAAGGGACAGTAGCTCCCGCAGTGACCAAGAAGAAGTCCGCGACCGGAATTTCCAAGCCGGCGAAGCCCGGCCGCGGTCTCGCCGATCAGCTCGTCAGGCTCGGGATTGCGCGGGATCAGGATCTCGTCCTGCACTTGCCGCTGCGCTACGAGGATCACACTCGGCTGGTGCCGCTCGCCGCCCTCGCTCCCGGCATGACGGCCCAGGCAGAGGGCACGGTGATGCACGCCGACGTGCAGTTCCGACCGCGGCGTCAGCTGGTGTGCCTGATCGAGGATGGAGCCGACGGTTCCGGGAGCCGCGCGCAGCTCGTGCTGCGCTTCTTCCACTTCTATCCCAACCAGCAAAAGGCATTGCAGCCGGGAACGCGCGTACGGGTGTTCGGGGAGGTGCGCGGCGGCCATTTCGGCCACGAGATCGTTCACCCGCAGTTCAAGATCGTCACAGCCGGAGCCGCGTTGCCCGACTGCCTGACTCCCGTCTATCCGACGACCGCAGGCCTGGGCCAGGAAACGCTGCGCAAGGTGATCGCGCGCGCGCTTGCGGGCGACCCCGCGCTCACCGCCGAGTCGCTGCCGGAGGAAACCATACACCGGCGGCGCCTCTGGAAATTCGGCGACGCCGTGCGTTTTCTGCACGCGCCGCCGCCGCGCCTCGACCGCCTGACGCAGCAGGCGCTGGACGAGCGCACTCACCCGGCATGGACGCGCCTCAAGTTCGACGAACTCGTCGCGCAGCAGCTGTCGCTGAAGGCGCATCGCCGCGCCCGGGCCGCACGCCACGCGCCGGTGCTGACGGGGACCGGCGCGCTGACCGGCGCGCTGCTGTCGCGCATTCCGTTCAAGCTCACGCGTGCGCAGCAGAAGGTGTGGCGCGAGATCAGCCACGACCTGAAACGTGCGATGCCGATGCAGCGGCTGCTGCAGGGCGACGTCGGCAGCGGCAAGACGATCGTCGCCGCACTCGCCGCGCTGCAGGCCATCGAGAGCGGCCGGCAGGTGGCGCTGATGGCGCCGACGGAAATCCTCGCCGAACAGCACTACCGCAAGCTTGCGGAGTGGCTCGACGGCAGCGGGGTCGCCATCGCGTGGCTTTCCGGCGGCATGCCGGCGAAGGCACGCAGGGCCTCGCTCGCGGCCATCGCGAGCGGCGAGGCCGCGTTCGCGATCGGCACCCACGCGTTGTTCGAGGACGAGGTCGCGGTACCACGCCTGGGGCTCGCGATCATCGACGAGCAGCACCGCTTCGGCGTCGCGCAGCGCCTCAAGTTGCGCGGCAAGGCGGCGGGCGACGCGCACCAGCTGATGATGAGCGCGACGCCGATTCCGCGCACGCTGGCGATGACCTTCTATGCCGACCTCGACGTGTCGGTGCTGGACGAGTTGCCGCCTGGCCGCACGCCGGTTGCCACGCGGCTCGTCAACAACAGGCGGCGCGGCGAGATCGTCGAGCGCGTGCGCCGCGCTGCGTCCGAGGGGCGGCAGGCGTACTGGGTCTGTCCGCTGATCGAGGAGTCCGAGAAGCTGGAATTGCAGACGGCGGTGGCGCTGTACGACGAATTGCGCGCCGCGTTGCCGGAGTTCCGGGTGGGACTGCTGCACGGCCGGATGAAACCGGACGAAAAGACCGCGGTGATGGCCGACTTCGCTGCCGGGAAGCTGCAGGTGCTGGTCGCGACCACGGTGATCGAAGTCGGCGTCGACGTGCCCAACGCGTCGCTGATGGTGATCGAGCACGCCGAGCGTTTCGGGCTGTCACAGTTGCACCAGCTTCGAGGCCGCGTGGGGCGCGGCGCGACCGAAAGTGTCTGTTACCTGCTGTTCGAGGAGCCGCTGGGGGACACCGCGAAGGCGCGCCTGAAGGTGATCTACGAGCACAGCGACGGCTTCGAGATTGCCCGCGCCGATCTTTCGATACGCGGTCCGGGGGAATTTCTCGGCGCGCGGCAGTCGGGTGTCCCGATGCTGCGCTTTGCCGATCTCGAACGTGACGCGGCACTGATCGAAGTGGCACGGGACGCCGCCGAGGAACTGTTGGTGCGCGAACCCGCAGCCGCAGCCGCCCATGTCGAACGCTGGCTGGGCGCAAAGTCCGAGTTCTTCCGCGCTTGATTGCAGCGACGGGAGGCGGACCCGGGGTTGCCTCGGTATGGCGGCCTGCTACCCAGAGGGCGCGGCTGCGCGTCGCGCGCGACGTCCGCTGCGAACAGGCGCTTTCCCGACCGGGTATGGCAAACGCCAGGGCACCGAGGCAAACTTCTCCACCAGGAACTGGATGACCGCGTCGACCTTCGGCGGCCGGCGTCGGATCGGCGCGGACACTGCGTGCAGCGGCAGGGGTTCCGGCTGGTGCGCATCGAGGAGAATGGGTATCAGTCGGCCGCTGCTGATCGCAGGCCCGACGATGAGGTCGGCAAGGCGTATGACGCCCATTCCCAGCAGCGCGAGTTCGTACAGGGTTTCCGCGTTGTTGACGGTGATGTTGCCCCTGACCGCCACGTAGCGCACGCCGCCGGGGCTGCGAAACGGCCAGTCCGTTTGTCCGGCGATGTCGGCGAGCGTGAGGCAGTTGTGGCGTGCCAGGTCCTCCGGCTTCTTCGGCACGCCATATTTCTCGAGGTAGGCCGGCGCGGCGCAGATCACGCGCTCGAGGTCGCCGATGCGGCGCGCGGTGAGATTGACGTCGCCCAGCGGACCGATGCGAATCGCGAGATCGATCCCGGCTTCGATCATGTCGATGGCGTACTCGGTGATGACGAGGTCGAGCGTGATCTCGGGAAACCGTGCGGTGAACTCGGGCAATGCCGGCACCAGCGCGTAGGTGGCGAACGCCGTGCCCATGCTGATGCGCACGCGACCGCGAGGCTGCTTGCCGAAACGCATGACGTCGGATTCCGCATCGGCGATCTCGCCGACGATCCGCTGCACGCGCTCGAAATAGATCTCGCCTTCCGCGGTCAGTGCCAGCCGCCGCGTCGAACGCTGCAGCAGACGCACGCCGAGCCTGCGCTCCAGGCGCGTGACGAGTTTCGATATGGCCGAAGGAGTAACCCCCAGATCGTGAGCCGCAGGTGTGAACCCGTTGAGTTCGACGGCGCGAACGAAAGCGAGCATCGCCAGACCGGATTCCATGGGGCCTCCAAGGCGAAATCGATTGATGCCATTCTGGCACAAATGTTTTGCCTGCGGCCTGGATTGTCTGCGCAAGCCGCTGGAGTTAACGTTCGCTGGCACCCACAAACGCCGTTCCACAGGAGCACTCCATGGCCCGCTTCGATCCCAATACCTACCCCGACCGCCTCGGATTTGACGCCTATGCCCGCCGACTGCGCGCCAGCGAATTCGACCGCCTCTTCGCTGCTGCCGTTGCATGGCTGGAGGGCGGGCAACGGAAGCTTGCGAGCCAATTTGGCGCGTTCGGGGCCGTGATATCCACGCACTCGCATCGCCACTCGCCGCGCTGACCGCTTTCTCCCCGCGCGCCCCGGCCGGGACGCGCGCGGCCCGGCAGCCGCTGCTGCCTTTCCTGACCGAAATCAACATCTTGCCGATGGTGAGAGTCCGTATGGGATAAAATGCGCGTCCGGGCAGAATCCCAAACATGGCTCTCTACACTCTCGGCCTCAATCACCAGACCGCGCCGCTCGACGTGCGGGAGCGGGTCGCGTTCTCGCCGGACGCGATCGGGCTCGCGCTGCGCGACCTCCTGGGCCGACCCAAGGTCAAGGAAGCCGCGATCCTGTCGACCTGCAACCGGACCGAGGTCTACGTGCATGGGCCCGAGCCGCAGCCGGTTGTCCAGTGGCTGGAAGAGTTCCACCACGTGCCGAAGGACTCGCTGTCGCCCTACGTCTACACGCTGCCGAAGGAAAAGGCCGTCGCGCACGCTTTCCGGGTCGCAAGCGGCCTCGATTCGATGGTGCTGGGCGAGCCGCAGATCCTCGGCCAGATGAAACAGGCGGTGCGGCACGCCGAGTCGGCGGGCGCGCTCGGCCTGGTGCTCAACCGCCTCTTCCAGCGCACGTTCGCGGTGGCGAAGGACGTCCGCACCCACACCGACATCGGCAGCGCGTCGATCTCGATGGCGGCGGCGTCGGTCAAGCTCGCCGAGCGGATCTTCCCGTCGCTTTCCGACCAGCGCCTGCTGTTCATCGGTGCCGGCGAGATGATCGAACTCACGGCGACGCACTTCGCGGCGAAGAACCCGAAGTCGATCACCATCGCCAACCGCACGCTGGAAAAGGGCCGGCAGCTCGCCGAGCGCTTCAATGGCGACGCGATCACGCTGAACGAGATGTCCGACGCGCTGCAGCGTTTCGACATCATCGTCACCTGCACGGCCAGCACGCTGCCCATCCTCGGCAAGGGCCTGCTCGAGCGCGTCGTCAAGGCGCGCCGCCACGCCCCGATCTTCATCGTCGACCTGGCGGTGCCGCGCGACGTGGAGCGCGAGGTGGCGGAGCTCGACGACATCTTCCTCTACACCGTCGACGACCTGTCCAACATCGTTCGCGACAACCTGCAGGTGCGCAAGGAAGCAGTCGTTCAGGCCGAGGAAATGATCGCGGCGCAGACCGAGAACTTCCTGCGCTGGCTCGAGGGCCGCTCTGTGGTGCCGACGATCACGGCCATCCACGGTCATCACGAGCAGCTGCGCAGTGCCGAGCTCGAGCGCGCGAAAAAGATGCTGCAGAGCGGCACGCCGCCTGCAGAGGTGCTGGAACAGCTGGCGCGCGGGCTCACCAACAAGTTTCTGCACGCGCCCACGCAGGCGCTGAACCAGGCCGGCGATGCCGAACGCGCGGAACTGGTCGCCATGTTCCAGCGGATCTATCAAATTCCCGATCAATCCTAATCATCCCGCACCGGGAGGTCGCGAATCCGGGGTTTTGCAGGAGCGGTTTCAGCCGCGAATCACGGCCCGCACAACGGCTTTCGCGCCTGAAGGCGCTCCTGCAGCGGGTCGGCCCACTCCACGCCGCCTCTCGATCGGCGCGGCTCATGGCGGCGAGTCCCACTCATCCCCGTCGACCGCCACGCATGAAACCTTCGCTGCAACTCAAACTCGACCAACTCGCCCTGCGCCTCGACGAGTTGAACGCGATCCTTGCGTCGGAGGACGCGACGCGCGACCTGGATCGCTACCGCGCGATGACGCGCGAACACGCCGAGATCGAACCCGTCGTCGCCCGCTTTCGCGATTACGGCGCCGCGTGGCGCACGGTCGCCGACGCCGAAGAGATGGCCGCCGACCCGGAGATGCGGGCATTTGCCGACGAGGAGCGCGCGACTGCCCAGAAGTCCATGGCAGAGATCGAGGCCGACCTGCAGCGGATGCTGTTGCCGAAGGACCCCAACGACGATCGCAACGTCTTCGTCGAGATCCGCGCCGGCACCGGCGGCGACGAGTCTGCGCTCTTCGCGGGCAACCTCTGTCGGATGTACCTGCGCTATGCGGAGCGCCAGCGCTGGCAGACGGAGATCGTTTCCGCCTCGACCAGCGAAATCGGCGGCTACAAGGAGGTGATCCTGCGCATCGCGGGCGCGGGCGCCTACTCGAAGCTCAAGTTCGAGTCGGGCGGTCACCGGGTCCAGCGCGTGCCTGAGACCGAGGCGCAGGGCCGCATCCACACCTCGGCATGCACGGTTGCCGTGATGCCCGAGGCCGATCCCGTCGCGGCACAGGAGATCAATCCCGCGGATCTTCGCATCGACACCTTTCGCGCCTCCGGCGCCGGCGGCCAGCACATCAACAAGACCGACTCGGCCGTGCGGATCACGCATCTGCCGACGGGGCTCGTCGTCGAGTGCCAGGACGACCGCTCGCAGCACCGCAACAAGGCACAGGCATTGGCGGTGCTGGCGTCGCGCCTGCTCGACCGCGAGCAACGCGAGCGGCAGCAGAAGGAGGCGTCGATGCGCAAATCGCTGATCGGCAGCGGCGATCGCAGCGAGCGCATCCGAACCTACAATTTCCCGCAGGGGCGCGTCACCGACCATCGCATCAATCTCACGCTGTACAAGATCGACGCCATCGTCGACGGCGACATGGACGAACTCCTCGGCGCGCTGGCGCAGGAGCATCAGGCGGAACAACTCGCGGCGCTGGGCGGCGAGGACGCGTGATGCGGGCGCCGCCGCGTTCTTTGCCTGCGCTACGCACCGGTCGGCTGGCGCTGCGGGCGTTCGGGCCCGGCGATCTCGAGGATCTCTGCCGGCTGGACACCGATGCACGGGTCATGCGCTATATCCGCGACGGCAAGCCGGCGTCGCGCGCCGAGGTGGTCGCGGCGCTGCCCCGGATCTGGCGCTATCCGGGCATCTACGCGGGGCTTGGCTGCTGGCACGCGCGACGGCGCGACACGGGCGCGTTCATCGGCTGGTTCATCCTCAAGTACTGCGGCACCTCGTGCGACGTCGAGGTCGGATACCGGCTGCTTCCGGAGGCCTGGGGCCAGGGCTTTGCCACCGAAGGCGCGACGGCACTCGTTCGCTACGGCTTCGTCACCCTCGAACTCGACCGCATCGTCGGCGTCACTCACCGCGACAACGTCGCGTCGCAGCGCGTGCTGATGAAGTCCGGGCTGGCCGACGCGGGATGGGGGCATTACTACGGGCGGCGCCTGCGGCTTTTCGCGGCGCGGCGGTTCGACTTCGGCGACGTCTGATGGGCGTTTGCCGCGAAATCTTTCGCTGATGCCGACGGTTGCGCAAGCGCTCGCGAGTTCGGGACTCGACGCACTGGACGCGCAGGTCTTGCTTGCGCACGCGCTCGGCTGCAGTCGAAGCTGGCTGATCGCACATGGGGACGACGCACTGGCGGCGCCGGATCTGGATGCATTCGCGGCTTTCGTCGCCCGCCGCCGCGACGGCGAGCCGGTCGCCTATCTCACCGGCGAGCGCGAGTTCCATGGTCTCGCGCTCGCGGTGTCGCCTGCGGTGCTCATCCCTCGTCCCGAAACCGAAACCCTGGTCGAGTTCGCATTGGCGCGGCTGCCCGTCGATGCGGCAGCGCGGGTGCTCGACCTGGGCACGGGTTCCGGCGCCGTTGCGCTCGCCATCGCACATGCGCGGCCGCGGTCGCGCGTGATTGCCTGCGACGCGTCGGTTGCCGCGTTGCGGCAGGCACGGGACAACGCGCAGCGGCTTTCCATCGGCAACGTGGAATTCATCCTGTCGGACTGGTTTTCGGCGGTGGGTCACGCGCCATTCGACCTGATCGTGGGCAATCCGCCGTACATCGCCGGCGACGATCCGCATCTTTCGCAGGGCGACCTGCGTTTCGAACCGCCGCTGGCGTTGACGCCCGGGGGCGACGGACTCGCCGCCCTTCGCATCATCGTCGCCGCCGCGCGCGCGCACCTGCGGGTCGGTGCGACGCTTGCCGTCGAGCACGGTTACGATCAGGGCGTCGCGGTTGCCGCGCTGTTTGCCGCGGCGGGGCTTGCAGAAGTGACAGCGGCGCGCGATCTGGCCGGCATCGTGCGCGTCACTGCGGGCGTGCGCCGGGACTGATCGGGGTCAGTCCTCGGACGAAGTTTTTTTCTGCGCGGGCTTCGTCGGCAGCAAGGGCGCCGGCCGGCGGCCATCGATCAGGTGGGTGATGCCGAGGATCGGATGCCGCAGCAACATTCGTGGTCCGGCATAGCGCATCACGACGCGCACTTCCTCGCGCTTGTCGGCGGTGTAGCAGTGGACCGTGCAGTTGGCGCAGGTGGGCTTGGCGTCGCCGAACACGCAGCGCTCCAGCCGGCGCGCCGCGTACTCCATCAATTCGGCGCAGCGCGGGCACTGCGGGTCCGCTTGCTGGTGATGGTCGCGGCAGTACATCTCCACCATCACGCGTATCGTCTCCAGCTCGCGGGCGCGCCGGACGAAGCGCTTGTCGGTGACGAAGGGCGTGACTTTCGCGGGCATCGGATCAGGGCTTCGCTGGCGGCGGGGCGACGCCCAGCCGGGCGCTCCAGGGCAGCAGCGCGGGCAGGATCGACGGATAGAGCGCGACTCCGTGCGCGCGCTGTTCGGCGAGCCGTCCCATGCCGGCTTCGCCGGGGACGCGCACGCGCTCCACGCCCGGGCGCGGCCGGGACGCGTGGCTGATCTCCACCATGTGATCCATCTGGCGCAGAAAGTCGGGGCTGCCGCCGAACGCGTCGGGATCGATCGCCTGCACGAACACCGTGCCGCCCCAGCCTTCGCGCGGGTCGGCGCGGCCAAATCCCGACAGACCGGCGGTCATCGCCTCGATCATCAGCGCCAGTCCGAACCCTTTGTAACCGGCATCGATTCCGCCCAGCGGAAGCAGTGCGCCCTTGGGTTCGTCGAAGGCCACGGCAGGGTCGTCGGTGGCGTTGCCTTCGGCGTCGATCAGCCACGCGCCCGGCAGACGCCCGCCTGCATCCTTGCGCTGGCGAATGAAGCCCATGCTGGTGATCGACGTCGAGACATCGACCAGGATCGGGTCGCCCGACGTGGGGATGCCGACCGCGATCGGGTTCGGCGTGACGATCGGCGTGAGGCCGCCGTGCGGCACCACGGCGGCGAGCAGCGGATCGGAACTCTGCACGATGCCCATCATGCCGCGCCTGGTCGCGTGCAACAGGTAGGCGGCAAGGCAGGCGATGTGGTGCGAGCGGCGGATGACGATGGTGCCGGTGCCGAACTTCTCCGCCATGCCCATCGCTGTGTCCATCGCGCGCAGCACGAGCCACGGGCCGGGGAGGCGACCGCCGTCCCAGAGTTCCGCAGCCGGGCGCGCATTCAGAACCCGCGGCGCGCCGGACTTGGCCATCGCATCCTTTTCGAGTTCCGCGAGATAGGGGGCGAGCAATGCCAGTCCGTGCGTCGTGTGGCCGAGCAGGTCGCCGGTCAGGAGCACGTCGGCGACGTCGCGCGCGATGTCGGCACGAACGCCGGCGGCGCGCAGCAAGGCATCGGCGTAGTCGAGGAGGTGGTCGGCGTCGTAGCGGATGCGGTCGGTCATGGCGGAAGGCTAGGGTGGAGAAAGACGGGAAGAACCGCGGCGCGGGCCAGCATAGGTCAATCGGCGGTTGACGGCGTGACGCGATTCTCGGACGATTCTACCTCACCGCCGTGCGCATCGCCGGCACGGTCCAGCCGCCCTTCCTGCCCATTCCCCTCGCGTTCCCCCCGTGTTGCCCTCGTCACTTCAGGTCAGCGTCGTCACCCACCGGCCCGATGTCGCGCTGCTCGATCGCTGCCTGCGCAAGCTCGCGCTGGCGATCGCGGCCGCGCGCGAGCAGGGGGCGATCCGCAGCGTCGCGGTGGGCCTGATCGACAATAGCGAGGAGCGGGCGATTGCCGAACGGGTGATCGCGCTCGGCAAGGCGCACTTCGACGACTCGGGCATCCAGGTCCACTATCTGCACGGCCACGCCAACATCGGCTACGGGACTGCGCACAACCTTGCATTGCACGGGACGGGCGCCGACTACCAGCTGGTGCTGAACCCCGACGTGGAACTCGCGCCGGACGCGCTTGCCAACGCCGTGCGCTGGCTGGACGCGCACGCCGAGGTCGGCGCGCTGGCGCCCGCGGTCACCAATCGCGCAGGCGCACCCGAATACCTGTGCAAGCGCTATCCTGCGGTGTTCGACCTGGTGCTGCGCGGCTTTGCGCCGGCTTTCGTGCGACGATGGTTCCGGCGGCGGCTCGATCGCTACGAGCTGCGCGACCGCATCGACCCCGCCGGCACCGAGCCGGTGTTCGACGTGCCGGTGATTTCGGGTGCCTGCATGCTGGTCAAGCGTCGGCCGATCGATGCCACCGGCGGCTTCGATCCCCGGTTCTTCCTGTATTTCGAGGATTTCGACTGGAGCGTGCGCCTGGCCAAGGTGACGCGGACCGCGTGGCTGCCGACGTTCCGCATCGTGCATCACGGTGGCGGTGCGGCCCGCAAGGGATACGCACACATACGCTGGTTCGTGCAGAGCGGCGTGCGCTTCTACCGCAAGCACGGCTGGCGCTGGTTCTGACGTTGACGATCTCCCGGAATCTCGTCGTGGTGACAGGGGCCGACGGCTTCGTCGGCCATGCGTTGTGCGCGCACTGGTCGCAGCGTGACAGGCCGTATCGCGCTGCGGTCCGCCACCGGGCATCCGCGCGCGCGGACCCGTCCCGTCGCTGCGCCGTCGACGATCTTGCGCTGGCGAGCGATGCCTCGCTCGATGCGCTCGTCGAGGGCGCGGCGGCCATCGTCCATCTCGCGGGGCGCGCGCACGTGATGACAGAGACCGCGCGCGATCCCGACGCAGCGTTCCGTACCGCGAACGTCGAAGCGACCGTGCGGCTCGCTCGCGCCGCGGTGCGCATGGGCGTGCCGCGCTTCGTTCTTGCGAGCAGCGTCAAGGTCAACGGCGAGGCCAGCCCGCCGGGCCGGCCGTTCCGGCCCGACGATGCGCCCGCGCCGGCCGATGCCTACGCGCGATCGAAGCACGACGCGGAGCGCGAGCTTCGCGCGGCCGTTGCCGGAACCGCGACGACGGCGTCGATGCTGCGCCTGCCGCTGGTTTATGGTCCGGGCGTGCGCGCGAATTTTCTGGCACTGATCGATGCAGTTGCGCGCCGGCAGTGGCTGCCGCTGGGCGCGCTCTCCGCTCGCCGCAGCCTGCTCTACACAGGCAATCTCGTCACCGCCATCGATGCAGCCGTCGACGTTCCCGTGCCGCTCGCAGGCGTGCACTTCGTCGCCGACGAGCCGCCGGTGACGGTGCCAGACCTGATTCGCGGCATAGGCACTGCGCTCGCGGTGCCGGCGCGACTCTTTCCGGTCCCCGCCGCCTTGCTGCGTTGGGGGGGCAGGGTCGCAGGGCGTCGCGATGCGGTCGCGCGCCTGACCGAGTCGCTGGTCGTCGATGGCGGGAGCTTCCGGGCAGCAACCGGCTGGACACCGGCCTGCTCGCTGCAGGAGGGTCTGGCCGACACGATGCGGTGGTGGCGCGCGCGGCACGCGCTGTAGGCGCGCCGCGCCGAACTTCTGCAGGAGCGGCTGCAGCCGCGATTGCCCGGTGCGCCGCCTGGTTCGCGGCTGAAGGCGCCCCGGCAAGCTTCCTCTCGGTGCGAGGCTATAATCGCTGCCGTCCAATCCGAGAAGCCACCATGACCCCGCGTCCCTCCGGCCGTAATGCCGACCAGCTCCGATCCTTGCGCATCACCCGTCACTTCACCAGGCACGCCGAAGGTTCGGTGCTGATCGAGGCGGGCAATACGACGGTGCTTTGCACTGCCAGCGTCGAGGAAGGCGTGCCGTCGTTCCTCAAGGGCAAGGGGCAGGGCTGGCTCACTGCCGAGTACGGGATGCTGCCGCGCGCCACGCACACGCGCACGCGGCGCGAGGCCGCCGAGGGCAGGCAGTCCGGCCGCACGCAGGAGATCCAGCGCCTCATCGGACGCGCGCTGCGCGCGGTCACCGATCTCAACGAGCTGGGCGAGCGGACGATCAAGATCGACTGCGACGTCCTGCAGGCCGACGGGGGCACGCGCTGTGCGGCAATCACCGGCGCCTGTGTCGCGCTGTCGGACGCCATCGCCTGGTGCAAGACGCAAGGGTTCGTCAATGGCGAGCCGCTGAAGGACTTTGTCGCCGGCGTCTCGGTCGGCATGGTCAACGGCAAGCCGGTGCTCGACCTCGATTATGCCGAGGACGCGATCTGCGACACCGACATGAACGTGGTCATGACCGGCATCGGGCGCTTCGTCGAAGTCCAGGGCACTGCGGAAGGCCAGCCGTTCTCCCACGCCGAGATGAACGCCATGGTTGCGCTGGCCGAGAAGGGCATCGAGCACCTGATCGCGGCGCAGATGCAGGCGCTGGGCGCGTTGCCGAAATAGCAGCGACCAACCCCTTCGCGCTCCGTTTCGCTTTTCCCGCCGTGGTCGAGTTCCCGCGCCTTGTCCTCGCCTCCGGCAACGAAGGCAAGCTGCGCGAGTTCAGGCGCCTCCTGGCGCCGCTGGGCATCGACGTTGTCCCGCAGGTGGAACTTGGCATTCCCGAAGCGCCCGAGCCCCACATCACCTTCGTCGAGAACGCGCTGGCGAAAGCCCGGCACGCCAGCGCGCTCGCGCGGCTGCCGGCGCTGGCCGACGATTCGGGCGTCTGCGTGCGTGCGCTGGGCGGCGCTCCCGGAGTGCAGAGCGCGCGCTATGCAGGCGACCCGAAGTCCGATGCACGCAACAACGCGAAGCTGATCGCCGAACTCAGGGATGTCGCCGACCGCCGCGCACATTACGCATGCGTGCTGGTGCTGGTACGGCATGCGGAGGATCCCGAGCCGCTGATCGCCGAGGGTGCGTGGCATGGCCGCATCATCGACGTGCCGCGCGGGCAGGGTGGCTTCGGCTACGACCCGCATTTCCTCGACGAGGCGAGTGGCTTGACCGGTGCCGAACTGCCGCTCGCGCGGAAGAACACGATCTCGCACCGCGGGAAGGCGATGCGCGCGCTTCTCGAGCGATTGCGCGGCGGATGAGCGTTTCGGTGCCGGTGGCGTTCGGCCCGCGGGCGCCGTCGACGCCGCGTTTTGCCGCGCTGCCGCCGCTCGCGCTTTACGTGCACATCCCGTGGTGCCTGAAGAAGTGCCCTTACTGCGACTTCAATTCGCACGAAATCTCCGCCGACCTCGATGCCGACCGCTACGTGGAAGCGCTGCTTGCCGATCTCGAAGGCGCATTGCCGTCGATCTGGGGGCGGAAGGCCGTCTCGGTGTTCATCGGCGGCGGGACGCCGAGCGTATTTCCGGCTGCGGCGATCGACGCCCTGCTCGCAGGCATTCGCGCCCGCGTCGCTCTGCTGCCCGATGCCGAGGTGACGCTGGAAGCGAATCCAGGCACCTTCGAGCGCGAGAAGTTCGCCGGCTTTCGTGCTGCCGGCGTCAACCGGCTGTCGCTCGGCATCCAGAGTTTTTCGGATCGCCATCTGCGTGCACTGGGACGCGTCCACGACGCGGGCGAGGCGCGCGCTGCCGCGGAGGCGGCGCTGGCAATCTTCGGCAACGTCAACTTCGACCTCATGTTCGCGCTGCCGCAGCAGACGGTGACGGAGGCGCGCGCGGATGTCGCGGAGGCGCTCGCCTATGCGCCGCCGCACCTGTCGTTCTATCACCTGACGCTGGAACCCAATACGCTGTTCCACCGCCATCCGCCGCCGCTCCCCGATGACGACGCGAGCGCCGACATCGAGGACGCCGTGCACGCGATGCTGGGCGAGGCGGGGTACCTGCATTACGAAACCTCGGCGCACGCGCGGCCCGGCAGCGAATGCAGGCACAACCGCAACTACTGGCAGTTCGGCGATTACCTTGGCATTGGCGCCGGTGCGCACTCGAAGCTTTCGTTCCCCGATCGCATCGTGAGGCAGCAGCGATTCAAGCAGCCACGCCAGTACTTCGGCAAGCTGGCCGCCGGGTCGGCCATCCAGGACGAGCACGAGGTCGGCCTCGACGACGTCGGATTCGAGTTCATGCTCAACGCGCTGCGGCTCGAGGCCGGCGTGCCCGCGTCGCTGTTCGCGCAGCGCACCGGACTGCCGCTGGCGCTGATCGCTCCGGAGCTGGCCGCTGCCACCGCGCGCGGGTTGCTCGAACCCGATCCGACGCGGATCCGGCCCACGCCGCTGGGGCGACGGTTCCTCAACGACCTGCAGGCGCTGTTCCTGCGCGACCCCGGGCCGCCATCGACGTCTGTCATTCACCCGGGAGGGAAGCGATGAAGGTGAGCGATGTCTTTCGACTGTCACTGGTTGCGGCAGCGCAGCGGCATGCCGAGGGAGCGCTGTCGGCGGGCGAGCTGGCCGCTTCGCAGCTTGCGCGCGTTGCAGCGACCGATGCCGACATCGACGCATGGGCGCACCTCGATGCCGGGCACGTGCTGGCCGCGGCAGCGCGCTGCGACGCGGTGCCTGCAAAGTCGCGCGGGCCGCTCGCCGGTATCGGCATCGGCGTCAAGGACATCATCGCGACGGCCGAACTGCCGACGCAGATGGGCTCAAGGGTGCATCAGGGCTATCGCCCCGACGCCGATGCCGCATGCGTGGCGCGCCTCAAGGCAGCCGGCGGCTACGTGTTCGGCAAGACCGTGACCACCGAGTACGCGTTCCTGGATCCCGGCAAGACGAGGAATCCCTGGAATCCGGCGCACACTCCGGGCGGCTCATCGTCGGGATCGGCTGCCGCGGTTGCGGCGAGCCATGTCCTCGGTGCGCTTGGCACGCAAACCAACGGCTCGGTGATCCGGCCGGCGGCGTACTGCGGCGTCGTCGGCTACAAGCCCACGCGCGGCACGATCCCGCTCGATGGGGTGCACATCTTCAGCGAGACGCTGGATCAGGTCGGCACTTTGGCGCGCAGCGTCGCCGACGCGGCGCGCCTCGCGCATGCGGTGGCGGAGCCGGGAGCGATCGCTCCCGCGATCGCCCCGTTGTCGCATCCGCCCCGCCTCGCCTATCTGGGGGGCTTCCCCTGGGTCGAGCTCGATTGCAGCGACGACGATCACGTCGAGGCGGCGGCGACACGGCTGCGCGCGCACGCCGTCGTCGCGTCCGTCGACCTGCCGGCGGCGTGGCGCAGCGTCGACCGCGTCCATCGCACCATCATGCTGTTCGAAGGTGCGCGCAACCTCGGAGCATTGCAGCAGCGCGAGCGGGGGAGGCTTTCGCCGAAACTCAACGCGGCGCTGGACGAGGGGCGCACGATCAGCGCCGACGCCTATCGCGCCGCGATCGAGGCGCGCAGGCGCGCGATCGTCGAGCTGACGGCGTGGATGGCGGGCTTCGATGCCGTGCTCGCGCCTTCCGCGCCGTCGGCCGCGCCGCGAGGGCTGGACTCCACCGGCGACCCGTCCTGCTGTACGCTGTGGTCGCTGCTGGGCTTTCCGGCGATCACGATTCCGGTCGCGTGCAACGCGGCGGGCCTGCCGATCGGGCTGCAGATCGCGGCGGCCGCCGGTGCCGACGATCGGCTGCTGGCGACCGCGGCGTGGTGCGAACAGCGGCTGCCGTTCGCGCCTTTGCCCTGATCGGCAGCGAGCCTTGCGGGCATGAGATGAAACGCGCAAAAAAGCACCTGCCGCCCGAACCGCCCAAGCCGCGCAATCCCGTCGCGCGCTCGCCGCTCCTGGGCAAGGGCGGCGCGCATGGCAAGACGACGGGCGCCAAGCGGCGCGAAGCCAACGTGCTGGCCGCGCGGCTAACGCGCGATCCGGAGGCACAGCCGTGAAGCGCTGGCCCCATCATCCCGAAACGCTGTGCCGCAGCGACCTCGAAGGCGGCCGGATGCGCGATGTCTACGCTGCCGCGATCGACCCGTCGCGGGCATTGAACGACGAGCAGCTCGCGGCGTCGCTGCAGCAGACATTGCGGTCGAGGCCCGCGGGCGCGGGCTGGTGGATTTTCGCCTACGGGTCGCTGTTGTGGAATCCGCTGTTTCCGGTGGCCGAGATGCGCGTCGCCAGGCTGCGTGGCTGGCACCGGCGGTTCTGCCTGTGGTCGCTCGCGACGCGCGGGACGCCGGACGCGCCGGGCCTCGTGCTCGGCCTGGAGCCGGGAGGCTCGTGCCGTGGCGTCGCGTTGCGGTTGCCGGCGCCGCTTGCCCTCGACGAACTGCACCTGCTGTGGCGACGCGAGATGGTGGTCGGCTCGTATCGTCCGACCTGGATTCGCCTCGATGCGGAGGGGCGGGAAGTCGTCGCGCTCACCTTCGTCGTCCGGCGCGACCATGTGCAATACGCGGGCAGGCTTTCCCCGGAGCGCGAGGTCGAGGTGCTGGCGCGCGCTGCCGGGGTGTTCGGGTCGTCGCTCGACTACCTCGAACGCACGCGTGTGGCACTCGTCGCCCACGGCATCGTCGATCCGTATCTCGAGGGGCTTTGCGCGGGCGTGGCGCGGATGCGCAACGGCTGATGCCGCGACCCGCAAGTTTGCGTACATGCCGGGAGCCGCCCGGCATCGACGGCTGCGGGAAACGCGTCACCACCGCAACAGGCGCGGACCGGCAGCCGCTCCGACCGCCGCCGGGATCAACATGCCCGACACGTACCAAAGGGCCAGAAAGGGCGCCTCGAGCTCCGGGCAGTGCAGCGTGTAGACGAGGGCGCCCACCGCTCCCGCGGCAAGGCCGGCAGCCGCGCCGGACAACCGCAAACGCGTCGGTGCAAGGCCCTTCATCAGCCATACGATGGCGGCGAACACCGGCACTGCAAGGAGCGCGATGTTGCGGCTGCATTCGGTCCAGCTGATGCCACGGACCAGTCCGATCCGGTCCGCGGCATCCGCGCCGAGCAGCACCGCCGCGGCGAGCAGCCACATCGCGAGGATCGGCGCCACGAGGATCGGTCGCAGCCAGGTGAGCGTCGCACCCGGCCGCGCGAGGCGGGCGACCGCCATCAGCCCGCCGACGGCCAGGGTGGCGCAGAACGTTTCGCGGACCCAGAACATCGGCTCCCGCGCATAGCTTGCAAGTACAGGGTTGACCTGAAGCGTTGCAGCCATCAGCAGCGCCGCGATTGACGCGCCGCCGCCGACCGCGAGCAGAAAGCGGCGCGCGGGTGCTTTCGCGTCCACTGCGCCGGCCCCGGTCGCCAGCATCGACACCAGATCGTCGGTCTTCACGAGTCGTTCCTTATCCGCGCTGCCAGCGCCTTCAGCCCCCGGTGCACGCCGATCTTCACGGCGGACTCCGACATGCCCGTGAGCTTTGCAGTCTCGGCCACCGAGAGACCCTCGAGCTTGACGTGCACAATCGGTAACCGATGCCGGTCAGGCAGGGTGTCGAGCAGCCTGGCCACGTCTCGGCGCGCGTCGGACGCTTCGACGTCGGATTCGACCAGCAACTCGTTGTCGTCATCCAGCGGATCGTTGAGCAGATCGCGGCGCGCGCGCCGCCGCAGCAAGTCCACGAGCTTGTAGCGCGCGATGGCGTGCAGCCATGCCGTAAGCGGCTGGTCCGCCGCGTAGGTGTGCCGCTGATTGTGTACGGCGAGCAGCGTTTCCTGCACCAGGTCCTCCACCTCGTCCGGCAGGCGGGTGAGACGCCTGCGCAGGAAGGCGCGCAAATGCGTGCCCAGTTCCCGCAGGAAGGCGTGATAGGCGACGGCGTCGCCGGCGACGCCGCGAACCAGCAGGTCCCGAAGCCGGCCTTCGCTCGCATTGCCGCTATCCACTGTTAGTTCGTTGTCCGGGCGCATTCGGTTACAGCCATCGATGGCTGCGACGAATTGTGCCCGTCGGTGTAACCAATTGCCACCGCGGGTCGAACTAGCTGACAGACCGCCGGAGGTGTCCACTACCGGGCGGGCGGTCCACTCAACCCCCTGACAGGAGTTCCAATGATGAATCGCAACGCAATTGTCGTGACCGCTTTCGCACTCTCCGCACTCGCATCCGGCGCCGCGATGGCCGCGGACAACAAGGACAACGCGATGGGCAAGAAGGGCGCGACCGAAATGGAAAAGTGCTACGGCGTCGCGCTTGCCGGCAAGAACGACTGCGCCGCAGGCCCCGGCACCACCTGCGCAGGTACGTCGAAGACCGATTACCAGGGCAATGCCTGGAAGCAGGTGGCCAAGGGAACGTGCACGACCATCAAGACGCCCAAGGGCATGGGGTCGCTGCAGGCGATCAAGAGCTGAATGTCAGAGAGCCGAAGGAGCGACGCGTGACCAAGGGGCTGTCTGCGGGGCTGGGGCTGAAACCTCGGCATTACGAGGAGGCGTTGGCCGCCCCCGCCGACGGCCTGTGGTTCGAGGTCCATCCCGAGAACTACATGGTCGACGGCGGACCGCGGCTGGCCTGGCTCGACGCGATCCGCAGTCGCCATCCGGTGTCCCTGCACGGCGTCGGACTTTCGCTCGCCGCCGATGCGGCGCCCGATGCCTCGCATCTGCGGCGATTCGCCGGGCTGGTCGAGCGGTTCGAGCCCGCGCTGGTTTCAGAGCACCTCGCCTGGTCGAGCTGGCGCGGCGCCTATCACCCGGATCTCCTGCCGTTTCCGCGCACGAGCGAGGCACTGTCGCGCCTGGTCGACAACATCGATCGCGTGCAGCAGGCGCTGCGCCGGCGCGTCGCCATCGAAAACCCGTCGCACTACCTGCGGATCGACGGCCACGAGTTCGATGAGATCGCATTCCTCGCCGAGCTTGCGCGGCGCAGCGGCTGCGGACTGCTGCTCGACGTCAACAACGTCTTTGTCAGCGCGCGCAACCTGGGCTTCGCGCCGGAGGCGTACATCGATGCGTTCCCCGGCGAGCGTGTCGACGAGATCCACCTTGCGGGTCATTCGGCGGATCCGTCGCTCGGCGACGCTTTGCTGATCGACTCGCACGATGCGCCGGTATCCGCGGCGGTATGGAGTCTCTACGAACGGCTGATCGCGCGCATCGGAGCGCGGCCGACGCTCATCGAGCGCGACGACAATCTGCCCGCATTCGCGACGCTTCAGCTCGAGCGGGAGCAGGCCGAAGCCGTGCTGCGCGCTCCCGAGCGACGGGCGGCATGATGGACGCGAGCGCACGTCGTCACGGCCGGCTGGCCAGGTTCCAGGACGGCTTCGCAGCCGCGCTGCTCGCGTCCGGACCCTCCGCCGCGGACCTGTTTTCCGGACATCCCGATATCGCGCGTCTGGTAGCGCAGCCGGGGTTCGCCGTCTACCGCAACACCGTGATGAAGGGCTGCATCGACGCGCTGCAGGCCAACTATCCGGCGGTGTCGCGCCTCGTCGGCGACGCGTGGTTTCGTGCCGCGGCTGCCATCCATGCGCGGGCAGAGCTTCCCCGCCAGCCGATGCTGCTCGACTATGGTGCGGGGTTTCCCGATTTCCTGGCGGGATTCGAGCCGGCCGCGGCGCTGCCGTATCTCGCCGGCGTCGCTCGCCTCGATCGCTTCTGGACCGAGGCACACATCGCGCGCGACGAGCCGCCGGTTGCCGCGGCGGACGTCGCCCGCCTCGACGCGGCGGCGCTCGCCCGCACCGTGCTGCGGCCGCACGCTTCCGCGCGCTGGGCGTGGTTCGACGAGCAGCCGATCGTGTCGATCTGGCAGCGCAACCGGCAGCTTTCGTCGGCCGCGGCGGACGAAAGCGCGGCAATGCCCGAACTCGACTGGCACGGCGAGGGCGTACTGATCGTGCGTGCGCAGGCCGTGGTCGAGTGGATTCCTCTGGACAAGTCCGACTGCGCGTTCCTCGATGCCTGCGCTGCGGGGGGCACGCTTGCCGACGCTGCCGCGGCCGCTCTCGCCGCCGATGCGCACGCGGACCTCGCGGCGCTCATGGCGAAGACCCTTGGCGCCGGGGCTTTCGGCCAGCGCGCGCGCCACACCGACCATTCACCGGAGCGCATCTGATGCCCGTCGCATCGACCCTTGCACCTGTTCGTCACGAGCGCGGTCCGCGCGCCAAATGGAACCGCGTTGCGGCGCTGCTCTCGCACCTCGTCAGTGATTCGCTGCTGGCGCTGGTCGCCCGGTTCGGGGTGGCGGGAATCTTCCTCCTATCCGGCCGCACCAAGGTCGACGGGCTGCTGACGGTGACCGACGGCGCCTACGCGCTGTTTCGCGACGAGTACAAACTGCCGCTGATCGCGCCGGAGATCGCAGCGCATGCCGCCGCGTATGCCGAGCATCTCTTCCCGCTGTTGCTGATGCTCGGCCTTTTCACCCGGCTGTCGGCACTGTCTCTGCTCGGGATGACGGCGATCATCCAGGTATTCGTCTACCCGGACGCCTGGGCCACCCATCTGTCGTGGGCAGCACCACTGCTCTATCTGGCCGGGCGTGGCGGAGGTGTGGCCGCGCTGGATCACGCGCTCGGATTGAAGTGAGCTTGCCGGCCACGCTCAGATGGCGACGTGCCGGCCGCCGTCGACGTTGAGCGTTTCGCCCGTGACGTAGGTGGCTTCGGCGAGAAAATAATGCACTGCGGTGGCGATGTCCGCGGGCGCGCCCTCGCGCTTCAACAGCGTGTGCGAGATGATGCGCTGGCGCGACACTTCGTCGAAGCTCTCGTCTTCGGGCCAGAGGATGGGACCGGGCGCCACGGCGTTGACGCGCACCTCGGGCGCGAGTTCGCGGGCGAGCGCCCGGGTCAGGCCCGACAGCCCGGCTTTGGCGATCGAATACACGGCGAAGTTCTTGAGCGGCCGCTCGGCGTGGATGTCGGTGATGTTGACGATGGCGCCCTGCGCCCTTCGCAGCGCGGGGGCAGCGGCCTGGGCGAGAAAGAGCGGCGATTTCACGTTGGTGCCGATGAGGTCGTTCCAATGGTCGACGGTGATCGTGCCGATCGGCGTCGGAAAGAACGACGACGCATTGTTGACCAGCGCGTCGAGACGACCAAAGGTCTGCAGCGTCTGCTCGACCAGCGACGGCAGCTTGGCGGTTTCGAGGAGGTCGGCCTGGATCAGCGCCACCGAACCCTCGCGCACATGATTGAGTTCGGCCTGCAACAGGCGCGCCTCGCCGGCGGACGTCCGGTAGTGAAGCATCAGGTTGGCACCGGCGATGTGCAGCCGGCGGCAGATCGCAGCACCGACACGCCGCGCTCCTCCCGTGATCAACACCGTCTTGCCCCGCACGCCGTGCCCCGCTGTTCCGCGTTAGACTGCCTGAAATTTAGCACATCGGATGCGCGCGCTGTCGACGCTGTCCCTTTCCCGGATGCCTGCCCTCGCAACGCTGCCGTCGCCCGATTCGCCCGCGCTCGCCCACAGCGGGCGGGTGGCTGCCCGCGTCCGCGCGGCGATCGTCGCGGCCGACGGCTGGATTCCCTTCGTCCGTTACATGGACCTCGCGTTGTACGCGCCGGGGCTTGGCTACTACGCTGCCGGCGCGAGCAAGCTCGGCGCCGGCGGAGACTTCACGACCGCGCCCGAGATGACGCCGCTTTTCGGCGCCGCGCTGGCAGTGCAGGTCGAGGCGATCCTGGCAGCGACGGGCGCGCGCGAGATCGTCGAACTCGGCGCCGGCACCGGCCGGCTGGCCGCCGACCTCCTGCATGCGCTGGGCGCGCGCAACGCGTTGCCGTCGCGGTACGCGATCCTCGAAGTCAGCGCCGACTTGCGCGCGCGACAGCAGGCCACGCTCGAGCAGGCCGGGGTCGACCGCCGCTGTCGCATCGAATGGCTGGAAACGCTGCCGGCGTCGATCGATGGCGCCGTCATCGCCAACGAGGTTCTGGACGCGATTCCCGTGCACGTCGTCGTGCGAACGGCAGGTCAGTACTTCGAGCGCGGGGTCGACGAGGATGCGTTGCGCGGCGCATTGGCCTTCGCCGACCGCCCTGCGCCGGCATGGCTCGCGGCGCTGGCGGCAGCGCGCTTTCCTTCGGACATCGACTATGTGAGCGAGTTGAATCCCGCGGCGGAGGCGCTGGTCGAGGAACTCGGTCGACGCCTGACGGGGGGTGCCGCGCTGTTCATCGACTACGGCTTTCCACGCGCCGAGTATTTTCACGCGCAGCGCAGCCAGGGGACGCTGCTGTGTCATTACCGCCACCGCGTGCATGACGATCCGCTGCATTGGCCCGGCCTGTCCGACATCACGTCGCACGTCGACTTCACGGCCATCGCCGAGGCGGGCGAGCGTGCGGGGCTCGCCGTCGCGGGATTCGCGGCGCAAGCGCCGTTCCTGCTCGGTTGCGGCATCCTCGAGCTGCTCGCCGCTGCCGGCGCGCCCGGGTCGGCTGCCTACGCGAAGTCAGCGGCGGCGGTGCAAAAGCTGCTTTCGCCGGCCGAGATGGGCGAGCTGTTCAAGGTGCTGGCCTTCGCGCGCAGCGAGGAAATGCGCTGGCCCGGTTTCACGCTTGCCGATCATCGCCACCGACTGTGAACCTTGATCAAACGGCACTCTGAATGACGGCGCCCGACCCTTCTCCGTGGCGGTTCTGCGTCGCGCCGATGCTCGACTGGACCGATCGGCATTGCCGGTACTTCCTGCGGCAGATCTCGCGCCGAGCGCGCCTCTACACCGAGATGGTGACCGCTGCGGCGCTCGTCCATGGCGACGTGCCGCGGCACCTCGATTTCGATCCGGCCGAGCATCCGCTGGCGCTGCAGCTGGGTGGCAGCGATCCGGCGCAACTCGCCGCCGCGGCGAAGCTCGGGGCGCGCTGGGGTTACGACGAGATCAATCTCAACTGCGGCTGTCCGTCGGAACGGGTGCAGAAGGGCAGCTTCGGCGCCTGCCTGATGGCCGAGCCCGCGCTGGTCGCCGATTGCGTGCGCGCGATGCGCGACGCGGTGAGCCTGCCGGTGACCGTCAAGCATCGGATCGGCCTCGAAGGCGATGACGACTACGGCTTCGTGCGCGATTTTGTCGGCACCGTGGCGGCCGCGGGCTGCGACGTCTTCATCGTCCATGCGCGCAACGCGGTGCTGAAGGGCTTGTCGCCGAAGGAGAACCGCGAAGTCCCGCCACTGCGCCGCCACGTGGTCCATCAGCTGAAGCGCGACTTCCCGGCCGCGACCATCGTCGTCAACGGCGGCCTCGCCGACTGGGTCGCGGTGGAGCGCGAATGGGAAGTCGTCGACGGCGTCATGCTGGGGCGCGCGGCATACCACGACCCCTGGTTGCTGGCCGCCGTCGACGCGAAGCTCGAAGGCTGCGCGCCGGAGCCGCGCTCGCGCAGAGACGTGCTGCGGGCACTCGTTCCGTACGCCGAGCGGCAGCTCCTGGCGGGTGTGCAATTGCGGGCGATCGCGAGGCATCTGCTCGGGCTCGTTCACGGCGTGCCCGGCGGGCGCCGCTATCGGCAGCTGCTCTCGGACCCGCGTCGATTGTCCGGCGCCTCGCCCGTACTGCTGCTCGATGCGATCGCCGCCGTGGAGCAGTACGCAGCGCGTCCGGCGTGCCCGTGACTGCACGACCTGCGGCGCCAGGTCACTCGGGCTCGAAAATCTCCGGGTGGTCGCGCACGATGCCCGGCAGCGTCTGCAGAATCATGCGCAGGTGCGTGCTGATGGCCTTGGATGCCCGAGCGGCTTCGCCATTGGCGATGGCATCGACGATCAGGGCGTGCTGGCTTGCCAGCAGCCCGAACGAAGTCGCCGATTCGAGGCTGAGATAGCGGACGCGGTCCGTCTGCGCTTTCGACTGCTCGATGATCTCCCACGCGTACTCGCGATCGACCGACAGCGCGAGCGTGCGATGGAACGCGTCGTCGAGTTCCTGGAACTGTCGATAGTCGCGGGAGGGCGCCCGCTTCTGCCGCGCGACGAGATCGCGCAACGTCGCTACGAGTTCGGGGTCGCGCGCGCGCGCGGCCTCGCCGGCGATCCGGGTTTCTATCGCTTCGCGCACCCACTGGGCTTCGAGCACGCGCCTGGGTGAAATCCGGACGACGAAGGTTCCGCGCTGAGGGACGATCGAGAGGAGCTTGCGCTCGGCGAGCTTGATGAACGCCTCGCGCACCAGTTGCCTGCTGGTCGCCAGGCGTCTGGAGAGATCGGCTTCGGAAAGCGCCTGGCCGGGCGGCAGGTCGCCCTGCACGATCGCTTCGTACAGCGTATGGTAGAGCGACACGCCGGCGGGGCCCGATTCCTGGCGCCTGGCCAGCGCCGAGCCGAGCCGGATCAGCGCCGAGTCATCCATGTTCGGTTCCTAGAAAAGTATTGCATTGCGGCGGAGGATGTCTTAATCTTGCGTCTCAACTGGTCAGACTAGTAGGTCTAGTCTGTTCAGAATGCCTGATTCGATCGGGTGATGCAAGCCCCCGACCGATTCGCGATCAACCCGGAGACCATCGCCATGCGACTGTGTAACGCGAGCCTGCCCAAGCTGCCGGCCAACGTCCTGCAACCCCGCTACGACCGCAGCAAGGTCAAAGCCTCGATCGTCCATCTGGGTATCGGGGCGTTTCACCGCGCGCACCAGGCGATGTACACCGACGCCGTGCTGCGCGCCGGCGATCTTGCCTGGGGAATCGTTGGCGCCGGCGTGATTTCGGCCGAGATGAAGGCCGCGCTGGTGCCGCAGGACTGCCTCTACGCGCTGTCGGAAATGGGCGCGGACTCGGAAACGACGCGGGTCATCGGATCGATCGTCGGTGTCCTGGGCGGTCCCGAGGATGCCGGCCAGCTGCTCGCGGTGATGAGCGACGCCGCAACCCGCATCGTGAGCATCACGGTGACCGAGAAGGGCTATTACCTCGATCCGGCTACCGGCAAGCTGCAGCTGCAGGCGGGCGCCATCGCTGCCGACCTGGCAGCGCCCGCCAGGCCCACGACCATCCTCGGACTCATCGTGCAGGCGCTCAAGAGCCGCAAGGCTGCCGGCATCGCGCCGTTCACCGTGCTCTCCTGCGACAACCTTCCGCACAACGGGCGCCTGGCCAAGGCGGCCGTGCTCGCGTTCGCGCGCGAGGTCGACGCCGGACTTGCCGCCTGGATCGAGGCCAACGTCTCGTTTCCCTGCACGATGGTCGATCGGATCACGCCGGCCACGACCGACGCCGACCGCGCGCGCGTGTCCGCCGTCATCGGCATGGAGGACGCGTGGCCGGTGGTGACCGAACAGTTCACCCAGTGGGTGATCGAGGACCAGTTCACGATGGGGCGCCCCGACTGGACGATCGGCGGCGCGGTGTTCTCCGACGAGATCGAGACCTGGGAGAACATGAAGCTGCGCTGCCTCAACGGCGCGCACTCGACGCTCTCCTATCTCGGTCAGCTGACCGGCCGCGAGACGGTGGCCGACGCAATGCAGTTGCCGCTGATCACCGAAGCGCTCGACGCGCTGTGGCTCGAAGTTCGCGAAGTGCTGAAGGCGCCGAAGGGCGTCGATTCGGGTGCCTACGTCGACAGCCTGAAGCAGCGTTTCCGCAATCCGGCGCTGAAGCATCGCACCGCGCAGATTGCGATGGACGGCTCGCAGAAGCTCCCGCAGCGGCTGCTCGCACCGCTGCGCGATCGCATCGGCCGTGGCCTCGCGTCGCCTGCGATCGCCAACGCGATCGCCGCATGGATGCACTACGCGGTGAAGGTCGCCCACGATCCGTCGGGCGCGCCGCTCTCCGACCCGCTGTCGTCAGAGATCCTGGCACAGGCGAAGCGCAGCAATGACGCCGCAGCCATCGTCGGCAATCTTCTCTCCATCGACAAGATTTTCGGCACCGACCTGCCGGCGAACGCGGCGTTCCGGGCTGCAGTCGCCGAGAAATTCGTGCAACTCGCGGGGAACGCGGCGGTCGCCACAGCCTCGGCGATAAAGATCTGAGCCGGGCCTGCCCGGCTCCCGCCACGAAACTCCATAGGAATATCCATCATGAAAATGACTTTTCGCTGGTACGGCGACTCCGATCCCGTCAGGCTCGAGTACATCCGCCAGATTCCCGGCATGTACGGCATCGTCTCTGCCATCTACGATGTACCGGTCGGCGAAGTGTGGTCGGTCGACAAGTTGACGGCGCTGCGTGATCGCATCGAGCGGGCGGGGCTCAAGTTCGAGGTGGTGGAGAGCGTGCCGGTGCACGAGGACATCAAGCTCGGCAAGCCGACGCGCGACCAGCTCATCGCCAACTTCCAGCAGAACATCCGCAACTGCGCGGCGGTCGGCGTCAAGGTGATCTGCTACAACTTCATGCCGGTGTTCGACTGGACGCGCACCGAGATGGCCAAGGAACTGCCGGACGGTTCCTTCACGCTGGCTTTCGACGCCGAGGCGATCGCGAAGATCGACACGGAGCGCGGCATTTCTCTGCCGGGATGGGACGCGAGCTACAAGCCCGAGCAATTGAAGAGCCTTGCTCGCCGAGTACAAGACGATCGACGAAGAGACTCTGTGGAACAACCTGGAGTATTTCCTGAAGAAGATCATCCCGGTCGCCGAAGCGGCAGGCGTCAGGATGGCGATGCACCCGGACGATCCGCCGCGCCCGATCTTCGGCCTGCCGCGCATCGTCAAGAACCACGACGACCTCCAGCGGCTGGTGAACATCGTCGACTCGCAGGCAAATGGCATCACGCTGTGCTCGGGGTCGCTCGGCGCCGATCTGTGCAACAACATCCCGTCGCTGGTGCGCAAGTTCGGCGGCATGGGGCGCATCCACTTCGGGCACGTGCGCAATGTCGCCGTCGAACCCGATGGCACATTCTACGAATCGGCGCATCTGTCCTGCGACGGCTCGCTCGACATGGCGGATATCATGAAGGCCTATCACGAGGTGGGCTTCGAAGGCTACCTGCGGCCCGACCACGGCCGGATGATCTGGGGCGAGACGGGCAAGCCCGGCTACGGTCTCTACGACCGCGCGCTCGGCGCCGTGTACCTCAACGGCCTGTGGGAAGCGGTCAGCAAGTACGCGGGTCGGCCGTCGGCCGGGGCCTGACCCGGCAGTTCTTCGGATTGCCGGTGGCGCAGGCTGGTATTCTGTGCCGGGACGAAAGTTCGTCGACCAGCAACCTGCGACGAACAACGACGAACAGGAGAGAGCGAAATGTCGAGTGTCGGTTATCACGAGCCGGTAGAGGAGCTGTCGGATGAAACCCGCGACATGCACCGGGCGATCGTTTCACTGATGGAGGAGCTGGAAGCCGTCGACTGGTACAACCAGCGCGCCGACGCGTGCAAGGACCAGGAACTCAAGGCGATCCTCGAGCACAATCGCGACGAGGAAAAGGAGCATGCGTCGATGGTGCTGGAGTGGATCCGGCGCAAGGACCCGCACTTTTCCAAGGAACTCAAGGACTACCTGTTCACCAAGGATCCGATCGCGCACCCCTGAGGCGCCCCTGCCCCCGGCGCGTGTAGCGCGTTCGCCCGGTTCGTCGCCACCGGCTGCTGGAGCGGAAGGGTTCTCGCCCGCAGCTGCCCGCAGCCGGCGTCGACGTCCTGCCCCGCGGAATCGCGCAGCTTGGTCAGCACTCCGCGCTGGTTCAGGTGACGCGCCATCGTCTTCGCGCGCTCCGGCGAGGGGCGGCTGAAGGACAGTCCGGGCACCGCGTTGTAGGGAATGAAATTCATGACGGCGTATTTTCCGGCCAGCAGCCGGACGATGCCGTCCAGCTCGTCGTCGCCGTCGTTGATGCCTTCCAGCAGCGTCCATTGATACTGGATCGGATAGTGCGTCGCGCGCGCGTAGCACTCCCCCAGGTCCACCAGTTCATCAGGATCGATGCGCGCCGCACGCGGCAGCAGCATCGCGCGCCGCTCGGCGCAAGTCGAATGCAGCGACAGCGCCAGCGCCGGCTTGACGCGCCCTTGCGGCAGCCGCTCGAAGATGCGCCGATCGCCTACGGTCGAAACGACCAGGTTCTTGTGCCCGATCGCGCCCTCGCTGCCGAGCAACTCGATCGCATCGAGCACGTTGTCCAGGTTGTGCGCTGGCTCGCCCATGCCCATGAACACGACCTTCCTGACGACCCGCAGCGAACGGGCGAGCGCCACCTGGGCGACGATTTCAGCGCTCCCGAGCTGGCGGCGCAGGCCGTCGCGCCCGGTCATGCAGAATGTGCAGCCCACCGCGCAGCCGGCCTGAGTCGAGACGCAGAGTCCGTCGCGCGGCAGCAGCACGGATTCGACCGTCTGGCCGTCGGCCAGCTCCACCAGCAGCCGCGCGGAGCCGTCCGCGCCGGCGTGCTCCGACCTCAGGCGTGCCAGTCCGCCAAGCTCGGTTGCAAGCGCGGGCAGCGCGTTGCCGAGTTGCCGGGGAAGGAAGTCCTCGGCCGGTTGTCGGCCGCTATCGAGTGGCAGTGCCCGCGTCCAGGCACGGAGCACGAGGCGCTCGTGGCAAGGTTTGGCGCCCAGGGCGCGCAGGCGACTGCGGAGGTGCTCGAGACGCATGGCAGGTCGTGGAAGGCGGGCCGCCCCGGAATCCACGACCCGGCGCTCATGGTACGCGACGAAGGCGCACGTGAACCGGGAAACGCCGGCCGCGACGCCGCCACGAGGTTCAGAGCGCCTTGATCTTCGCCCACACGCCGTCGTCGACGGGGATGCCCTTGGCCATGTTCTCGGCGCGCGTCAACAGTTCCTTCTGGCCAGGATAGAAGATCTCCTGCGCGGGATCGACGCGCACCGACGCCTGAATGTCGGCCACCACCTCGTTGACGGCCGAGGCGAGGAAGCTCTCGCCGGCGATGCCCTTGGCGTCGATCGCGATGCACACCTGCGAGAGCTGATACTCGTCGTCGCCCAGCTTGCCGACCTGGAACGTCGAACGCCCGCCCGACAGCACGGTGGCGACGAGATCGAGCAGGATCGACATTCCCGAACCTTTCCAGAAGCCGATGGGCAGCACGCGCCAGCTCTTCGAGATCTCACCCGGGTCGGTGGAGATGTTGCCGGCCTCGTCGTAGCCGCCGGGCACCGGCAGCTGCTCGCCGCGCATCTTGGCGGCTTCCATCTGGCCGTAGGAGAACTGCGCCATCGCCATGTCGACGACGACGTGGCCGCCTTCACGCGGCAGCGCCATGATGAACGGGTTGTTGCCGATGCGACGGTCGCGCGCGCCCCAGGCCGGCATGTTGGGCTGGGTGTTGGTCCAGCAGATGCCGATGCAGCCTGCGTCGGCGGCCTGCCAGCCGTAGGTGCCGCCGCGCAGCCAGTGATTGGTGTTCCGCAGCGCGACGCAGCCGATGCCGTACTCGCGCGCGAGTTCGATGGCGCGGTCCATCGCGATCTTGGCATTGACGTTGCCGAGACCCAGGTTGCCGTCCCAGCGCTCGAAGCCGCCGATGCCGTCGAACTTGGTCGGCGTCGCGTTCAGCTTGATGTAGCCCTTGTCGATGTATTCGACGACGCGCGGAAAGCGATTGACGCCGTGCGAGTAGATGCCGTCGCAGGTCGTCTCGGCCATCAGCCGCGCGGAAGTGTCGGCGATGTCGTCGCGACAGCCCTTTTTGACGAGAACGCGCTTGAATTCGGCCTTGAGATCGGCAAATGCAATGCGGGGCATGATGAAGTCTCCCTTGAGTTGAACCGAAGAGTCGTCGTGGTGGTCAGGCGTATCCGTGCTGCGTGCGAAATCCCTGCAGGATCGCGTCGGCGACGAAACTCGATCGCGCTGCGCTCTCGGGTGTCCCCGGGCAAGCCGCGATGCCGTTGAGATCGTCGACGATGCTCTGGATGAAGGGTTGCTGGACGTGCGGCGGATTCGGAATCGCCACCTCCTGCGTGCCCGCGGCCGTCGTCAGGCGCAACGGACGGTCGGAGAAGAACTCGAAGTCGACGCGACCCTTCGAGCCGACGATCTCGACGCGGTCGACGTTGTCGCCGCAGACGTAACACCACGAGCCGACACCACAGACGCCACTTTCGTGACGCCAGGTCGCCGTGACCGTGTCCTCGACATCGTAGAGACCGCCCAGGTTGGCGGCGATGCCCTGCACGTCTGCGATGCGGCCGAACAGGAAGTCGAAGAGATCCAGTGTGTGCACGCCCATGTCGAGGAACTTGCCGCCGCCGGCCACCTCGGGCTTGAGACGCCAAGGCAGCGTCGCGCGCGACAGGTCTTCGGTCGCGGGAGGCTGGTGCTGCACGGCGTTGACGCAGCGCACGTCACCGATCGCCTTGGTGTCGACCCACTCCTTGACCTTGAGGAACCGCGGCATGGCGCGCCGGTAGAAAGCGACGTAGAGCTTCCGCTCGAGGCGCCGGCACTCGTCGATGATCGCTTCGCATTCGGCGAACCGCAGCGCCATGGGCTTCTCGACATAGACGTGCTTGCCGGCGCGCGCTGCCAGCAGCGACAGCGCCTTGTGCGAGCTGGGCGGCGTGGCGACGTAGACGGCGTCGATGTCCGGGTCCTGCACCAGCGCCTCGGCCGAGTCGTAGATCCTGGCAACGTCGTGGCGCGATGCGTAGGAGCGCGTCAACGCGGGATCGGCGCTGGCCACGGCGAGCAGCGACGAGTGGTCCGCCTTGTAGAAACCGGGGCCGCTCTTGACCTCGCAGACGGCGCCGCAGCCGATCATTCCCCAGCGTATGGTCTTCACGTCCGCTCCTTTCACTGCAGGAGCAACGACACGCGGACCTTCATCACGACCTTGCGAATCGGCTCCGGGCCGTCGATGGCGCCGCCTGGGCGATGCACGTCGCTGGGCATGAACACCGCGAAACTGCCGGGGCGCATCGTCAGTGTTGTTTCGTCCTGCACATCCGCATAGAAGAGGAGGTCGCGTGTCGCCAGCAGGTCTTCGGCGATCCGGTGCCCGCCGGTCTCGACCGCCATCCCGATTCGTTCCCGGCCCGTGACCAGGAACTGTACGTCGGCATATTGCCGGTGCACCTCGGCCTTGCACTCGGCGACCGGCTTGGTGTTCATGTCGATCACCTGCACGTAGATGTCCTTGCCCTGGAGGTCGTAATTGCCGGCGGGCAGGTCGGTGAAATCGGTGTCTCTGAGATGCTGCAGCGCCAGGCGCAACGGCGCCGGAACCAGCGGGAGGATGTCCTGCAATTGTCCGATGTGACCGGAAATCATTGGGGTGCTCCGAAAAGAAGGCGGGGAAAGAAAAAAACCGGGGTGAAAACCGGTCGCGCCTTGGCGCGCCCGGCCTTCACGCCCGGTCCGTGGGCGCCTAGCGCTGCGCGTCGACTGCCTTCATGACATCGGCGCTGCCGGGGAACTTGGCGGCGAACGTCGAGCGCACGTTCTTGGTGGCGGCCTCGAACGGCGCGTTCTCCACCTTCTCGACGACTTGGATGTTCTTGCTCTTGAGGTCCTTGACGATGCCGGCGATGTTGTCGGCGTTGAGCTTGCGCTGATACCGTGCGCCCTCAAGCGCGGCTTCCCGCACGGCGGTCTGGTGCGCGGGCGACAGCGCATCGAACTTCGCCTTGTTCATCACCAGGACCAGCGCGCTGTACGCGTGGTAGGTGAGGCTCGCGTGCTTCTGCACTTCGTAGAACTTCGACGAGTAGAACACGCCCAGCGGATGCTCCTGCGCGTCGACGGTCTTCATCTCCAGCGCCGTGTAGAGCTCGGCAATGGGCATCGGCACCGGATTCGCACCGAGTTCCTTGAACGCCTCGATGTGCGCCGGACTGCCGGTGGTGCGCATCTTCAGGCCCTTGACGTCCGCCGGCGCCTTGATCGGGTGCTTGGAGTTGGTCATCTGGCGCCAGCCGTTGTCCCAGAACGCGAGACCCTTGAGTCCCAGGGGTTCCAGCTTCGCGAGAATTGCCATGCCGACCGGGCCGTCGAGCACCTTGTACGCGTGCTCCGAATCCTTGAAGAGGTACGGAATGTCGAACACGCCGATCAGCGGCTCGAGGCCGGTGAAGTTGCCCGAGCCGGAGACGGCCATGTCGATCGTGCCGCCGCGCACGCCTGCAATCGCCGCCTGGAACGTGCCCAGCTGGCTGTCGGTGAAGATCTTGAGGTCGAGCGCGCCGTTGGTCTTCGCCTTCAGCACTTCGCTCATCCGGGTCGCGGCCTGGAACTGCGTGTCGGCGCGCGGCGCTTCGGACGCAAAGCGGAACGATGTCGTCTGTGCCTGGGCGGTGCCGAGGATGCCGGCGAGCACGCCCGCCAGGACCAGCGACTTGAGAACTCCGTGTTGCTTCATCATTGTGCTTCTCCTTCTCTCTGTTTGTCAGGACTTCCTGTTGTTGCAGCTCGCGAGCGCATTGCCACTGTGGGGCGGGCAATGAAAGGGCAGGAACGTCGAGCCGTCGGCCCCTGCTCCGAAACGGATAAACCCCTCAATAGAACCACCGCGCGGGCACGATCACGAGGTCGGGGAACAGCACCAGCAGGATCATCACCAGCGTCTCCGCGATCAGGAACGGCCACATGCCCTTGATCACGGAATCGAGGTTCACCCGCGCCACCCCGGAGACGACATTGAGCACGGTGCCGACCGGCGGGGTGATGAGGCCGATGGCGTTGTTCATCATGAACATGATGCCGAAGTAGTAGGGATCGATTCCGGCTTCCTTGACCAGCGGCATCAGCACCGGGGTGAGGATCAGCACCGTGGGGGCGAGGTCGAGCGGGATCGCCACGGCGAACACCAGCAGCATCAGCACCGCCATCAGCAGAAGCTTGTTGTGCATGAACGGCTGCATCATCGCCGTGACCTGGCCCGGGATCTCTGCGATGGTGATGAGCCAGGCGACGACCATCGACGCGGCGACGATCAGCATGATCGCCGAACAGGTCTTGGCGGCGGTGAGCAGAATGTTGGGAAGGTCGCGGATCTTGAGGCCCTTGTAGACGAACAGGCTGATCAGCAGCGCCGTGACCGCGGCGACCACCGCGGCCTCGGTCGGCGTGAACGCGCCGGTCTTCATCCCGCCCAGGATGATCACGGGCAGGCTCAACGCCCAGAACCCTTCGCGTAGTGCCTTCAGGAGCGGGCCGAAGGCGAACTTCTGCTTGGGCGCGTCCTTGAAGTCCTTGCGGGCGACGAAGCGCCAGGTGATCACCAGCGACAGCGCCATCAAGAGGCCCGGGAAGATGCCGGTGAAAAAGAGCTTGGTGATCGAAAGCTGCGACACCACGCCGAACAGCACCAGCGGCATCGCCGGCGGCAGGATCGGCGCGATGCAACCGGCGCCGGCGATGAGGCCGGCCGAGCGCGGGACGTTGTACTTGGCGTCGCGCATCAGCGGGATCACCACGGCGGCGAGCGCCGCGGTGTCGGCGGCGGCGGACCCCGAGATGCTGGCCAGCACCAGGCCCGCCATGATCGCCACGTAGCCCAGGCCGCCGCGAATGTGGCCGACCAGCGTGTTGGCGATCTTGACGATCTGCTGCGAGATTCCACCCCGGGTCATGATTTCGCCGGCGAGCATGAAGAAGGGGATTGCCATCAGCGGGAAGTTGTCGGCGCCCGAAAGCAGGTACTGCGCCATGATCTGGGTGTTGAAGGTGTCGAGCGTGCCGACGCTGATGAGGTAGACCATCAGCGACACCGCGCAGACCAGCAGCGCGAACGCCACCGGCATTCCTACGAACATGGCGCCGCAGAGCGACACCATGAAAATCGTGACAGTCATCGGAAATCTCCCTGGCCCGTGATCCGGTGGGTGCTTCGATCAGAGCACATCTTCGAAACTCGGGCACAACTCCTGCTCGCTCATCCGCCCGGAGAGCAGCCGCCAGATCGATCCCATCAGGAGGACACCCATACCGATGCTGCAGACGAGGATCGCGGTGAACACCACACCTAGCGGGATGCCGGAGATCGGTGCGATGTTGGTGAACTCGAGCCGCACGACCTGCCAGCCGCCGTGGGCGATGAGTCCGCAGCAGGCCAGCGTGGCGACGTCGCTGAAGAGCTTGCAGGCCTTCTTGCCGGCCAGCGGCAGCTTCTTGGTCAGCATGTGGACGCCGAGGTGGGCGTTGTCGCGCAGCGTCAGCACCGCGCCCAGGAACACCACCCAGATGAACATGAAGCGCGAGACTTCCTCGGAAAACGTGATGCCCAGGTTGAAGCCATAGCGCAACACTACGTTGGAGAAGACGAGCACCACCATCATGCCGAGCATGAAAATCAGCAGCCACTCCATGGCGCGAACCAGCGTGCGAGTGAACACTTTCACCTCCCTATGGGCTGTCTTGTCATTCGTGCGCGGCCGCCGTCCAGGCCCGGATGCACAGGCGCGATGAAACGCAGGCCTGCATCGACAACCAACCCCTGGCGGGTGCACAACTCAAACTAGTATGGTAGTTCCGCGTCGTTGGCGCAACCTCAAAGGCTTGCGACTTTGATCTCGCGCAAGGGAATGCGCGGGCGGCTGCAATCGCCTCCCGATGTGCCGATCCGGATCCGGCGCCTGCCCCGAGCCGGCGGGCCGGCATGCGTCGGGCCTGCGTCCACCGAACGGGGCGTCGGTCGATCACGCCCGCCCCGCGAGCGCCATGACTTCCGCCCAGACGCCGTCATCGACGACGATGCCTTTCTTGCGCTGGTCGATCCGGGTCCGCAGCGCCGATTCGCCGGGGTAGCGCGCGCCGCTGCTGCCCTCCGCGGGTGTCGACGTGTTCACGTAGTCGGCGACGCCGTCGGCCACGCGATCGGTGAATTCGCGGCCGCCGAGCCTGGCAGGGTCGATCGCGATGAATACCTGCGAGGCGCCGCCGCAGCTTCCGCGCTGGATTTTGTCGATGTCGTTGGTCGCGAGACCCTCCGACAGCACTGCGGCCAGCGTGTCGAGCAGGATCGCGAGGCCCGAGCCCTTCCAGTAGCCCGTGGGAAGGATGCGCATCGACTGCTCGATCGGTCCCGGCTCGGAAGTGAGGTTGCCGTCCTTGTCGAAACCTCCCGGGAACGGGAGCTGTTCGCCCTTGAGGCGCGTCACCTGCAGCTTGCCGTACGAGTACTGCGACATCGCCATGTCGAGGACCACATGCCCCTTGCTGCGCGGTACCGCCATGACGAAGGGATTGTTGCCGATCCGCGTGTTCTTGCCGCCCCAGGCGGGCATGCAGGATTCGGTGTTGGTCCAGCAGATCGCGACGTAGCCGCGGTCGGCCGCGCGCCAGCCGTAGGTACCGCCGCGCATCCAGTGGGTGGTGTTGCGCAGGCCGACGATGCCCACACCGTGGCTGTCCGCGACGGCCATCGTGCGGTCGACCGCCGCGAACGCATTGAGGACGCCGGGGCCGAAGTTGCCGTCCCAGATCTCGATGGCGCCCAGTTGCTTGACGAGCGATGGCCTGGCCGCGAGGTCGATCCATCCGCGATGGATGTAGTCGACGAATCGCGCGACCCGGTTGAGGCCGTGCGAATAGATGCCGTCGCAACTGGACTCCGTGTGCGCGGTCGCGCAGGTTCGGGCGTCCTGCGCGTTCATCCCGGCGCGGACGAAGGCGTCGGTGACGACCTGCTGCATGAGTTCGAACGGGATGCGTGTCATGCCGGGAGTCTCCGGGGGTCGTGGTGCGGGAAGCGGGCAGGTGTCCGGTGCGGCGCGGCGGTCACCAGTTCCACAGCGTGCCGTCCTCGAGCCGTGCGACCGGAAGATAGGCGCGCTCGTACGGATATTTTGCCGCCAGCTTCTCGTCGATGTCGACGCCCAGCCCCGGCGCCTCGCCCGGGTGCATGTATCCGTCGTCGAAGGTCCACGTGTGCGGGAAGACGTCCAGTGCGGGCTCCGGGTAGCCCATGTACTCCTGCATGCCGAAATTGGGCGCCCACAGATCGAAGTGCAGCGCCGCACCCATGCAGACGGGCGACAGGTCGGACGGCCCGTGGCACCCGGTGCGCACTTGGTACATCGCCGCGAAATCGGCGATGCGCCGCATGTGCGTGATGCCGCCGGCATGCGTGATCGTGGCGCGGATGTAGTCGATCAGCTGTTCCTCGATCAACTGCTTGCAGTCCCAGATGGAGTTGAACACCTCGCCGACGGCGATCGGCGTCACCGTGTGCTGCCTAATGAGGCGGAAGGCGTCCTGGTTCTCGGCCGGCGTCGGATCCTCGATCCAGAACAGCCGGTAGTCCTCGATCGACTTGCCGAGACGGGCGGCCTCGATCGGCGTGAGGCGATGGTGGACGTCGTGCAGCAGGTGGAGGTCGAAGCCGAACCGCGCGCGCACGGCGTCGAACAGCTTCGGGGCGAAGTCGAGATACTTTTCGGTCGACCAGGACTGCTCCTCGGGCCAGTCCTTGGTGGCGGGCTCGTAGGCCGCGTTGCCCTTGGATACGCCGTAGACCGACTTCATTCCCGGCACGCCGCACTGGGCGCGAATCGCCTTGAATCCCTTCGCCCGGTACTTTTCGAGGGCGTCGAGGGTTTCGGGAATGTCGCGGCCGGTGGCGTGACTGTAGACGATGACGTGCTCTCGCGACGCGCCGCCGAGCAGCTGGTACAGGGGCATGCCGGCGACCTTGCCCTTGATGTCCCACAACGCCATGTCGACCGCGGCGATCGCCGCCATCGTGACCGGGCCGCGGCGCCAGTACGCGCCCTTGTAGAAGTACTGCCAGATGTCCTCGATCCGTTGCGGATCGCGGCCGATCAGCAGCGGACACAGGTGGTCCTGCAGGTACGACGCGACCGAGAGCTCGCGGCCGTTCAGCGTCGCGTCGCCGATACCGTAGGTGCCTTCATCGGTGACGATCTTCAGCGTCACGAAATTGCGTCCCGGGCAGCAGACAATCACTTTGGCTTCGACAATCTTCATCATGCTCTCCGTTGGCGAGTCGACATCGATTGCCGCCGGGGGAGTGCCCCGGCGGACGCGGTCATGCTTCGAAGAAATTCTCCGGCGCGCGGTCGCGCAGATTGACGACATCCTGGTTCACGGCGTTGATGTGTTCGAACATTGCCGCGGCCGCGCCCGGGCCGTCGCGCGCCTTCAGCAGTCTGACGATGCGAGCGTGCTCGCGCAGGTTGCGCACCGCATGCGCGGGGTCGAGCTGCAGGAGCCAGCGCACGCGATCGAGATGCTGCTTGATGCGCTGGATGCGGGGCCACGTCTGCCGGTGGCCCGCCAGGTCGAACAGGTGGCGGTGCATCGCTTCGTCGAGATGGAAGAAATCCCCGGGACGATTCGCCGCCAGCGCCGCGCGCTGCGACCTGATCAACGCCGACAGCTCCCGCAGGCCCGCGGGCGTGATGCGGGCGACCAGCTCCATGATGTTGGCGCACTCGAGCGAGCGCCGGATGAAGCAACCCTCGTGCAGGGCATCCATGCTCAACGGTGCGACGACGGTCGCGGCCTGCGGGTAGACACGGACCAGTTGTTCCTTGGCCAGTTCGCGCAGCGCCTCGCGGGCCGGCGTCCGGGAGACGCCCAGCACCTTGGCGACGGCCGCCTCGGACAGCGGTGTGCCGGGCGCGAGGCGGGCCCGGACGATCGCGTCGTGGAGTAGTTCCAGCACCTGTTCCGAGCACGTCTGCCCGGTGTTCGGCTGCAGCGGACCGAGCGCGTCGGCCAGCGCGGCAAGGTCGCCGTTGCTGCCGATGCGCGCGATGTGCCCCGAAGCGCCGGCGCGGTGCCCCGACCTCGACGACACGACACCTTCGCGCCGCGGTCTGGGCGCGCTCGTGCGCGGCTTGGTCATGGGCATCGACATCGTGATCGTCGCATGGGGTGTGCGGGAGTCCGGAGGGGTTCCGATTGAACGCGAAACTGGTATGGCAGTGCGAATTTACTCCCCCGACGCACATGCTGTCAACGCGGGATCGGACGCCGGCAGCACAGGTGTCGAGGCGCCGTCGGGCGCAGGGCCCCTGCCCGGGCGAGTTGCCGACGACGCTGTCGTCGGCGGCGGCGAGGGACGACCCACATGCTAGACTTCGCCGCTGAACCGCGCGCCGACCGGGCTCGATGCAAGTGCGGCCGCGGGTGACGAATTCCCATTCCTTCGGGGTGATTTTCCATGGTCCCGCCCTCCCCGCCGCGCAGGCTTGTCATCGCGACGCGCGAATCCGCGCTGGCGCTCTGGCAAGCGCATCACGTCCGCGATCGATTGTCCGGGCTCTATCCGGGCTGCGAGGTGTCGCTGCTGGGGCTGACGACGCAGGGGGACCAGATTCTCGATCGGCCCCTGGCCGACATCGGCGGCAAGGGCCTGTTCATCAAGGAACTCGAAGTGGCGATGGCCGAGGGCCGGGCCGATCTCGCCGTGCATTCGCTGAAGGACGTGCCGATGGAGATGCCCGAGGGATTCACGCTCGCGGCGATCTCGGCGCGCGAGGATCCACGCGACGCCCTGGTCTCCAACCACTATCTCGAGCTCGCGCAATTGCCGGGCGGCGCTCGCGTGGGGACGTCGAGCCTGCGGCGCGAGGCGCAGCTGCGCGAACGCGACCCGCTGCTGAAGATTCTGCCGCTGCGCGGCAACGTCAACACGCGGCTGCGCAAGCTCGACGAAGGACAGTACGACGCGATCATCCTCGCCGCGGCGGGCCTCAAGCGATTGGGCTTCGGCGCGCGGATCGCGTCGCTGCTCGATCCCGAAGACAGCCTTCCGGCCGTGGGTCAGGGTGCGCTGGCGCTCGAATGCCGTGCCGATCGCGTCGACGTCGTCGCGGCGCTGGCCCCGCTGGTCGATCGCGACACGACGCTGGCAGTCACCGCCGAGCGCGCATTCTCGCGCGCGCTGGCCGGCAGTTGTCACACACCGCTCGCCGGCCATGCGGTCATGCGCCACGGCGAACTCTGGCTGCGCGGGTTGCTCGCAAGCCCCGATGGTGCCCAGGTGATGCGCGGCGAGTCGAGCGCGGTGGTCGCAGATGCGCTCGCGGCGGACGCGCTCGGAATCGCCCTCGCCGACGATTTCCTCGCGCGCGGTGCCGGTCGGCTTTGCGGGCTCTGATCGCGCGTGGCTGATTCCACCGGTCCCGGTGCGCATTCGTCGTCGAATGCTCGCGCGACGGACCGCCCGTTGACCGGTGTCGGCGTGCTGGTCACGCGGCCCGCGCGACAGGCCGGGCCCCTGGCGCAGAAGATCGCTGCGCTCGGAGGTTCGCCGATCATCTTTCCGGCCATCGTCATCCTTCCGCCGCCGGACGCCGCCCCGCTCGCCGCGCTGCATGGCCGTCTGCCGGAGTTCGACGCGGCGATCTTCGTGTCGGCCAATGCCGCCGAATTCGGTGTCCCCGCGTCCGGACAATGGCCCGAGGCCCTCGCAGTCTATGCGCCGGGGCAGGGCACCGCGGAAGCGCTCGCGGCGCTTGGAATCGCCGGCGTGCACATCCCCGTCACCACGTTCGACAGCGAAGGCCTGCTGGCGCTGCCGGGGTTGACCGACGTGCGCGGCAAACGCATCGTCGTTTTTCGCGGCGAAGGCGGACGCGAGTTCCTCGCCGACACGCTGCGGCAGCGAGGCGCCCGCGTCGAACATGTCGCGTGCTATCGCCGTGCGCGCCCCGCGAGTGCCGCCGGACTCGCCGCGGCATTCGGCGAAGGCCGCATCGACATCGTCACGGTGACGTCGAGCGAGGGCATCGACAACCTCTGGTCGGCGCTCGACCCGCCTGCGCGCGCCCGTTGGCAGGCAGTCCCGACGCTGGCGCCGCACCCGAGGATCGCGGCGCGCGCGCGCGAACTCGGCCTTGCCGCAACCGTGACCGCCGGCGGCGACGCCGGGCTGCTGGCCGGGCTGCTGGAATGTTCCGCCTCCCGCTTCCACCGGAGTTGATCGCCATGGCCATCGAAATCCTTGTCGCCGCGCCGCTGCCGCCGTTTCTCTACGACCCGCTGAAGGCGACCTATCACTGCCACGATCTTCACCTGGCGAGCGACACGCTGGAGTTGCTTGCCAACGTGGGCACGGGCGTCCGCGGTTTGGTGCAGAGCGGCCGGTCGGCGACGTCGGCGGAACTGCTCGCCGCATTGCCCAGGCTCGAGATCATCTCGGTATTCGGCGTCGGCTACGACGGCGTGCCCATCCACTACTGCCGCCAGCGCGGCATCATGGTGACGAATACCCCGGACGTGCTGACCGACGACGTCGCCGACGTGGCCACGGCGCTGGTGTTGATCACGGGACGCGGATTTTCTGCAGCCGAGCGCTTTCTGCGCGCGGGTCAGTGGCTGAAGCAGGACACGTCGCTGACCATCCGACTGGGCGGCAAGAAGGTCGGCATTCTCGGCCTGGGCCGCATCGGCAAGGCCATCGCCCACCGCCTCGAGGCCATAGGCATGGCCATCGCGTACACCGGGCGCACGCCACAGCCGGGCGTGAAATGGCGCTACGTGCCCACGCTCAAAGCGCTGGCGGCGGACGTGGATTTCCTGGTGGTGGCCTGTCCGGGGGGCGACTCGACCCGCAATCTCGTGGACGCCGGGGTGCTGGCCGCACTCGGCAGCAAGGGCACGATCATCAACATCGCGCGCGGGTCGATCATCGACGAACCGGCGCTGGTCGACGCGTTGCAGCGCGGCGTGATCAGGGGCGCGGGGCTCGACGTCTTTGCCGACGAACCCAACGTGCCACCGGCGCTGCTGGGCATGGACAACGTCGTGCTGCTGCCCCATGTCGGCAGCGCGACGCACGAAACGCGGCTGGCGATGGCCGACCTTTGTCGCGCCAATCTCGACGCCTGGTTCGCGTGCAAGGCCCCGTTGACGCCGATTCCCGAACGCGTCTGACCAGGGCCTGTTGACGCTACGGGAGGACTCACGTAGCGTTAACAGGCCCTAGTCCGGGGGATCCACCCGCGCCGCAGGCGTGCGACCGGGCCACAGCACGGCAAACATCGCCGCCAGCACGAAGGCCAGCGCCGCCCACTCGCTGGCACCGGGTTGCTCGCCGAGCAGCAGCATGCCGGCGAACACGCCGACGATCGGGACCGGCAACGAGGCCATCGACGACACGACCACCGGTAGCGTGCGCACAAGCGTGAACCATGCCCAATGGGCGAGCGTGCCCGCGAGAAAGACGTTGTAGAGAATCGCAAACCACGCGCGTGGCGACGGGGCCGAAAGCGGTTCGGGAGCGAACAGGGGCGCGAGCATGGCGATCGGTATCCAGCCCAGCAGCATCATCCAGCCGGAGAGCGTGTTCTGCGGCAGCGGCAGCTTCCACTTGCGCAGCAGGACGGTGCCGAATGCCCAGCACACGGCCGCGCCGAGGATGAGCAGCGCCGCGGTGGGCGTGCGCTGGATGACGCGGATGTCGTCGCCGAGCAGTATCCCCATGCCGATCATGCCGAGCAGCAGCCCGACGACCTTCCGCCTCGACAGGGGCTCATGCAGCAAGGCGAGCGAGAACAGGACGCTCCATATCGGCATCGTGTAGGCGATGATCGCGCTGCGCCCGGCGGGCAATTGCTGTACGCCGAACAGCACCAGCGCATTCCAGCCGCTGATGTTGCACAGCGCCAGAGCAACGACGCGCCCGCGCAGCCCGCGCGGAATGCCGATAGAGTCGCCGGACAGCTTCGCCACGAGGAGCAGGCCCAGGGCCGCGAACGGCAGCGTTAGCGAGCGGAAGCTGAGCGGCGCGATTTCGCTCACCCCCATCTTCAGCACCGGCCAGTTGCAGCCCCAGACCAGCGCCAGCACGACAACGGGCAGCAACGCTCGCGTCGTCAGCGCGGTGTGCGCGTCGCCGGCCGGCGTGCTCAAAGGGCAATCCGGCACGAGAGAACCCGACCCGGCAGCGGCATCAGATCCGCTCGCCGTACTTGCTCTGATGCAGCGCGCGCGCCTGCACGACCCAGGTGTCGCGGCGAATGCGGCCCGGGAACTCCGGCAAATGGGCATCGATGTCGTCGATGTCGCGCTCGGTCCAGCGCGCGATCTGCCGGTAGCGGGTCACGCCCAGCTGGTGGAGCATCCGCTCCAGCACAGGCCCCACGCCAACGATCAGCTTGAGGTCATCCGGCGCGGCGGGGCCGAAGAGGTTGGGCGGTGCGTTGTTCTCGATGTCGATCACGAGCTGCCGATAGCGCGCGGTGTCGGCGCGCGATCGGGCCAGCTGGCCGAACAGACGGTGGCGCTCCTGCGCGAACTCACCCAGCTGCTGCAGTGCGGCGTCGCGGTCGCGCACTTCGCAACGCAGGCGCGCAGCGTCCGCCTCATGGCTGCGCAGCAGCCGGTGCAACTCGGCATCGAGGGTGTGGTTCTGCGCTGCGCCGAGCGGGGGTGCCGGCGGCGATTGCGGCGCGGCCTCCGCCGGTTCCGACGCCGCGTCCGGCGTGGCCACGGAGCGCGACGCCGACCGGCGCCCGCCCGTTCGTCCCAGCGCGAAGCCGAGTGCCACGGCAGCAGCGATTCCCAGCAGGACGAGGAGCGTGGTCAAAGTCGTGGGTGACGGGTGTTTCGAAGCGGGCGCGAACCCGCGAATCGGATCCGGATCACTACGGCGTCGCGTCACCCGTGATTGTAGTCGACGCGACGCCTCGCCGGGGGCCCCACGCGGCGCGCACGCGCGAGGCGCTCTCTGCCGCCCGGTACTCATGCTGCTAGAATGGTCCGAGGTTCTGGCTGTTCATTGCCATGGTGGATTCCGTGCCCGCTCCAGAAATTCCCGCCGAGACGGCTACAGACGCGTCATTCCTTTCGCGCCCGCCGAGGACGGGGAAGGGCGTTTCGTGGGCGCTGTTCGCGGTCGTCGTCGGCTGCCTTGCGATCGCTCTGGTCGCGGTCTGGCTCGAGGGCAGGCGCACGACCGGCGCGTTGCGGATCGAGGCGGCGCAGCGGCTTGCCGCCATCGAGGCGACGACTGCGCTGGCGGGCAAGGAACAGGCGCAACTGGAGGTCGACCTGCGCGATGCGCAGGCGAAGATCGCGTTGCTGGAAACGCGCGTCGCCGAATCGCAGAGCCAGCAGGCGTCGCTGGAAGCGCTGTACCGCGATCTGACACCGTCGCGCGACGACATCGCGCTGACCGAGATCGAGCAGGTGCTGCTGATCGCGAGCCAGCAGTTGCAGCTCGCCGGCAACGTCGCGTCCGCGCTGTCCGCGCTCCAGCTCGCCGACGCCAAGCTGCAGCGACTCGATCGCCCGCAATTCGTGGCCTTCCGGCGTGCGCTTACCCGCGACATCGATGCGCTCAAGGCGACGCCCTACGTCGACATTGCCGGGCTCTCGCTCAAGCTCGACCAGGCGATCGCGTCGGTGGATGCGCTGACGCTCGCGCGCGACGAGCGAATTCCCGAGCCGGCGACCGAAGCCACAACCGCTGCCGACGAGCCTGCCTGGCGGCGATTCCTGCGCGATGCGTGGTCCGACATCCGACAGCTGGTTCGCATCGAGGTCTCCGACCGACCGGCCGCGCCCCTGGTCCCGCCTGCCCAGAGCTATTTCCTGCGCGAGAACCTCAAGCTGCGCCTGCTGTCCGCGCGTCTCGCGCTGGTCAATCGCCAGGATGCAAGCTTCAAAGCGGACCTCGCGGCTGCCGATGATTGGATCCGGCGCTATTTCGACCTGCGCACGAAGCCGGTGCAGGGCCTGCTCGCCACGCTGAAGCAAGCCGGGGTCACGGCGTCTGCGGGGGCGCTTCCGGACCTCGCCCGCAGCCTCGAGGCATTGCGTGTGCTGAAGCTCGCGCAGGATCGCGCGATGAGCCGCGCCCCAACCAAATAGCCCGGGATCGTGCGCGTCCTGTTCTGGTTCCTGCTGCTCGCCGCTGCCGCCGTCGGGGCGGCGCTGGCGGCAAGGATCACCAGCGGCTACGCGCTCTTCGTAGCACTCCCCTATCGTGTCGAACTGTCGCTGAACCTGCTGCTCATTCTGGTTGTGGCAGGCTTCGTCGGCGTCTACATCGTCCTGCGCATCATCCGGCGCGCGATGGGCCTGCCCCAGGAAGTGCGTGCGGCGCGGCGCCGCGCGCAGCAGGAGCGGGCGCGGGCCAAGCACGATGCCGCCGTCGTCGCCTTGCTCGAGGGGCGCTACGGGCGGTCGCGGCAGCTGGCCGAGCAGGCGCTCGCCATTCCGCAGTCGTCCGGACTGGCGGCGCTGGTCGGGGCGAGGGCGGCGCTGGAGACGCGCGATTTCGACGGCGCGATGGCGCTGCTCTCCCGGCCGGATGCGCAGGACGCGGCACTGGCGGTTCCCAGGCTGATGCTCGAAGCGGAGATCAAGCTGGAACAGAGGCAGCCGGTGGAAGCCCTCGCCGTGCTGCAGTCGCTGAAAAAGGAAGCGGGCCTGCACACGGCGGCGCTGCGCCTCGAATTGCGTGCGTTGCAGGTGGCCGGGCGCTATGCCGAGATTCCGCCCCTGGTCGATCAGCTCGTCAAGCGCAAGGTGTACGGCGCCGACGAAGGCGAGCTGTTGCGCGCGGCGGCGCACGCACAGGAGCTTCGCGCGCGGGCGCAGGATGCCGGCGGGCTGCGCGCGTATTGGGGCCGGCTGGGCGATGCCGAACAGCGCCAGCCCAGAATCGCGCTGGCTGCGGCCCGCAGCTTCCTCTCGCAGGGGCAGGATCGCGAGGCGGCGGAGGTTCTGATCCGGAGCCTCGATCGCCACTGGGATCCGGCGCTGGTCGAGCTGTTCGCGCAGGTCCGCTCGCCGGATCCGACCCGCCAGCTCGAGCAGGCGGAACGCTGGCTGCCGCAGCACAACCAGGATGCGGCGCTGTTGCACGCGCTGGGGACGCTGTGCCAGCGGCAGCACCTGTGGGGCAAGGCGCAGACCTATCTCGAAGCGAGCCTCGCGCTGTTGCCTTCGTATCGCACCCACCTCGGCCTGGGCGAGCTGCACGCGGGCCTCGGTCGCGACGCGGAAGCCAACGCGCACCTCGCCGCGGCGCTGCGGCTGGCGCTGGCGCAGCTGGAGGGTCGCGACGCCTGACGCGTCGGCCCCTCAGGCCGCCGTGTCGGACGCGGCGCCGTAGGTGAAGCTGTCGGCGAAAAACTCTTCCGGGGGCAGTCCGCGCTGCGCCGTGAAGGTCGCGCGCGCCGCGTCGATCATCGGTGGCGCGCCGCAGGCATAGACCTGATACCCCGCAAGGCTCGCGAAGTCGTCGAGCACCGCCTGGTGGACAAGGCCGGTGCGTCCCGGCCAGCGGTCGTCCGGCGCGGGCTCGGAAAGCACCGGGATGAACGTGAAGTTGCTGCTGGACTGCTGCCAGCGGCCGGGAAGATCCGCGCGATAGAGATCCTTTCTTGCGCGCGCCCCCCAATAGAGCACCAGCGGGCGCCGGGCTTCCAATCCGTGATGCAGCGCGTGCTCGATGATCGCCTTGATCGGCGCGAAGCCCGTGCCGCCGGCGACGAGGATCACCGGCTTGTCGGAGTCCTCGCGCAGATAGAACGACCCCAGCGGCCCTTCGAGGCGCAGGATCTCGCGGCCCTTGTACTGGTTGAACAGCTGCGTGGTGAAGAAGCCGCCCGGCACCTGGCGGATGTGCAGTTCGAGCAGCGCATCGTCGTGCGGCGCAGTGGCAAGCGAGAAGCTCCGCCGCCGACCATCCTTCAACAGCAGGTCGACGTACTGGCCGGCCAGATACTGCAACCGCTCGCTGGCGGGCAGTTTGAGTTTCACGATGGCCACATCGTCGGCCACGCGGTCGATGCTCTCGATCCGGCAGGGGATCTTGCGCACCTGGATGTCGCCGGCGCGCCGAACTTCCTTCACTTCGATGCAGAGATCGCTGCGCGGCCTCGCCACGCAGAACAGCGCGAGGCCCTGGCGTTTCTCCTCGTCGGTCAGCGTCGACGCCTGATGCGCACCGTAGTCGACTTCGCCGGAGAGGATCCTTCCCTTGCACGAGCCGCAAGCGCCATTGCGGCAGCCGTAGGGCAGCAACAGGTCCGCGGCCATCGCGGCGGTGAGGACGCTGTCGCCATCGGGGCAGGCGAACGAATGATCGCTGGGCTTTATGGTAATCTGGTGCGACATGATCAAAGCCTTGCCTTTGGCGCATCGACCGGCACGACAGCGCGGGCCGGAACACATGGGTTCGGGGGCGTGAAACGCGGGTGGGTCCTGGCGTGATCCGGGTGCTGCTGATTGGCTGTGGCGACGTTGCGATGCGCACTGCGGACCTGTTGCATTCGCGGGCTCGCCTGTATGGCCTCACCCGCCGCCCTGACGCCGCCGCCAGGCTGCGCGAGCGCGGCGTAGTCCCGATCGTCGGCGACCTCGACGACTTCCGGACCCTCGATCGCCTCGGCGGCGCATTGTTCGCCGTGCTGCACTTCGCCCCGCCGCCCTCCGACGGGCGCGACGATCCGCGGACGCAGAAACTGATCGCGGCACTGGCGCGGGGGAAAAGCATACCACAGCGGTTTGTCTACATTTCGACGTCCGGCGTCTACGGCGATTGTGCCGGCGCACGCATCGACGAGTGCCGGCCCCGGAGGGCGCAGACACCGCGCGCGCGTCGCCGTGTCGCTGCCGAAGACCGCCTGCGCGCATGGGCGAAGCGCCACGGCGTCCGCTTGTCGATCCTGCGCGCACCGGGAATCTACGCGCCGACGCGCTTGCCGCTCGATCGCATCCGGCAGGGTTCGCCCGTGCTCGTGCCCGAAGACGATGTCTACACCAACCACGTCCACGCCGACGACCTTGCCCGGGCGACGGTGGCGGCGCTGTTTCATGGCCGATCGAGCCGTGCCTACAACGTGACCGACGACGCCGAAATGAAGATGGGAAGCTGGTTCGACCTCGTCGCCGACGCGTTTCACCTGCCGCGTCCGCCGCGCGTGTCGTGGGAAGAAGCCGAGCAGCGGATCGCCCCGATGCTCCTCTCGTTCATGAGCGAATCGCGGCGGCTGTCCAACGCGCGCATGAAGGGCGAACTGCGGGTGCGCCTGCAGTACCCGCTGCCGCAGGCCATGCTGACCGAGGTTGCGCCGCGCGATCTGAAGAAGCAGCTCGCCTTGCCGCTTTGACCGATGACCGAGCCCGGGCGGTCTCCCGCATCCCCGGCGGCAACGCGCTGGCAGGCGATCGCCGCCCGCCTCGACGTCTACGAGCGCCTGGTCCGGCTCGACAAGCCGATCGGCACGCTGCTGCTGCTGTGGCCGACGCTCGCGGCGCTGTGGCTGGCCGCGTCGGGCAGGCCCACGTGGACATTGATCATCGTGTTCGCGATGGGAACCTTGCTGATGCGCTCCGCGGGCTGCGCGATCAACGACTGGGCCGACCGCGCATTCGACCCCCATGTCGAGCGCACCGCCCGCCGCCCGCTCGCCGCGGGCGAGCTGCCGGCATGGGAGGCAGTGGGCGTCGCGGCCGTGCTCGCGTTCTGCGCGTTCCTGATGGTGCTGGCCACCAACCGCACGACGATCCTGCTGTCGCTGCCGGCCGTCGTGATCGCCGGCGCCTACCCCTTCTTCAAGCGCTTTTTCGCCCTGCCGCAGGCGTTTCTCGGCATCGCCTTCTCGTTCGGGATACCGATGGCGTACGCGGCCGTCTACGATCGCGTGCCGGCGCTCGCGTGGTGGCTGCTCGCCTGCAATCTCTTCTGGGTCGTCGCCTACGACACCGAGTACGCGATGGTCGATCGCGAGGACGATCGGCGGCTCGGACTGCGGACGTCGGCGATCGCCTTCGGACGTCACGACGTCGCGGCGGTGATGCTCTGCTACGCCGTGTACATCGGGGGCATGGTGGCCATCGGCCGGGTGCTGAACATGGGGCCGCTCTACTACGCAGGACTGCTCATCGCGCTGTGCCTGGCGCTTTGGCACTGGCGTCTCATCCGCCGGCGCGAACGCGCCGATTGCTTCCGCGCCTTCCTGCACAATCACTGGCTGGGCCTCGCGGTGTTCGGCGGTGTGGCGCTGGATTTCGCCGTGCGCCTGCGGGCGTGGCCGACAACGCTGCAGTAGCGATACATGTCAAACATCGGCGGTAAGCCTGCCCTGCGCGCGACACGCGTTGCGCGCAGGCAACGCCGCATCGACTCCGGTGAATGCGCAACTGCGCACGCGGGCGCAAGGCTCCGCGGTCTCCCGCCGGTGTGGGACGAGCGGGTCCGTGTCCTGATCCTGGGCAGCTTTCCCGGCGAAGCGTCGCTTGCGGCCGGCCGATACTATGCGCATCCCCGCAACCACTTCTGGCCGATACTGGGCGCGGTGCTCGAGTTGCCGCTGGCGGCGCTTCCCTACGCGGAGCGGCTCCAGGCGCTGCTGGCGGCCGGTGTCGGCCTGTGGGACGGCATCGTCGCCTGCGAGCGCGCGGGCAGCCTTGACGGAGCTATACGCGCACCCGAATGGGCCGAACCGGCGCTGGCACTGTCCATGGCGCCGCGACTGATGCGCGTATGCTTCAACGGGCAGACGGCGGCGCGGGCGGCCCCGCGCTGGCACTCTGCCGGTCTGGCGACGACGATGCTGCCGTCCACGAGCCCGGCGTATACGCGTCCGCTCGAGGAGAAGATCTCCGCGTGGCGGGCGGTCGGCGAGGAGTTGAAGTGTTGGACAGCGCAGTGATGATGAAATGGCGTATCGGCCTCGCGGCCTGCGCGGTTTTCGCCGCGTGCTCGGGGGCAGTCGGCGCGCCGCTCCCACCCGAGCGTGTCGCGATCGAATCGCTCGACCGCGACGCGGTGACCGGCAAGCCCGTCGTCATCGATGCGCTGCTGTTCAAGCCTGGCGCGACCGGCTCCGGGGCTGCCGAGCGGCGGCCTGCGGTCGTTGCCCTGCACGGCTGCGGCGGCATGTACAGCGCGCTTGCATCGCGGCGCGAGAGCCTGTCCGTGCGACACCAGACGATGGCCGAGTTGCTGGTCGCCGAAGGCTACGTCGTGCTCTTTCCGGACAGCTTCCGTTCGCGCGGCACCGAGGAGATCTGCACGCTGGAGAACAGCCGGCGGTCGATCACCCAGCGCCACCGGCGGCAGGACGCGCAAGGCGCGCTGCAGTGGCTGCAGGCGCGCGACGACGTTCGCGAAGACCGCATCGCCGTGCTCGGGTGGTCGCACGGCGGCAGCGCAGTGCTTGCGACCGTCAACGCGAAGCAGGAGGGGGTCGCGGTCTGGCGGCAGCAAACCCCGGCGACGCCTTATTTTCGCGCCGCGGTGGCGTTCTATCCCGGATGTGCGGACTCGCAGCGCATTCGCGGCGCATATTCGCTTGCGACACCGCTGACCATGTTCGTCGGCGGCAGTGACGACTGGACGGCGCCGCAGCCCTGCATCGATCTCATGGCAAAGCTCGCTGCCGCGGACGAGCCGGCGACCATCACCGTCTACCCGGAGGCCTACCACGGATTCGACGGACCCTCGTCGCAGAAGCGGCTGCGGCTCAACGTCCCCAACGGTGTGCATCCCGGGCAGGGCGTGACGGTCGCGACCGATCCCAGGGCCCGCGACGATGCGTACGCAAGACTGAAACTGTTCCTGCGCGAGCGCCTCCTCGACGCTCGAGCCGAACCTGATGCAGCGAAAGGAAGCCCATGAATCTCGATCTCGCCGGCAAGGTGGTGCTGGTCACCGGCGCCAGCAAGGGCATCGGCTACGCGTGCGCGCAGGCCTTTGCCGCCGAGGGCGCGCGCGTGGCGATCGCGTCGAGGAGCCGCGCCAACCTCGACGCCGCGCTCGCCCGCTGGCCGCATCCGGCGAAGCCGCTTGCCATCGTCGCCGACCTGACGCGTGCCGACGAAGCGCGCCGTCTCGTCGACGAGACCGAACAGGCGCTGGGCCCGATCGACGTCCTCGTGAATTCGGCCGGCGCGGCGCGGCGCTACGCACCCGATGACCTCGACGCGAACGCGTGGCACGCGGCAATGGACGCCAAGTACTTCAGCTACATCCATCCGCTGGATCTGGTGATCAAGCGGATGGCGGCGCGCGGGCACGGCGCCATCGTCAACATCATCGGCGCCGGTGGCAAGGTCGCCAATCCGGTCCACCTGCCGGGCGGTGCCGCGAATGCGGCGCTGATGCTCGCCACCGCGGGCCTCGCCGCCGCGTACGGCCCCAAAGGCGTGCGCGTCAACGCCATCAATCCGGGCGCGACGCTCACCAGTCGCGTGCAGGAAGGTCTGGCCGTCGAAGCGAAGATGACCGGCAGTGCGGCCGACGAACTGCTGGCCCGCAATCAGGAGCGCCTGCCCTTGCGCCGCTACGGCACGCCGGAGGAAGTGGCGCAGGTGGCGCTGTTCCTCGCCTCCGACCGGGCGAGTTACGTGTCGGGCGCGATCGTGCCGATGGACGGGGGCGCCAACCCGGTGATCTGACGGCGGTTCGTGTCCGCCGCGGCCGCGATGGAGCGCTATCGCGCGCGATGTGCACCTGCCCGCGGCTTTTCGCGCACGAACCAGCTGGCGAGAGCGCCGAAGGCTGCGGCACCCGCCAGCAGCTGCACACCGAGCGCCCAGGCGCCGGCGAGATCGCCGCCCGCGCGACCTTGCTCGAGCACCCATCCCGTCAGCGGCTGCAGGATGCCGGCACCGAGAAAGATCCCGACGTTGACGACGCCGGTGGCGATGCCCGAGTGCTCGGGCCGGTTGACTTCCTTCGCCACCACCACGTTCAGCACGAAGCCCGGAATCAGCAGGCCCATCAGCAGGAACCACGCGTGGCTGGCGGCGAGCGAGAACTCGACGCGCATGAGCCACGGCAGCCAGGACAGCGCGTACAGCAACGTGAAGCAGCGGATGACACCGCGGCGATTCTTCAGGCGGTCCGAGATCGCGCCGACGATGACCGAGCCGATGCCGACGCCGAGCAGCAGCAGGCTCGTGTGCTGCGCGGCGACGCCGCGCGTCAGCCCGTAGACGTCCTGGAGGAAAGGAACGGCCCACAGGCCGGCGAAAGCGAGGAAGCTGCCGGCGGCGCCCATGTTGACGAAGAAACCCGGCCAGGTCGCGGGATTGGCGACCACGGCGCGCAACGCGCGCGTCCAGTGCATCGGCGCGGCGGTCGCCGTGCGCATGTGCACCGGGGAAAACCCGCACTGCTCCGGCCGGTCGCGCACCCGGCGCCAAGTCGCGGCGGCGAGCAGCAGCGACGCCAGCGCCAGGCCGACGAACGCGCTGCGCCACGACGTCTGCGTCACCAGCCACGCCAGCGGGGCGCCGGCGATCACCGCGCCCAGGTTGCCGGCAAACATCGTGATGCCGTTGAGCGTGGCGAAACGGTCGGCCGGAAACCACACTGCGCTGATCTTGAGGATGGCGATGAACGCCGTGGACACGCCGGCACCGACGAGCGTCCGGCCGACCGCGGCGATTTCCCACGTCGGCGCCAGCGCGAAGGCAAGCGAACCGATGCCGGCGACCAGCGATCCGCCGGCGAGAAGTACGCGCGGGCCGAGCGTGTCGGCGACGATGCCCACGGGGATCTGCAGCACCGTGTAGACGTAGAAATACGTGGCGGCGAGCGTCCCCAGCACTGCACTGTCGATCGCGAATGCGCGCGTCAGCTCGCCGGCAATCGCCGCCGGCGCGGTGCGGTGAAAGAACGACAGCACGAAACTCGCCAGCACGATGCCGAACACAATCCGCCGGCGGGCGATGAAACGCGGATCGGTGGCGGAGGCGGTCGGCGGCAGCGCGAGCATCGCGCATTGTAGGGGGCGTCGGTCGTGTTTGGTACCATCGACGATCCGGATCTGCACATCACCAAGGCGCGACCCCTGCCATGAAATACGCCGACCTGCGCGACTTCATCGATCAGCTCGAACGCCGGGGAGAATTGAAGCGCATCGGCGTTGCCGTCGATCCGCGGCTCGAGATGACCGAGATTTGCGATCGCGTGCTGAAAGCGGCGGGCCCCGCGCTGCTGTTCGAGAAGCCGACCGGGCATTCGATGCCGGTGCTGGGCAACCTCTTCGGCACGACGCGACGGGTGGCGCTGGGGATGGGCGAGGAGGACGCCGCGGCATTGCGCGAGATCGGTCGCCTGCTGGCATTTCTCAAGGAGCCTGAGCCGCCCAAAGGGCTCAAGGACGCCTGGCAGAACACGCGGCCCGTGTTCATGCAGGTGCTCAACATGGCACCGAAGCTGCGGTCGTCGGGCCCCTGCCAGGAGATCGTGTGGGAAGGCAATGACGTCGATCTTGCGCGCCTGCCGGTGCAGACCTGCTGGCCCGGCGACGTCGGGCCGCTGGTCACCTGGGGGCTCACCGTCACCCGCGGCCCGCACAAGGCGCGGCAGAATCTCGGCATCTACCGGCAGCAGGTGATCGGTCGCAACAAGCTCGTCATGCGCTGGCTGAGCACGAGGGGCGGCGCGCTCGATTTTCGCGATCACGCGTTGGCGCATCCGGGGACGGCGTTCCCGATCGCGGTGGCGTTGGGCGCGGATCCGGCGACGATCCTGGGCGCGGTGACGCCAGTGCCGGATACGCTCTCCGAGTACCAGTTCGCCGGGCTGTTGCGGGGCTCGCGCACCGAAATCGTCAAGTGCCTGAGCCACGCGCTCGACGTGCCGGCGACGGCCGAGATCGTGCTCGAAGGCTTCATCCAGCCGGACGCCGCAGACGGGAGCGGCTACGAGACCGCGCTCGAAGGCCCGTTCGGCGATCACACCGGGTATTACAACGAGGTCGAGCGCTTTCCGGTGTTCACGATCGAGCGCATCACCATGCGCCGCGATCCGATCTATCACTCCACCTACACGGGCAAGCCGCCCGACGAGCCCGCCGTGCTGGGAGTGGCGCTGAACGAGGTGTTCGTGCCGCTGCTGCAGAAGCAGTATCCGGAGATCGCCGACTTCTACCTGCCGCCCGAAGGCTGTTCGTATCGGATGGCGATCGTTTCGCTGAGGAAGCAGTATCCCGGCCACGCCAAGCGCGTGATGTTCGGCGTCTGGAGCTTCCTGCGGCAGTTCATGTACACGAAGTTCATCATCGTCACCGACGACGACGTCGACATCCGCAACTGGAAGGAAGTCGTCTGGGCGATGACCACGCGCGTCGACCCCGCACGCGACACGCTGCTGGTGGAATCGACGCCGATCGACTACCTCGATTTTGCGTCGCCGGTTTCGGGTCTCGGCAGCAAGATGGGCATCGATGCGACGCACAAGTGGCCCGGCGAGACCCAGCGCGCGTGGGGGCGTCCGATCGCGATGGACGCGGCCGTCAAGGCGCGCGTCGATGCGCTGTGGGGATCGCTGGGGCTTTGAAACTGCACCGCGTGTGGTGCGGCGACGGTTTCTGTAGGAGCGCAGCCCCTTCGGGCCGTGCTCAATCGCGGCGCCAGTGGCGCACAATCCGAAACGCGGTGAGCGCCAGTGTCGCGACGCGAAGCCAGCGCGACAGGCGGCGGGTGCCTACCAAGGGCAGCGCGAACCCCATCAGCGCAGACGCGGTGCCGCGGCCTCTGGCGATCGATTCGGGGGAACGCGGCGGCGAGATCGCCGCCTGCACTTCGCGCAGTCCGAGCGTCACGCGCATGCGGTCGAGGCTCGCCCGCGTCGCGAGCAATGCCTTGCGATGGGCGTAGTCGCGAGCGGGCAGCGCGCTCAACGCTCGCTCCCGAAGTGTTCGGCGAGCCATTGCCGGTCGCGCTCGAGTTCGGCGAGCGTCGCGGCGAACGGCGGGTCGGCGCCCTCGGTGGACTTCAGTCGCCACAGCGCGCCGACGCCGACAATCAGGTGCAGGATGGCGACGGCGAGCAGGGCCGCATGCCGATGCGCGTCCCAGAAGAACACGACGAAAAGCGCGCAGCACGCGATCCACGCCAGCGCCAGGGCGAGCACGGCGACGGCCAGCAACAGCAAACGACGTTTGGCACGGTCGCGACTCTCGTCGAACTCGAGCGCCGCGAGTTCGGCGCGCGTCCGCAGCAGCGCGAGTCCTGACGCCGCGAGGCGCGCCAGCGAGCCGCGCAGCCCCGTTTCCCGGGCGTGGCCGGACGATGCGTCGTTCACGACGGGAGGGTCCGTCAGCGGCGGTTCAGCAGCAGTCCGGCGACGAAGCCGATGGCGGCGGCGACGCCAATCGACTGCCAGGGGTGGTCGTGGACGTAGTTGTCGGTGACGCGCGCAGCGGCCTTGGCCTGATCGATGGCGTGCCCCTCGAGTTCCTGGAGGCGCAGCTTCGCATGCAGGAGCTTGGACTCGACCTGCTCGCGCAGATCCCGCGCCTTGTCGCCGGTCTCGCCGGCAGCGCGCTTCAGCATGTCTTCGGCCTCGCTGAGGACGGCGGCGAAGTCTTCGATGATCTGCTCACGCGTGCGATCGATATTGATGGTCATGGAAGCTCCCCATTGACTGGTTGACGAGGGCCCGGAACGGCAGGGTCGCGCAACAAGTATAGCCACCCTTTGCGTCCCGATGCAGGTTATGCGACAGTAATTCGACCGCCGCCCGGCGCTGGAGGTTCAGTGCCGGGATGCTGGATCTGCGGCGTCTCGCCGCAGCGTCGACCCTCGGACCTTCGATGACTGCCCCCAAACTGCCCGCACTCGATCCTCTCGCCGTCGCCGAACTGCGCGGCTCCGGCTATCCCGAGCCCTTCCGTTCGCGCATGGGCGATCGGGTCAAGCGCAAGCTCGGCGATGCCCTGGGGCTGACGCGCTTCGGCGTCAACCTGGTCACGCTGGGACCGGGCGGGCAATCCGCCCTGCGCCATTGGCATACGCTGGAGGACGAATTCGTCTACGTCCTGGACGGCGAACTGGTGCTGGTCACCAACGACGGCGAGCAGGTGCTCTCCGCCGGAATGTGCGCCGGCTACCCATGCGGCAAGCGCGACGCGCATCATCTCGCCAATCGCAGCGACCGGGTTGCCTCGTACCTCGAGGTCGGCAACCGCATCGATGGCGACAACGCGTTCTACCCTGACGACGATCTCATGTGGTGCGAGGACGAGGCCGGGGTCTTCGCCGCGCACAAGGACGGACGACGGTATTGAGCGACGAATGGCGGCAAGGGTGATTGAATCGCCGCGCCGGTGGCCGCATATTGGGAACCGCGGCCAACCCGGCCGCACACTTCCCTGAAGGAACCTTGATCCATGGCCGACTATCCCGCACCCAATGTCATCGATGCTGGCCGCGCGCCGGTTTCGGGCGCGCTGTTGGCCTATCTGCTGTTCGGCATCGCCGCCTTCGTGGCGCTGGTGTCGGCCGGCGGGCTCGTCGTTGCGGCGCCGCTAATGGGCCTGCTCGGGATCGTCGGCGTCATCGTCGCCTACGTGAAGAGCGACGAGGCGCAGGGCACCTGGGTCGCGTCGCACCTGCGCTGGCTCATCCGCACCTTCTGGTATTCGACGCTGTGGGGCGTCGTCGGGGCGATCATCTACGTGCTGCTGTTCGTCGTCTTCCTGCTGGGGGTGCTGCTCGCCCACCTGATCTGGGGCGCGGCGTCGATCTGGGTGATCTACCGCGTCATCCGCGGTTACCTGCTGTTCAAGGACAACCGGCCCGTTCCGGGGATGTAGTCCGGGGCCTGCCAACGCTGCAGGAGATTTCGCGCCGGGCGCGGGCAGCGCGTCCAGACTCGCGGCGGCGGGGGGTGCTCAGCGCTGCTGTGCAGGGGTCCAGACGGCGGCGTTCGAGTAGACCCATTGCACCAGCGTGTCGAGTGCGCCCTGCACCTGTGCCGCGTTCGGGTGGTTGACCATCGCGACGACGATCCAGCGCCGGCCGTTGGCATCGAGCACGTACCCGGCGACGGCACGCACGCCTTCGAGCGTGCCGGTCTTGAGCATTCCCTGGCCTGCCACGCTGCCGTTCTGGAACCGGCGCTGCAACGTGCCATCGGTGGCGGTGACGGCGAGCGAACTGGCGAACTCGTCGCGGACGCGGCTGCCGTCCGCTGCGCGCAGCAGTCGCGCGAGACTGCCGGCGCTGATGCGCTCGCGGCGCGAAAGCCCGGACCCGTTGTCGAGCACGAGTTCGGGCATCCGCAGCTTCTTCCCGGCGAGCCAGCGGTGGACGGCCTCGGTGGACTTGGCGGTCGTTGCCGGTGGCGGCGCGATCGTCGTGCCGAGCGTCAGGAAGACCTGCCGCGCCATCACGTTGTTGGAGAGCTTGTTGATGTCGCGGACGATGTCGTAGAGCGGCGCCGATTCGACTTGCGCGAACGGAAGCGCGTTCGGCGGCGCCGTTCCGTTCTTCCAGCCGCCGGCAAAGCGACCGCCCGCAGCCCGGAAATACGTCTCGAACATGCCGTGCACGTACGTTGGGTGATCGAGCAGTGCTATCCACCACTCGCGATCGCCGCAGGACACCGGGTAGGCGCCGCCGAAGCGGACGCTCGCAGACGCGCCGTCGTTGGCGAATGCGGCGCCGAGGACGGCACGCCAGTCGCCGCAGCCGCCCGCAGCGGAAGGCGGCGCCGGCCCCACGATCACGCGCGCCAGTGACGGTTCGACGCGGACGTCGATCGCATCGCCCTTGGCATTCGGGGCGAACGCGAACCTGACAGCCTTGAAATTGACGAGCAATGCGTCGGGGCCGACGTTGTAGGGTTTGAGCGGCTCGCTGTCGAAGCGGGAAGCATCGTGCGGGTCCGTCGCGAAGAACGAGCGGTCGAGCACCAGATCGCCATCGAGAGCGGCGAGTCCGCGGTCTCTCAAGGCGGACATGAACGCCTGCCATTGCTCCAGCGTCAGCTTGGGGTCGCCGTAGCCCTTCAGAACCAGATTGCCGCGCAGGACGCCGTTTTCCAGCGGGCCGTCGAGATAGGCCTCGGTCTTCCAGCGATAGTCGGCGCCGAGCAATTCCAGCGCGGCCAGGCTGGTGACGAGCTTCATCACCGATGCGGGGTTGAACGCCTTGTCCGCCTGATGCGCGAACAGGGGCCGCGCAGTGCCCGCCTCCTGCACGACGAGGCCGACGGCGGTCATCGGCACGCGGGCGTCGAGGAAAGCGCGTGTCACCGAACGCGGCACCACGGCGAGCGCCGGCGCGGCGATGGCGAACGCGGCGATGGCGATGGCGATGGCAAGTGCGCGTCTCATGCCGGCAGTCGGTTTCAAGAGGGGATTCGGGTCACGCGAGGTCGAGAATCTCACCGGTGCGCTCGACCAGCAGCGCGAACTCGGCGTCGGTCAGCACGTAGGGCGGCATGAAATAGACGGTGCTGCCGATCGGGCGCAGCAGCAGCTCGCGCGCGAGTCCTTCGGCAAAGCACCAGCGCGCGAAATCCGGCCGCGACGTCTCGACGTCGAACGCGATGATCATGCCGCGCTGCCGGAAGTTCCGCACCCGGGCATGGCGGGCGAGCGGGGCCGCAGCGACCGACCAGCGCTGCGCCCGGTCGCGGTTGGCGGCGACCACATCGTCATCGCGGAAGATGTCGAGCACGGCAAGCGCTGCGCGGCAGGCGAGCGCGTTGCCGGTATAGGAGTGCGAATGCAGGAAGCCGCGCGCCGGATCGTCGTCGTAGAACGCTTCGTAGACGGCGTCGGTGCACAGCACGGCCGAAAGCGGCAGGTAACCGCCGGTGATCCCTTTGGACAGGCAGAGAAGATCGGGGGACGCGGTGCGCGCCTGTTCCCACGCGAAGAGGCTTCCGGTCCGGCCGAAGCCGGTCATGATCTCGTCGGCGATCAGCAGCACCCCGAAGCGGGTGCAGAGCTCGCGGGCGAGGGCGAGGTAATGCGCGTCGTACATCACCATCCCCGACGCGCCCTGCACCAGCGGCTCGACAATCAGCGCCGCGGTGGTCGCGTGATGCAGGGCGAGATGCGCCTCGAGCGCCGCGGCCGCGCGCGCGGCGACGTCGCGCGCGCCTTCGCCGGGCTGCGCGTGCCTCGGGTCCGGGCACGGCACAAGCGCATTCCGGTGCAGCAGCGGCGCATAGGCGTCGCGAAACATCGCCACGTCGGTGACGGACAGCGCACCCAGCGTCTCCCCGTGATAGCCGCCTTCGAGGCTCACGAAGCCGGTCTTTTCCGGCCGCCCCCGGTTGCTCCAGTAATGGAACGCCATCTTGAGCGCGATCTCGGTCGCCGACGCGCCATCGGAGCCGTAGAACGCATGTCCGAGACCGCGCGGCGCCAGCGCTGCCAGCTGCTCCGAGAGTTCGACCACGCTCCGGTGCGTGAAGCCGGCGAGCATCGCGTGTTCGAGCGTTCCCATCTGATCTGCCAGCGCGGCGTTGATGCGCGGATTGGCGTGGCCGAACAGATTGACCCACCACGAACTCACCGCATCGAGGTAACGCCGTCCGTTGAAATCGTGGAGCCAGACGCCTTCGCCGCGGGCGATCGGAACGATCGGCAGCGACGCATGCACTTTCATCTGCGTGCACGGGTGCCACACCGCGCGCCGGCTGCGCAGCAGCCATTCGTGATTCGCGTCGCCGCTCATCGCCGGGGCCGTTCCTCACGGACGCCGCGCAGAGCCGGCGTCGGCGAGCAGGTCGGCAAGCCTCACGCGCATGCGCTCCGTCGCCGCCACGAGTTCGCGCAATGTGCCGGGCTCGCGCACCGAGTGACCGGCGTCGGGGATCACGAGGTATTCCGCCTCGGGCCAGGCGCGCGCGAGCGCGTCGGCAGTCACCGGCGGACAGACGATGTCGTAGCGGCCCTGGACGATGGTGCAGGGCAGGTGACGGATGCGATCGACCTGCTGCAGCAGTTCGTCATCGGAGAGAAAGGCGCGATTGACGAAGTAGTGGGCTTCGATGCGGGCGATGGCGAGGGATGCGGCAGCGTCGCCGCCGGCGCCGGAGGTTGCTGCCGGCAGGAGCGTCACGCACGCCGCCTCGTAGCGGTCCCAGGCGATGGCGGCCGGCAAGTGGATTGCGGGATCGGGATCGATCAGCCGGCGGTAATAGCTGCCGAGCAGGTCGGCGCGCTCGACTTCCGGCAGGAACCCGGCGAAGGCGCGCCAGGCCTCCGGGAACACCACGCGCATACCCTCCATGAACCAGTCGATTTCCTGCGGTCGGGCGAGAAAGACGCCGCGCAGCACGAGGCCCAGGCAGCGCTCGGGATAGGCCTGCGCGTAGGCAAGCGCAAGCGTCGAGCCCCAGGAACCACCGAACAGCAGCCAGCGCTCGACGTTGAGATGCGCGCGCAACCGCTCCATGTCCGAAATCAGGTGCCAGGTCGTGTTGTCGGTGATCTCGGCATTGGGCCCGGACCGTCCCGCGCCGCGTTGGTCGAACAGGATGATCCGCCAGAACGCCGGGTCGAAGAACTGGCGATGGTAAGGAAGGCAGCCGCCGCCGGGACCGCCATGCAGGAAGACCACCGGCACGCCATACGGATTGCCGCTGACCTCCCAGTACAGCGCGTGCCGCATGTCGACCGCAAGCTGGCCGGTGACGTGCGGCTCGAGTTCCGGAAACAGGGGATCCGGGGGGGCGGCATGGGAGGGCGCCGCGAAGAGTGTGGGCATGGCGTGCGTGGTCCGCAGAGATTACTTGTCGCGCCGCCGAAATTCGACGTCGATGGTTCCGAGATCTCCGAACCGCACTGCAAGCGCGGTGGCGAGCGGAACGCTGAGCACGCCGGCGTACGAGCCGGTGGTGACGATCTGCCCGGCCGCGAGCCCCCTGCCGCCCCAGCGTGCCGAACCCAACTCGTTGGCGAGCCACACCAGCGGGCGCAGCGGATGGCCGTCGGGGTGGCGTCCCTCCCGCGAAAGCATCGGGCCCCCGGCGCCGCCGACCGTCAGCGGTAGGGCGGCGAGCGATCGCTGCCACGCATCCGCGACCACCGGGCCGAGGTAGAGTCCCTGGTTGTTGCCGTTGTCGGCCAGCATCTCGACGGATGTCAGATCGGCGGGGTCGGCATACCGGCAACCGATGAGTTCGAGCACCAGCCGCACCTCGCCCACCGCCGCGCGCACCTCGTCTTCGGTATAAGGCGCCGCGCGTGCCGGAAGGTCGCGCGCCAGCACGCAGGCAATCTCCGGTTCGATGGCGGCCGCAGCGTCGACCGGGTACACGGCGACGGGTGAGTGGCGGTAGATCAGTTCGGCAAAGATCGGCGCCACGATCGTCTTGCCCGCAGCCGGGAGCGAGCACTTCCAGCCCCCGATGGGTGCATGCAGGATCGTTGCGACGCGCTGCTGGATGGCGATGGCATCGCTTGCGTCCGCCGGCCGGAGTTCCGGAGCCAGCCGTTCGGCGGGGCGGCCGGTGGCTCGCGCGGCAGCGAGATGATGGGCGGCGGCGTCGATGGCAGCGGCGGAAAGCGGCGCCGAAGGGTTATCGGGCATCGGATTGCTCCCTGATGACGAGGGGACTTCAGGTGGCGGCTTCGCAGCGCGGGATTGCGCGCACGCGGCCGCGTAAAGGCACCGATGATACGCGCGTGGGAGGATGGTGATCGACCCAGCGGTCAGCGGTGACAGGTGCCCCGGCCCGCATCGCGCGGGGGGCCGCCGCCGATCGGCGCGAATTGCTCGTAGATGTGGTCGTGCCCCGACAGCACGATGTCCACGCCACCGGCGTGCAAGGCGCCGAACACCCTGGCCATGCGCGCGTCGCCGGGCCTGCACGACCTGGTGCGGTCGCGTCATTCGGCCACACTCGAATCAGGTTCTATAATGGCGGGTCGACTGTCGGTGCCGGCCTTGTTGGCTCCTGCCCGCGCCGGCCCGACGCCCGAATCGTATGCAAAGGTCCCCCCGATGAAATCCCGTCTTGTCGCGGCCGCCTGTCTGCCGGCCGATCGCGACCGAGCTGTTCTGGTCGGTCGTGCCTGGTCGCCGGAACTGCGTGGTCCGGTGCTCGTCGCCGTCCGCGGTGATGCGCTTTACGATCTTTCCCGCGTTGCGCCGACGATGCGCGACCTCCTCGAGCTGGAGCATCCTGTGGCAGCGATTCGCGCGGCGTCAAACCCGCCGCGGCTCGGTGCGCTGGAGGCCGTGCTCGCCAACTCGTCGGAGCGCGAGCGCGATCCGCACGCGCCCTGGCTTGCGGCACCTTGCGACCTGCAGGCGATCAAGGCGGCGGGAGTCACCTTCGTCGCCAGCATGCTGGAGCGCGTGATCGAGGAACAGGCGCGAGGCGACCCGGCCAGGGCGGTGGCCGTGCGGCGCTCGATCGTGGCGGTCATCGGCGATAACCTCGCCTCGGTCCGTCCGGGCTCCCCCGAATCCGCGCGGCTCAAGGAGGTGCTGATCGGCGAGAAGGTGTGGTCGCAGTACCTCGAAGTCGGCATCGGACCCGACGCGGAGATCTTCACCAAGTCGCAGCCGATGTCGGCGGTAGGCACCGGCGCGGATGTCGGCATCCACCCCAAGTCCGAGTGGAACAACCCCGAGCCGGAGATCGTCCTGGCGGTGAACAGCGCCGGCCGCACGGTCGGCGCGACGCTCGGCAACGACGTCAACCTGCGCGATATCGAGGGCCGAAGCGCGCTGCTGCTCGGCAAGGCCAAGGACAACAACGCGTCCTGCGCCATCGGTCCGTTCATCCGGCTTTTCGACGAACACTTCGGCATCGACGACGTGCGCCGTTGCGAACTTTCGATGCGCGTCGACGGTCCGGAGGGCTTCGTGCTCGACGGGGCGAGTTCGATGGCAAAGATCAGCCGCGATCCGCTCGATCTCGTCGCGCAGGCCATCGGCGCCAATCACCAGTACCCGGACGGTTTCCTGCTTTTCCTGGGCACGATGTTCGCGCCGACCAAGGACCGTCTGGCGCCCGGACAAGGATTCACACATGTCGTCGGCGACGTCGTCACGGTGTCGACGCCGCTGCTCGGCGCACTGGTCAACCGCGTCGATCGCACCGACGCGGTGGCACCGTGGACTTTCGGCGCCGCCGCGCTGATGCGCAATCTCGCGCAACGAGGCTTGCTTTCCTGAGGATCGAACCATGACTTCGAACGTGTTTCGCAATTACATCGCCGGCGAATGGGTCGCCGGCGCTTCGGTGACCGTCAACCGCAATCCGTCCGATGTCGGCGACGTGATCGGAGAGTATGCGCAGGCGGATGCAGCGCAGACGCGCGCGGCGATCGCTGCGGCGAAGGCTGCGTTTCCCGCGTGGGCGACGGGCTCGATCCAGGAGCGCGCGAACATCCTCGACCGTGCCGGCGCCGAAATCCTCGCGCGCAAGGATGAACTGGGAAAACTCCTCTCGCGGGAGGAAGGCAAGACGCTGCCCGAGGGCATCGGCGAGGCGATGCGCGCCGGCAACATCTTTCGCTTCTTCGCCGGTGAAGTTCTGCGCCATGGCGGCGAGAAGATCCCGTCGGTGCGTCCCGGCGTCGACGTCGAGGTGACGCGCGAGCCCATCGGCGTCATCGGGCTCATCGCGCCGTGGAATTTTCCGTTGGCGATTCCGGCCTGGAAGATCGCGCCGGCGCTGGCCTACGGCAACACGGTGGTGATGAAGCCCGCCGACCTCGTGCCAGGCTGCGCGTGGGCGATCGCCGACATCCTGGCGCGCGCCGGACTGCCCCCGGGGGTGTTCAACCTGACCATGGGCCGCGGGTCGGTCGTCGGCGAAGTCCTGGTGTCGAGCCCGGACGTGGCGGGCCTGAGTTTCACCGGGTCGGTCGGCACGGGGCGCGCGATCGCCGCCAAGGCCATCGCCCGCATGGCCAAGGTCCAGCTCGAAATGGGCGGCAAGAATCCGCTGGTCGTCCTCGACGATGCGGACCTCGCTACCGCGGTCAACTGCGCGGTGCAGGGCGCCTATTTCTCGACCGGGCAGCGCTGCACGGCATCGTCGCGGTTCATCGTCACCGAAGGCATACACGACCGCTTCGTCAAAGCGGTCACGGAAAAGCTGTCGGCGCTGAGATCGACGACGCACTGGCCGCGGGCACCGACATCGGTCCGGTCGTCGATCAGAGCCAGCTCGACACCGATCTCTCGTACGTCGCCATCGGCAAGAGCGAGGGGGCGACGCTGGCGCATGGCGGAGATCGCGTGACGCGGGCGAAGGACGGCTACTATCTCGCGCCGGCGCTGTTCACCGAAGCCACCAACGCGATGCGAATTGCGCGCGAGGAGATCTTCGGCCCGGTGGCGGCGGTGATCCGTGCCGGCGGCTACGACGAGGCGCTGGCGCTCGCCAACGACACCGAGTTCGGCTTGTGTTCGGGCATCGTCACCACGTCGCTCAAATACGCGTCGCACTTCAAGCGCCACGCGCAGGCGGGGATGGTGATGGTCAACCTGCCCACGGCGGGCGTCGACTACCACGTGCCATTCGGCGGCCGCAAGGGTTCGAGCTACGGTTCGCGCGAGCAGGGCCGCTACGCCGCGGAATTCTTCACCACGGTCAAGACCACCTACATCGCGCCCTGATTTGCAGGAGCGGATTCAGCCGCGAATTCGTCGCCCGCCTTCGGCACAGTCGCGCCTGAAGGCGGTCCTACAAACGCGTTCGGCGACTGGCGCTCAGCGCCGCGCCTTGTACGCGACGACCTTCTGCTTCTGCTCGCCCAGTCCCGCGATGCCCAGCGTGATGACGTCGCCCGCCTTGAGGTACTGCGGGGTCGGCTTCATGCCCATGCCCACGCCCGGCGGCGTGCCCGTGGTGATGACGTCGCCCGGAACGAGCGTCATGTAGCGCGACAGGTCGGCCACCAGCGCTGCGACGCCGAAAATCATCGTCCGCGTGTTGCCGGTCTGCCTGCGCACGCCGTTGACGTCGAGCCACATGTCGAGGTTCTGCGGGTCCTTGATCTCGTCGGTGGTGACGAGCCACGGTCCCAGCGGCCCGAAGGTGTCGCAACCCTTGCCCTTGGTCCACTGCGCGCCACCCTTCTTCAGCTGGAACTCGCGCTCCGAGACGTCGTTGATCAGGCAATAGCCGGCGACGTACTTCAGCGCATCCTTTTCGGCGACGTGGCGCGCCGTCCTGCCGATCACGACACCGAGTTCCACTTCCCAGTCGGTCTCTTTCGAGTCCTTCGGGATCATCACGTTGTCGTTCGGACCGACGATGCACGTGGTCGACTTGCAGAAGACGATCGGAAACTCCGGAATCGCCATGTTCGATTCGGCGGCATGGTCGGCGTAGTTGAGGCCGATCGCCAGGAACTTCGACACGCCGGCGACACATGGCCCGAAGCGCGGCTTGCCTTTCACCAGCGGCAGGCGCTTGACGTCCAGCTTGCGCAGTTCCTTCAATGCCGCGGGCGCGAGCGTCTCGGGGCCGATGTCCTTGACCTTGCGCGACAGGTCGCGCAGATTGCCGTCGGCGTCGATGAGACCGGGTTTTTCCTTGCCGGCGGGGCCGAAGCGTACGAGTTTCATGGGTTCTCCTGTGGAAAGTGGCGGTGCGCGATCAGGTTCTCAAAACCGCGTGGATGGTCCTGGCAGGCCGTCAGATCGAAATACCGCCGTCGATGGAGACGACGATTCCGGTCATCAGCGACGACTCGTCGGATGCGAGGAAGACGATCAACGGCGCGATCTCTTCCGGCTGCCCGAGTCGTCCCATCGGCTGCCGGGCGATGAAATTCTTCAGCGCGGCCGCCGGGTCGGGCGCCGTGTTGATCCGATCGTGCAGCGAAGGGGTCTCGATGGTGCCTGGCGCGATCGCGTTGCAGCGGATGCCCTTGGCGACGAAATCCGCGGCCACGCCCTTGGTCAGCCCGATTACCGCGGCCTTCGACGCGCCGTAGATGCAGCGGTTGGGGAAACCCTTGACCGACGATGCCATCGACGCCATGTTGATGATGCTGCCGCCGCCTTTGGCGAGCATCCCCGGCAGCGCGCACTTGATCGCCACGTACATCGCCCGGACGTTGAGGTTGAAGCTCGCGTCCCAATCGCTGTCGGTGCAATCGAGGATCGTGCCGTTGTGCACCCAGCCGGCACAGTTGAACAGGATGTCGAGAGGCGGCAGCGCTTCGATCGTCCGCGCGACCGCGGCGTCGTCGAGGACGTCGAGCTGCCGGGTCTCGATGCCGGGCACGCCGGCGAACGCCGCCAGGAGTGCGGGGTTCACGTCGGTCGCGGTGACGCGGGCGCCCTCCGCGGCCATGGCCAGCGCCGTTGCGCGACCGATTCCCTGACCGGCCGCCGTGATCAGCGCCGTCTTGCCTTCGAGCCGCCCTGCCATCGCGTTTGTCCTCCGAATGCGGACACTCGGCCGTGCGGCGCGGAATGCGCATGCGGCGCGGTGTCGGATGCGTGCCGACCGCTGCGGACCGCATTGGCTCCCGCAGCGCGGCGACCGGACATTCTACCGCGCCCGGCGAAAATTGGTAATACCACTTGACCAATTGGCGGGTGAAGATTAGCCTTCCGACTGCCCATCGAAGCCGGCGGCGACGATGGATTTCGCCATTGCCGGCCCATCGTCCCTGGCCGGGACGCAAACACGCAGCCAGGTCGTCTTGCATCCATGCCGTTCCAAAGCATCGAACCCCGGCGGTTGTACCGCCAGATCGCCGATCAGATTCGATCGCTCATCAACTCCGGCGAGTTCCACGCGGGTTCGCGGCTGCCTTCGGAGCGCGAGCTTGCCAAGCAATTGGGCGTGTCGCGTCCGTCGGTGCGCGAGGCGTTGATCGCGCTCGAAGTGGAAGGGCTGGTCGACGTGCGGATCGGCTCGGGCATCTATGCGCTCGGCCAGGCCGGCAAGGCGGCGGCCGGCACGGTGGATGCCGACGAGTCCGAGGAAGCCGAAGCGGGGCCGTTCGAACTGATACGCGCCCGCTACGTGATCGAGAGCGAGTGCGCGGCGCTGGCGGCGAAATCCGCCAAGAAGGCGCACCTGCGGGCGATAGACGAGGCGCTGGACGAAATGGCAGTCGAGTCGCGCAGCGGGGCGCAGCCGCTCGCCGGCGATCGCCTGTTTCACCTGCGCGTGGTCGAAGCGACCGGCAACGGCGCGTTGGTCGCCGTCGTCAAGATGCTGTGGGAAGAGCGCGTGGGTCCGCTCTACAAGCAGCTCGAAGAGCACTACGATTCGCCGGCGCTTTGGGCGTCGGCGATGGCCGAGCACCGCGCGGTGTCGAAAGCGATCGCTGCTCGCGACCCCGTGGCGGCAAAAAGCGCGATGCAGCGCCATCTCAATCATGCCTACAAACGGTTCAACACCGGGTGGGATAATCTCAAGTAACGCATCCGGCGCCGCCCAGGTTGGGTAAACTGCCTCCAGGGACGCCGCCATCAAGGAGAAATGGAATGCTTGCCGCCCGAATTCACGCCAAGGAAGACCTTCGCCTCGACCCTACCGCCACCCCGGAGCCCGGCCCCGGCGAAGTGCTGGTGCAACTCGGGGCGGGCGGCATCTGCGGGTCCGACCTTCACTATTACTTCGAAGGACGCAACGGCTCGTTCGTCATCCGCGAGCCGCTGATTCCGGGTCATGAAGCGTCGGGCGTGATCGCCGCGGTCGGTCCGGGCGTCACCCGCGTCAAGGTCGGCGACAAGGCGGCGATCAGCCCCTCGCACGCCTGCGGCCGTTGCGACTACTGCCGCGAGGGTCGCGAACAGCTGTGCACGAGCATGAAGTTCCTCGGCAGCGCCAGCCTGTTTCCGCACGTGCAAGGGATGTTCCAGGAATATTTCGTCATGGGCGAACGGCAATGCTATCCGGCGACCGGCGACGTCACGCTGGGCGAACTCGCATTTGCCGAGCCGTTGGCGGTGGCGCTGCACGGCTTGAAGCGCGGCAAGGATCTCGTCGGAAAATCGGTGCTGATCACCGGCGCCGGGACGATCGGCTGCCTGATGGTGATGGTGGCACGACTTGCCGGCGCGACCAAGATCACCGTCAGCGACGTTCTCGACCGTCCGCTCGCCAAGGCCAAGGAAGTGGGCGCCGACGTGACGCTGCGTGCGGACCGCGACGCCGAGCTGCTGACCAAGCCCCAGTTCGATGCCGCGTTCGAGGTCTCCGGCAATTTCGCTGCGCTGAAGACCTGCGTCGCCGCCGTCAAGCGCGGCGCGTGCATCGTCCAAGTGGGGACGCTGCCGCACGAGCCGCTGCCGTTCCTGCTCAACGAGCTGATGGTCAAGGAACTCGACTTCTGTCCGGCCTTTCGCTGGGGCATCGAGTTCGACTGGGCCGTCCAGTACCTGCAGTCGCGCCGCATCGACGTCCGCCCGCTGCTGACGGGGCAGTTCCCGTTGAAGGACGCGCACCAGGCCTTCGAACTCGCCAAGGACAAGAACCGCGCCACCAAGGTTCAGGTCGTTTTCGCGTAGGAGCATTCGTTTTCCGTTCATCACAGCCAGGAGGAAGCATGAAAGCGTTGAACAAGTTGATATTCTCGGTCGCCGCCACGGCGATCGCGCTCGGTGTCGCCGCCGGTCCCGCGGCTGCGCAGACCAAGCTCAAGTGGGCACACGTCTACGAGACCGGCGAGCCGTACCACAAGTGGTCGGTGTGGGCCGCCGACGAGATCAAGAAGCGCAGCAACGGCCGGTACGAGATCACCGTCTTCCCGGCCAGTTCGCTCGGCAAGGAAGCCGACCTCAACCAGGGCCTGACGCTCGGCACCGTCGACATGATCATCAGCGGCACGTCGTACGCGATGCGCAGCTACCCGCGGATCGGCATCGCCTACTATCCGTTCATCTTCCGCGACGCCGACCACATGCTGGCGTATTCGAAGAGCCCGGTGTTCCAGGAAATGGTCGACGGCTACCGTGCCAAGACCGGCATCCAGATGACCGCGATGACATACTATGGCGCGCGGCAGACGTCGTCGAACCGGCCGTTCACCGACTGCGCCGGGATGAAGGGTCTGAAGATCCGCGTTCCCGACTCGCCGGCTTACATGGCGACGCCGAAGTCCTGCGGTGCAAATCCGGCGCCGATCGCATTCGCCGAAGTCTACCTCGCGCTGCAGAACGGCACCGTCGAGGCGCAGGAGAACCCCCTGACGACCATCGAGGCGAAGAAGTTCTACGAAGTGCAGAAGGCGATCATGATGACCTCGCACATCGTCGACGGCCTCGTCACCCAGATCGCGCCGCACGTCTGGAACAAGCTGTCCGACGCCGACAAGAAGCTCTTCACCGACGTCACGCGCGAAGCCGCCGCCGGCGCCACTGCCGACATCAAGAAGCGCGAAGCCGAACTCGTCGACGAGTTCAAGAAGAAGGGGTTGCAGATCGTCAACGTCGACCGCAAGAGCTTCGTCGATGCGGTGCTGAAGAACGTGCCGCTGGAGTCGATGGGCTACGACAAGAAGGACTACGACCGGATCATTGCCATCAAGTGATCCGTTTCGCCGGACGCGCGGACGGAAGTTCCGCGCGCCCGGCGAGCGCGGCGGCAACGTCCGCCGGCGCAAACCTGCACCGAGGTGGGCGACGCACGGCTGCATGCGCCGCGCGTGTCGAGATGAAAAGCAACGGCTCCTGGGGGAGGACGCAACACCATGGCTGAATCCACCGCGAACGACCACGTGCTCGATGCCGACGGGCACTTCCACACGGCAGAGGATGCGATCGACCTGTCGATCTATGGCTGGGAGGACTGGCTGACGCTGGCATTCTTCTGGCTGCTGGCTGCCGACGTCTTCTACCAGTTCTTCACCCGTTACGTGCTGGGCGACTCGGCGGCGTGGACCGAGGAGATCGCTCGTTACCTGCTCATCGTCGTCTGTTTCGTCGGCGCGTCGATGGCGGTGCGGCGCAACACGCACATCCAGGTCGAGTTCCTCTACCGTTATCTGCCGCAGAAGGTCGCGCGCGTAATGTCGACGTGGGTCGACGTCGTGCGCGTCGCCTTCTTCGTCTACGCGGTGTGGCTCACCGTGGAACTGATTCCCAAGATCGCGCACATGAAGATGACGGTCGTCGACTTCCCGATCTCGTACATGTATTGGCTGGTCTGCTTCGGCTTCGTGATGATGGCGTTCCGCTCGGTTCAGGTGGCGATCCGGCACTGGCGGCAGGGCTGGAGCGTGCTCGAGCGTCCCGGCGAAGTGGAGGCCTGACGCGATGAACAGCCTGCTCCTCGGTGGTTTCCTGGCGGTGATGGCAAGCGGCGTCCCGATCGCCATCGCGATGTGCATCGCTTCGCTGCTCTACATCCTGGCCACCGGCCTGATTCCGCCGCTGACTGTGATCCACCGGATGGTCGGCGGCGTCGACAGCTTCCCGTTGCTCGCGGTGCCGTTCTTCATCCTCGCCGGCAACCTGATGAATTCGGCGGGCATCACGAACCGGATCTACGACTACGCGCTGGCGCTGGTCGGCTGGCTGAAGGGGGGGCTGGGACACGTCAACGTGGTTGGCAGCATGATCTTCGCCGGCATGTCGGGCACGGCGATCGCCGACGCCGGGGGACTCGGCACGATCGAGATCAAGGCGATGCAGGACCACGGCTATCCGACCGAGTTCGCGGTCGGCATCACCGCGGCGTCGGCGACGCTGGGACCGATCATTCCGCCGTCGCTGCCGATGGTCATCTACGGCGTCCAGGCGAACACGTCGATCGGCAAGCTCTTCGCCGGCGGATTCATTCCCGGCGCCGTGATGGCGATCTTCATGATGATCATGGTCGGCTACTACGCGCACGTCCGGAAATACGGCGCCGACATCGCCTTCTCGTGGTCGCGGATGGGGCACGCATTCGTCGAGACCGGCGCCATTGTCTTCACGTCGGTGGTGCTCTATTTCCTGTGGTCGAACGAATCGCTGGGCGGCATGATGCGCTTCGGCCTGCCGATGATCGCGGTGATGGTCGCCGACAAGTTGTTCAAGTTCGACGCCTTCATGGCGCTGCTGACGCCGATCATCCTCATCGGCGGGATGGCCAGCGGCCTGTTCACGCCGACCGAAGCGGCTGTCGCGGCTGTCGCCTGGGCGCTGTTCCTCGGCTTCGTCTGGTACCGGACGCTCAATTGGCGCAAGCTCATCAAGATCTCGATGGAGACCATCGAGACCACGGCGACGGTGCTGTTCATCGTCGCCAGCGCGTCGATCTTCGCCTGGGTGCTGACGACCACGCAGATCACCGACGCGATCGCCGTCTGGGTGCTGTCGATCTCGAGCGCGCCGTGGGTGTTCCTGCTGCTCGCCAACATCTTCCTGCTGTTCGTCGGCTGCTTCATGGAGACCATCGCAGCGATCACCATCCTGGTGCCGGTGTTCATGCCGATCATCGCCAAGCTCGGCATCGATCCCGTCCACTTTGGTCTCATCATGGTGCTGAACCTGATGATCGGACTCATCACACCGCCGGTAGGGATGGTGCTGTTCATCCTGCAGAAGGTCTCGGGATTGTCGTTCGAGCAGACGATGAAGGCGGCGACGCCATGGCTGCTGCCGCTCCTGGTGACGCTGGCGCTGATCACCTATGTGCCGCAGGTGGTGCTGTGGCTGCCCGGCATTCTCTACAAGTAGGCGCGCTGCCATGGCGCTGATCCGCTCGATCGACATCGTCCAGGTCGACCTCACGCCTAAGGTGCTGCGCACCGACGCCATCCAGTCGTTCGTCGCGCAGGAGACGCCGATCCTGCACATCACCTGCGACGACGGCGCAACCGGCACTGGCTACACCTACACGATCGGCACCGGCGGCTCGTCGGTGGTGGCGCTGCTCCGCGATCACCTCGCGCCGAAGCTCGTCGGCCGCGATCCGGACTGCATCGAGGCCATCGGGCGGGATCTCTTCTTCCACACCCACGCGACGGCGGTGGGTGCGATCACCAGTCTGGCGCTCGCGGCGATCGACACTGCGTTGTGGGATCTGCGCTGCCGGCGGACAGGATTACCGCTGTGGAAGGCGGCAGGGGGCGCGCGGTCGCGCGTGCCCGTCTACACGACCGAGGGCGGATGGCTGCACTTGAGCCCCGACGAACTCGTCGCCCAGACGCTGCAGGCGAAAGAGGATGGTTTTCTGGGCGCCAAGATCAAGGTCGGGCGGCCACGGATTGGCGAGGACGTGGCGCGGTTGAAGGCGGTGCGCGAGGCCGTCGGCGACAGCTTCGAGATCATGGTCGACGCCAACCAGTGTTTCAATGTGTCGGAGGCGATCCGCCGCGCGCGTGCCTACGAGCCGCTGGGACTCGCATGGTTCGAGGAGCCGCTGCCGGCCGAGGACCTGGGCGGTCACGTCGAGCTGGCCGCACACACGGCGATCCCGATCGCAGTCGGCGAGTCGCTCTACGCGCCGGCGCATTTTCGCGAGTACCTCGAGCGTGGCGCATGTTCGATCGTGCAGGTCGACGTGGCAAGGATCGGCGGCATTACGCCGTGGATCAAGGTCGCGCATCTCGCCGAGACCTTCAACGTCGCGGTGTGCCCGCATTTCCTGATGGAGCTGCACGCCTCGCTGTCGGCGGCGGTGCCCAACGCGCAGTGGGTCGAGTACATCCCGCAGCTCGACGACATCACCACCTCGCGCCTGGCCATCGAGGCCGGCCACGCGCTGGCGCCAGCGGCTCCCGGCCTCGGCATCGCCTGGGATTGGGCGGCGATCGGAGAGCGCGCGGTGTCCCGCGCCGGCATCGCGGCCTGAAGCTCGTCGCGGCTGGCGCCGCTGCGAAAGTCCAGACTACATCACCGCGCCGACCTGCCAGGGCAGGAACTCGTCGTTGCCGTAGCCGAGTATTTCGCTGCGCACCTTCTCCCCCGAGGCGTAGCGCAGGATGGCGTCGAAGATCCGCTGGCTGATCTCGCCCATCGGCACGCCGGTGATGAGGTCGCCGCAGTTGACGTCCATGTCGTCGCGCTGGCGTTCGTAGAGCGCGTTGTTGGTGGCGAGCTTGATCGTCGGAACGCCGGCGCAGCCGAAGGCCGAACCGCGGCCGGTCGTGAAGCAGATGAGCTGGGCGCCGCCGGCGGCCTGGCCGGTCGCCGATACCGGGTCGTAGCCCGGCGTGTCCATGTAGACGAAGCCCTTGGCGTCGACCGGCTCGGCGTAGAGGTAGACGCCGTTCAGCGGCGTCGTGCCGCCCTTGGCGACCGCGCCCAGCGATTTCTCGAGGATCGTGGTGAGCCCCCCCGCCTTGTTGCCGACCGACGGGTTGTTGTCCATGTCGCCGCCGCTGCGCGACGTGTATTCCTTCCACCACGCGATGCGGTCGAGGAGCTTGTGCGCGATCTCCGGGCTCGCGGCGCGGCGCGTCAGCAGGTGCTCGGCGCCGTAGATTTCCGGCGTCTCGGACAGGATCGCGGTGGCGCCGTGTGCCACCAGCATGTCGACGGCGCCGCCGAGCGCGGGATTCGCGGTGATGCCCGAGTAGCCGTCGGAGCCGCCGCAGTTGAGGCCCACGGTGAGGTTGCTCAACGGCACCGGCTCGCGCCGGTAGCCGTTGGCAGGCGCCAGCATCGCCTCGACGTGGGCGATGCCCTTCTTCACCGCGGCCGTGGTGCCGCCTTCGGTCTGCATGACGATCTGCTGCAGCATCCCCGGCTCGTGATGGCCGACCAGGGTGACCAGCGGCGCAACCTGGTTCTGCTCGCAGCCGAGGCCCACGAACACCACGCCGGCGAAATTGGGGTGCCGGGCGTAGCCGACCAGCGTGCGCCGCAGCAGGTCCATGCCTTCGCCCGAAGAACGCATGCCGCAACCCAGCGGATGGGGCAACGCGATGACGCCGTCGATGTTCGGATAGGCGGCGAGGCGCTCCGGCGTGAAGTGCCGCGCGATCGCGCGCGTCACCGTTGCCGAACAGTTGACCGATGCGATGATGGCGATGTAGTTGCGCGTGCCGACACCGCCGTTCGGTCGCCGGTAGCCCATGAACGTGGCCCGCGTTTGCGCCTTCGCGATTTCGCGCGCGTCCTGCCCGATGCCGTAGTCGCGCTCGAATTCGCCCATGCCGAGGTTGTGGACGTGGACGTGCTGGCCGGCTTTGATGTCGGTCGTGGCGAAGCCGATGATCTGGTTGTAGCGACGTACGGCGTCACCGTTCCCGATATCGTGCGCGGCGACCTTGTGCGCGGGAGGAATGAGATCGCGCACGGTGAACTTCCCGGGCTCGATGACCGAACCAGGCAGAAGTTGCCGGGTCGCGATGAGCACGTCATCGTTGGCGTGCAAGCGGATCACTGCGGATGATTCGGACATTTCGTCCTCCGGTAGAACGTTCTCGCCTGAAGGCGATGCAGCAGATTCGGCGTGGCAGGCGCTTGTAGGAGGGCCTTCGGGCCCGAATGCGCTTCGCGGCTGAAGCCGTCGATAACATCCCCTACAAGAGCCGCACCATCCGCCTGCACGAGCATACGGCTTCGCCGGTCAGGCAGAAAGCTCCGCCATCGCGGCCTTGACGCCGACCGCCTTGATCCGCGAGAGCGAGTGCGCGACCTGGTCCCGCAGCCCCGCGATGCTGGTCAAATCCTCGCCCCACAGACGCGAGTCGGCCAGCAGCGTGGCGGCGAGCGCGGCCGAGTCCTTGCTGCCGCGCCACGCTGCACTGACGATCGCCAGGACATCGGCGTTGTCGCGGATCGGGTACGCCTGCCCCTGCCGTTCGCCGGCATAGTCGCCGCCGGTGAACTTGCCGTCGTAGAAGTTGAGCAGTGCGGCCAGCGAGAACGCCAACCCCGCCGGCGCCTTGCCGCGAGCGGCAGCGTAGTCCTTGACCGTGGGCAGCACGCGCACGTGCCACTTCGACACCGAGTTGAGCGCGATCGAGATCAATTCGTGACGGATGTGCGGATTGGCGAAGCGCTCCATGATCGTCTCGGCGTAGGCGCTGCGCTCGGCTTCGGGCAAGGGCACGAAGGGCACGATCTCGTCGAACATCACCCGTGCCAGGTACTTCGACACCACCGGGTCCTCGGTCATCGACTTGACGGTGTCGAGACCGGCGCTGAAGGCCGCCAGCGAACTGGCGGTGTGCGCGCCGTTGAGGATGCGCACCTTGCGTGTGCGGTAGGGCGTGAGGTCGTCCGTCCAGACCACGTCGAGCCCGGCTTTGTGCAGCGGGAATTCTTCGGCGATGACCGCCGGCCCTTCGATGACCCACAGATGAAAAGGCTCGGCCGCGACCAGCAGCGGGTCGGTGTAGCCCAGCTGTGCGTAAAGTGCCTCCGCCTCAGCAGCCGGGAACCCCGGCACGATGCGGTCGACCAGCGTGTTGCAGAACACGTTGGCGGATTTCACCCACGCCGCGAATTCTGCGGGGAGTTTCCACGCATCGGCGTACTGAAGCACGCAGGACGCGAGCTTCGCCCCGTTGGCCTCGATCAGTTCGCAGGGCAGGAACACGAGTCCCGGCGCATTGGCGCCGCCGAGCGCCCGGTAGCGTGCCAGCAGCAGCGCGGCGACTTTGGCCGGGAAGCTTGTCGGGCACTGACCTTCGACGCAGGCTTCGTCGGCGTAGGCGATGCCCGCTTCGGTGGTGTTCGAGATGACGAAACGCAGTGCGGCATCCTTCGCGATCGCCAGCATCGCGCCCCATTGCGCGTAGGGGTCGAGCGCACGCTGGACGCAGCTCACGACCCGCCGCGAGTCGACAGGCTTGCCGTTCTGCACGCCGCGCAGCAGCACCGTGTACAGCCCGTCCTGCGCGTTCAGCCGGTCGGCGATGCCCTGCGGCAGCGGCTGGGCCACGGTGACTTCGCCGTTCATGAGTCCGGCGCCGTTGGCGATGTCGATCATCCAGTCGGCGAAGCCGCGCAGGAAGTTGCCGTCGCCGATCTGCAGGATGCCGACGGACTTCTTTGCGGACGGGGCGGCGGTGTCGGCGTTGAGCTTGCCCTGCGCCAGCAGTTTTCGATTGAGCGTTACCACGGCGATTCCTTCGCGTGAGTGGGGGGCGGTGACCGGTTGCCGTCACGCAGGCGGGCGCGGCGCCCGCGCCGCGCGGGCGTCAGAACGCGCAGGTCACCTTGAGATAGCGGTCGGGGTGCTCGGAGATATCCGCGACGGTGGCGGGCGCGTCGGCCATCGACACCGACTTGGTGAGCAGCGCCGCCACGTTGATCTTGCCTTCCGAGATGAGCTTGAGGCTCTCCGGGAACATGCAGGCGCTGTTGCGCGAGCCGTAGATCGTCAGTTCCTTGCGGGTGACCAGCGCCATCGGCATCGGCGTGTCGCCCTTCGACCAGCCGACCAGCGAGATGCGGCCCGCGAAGGAAACGTAGTCGACGGAACTGCGCAGCGCCCGCGCGTCGCCCGAAGCCTCGATGACCACCTCGGCCATCCGCTTGCGGGTGATCTCGCTGATGCGCGCGACGGCGTCCTCGCCCACCGGGTCGATGACGTGCGGGACGCCCAATTGCTTCGCGCGCGCCAGCCGCTCCTTCACCGGGTCGATGACGATGGGAATCGCGCCCAGCGTCAGCGCATAGAGCGCGCACAAGAGGCCGATCTGGCCGCAGCCGGTGATCGCCACGTATTCGCCGGCGACGACCTGCGGCCGCGCGACGCCGTGCATCGAGATCACCAGCGGCTCGGCCAGCGGCAGCAGGTCCCAGGGGACGTTGGCCGGCGCCTTGTGCACGAGATGTCGGGGATGCGAGATGTACTCGGCCATGCCGCCGTCGATGTGCACGCCCAGCACCGTCAGGTTCTCGCAGCAGTTGGTGTGGCCGATCGAGCAGGGGTAGCACTTGCCGCAGTAGACGTAGGGCTCGAGCACGACGCGATCGCCGGGCTTGATGCTGGTCTCTTCGGCCGGCACCTCGACCACCTCGCCGGCGATCTCGTGCCCGATGATGCGCGGGTAGCTCACCAGCGGGTTCACGCCGCGGTAGGCGCCGATGTCGGAGCCGCAGATGCCTGCCGTGCGCACCTTGATCAGGATTTCGCCGTCACGGCGCTGCGCCGCGGGAATGTCGACCAGCGCGATTTCGCCGGGCTGCTTCAGTCGTACCGATTTCATGGGACCTCCGGGGGGCTTATGGGCGCATTTTACGTGAGTGCCGTCGCGGCCCCCGCCACTGACCGCAACATGGGTTTCGCGCGACTCGCTTTCCCTTCCACACCCCGCGGGTGTAGCTTGCTAACATTCGCAGGTGAAACACCGGCCCGCTGCGGCGCCATTCATTCGAGACGAGGTCAGAGAAACCCATGAGCAAGAAACCCGCCAAGCCCCCGCTTCGCTCCCGTTCGTGGTTCGACAGTCACGACCGCGACGCGTTCGTCCATCGTTCCTGGCTCAAGAACCAGGGCTACCCGCACGACCTCTTCGACGGCCGGCCGGTGATCGGCATCTGCAACACCTGGTCCGACGTGACGCCTTGCAACGGCCACTTTCGCGAGCTGGCGGAGCACATCAAGGCGGGCGTGCTCGAGGCGGGCGGCTTTCCGCTGGAGTTTCCGGTGATGAGCCTCGGCGAGACGATGATGCGGCCGACGACGATGTTGTTTCGCAATCAGGTGGCAATGGACGTCGAGGAGTCGATCCGCGCCAATCCCTTCGACGGCATCGTGCTGATGATGGGCTGCGACAAGACCACGCCGTCGCTGCTGATGGGCGCCGCGTCCTGCGACCTGCCGACGATCGGGCTCTCCGGCGGGCCCATGCTCAACGGCAAGTACCGGGGCGAGGACATCGGCTCGGGCACGCACACGTGGAAATTCACCGAGGCACTGAAGCTCGGCACGATGAAGATGTCGGACCTGCCCGAGGCCGAGGCCTGCAACTCGCGATCGTCGGGTCACTGCAACACGATGGGCACGGCGTCGACGATGGCAACGATGGTCGAGGCGCTGGGCATGGCGCTGCCGACCAACGCGGCGATTCCGGCCGCCGACTCGCGGCGCAAGGTTCTGGCCCGCATGACCGGCCGGCGCATCGTCGAGATGGTGCATGAGGACCTCCGGATGTCGAAGATACTGACCAGGAGAGCGTTCGAGAACGCGATCATGGTCAACGGCGCGGTCGGCGGCTCGACCAACGCCGTGGTGCATCTGCTGGCCATCGCAGGGCGCATCGGCGTCGACCTGACGCTCGACGATTGGGACCGCCTCGGTCGCGACATTCCCTGCCTCGTCAACCTGATGCCCTCCGGCAAGTACCTGATGGAGGACTTCTATTACGCGGGCGGGCTGCCGGTGGTGATCAGGGAAATCGCCGGCGCGCTGCACAAGAAGGCGTTGACCGTGAACGGGAGCACGATCTGGCAGAACGTCAAGGACGCCGTCAACTACAACGAGGCAGTGATCACGCCGCTTGCCAAGCCGTTCAAGCCGCTTGGCGGCATCGCGGTGCTGCGCGGCAACCTGGCGCCCCGCGGCGCGGTGCTGAAGCCGTCGGCGGCGACGCCGAAACTGATGAAGCACAAGGGTCGCGCGGTGGTGTTCGAGGACATCGCCGACCTGCACGCGCGCATCGACGACCCGAAGCTCGATGTCAAGTCCGACGACGTGATGGTGCTGAAGAACTGCGGGCCGAAGGGCTACCCGGGGTTCCCGGAGGTCGGCAACTTCGCGCTGCCGACCAAGCTGCTGAAGCAGGGCGTCACCGACATGGTGCGCATTTCCGACGCCCGGATGTCGGGCACCGCCTACGGCACCGTCGTGCTGCACACCGCGCCCGAAGCCGCCGCAGGAGGGCCGCTGGCGCTGGTGCAGAACGGCGACATCATCGAGCTCGACGTCGCCAGGCGCAGGCTGCATCTGCACGTCAGCGACGAGGAACTCGCACGCCGCCGCGCGCAGTGGCAGCCGTTGCCGCCGCACGCCGACCGTGGCTGGGTGAAGCTCTATTGCGACACGGTGCTGCAGGCCGACCAGGGCGTGGACCTCGATTTCCTCGTTGGCAAGTCCGGGGCGAAGGTCGGCAAGCCGAGTCATTGACAAGCAGGGCCAGGCTCGACTTTCGCGCAAGTTGCGGCGCCCCTTGCGCGGAGCGCCGAAGTTGGGCGCACGAACACTTGATCGCGGGATGACGATCAGGTCGCGCTGCGCCGCATCGTCATCGTCAACCCCATCAGCCCGAGGGCGAGCAGCGCGAGCGTGCCGGGTTCGGGAGCGGTGCCGGGGCCTGGATTGGGGTTTACAACGCCCGTGACGTAAAAGCTGCCGTCGCCAGACAACTCCCCGAAGACCGAGCCGATGCTGCTCGAGACCAGGAAGGTGGGCATGTTTAGGAAAGCGAGGTTGCCGTAGGCGACCAGCCAGTTGAACACATCGCCCACCGTCGGCAGAAACGCGTCGATGAACATGAAGTTCACCAGACCGCGGTCGATCGTGGCGTCGCCCGACACGAACAGCTGGTCGTAGTCGACACCGGCTCTCGGTCCGCCGATTTGAATGTTGAAGATCGCGTTGGTCGCCGTGAAATTGCCGTCGATGCTCAGCAGACCCGGCGAATTGCCCGGGCTTATGGTCCCGCTGAAGGCATCGATCGCCGGCGCCACAAAGGCCACGTTGCCGAAGATCGTTCCGCTGCCGCTCAGCTCTCCACCTTCGAATTGCACAGTATCGGCAGCCAACGATCCGTTGATGTTCGTTGCGCCACCCGTCTGCAGGTACGTGCCGTCCTGCAGACCGAAATACCCGGACGATTCGACCACGGTGGTGCCGGCCTGCTGGCTGTAGCTGCCGGCTCCGGTGATTCCCATGATTGCGCCGCCGCCTTTCACGGTCACGTCGCCGCTGTTGACGAGCGCCCCCTCGAGCTGGATCAGACCCGAGGTCTCGACCTTGCCGCCAGCGGCAACGTTCAGGTTGGAGAATGCGTAGAACCCGCCGCTCTGGCCTTGGTCGAGTTTGCCGCCGGACTCGATGTTGATTGTTCCCCCCTGGAAGAAGCGACCGTTGTTGACGAGCGTGCCGCCGCCGGCGATCGTCATGCTGCCCGGCTTGTCCCATTCGCCGAGGAAGATGCTGCCGCCGCCCGAGGTCGCCACGGTTCCGGTGACTGTGTGCGCTCCCTGCAGGCCGATGATGCCGGCGCCGGAAGCTTCGAGGTTCGCTCCATCGGAGTGGGTACCGCCACCGGCCAGCGTCAGCTGACCGCTGCTGGCCGAAATCCGCCCGGCGTTGACGATGGGCGCCGCGATGACGCTGGTGCCGCTGCCATTGGTCTTCGAAAGCGTCGCACCGGCTTCGTTGTGGAACTGGATGGGCGTCGGACCCTGGTCGTAGTTCGGCGAAACGAGGGCGATGCCGTTGTCGTTCCGGAGATCGACCACACCGCCGGAGCGATTCCGGAAGTCGTAACCGAACCAGAGCGACATGTTGCCGTTGCCGCTCTGGGTCAGCGTGCCGCTGTTCGAAACCTGCCCGGATCCGCGGAACTCCAGCGTGCCCAGGACGTCGGTGTTGCCCAGGAGCACCACTGCACCCGGCCCCGTGATCCGTGAGGGATTCAGCACGCTGTTTTCGTTGACGGTCGTCGGGCCCAGCGTGAACGTGCTGAATGAAGTCAGCTGGCCGCCCTGCAGGCTGAGCCCGCCGGCGTTCGATTCGCGCGTCGCCGAAAGAGATGCGCCTTCGCCGATATACAACCGGCGGCCCGCACCGTCGAAGCTGCTGACGTTGGCATTGACCGGCCCGCCGCCCGCGCTCTGCAGGAAACGCATATAGACGCTTCCGCACGGCGAGGTGAGAGGGCTGTCGCATCCTGTACGGGCACTGGCGTCGTCGCCGCTGCCGGGAAGTCGACCGAAATCACCATTCGAGTCGAGCCAGCCATTTGGCGCAGTGCTGTTCCCCCACAGTTCGCCCTGCAACCTGAACAACTCGGCCTGGCTCACTCCGGCGGTGGTCGCGAAGGCCAACACCAATAGACACTGCATTCCCCTGTTCATCATTGTCTCCTCCAATTTTCGCCAATTTCCGTTACTCGACCACTCCGGAGGCCAGCCAGCGTGATGACCCCGTCGTGTTCCGGCCACTGTTGCGACCATCGACCCCGCTGGCCGGGACAGACCACGCCGCCGGGTTGCGGTGAAGCCAATCCACTTGGCAGCGCCCTGATCCCGCAGTTCGTCACCCGGCTATCCCTCACTGCACCCCTTCTTCTGCACCTCCGCGATGAGTTGCGCGACCTTGGCGTCCGCGCTCACGGGCTCTCTCATGTAGGGCGGGCCGCAGGAGACAAGCAACTGGAAGCGCGCCCGCATTGCAATCCTCCCTGGTCGAGCAGTGACCTTCGTTGACCCCGGCTCCAAAATGCGCTGTCACCGATCCACAGGCACCGATGCCGAGGTCTGATAGGAGTTGTATCGTCGCAGGCGTCACACGACCGTTACACAGCGTGGGATCGAGACCGGCGGGCGCGCGGCGAGGAACGTGACCGGCGCCGAGCGGCAGCCGATACCCCGCAATTTGCAGTGTCGTCGGGATGGAGGCCGGCGCAGGTGCCGCCGCGCGCTGCGTGGCGCGTGGCGTTCCGGCTCGCCGTGGCGAATTACTTCTGGATCGTCGCGCGCCGCAAGAGCTCTCGGTTGATCAGGTTGCGTCTGAGGAAGCTGTCGCGGAACTCGGGAGGGACACTCCGGCTGGCGATCTCGCGCAGCCAGACCGCACCCCGCTCGGCCAATCGCCTCGCCTCGGCCGCATGCCCTGCCTGCTGGTGGACAACCGCTGCGTGGTAAAGGATCGCCGGCCACGTGAGGTCGTCGGTATTGCAGCCCGCCGCCAATTCGACGGCGAGCCGCGCGTGCGCAACGGCCTCAAAGGCGCCGCCATTCTCCATTTCGGCGATTGCGGCGCGCGACCACGCACTGGCTTCCAGCCCGCGAAACTCGGCCTCGTGCGCGGCCGCCGCCACCGCATGAGCGGCCGCGATCGACTCGGCTGACGGCAACAAGGGGGTGAGTCGCAGCCGCGCGAGCAGCGCGATCGCGCAGGGCGTTTGCGCCTCGGTCAGCGCGCGCCCACGTGCCCGCGCCGCGTCGGGCCGCAGCTTCGCGTCCACGGCAAGGCGCAAATCGAGCAGCGCCAACTCGTGCTCGTCCGCCGGTTGCCCGACCGCCCGCTGCGCGAGTTCGCGATCCTGAATTGCCCGTGTCGTCTGGCCGAGATCGAGCCAGAGGTTCGCCCGCGTAGCGAGCGTGCCCGTGACACTCCCCGGCGAGCGCTCGCGCATTACGTCGATGACCCGCTGGATCCGCTGCAATGCTTCGGTATAGCGCCCGAGCAGCCGCAGCGCCATCGCCGCATACCAATCGTTGTTGCCGCCCATCCCTTCGACCTTGTCGTGCGCCGCGTGCAACGCGTCGGCGCGCTCCAGGCGAATCAGCGCCTCGTCGGGCCGGAGCAGACGCAGCATCGCACTGGCCCCGTGGGCAAGCGCGACGATCTGCGACAACGTATGGCGGCAGGACTGTGCCTCGACGACGGCCTCGTCGAACAGATCGAGCGCAGGCGTGGTCTGGCCTGCACGTTGCAGCACGAAGCCGACTTTGATCAACAGGTTCACTCTTTGCCGCGGATCGTGCCAACGCCGGACTTCAGCCACGATCGGGGTCGCGACTTCTGTCGCGCGTCGCGCATCTCCCCGCATCGAGTGGAGGATGGCCGCGTTGAGCGTGCCACCGACCCGGAACCAGTCCAATCCCGCGTGGGTCGCAAGCTCGACGGCGCGCTCGGCGGCGGCAAGCCCCTCGTCGATGCGCTCTCTGCGGTGCATGCTGAAGTCGGAGCGCAGCAGCAGCGCGCCGATGGTCTGCAACGGCGTCGCGGCGAGCCGGTCGAGCCGGTCGATCAGCGGCAGCAGGTCGGCGCTGCGGTCGACGTGAAGCTTGTCGTCGACCAGCGTCGCAAGCGTGTCGAACGCCTGCTCGGCGCTGACTGTGCCCGCTTCGATATCCGCTGCGCGCTCCAGGAACGCAACGGCTTCCCGGGGACGCAGCGCCGCCTCGGCACGCTCAGCTGCCTTGCGCAACCAAGGCAGCGCGCGCTGCCGCGACGTCGAAGCCTCCCAGTGCGCGGCGATGCGCGCCGGTTCGCCATCTGAACGCTCGAGCCACTCAGCGATCGACGCATGGGTGTGCGTTGCGATCGCAGCGGGTATCGATCGCAGTGCCGACTCGAAAACGAGATCGTGCGCGAATACGGCGCCACGTAACACCTGCGCCACCTCCAGTTCGTTCCACGCATCGGCGAGTGCCAGTGCCGGCGTCTTGAGGACGTGCTCGGCCAGCTCGATCGAGAAGTCGACACCCGCGACTGCCGCCACCCTGGCGAGCGCGATCGCGGGCGTGGAGAGCTGTCGCAGTCGCCGCTCGATCAGGGCGCCGACGCCGGGCGGGATCGTCAGCTCGGCGTCATCGGCCCCGTTCGTCAACGCATGCTTCAACGTCTCCAGCGCGAACATCGGGTTGCCGCCGGTGTGGCGAACCAGCCGCTCTGCCATCGCCCGGCCGTCGATCTCGGGCACGCCCAGCGAGTCGATGAGCTCGGCCATCTGCCGCACGTCGAGCGGCTCCAGTGCGACGGTGGTCAGTGCCAAGGTTTCTTCCAGGGCCTCGCGCAATGCCTGGGCGGCCGCGGCCGGCTCGCCACTGCGTTGCGCGAAGCCCCAGTGCAGTGTCGCCTGCTCGTCACTGCCCTGTATCGTGCGCAGCATGTCCAGGCTCGCGTCATCGGCGAACTGCACGTCGTCCAGGACGAAGCCGCGGACACCCTCGCGCTCGACGCCGACCAACACGGACTCGATAGCGCGTTGCAACTGCAGTCGCTGGCCGTCGGGGGACTCGACGAGCGTGCCGGGCAATTCCGGCAGCAACTGCGCCAGCGGGGCGCGCAAGGCGTCCGGAAGTACCGGCGGCTTGCCGGCGAGCGCCGCGCGCAGCACCCGTGCCATCGTCGCATAGGGAACCGCCGCGTCGCCCGGCCGCGCCGCTGCGACGATCACCCGGACGCCCTCGCCAGCGAATTCGGCGAGCAACCGGGACTTGCCCATCCCGGCCTCGCCAAGCACCAGGAAGGCACGGCCCGCGTTCCATGCTTCATCCAGCGCGGCGAGCTCCGCGGCGCGGCCGACGAGCCGCGGCGGTCGCAGGATCGTGACAGGAGGCGCCCGCCGCGCCGCAACTGGGCGCGGCGACACGTACTGCTCAATCTGGCTCCGCAGCCGCAACGTCTCCATGCTCGGCTCGGCGCCGAGCTCCGCTCGCAGCAGCCGGGCGCATCGTTCGTACGCCGCCACGGCCGCACCGACGTCGCCGCGCAGGTAGTGCAGCTTCATCACCTGCCGGTGCGCGCTCTCCGACCACGGATCCAGATCGATAAGCCGGTTTGCGTGCTCGAGCGCGACCGCGTAGTCGCCCTCCGCCTGCGCCTGCGCGACTGCCGCCTCGAGCACCGTCAAGCGAACGCGGCGGCGTCGCTCGCGTTGCGCCTCCAGCCACTCGGAGAGCCCACCGGCCTGCTCGGGTTGAATGCCGGCCAGGAGTTCGCAGGAGTCTTCGAGGTCGTGCTCCATGCCGGCGACCAGCCGCGCCTGCGGGTTGCCGGTCACGAGTTCGGCGCCGGTGGTGCGCTTCAGCCGCAGGAGTCGTTGCCGCAGATTGCCGCGGGCGCGCTCGTCGTCGACGTCGGGCCACAGCAGGGCCGCGAGCCGCGCGCGGGACGTCGACCCTTCGACGACCAGGTACGCGAGCAGCAACGCATCCTTGGGTTCGAGGTCGTGATGCGCGCCAGCCGCGGACTCGAAGCGCCCCGCCTGGCGCAAGCACAGCCGGCCCGATGCCGCGGCTCCCGGCCGGCGTCGCCTTGCCCTTGCAGAGATGGTCGTCATGACAGGCATTGTGCGGGAACAGGTCCCCTGGTCGCCAGCGCGTGCACGCGTCGAGCGGAAGGCCCAATGCGGCGCGCTGCGCAAAGCCTAGGACGCGCAGCGTCACGCCAGCGTCACGTGCGCAGTGGCGAGCGCGGTCGAGGCAGCAGCGCAGGTGCCGCTACCGCAGCCCGAATCGTCGCCGCAGGCTTGGGGTGTGGAAGGCGAGCGCCGACAGCGCGGTGACAATTGCCACGACGCCCAGGATCGCCGCGAGGCGGGCGTAAGGCTGTCCCATTGCCTGCCGGGCTTCGATCAATCGAACAAGTGTCAGCACCCATTCGAGCACGCCGGCGGCGAGCCCAAGCTGGACGGTGCGCGCGGCCCAGGCGCGGGGCACGAACAGCAACGCCACCAGCGCCGCCGCGAGTCCGGCCAGAACCAGATTGCCCGCGCGGTAGTAGTGTGCCGCCAGCACCAAAGCGGAGAGCCCCGGCGCCAACAGCCAGAGGATCGCCTTCATCGTCCTGCCAGCGCGTCGTCGCCGACGTAGGGATTGTTCTGCCGCTCGTCGCCGAACGTCGACATCGGTCCGTGACCGGGAACGAACTGCACTTCGTTGCCGCAGGGCCAGAGCTTTCCCGTGATCGACGCGATCAGCGTATCGAGATCGCCGCGCGGAAAATCGGTGCGCCCGATCGAACCCTGGAACAGCACGTCGCCGACGAAGGCGATACCGAGATCCTCGGTTGACGAAGACCACGTGACCCGGCGTGTGGCCGGGGCAGTGCAGGACATCGAAAGCGAGTTCACCCACGGTGACGGAGTCACCGTCGTCGAGCCATCGATCGGGAACGAACGGCCGCGCGCCCGGAACGCCGAACGCCGACCCTTGCGCGCCGAGCTTGTCGATCCAGAATGCGTCCTCCCGCTGTGGCCCCTCGATCGGCACGCCGGTCCGCTCGGCGATTTCGGCGGCACCACCGCAGTGGTCGATGTGGCCGTGGGTGACGAGGATCTTCTCCAGCGTTGCGCCGGCCTTGTTGACGGCGTCCAGCAACCGGTCGACCTCGCCTCCCGGGTCGACCAGGGCGGCGCGATTGGTGTTCTCGCAAATGATGAGCGAGCAGTTCTGCTGGTAGGCGGTGACGGGCAGGATGGCGAGTTTCATCGGCGGCAGAAAGGAGGAAATCGTGGCCGTGATCATACCCCTCGCCCGCGCGCCTAAAATGCGACTTTGGCTGATACTTGCCCGAGACCATGCTGCGCATCAGGATCGACCTGCCCGAGACCTTCGCTTCTGACTGCACCATGCGCAAGCCGGAGCCGCCGGCCTTCCCGGTGAAGACGGCGGCAGCATGATCCCGATCCGCTACGTCGAGCCTGTCTTTCGCCCGCCCAGCGAGGCGGAATCGCTGATCCTGCCGGTGACCGATGGGTGTTCGTGGAACCGCTGCAGTTTTTGCGAGATGTACACGGCGCCGCAGAAGAAATTCCGCGCGAGGGACGAAGACGAGGTTTTGCAGAGCATCAGGCTGACCGGGCAGCGCTACGGCGACGAAATTCGTCGCGTGTTCCTGGCCGATGGCGATGCCCTGGTGCTGCCCACGCGGCGACTGTTGACCATTCTTGCCGCCATCCGCATGTACTTGCCGGCGGTGCGGCGGATCGCCAGTTACTGCCTGCCGCGCAACCTGCGCAAGAAAACGCAGGCGGAAATCGACGAGCTTGCCGCCGCCGGCCTCGCGATGGTCTACGTCGGCGCCGAATCCGGCGACGACCAGGTACTGGCCGCGGTGAACAAGGGGGAAACCTATGACACCACGTGTGAGGCGCTCGCCAAGCTCGGGGCCGCCGGCATCAAGCGTTCGGTGATGATCCTGAATGGCCTTGGGGGCCGGGAGTTGTCGCGTCGGCACGCAGAGAATTCGGCCCGCCTGGCCAACGCAACGCAGCCGGAATTCCTGTCGACGCTGGTGGTCAGCTTTCCGAAGGGAGACGCGCGCCTGCGTGCCGGCTTTCCTGGCTGGGAGCCGCTGTCGCAGCACGAGTTGTTCGTCGAAATGGCAACATTCCTGTCGGGCCTGGAGTTGGAGCGGACGGTGTTTCGCAGCGATCACGCGTCGAACTGGCTGGTCCTCAAGGGCACGCTCGGCGCCGACAAGGCGCGACTGCTGCAACAAGTCCGGCAGGCGATCGCCGCGCCCGAATCCGCGCCTCTGCGCCCTGCCTGGGCGCGCGGCCTGTAGCCTTCCGTCAGAACAGGTCGAGCTGCGGGCCCGGTGGCGCGCGCGGCGGGCGGAACTGCGAGGTGTCGAGTGCCGGCACGCGGATGGTGTCGAGTCCGAGGCGCCGGCACGCGATCGCGAAGCGGTCTCGAATGAGGTTCGCATACTCGCCCTCGCCGCGCATCCGCGCGCCGAAGCGCGAGTCGTTGTCGCGGCCGCCGCGGACGTCCCGGACGAGGCTCATCACGTGCGCGGCGCGAAGCGGGACGTGCGCGTCGAGCCAGGCACGGAACAGCGGCGCGACCTCGCGTGGCAGCCGCAGCATCGACCAGCCGGCGTGGCAGGCCTTCGCTGCCGCGGCGCCATCGAGGATGCGCTCCAGATCCTTGTCGGTGAGTTGCGGGATCACCGGGGCGACGACGACGCCGACGGGGATGCCCGCCGCCGCGAGGCGGGCGACGATTTCCAGTCGGCGCTGCGGTGCCGGCGCCCGCGGGTCCAGCTTGCGCGCCAGCTCGCGATCGAGCGTCCCGATGGAAACGAACACCCGCACGAGGTTGCGTGCCGCCAGCGGCGCCAGCAGGTCGATGTCGCGTTCGACCAGCACGCCCTTGGTGGTGATCGTCAGCGGATGCGCGCACTCGCTCAGCACCTCGATCACCTGACGCGTTATCCGCCACTCGCGCTCGATCGGCTGGTACGGGTCGGTGTTGGCGCCCAGCGCAATCGGCTGGCAGCGATAGCCGGGGTGCGCCAGTTCGCGGCGCAGGAGTTCCGGCGCGTTCGTCTTGGCGAACAGCCGGGTCTCGAAATCGAGGCCGGGCGACAGGTCGAGGTACGCATGCGATGGTCGTGCGTAACAGTAGATGCAACCGTGCTCGCAGCCCTGGTACGGGTTGATCGACTGCGCGAACGGGATGTCGGGCGAGTCGTTGCGGCTGATGATCGTGCGCGCCTGCTGGATGCGCACCGTGGTCTTCACTCGTGGCGGCGCTTCCGGCAGCAAGGTCGCTGCCTCCGATTCTCCGGCGGGCCAGCCGTCGTCGACCGCTTCGCGTGACTCGGAAGCATAGCGGTTGTCGGGGTTGAAGGTCGCGCCACGTCCCTTGACCGGACCCGGGGGGGCGGGCAGAGGATCGTCGCGCATCGGTGTGAATGGCGGCTTCATCGATGCGATTGTAGGGCAACCGCCCGCGACGCATTGTCGCGTGCGTCGAGGGCTCGCTGCTGCGCGGATGCATGGGCGGCTTGACGCAAGTCAACCCGGCCGCCTGCCCGGCGCGTAGGCTGACGTTTATCCCATGACGGCCATGAGGGCGTTTGCGTGCGCCGCGCGAGGGACGATGTTGTTGCGTCGGGCACGCGCAGCAGCCAGCAAACTTGCCGTATCAACGGAGGTGGAGATGAGACTCTTGTTGAACTGGGCCAATTCCCTGCGCAAAGTGACCGCGCTGGCGGGCTGCTGTCTCCTTGCCTGGACCGTCGCCGCACCGGCGGCCATTCCCGCGAGCGAGCGCAATGCGCTGATCGATCTCTACAACAGCACCAACGGCGCGACGTGGAACACCAGGACCAACTGGAATGGTCTGGCCGGCACCGAGTGCACCTGGTACGGCGTCATCTGCGATGTCGGCGAGATGACGGTCGAGTACGTCAACATGGACTCGAACAACCTGACCGGAACGCTGCCGTCGACGCTCGCCAACCTCACCAACCTCCGTGGACTGGGCCTGACCCGAAACTACAGCCTCGGGGGTCCGATTCCCGCGACGTTGGCAACGCTCGCGAACCTGGTGGGCCTGGAGCTGTCCTTCAATCGTTTGACCGGCTCGATCCCGGCGGCGCTGGGTGGCATGCCGAGCCTCACCGCTCTGGGGTTGAATGACAACCAGCTCACGGGCTCGATCCCGGCCGAACTCGGCAATCTCGCCAACCTCGAAGTACTGCGTGTTGACTTCAATCAGCTGACCGGATCGATACCCCCTGAACTCGCCAATTTGTCCAAGCTCCGATTTCTGGCGACATTCAACAATCCGCTGACGGGTCCGATCCCCGCGGGGCTGGGCAATCTCACCGCGCTGACGCACCTCTTTCTGGGCGATCAACTCAGCGGGCCGATTCCGGTCGAATTCGGCAACTTGGTCAATCTCGTCAATCTGGGAATCGCCGGGCAGATGACGGGGACGATCCCGGTGCAGCTCGGCAATCTCACGCAACTGCAATTGCTGCAGCTGTCACCGGGCCAGCTCACCGGCCCGATTCCGGCGCAACTCGGCAGCCTCACGCAGCTGACCAATCTGTACTTGGCGAACAACCAATTGTCCGGCTCGATTCCGGTCGAACTCGGCAATCTCGCCGGCCTGCAGTATCTGCACCTCGGCTACAACCAGTTGTCGGGATCGATACCTACGCAGCTCGGCAATCTTTCCAATCTGCAGCGACTGGAACTCCAGCACAACCAGTTGACCGGGTCGATACCGACGCAGATCGGCAATCTCGGCAATCTGATGACTTTCTACGCCTACTGGAATCAATTGACGGGGCCCATACCGGCCGCGGTCGGCAACCTCGCCAGTCTGGTGGCACTGGAGCTGACACACAACCAGCTTTCCGGTCCGCTGCCGCCGGAATTGGGCAATCTCGCCAACCTGCAGGTATTGCGGATCGGTGACAATCAGTTCACGGGCACGATCCCTGCGGCGCTGGCGGGGCTTGTCAAAGCGTGGACGATCGAACTTTCGAACAACCTGCTGTCGGGACCGATTCCACCGGCGCTCGCGACGATGCCGCAACTGGGCAGCCTCTACCTCGGCGGCAATCGCCTCGATGGCCCGATTCCGGTGGAGCTCGGCAGTGCACCCAAGCTGGTGTCGCTGCATCTGGAGAAGAACAAGCTCATCGGCGACGTGCCGGCAACGATCAAGAACCTGGCGCTCGCTCCGAACAATACCGACCTGCGCTACAACGGGCTCTACGCCACCGATCCGACAGTCGACGCGTTTCTCACCAGCAAGCAGGCGGGTTGGAAAGACACGCAGACGGTGCCGGTGACCGATCTCGCTGCGCCCACGGCAACCATGACAACCGTAGCGCTGACCTGGACGCCGATTCTCTACACCGGCGACACCGGCGGCTACCGGGTCTATTCCGCGACGACAGCGGGCGGGCCCTACACGTTGTCGGCGACCACGCCGGACAAGTCGGCGACAGGGTGGACGGTGACCGGGTTGTCGTCCGGCGTGCCGTACTACTTCGTCGTCCGCACGGTGACCGACGCGCATGCCGGCAACGCGAACGTCGTGGTCAGCGATGCGAGCGCCGAAGTGCTCAAGGCCACGACGGCAAGTGCCACCCCGACGATCACCACCGCGTCGCCGTTGCCGGCCGGCGTGGTCGGAATCGCGTACAGCACGGCGCTGGCTGCCTCGAGCGGTACACCGCCCTACGGCAGCTGGCAGGTGATCACCGGCGCGCTGCCGGCGGGCCTCACGCTGGATGCTTCGACCGGTCTGTTGAGCGGCACGCCGACTGCTGCCGGCACGGCCTTCGCGTTCACCGTTCAGGTCACCGATGCCGCATCGCTGACCGCAAGCAAGGTTTTTGCTTTGACGATCAACGCCGCGCTCGGCATCACGATGGCGCCGACGCTGCCTGCAGCCACTGCGGGCAGCGGCTACAGCCAGACGCTGGCCGCCACCGGTGGTGTGCCGCCGTACTCGAACTGGCAGGTGATCGCCGGAACGTTGCCGCCGGGACTGGCACTCGATGCGTCCACGGGCGTGCTGAGCGGTACGCCGCTCGCAGCGGGCGGTCCGTACGCGTTTACCGTGCAGGTGAGCGATGCCGCGACCGCGTCGGCGACGCTGTCGATGTCGCTGCTCGTGAATGCGGCGGCGATTGCGGTGACGACGCCGATACCGGTGCTGGACCCGCTCGCGCTGTGGCTGTTGTCGATCCTGCTGGGTGCCGCCGGCATCGCCATGGCGAGACGCCACCGCAGCTGAGCCGTTCGTTCCTGCGGCAAGGAAACTCCGCTCCGGCGGGGTTTCCGTCTGCACATCCTCCCTTGGCGCGTTTCGGAAACGCATGCTGATTGCGCTACCATGCGCGCTTTCACGCCCGCCGGGAAACGCGCATGGCATCGCCCAAACCGCCACACTTCGACACCCTGTCGGTCCACGCGGGTGCGAAACCCGATCCTGCGACCGGCGCGCGGGCGACGCCGATCTACCAGACCGCGTCGTTCGTCTTTCCGGACAGCGATCGCGCCGCGGCGCTCTTCAACATGGAACGCGCGGGGCACGTCTATTCGCGCATTTCCAACCCGACCAACGCGGTGCTGGAAGAGCGCATTGCAGCACTCGAGGATGGCGTAGGGGCGATCGCCACGGCGAGCGGCCAGGCCGCGCTGCATCTTGCGATCGTGACGCTGATGGACGCGGGCTCGCACATCGTGGCATCCGGCGCGCTCTACGGCGGCTCGCACAACCTTCTCGACTACACGCTGCCGCGCTTCGGCATCGAGACGACGTTCGTCGATCCGCGCGACCTCGATGCCTGGCGCGCGGCGATTCGTCCCGACACCCGGCTGCTGTTCGGCGAGACGCTGGGCAATCCCGGGCTCGACGTGCTCGACATTCCGCGCGTCGCCGCGCTGGCGCACGATCACGGCTTGCCGCTGCTTGTCGATTCGACGTTCACCACGCCCTGGCTCATCCAGCCGTTCGCGCACGGCGCCGATCTCGTCTTTCACTCGGCGACCAAGTTCCTTTCGGGGCACGGCACGGTCATCGGCGGCCTGCTGGTCGACTCGGGCCGGTTCGATTGGGCCGGACGTGCGGCAGCGGCCAGGTTCCCGACGCTGACGCAGGCCTATGCGGGTTTTCACGACATGGTGTTCGCCGAGGAATCGACGACCGCTGCGTTCCTGCTGCGCGCGCGACGCGAAGGGTTGCGCGATTTTGGCGCCTGCATGGCGCCGATGACGGCGTTCCAGATCCTGCAGGGGATCGAGACGCTGCCGCTGCGCATGGCGCGCCACGTCGACAATGCGCGACGGATCATCGCCTGGCTCGCGGCGCAGCCGATGGTCAGGCGCATCGCGACGCCGGAGCTGCCCTCGCATCCGGATTACGCGCTCGCGCAGCGCCTCCTGCCGCGCGGTTGCGGCGCGGTGTTCGCGTTCGATCTCGACGGCACGCGCGAGCAGGGTCGCAAGTTCATCGAGGCGCTGCGGCTCTTCTCGCATCTCGCCAACGTCGGCGACGCGAAGTCGCTGGTCATCCATCCCGCCAGCACCACGCATTTCCGGATGTCGGCCGCCGACCTGGCGCGTGCAGGCATCGGAGAGGGAACGATCCGGTTGTCGGTGGGGCTCGAGGACGCGGGCGATCTCATCGAGGATCTCTCCCGCGCGCTCCACGCGGCAGGAAAAGCCTGATGCAGATCACCGTCGCGGGCCATCCCGCATACGCGTACACGGGCAGTCGCGCGCCCGATCCTTCGCTGCCCACCGTGGTCTTCATCCACGGCGCCGCCAACGACCACAGCGTCTGGGCATTGCAGTCGCGTTACTTCGCCTGGCACGGCCGCAACGTCCTCGCCGTCGACCTGCCGGGACACGGACGTTCCGGGGGCGCCGCGCCGGCGAGCGTCGAGGCGATCGCCGCGTGGGTGATCGCGCTGCTCGATGCAGCAGGCGTGAATAGCGCTGCGCTGTGCGGGCATTCGCTGGGAGCGCTCGTTGCGCTCGACTGCGCGGCACGGCACCCGGCGAGAATCGGGAAGATCGCGCTCCTGGGCGCAGCGGTGCCGATGACGGTCAGCGACGAGCTGCTGGCCTGCGCAAAGGTCGACGATCACGCGGCGCTGGAGATGATCAACGGCTGGTCGTTCAGCGCGGGCCGGCAGCTCGGCGGCAATGCGGTGCCCGGGATGTGGATGACGGGCAACGGGATGCGGTTGATGGAGCGTGCGGCACCCGGTGTGCTCCATGCCGATCTCGCCGCCTGCCATGCGTATGCGAACGGACTCGCGGCGGCGGCGCGCTGCCGGTGCCCGGCGTTGCTGATCATGGGCAGTCGCGACATCATGGCGCCGCCGAGAAACGCGGCCACGTTGATCGACGCGCTCCGGCAACCCAGCACCGTGACACTGCCGGGCAGCGGGCATGCATTGATGGCCGAAGAGCCGGACGCGGTGCTGGACGCACTGCGCCCGTTCCTGTGATGCTTGCCGTATGGCGGAGACGGTCATGAGCCACGAGATCGATGTGAAGCGGTCGGCGTTTCCCGAAGTGCGTGCCATCGCCGTCGGCTCGCCGTTCCGGTGGCTCGCCAAGGGCTGGCAGGATTTCCGCGCCCGTCCGCTGCCCAGCGTGTTCTACGGCGTCTGTTTTGCCGCGATGGGCTGGCTGGTCGCGTTCACGTTCCGCAATGCGTACCAGTACGTGTCGGCATTGGTGACGGGCTTTTTCCTGGTCGGACCTTTCCTCTCCATCGGCCTGTACGACCTGTCGCGCCGCCGGCAGCGAGGCGAGGTGGCGACGCTGCTGCCGACGCTCGATGCATGGCGCTCCAATGTCGGCGCGATCGGCATGTTCGCGCTGGTGCTCGGCGTCATCCTGCTCGTCTGGGCGCGCGCATCGCTGGTCGTCTTCGCGCTCTTCTACACGCAGGACATGCCGAGCCTCCATGGCTTCCTGGCGCAGGTGGTCTCGCTCGAAAATCTCGAGTTCCTGTTCGCTTATTTCTGCGTCGGCGGGTTCTTTGCCGTGCTGGTCTTCGCCATATCGGTCGTGTCGGTGCCGATGATGATGGACCGCGACACCGACGGCATCGTCGCCGTGCTGACGAGCCTCAAGGCCTTCGGCGCCAGCGTGCCGGCGATGATCGTCTGGGGCCTTCTCATCGCGGTGGTGATCGGGCTGGGCTTCGCGCTCTGGTTCGTCGGCCTCGTGGTCGCGGTGCCCGTCATCGGCCACGCGACGTGGCATGCGTATCGCGAGATCGTGGTGGCCGACGCATCCTCATGACCGCCCCGCGTTTCTTCGTCCCGACCGCGTTGTCGGTGGAATGCGTCGGACAGGTCGTCGAACTCCCCGAGGCTGTGGCGCATCACGCGCTGCGGGTGCGCCGCATGACGGCTGGCCAGGCGCTCACGCTCTTCGACGGGCGTGGCGGCGAATTCGCTTCGACCATCGAGCGCGCAGACAAGCGCGGCGCGCGGGTTCGCGTCGCGGCCTTCGACCCGGTCGAGCGCGAATCGCCGCTCGTCATCACGCTGGCCCAGGGCATCGCTGCCAACGATGCGATGGACTACGCGCTGCGCAAGGCCGTCGAGCTGGGCGTCACGTCGATCCAGCCGTTGGTGACTGCGCGCAGTGCGCCGCTGCCGGCAGGCGAGCGCGGCGAACGGCGGCAGGCGCACTGGCAGCAGATCGCCATCGCCGCGTGCGAGCAGTGCGGGCGCAACCGCGTTCCCGTCGTGGCCGCTCCGATGCCGCTATCCGACTGGCTTGTCGCGGAGCAGCGCACGGGGCTGATCCTGGCTCCTGGCGGGCAGGACAGACTCGCCGGCCTGCCCGCGCCGCGCGGTCCGCTCACGCTGCTGGTGGGGCCTGAGGGCGGTTTTGCGGAACACGAGATCGCACTGGCGCGGCGGGCCGGATTGCGGGCGCTGGGGATGGGGCCGCGGGTGTTGCGTACCGAGACCGCAGGCATCGCCGCGCTGGCGGCGATGCAGGCGCTGTGGGGCGACGGCTGACGCAATCTTTCAGGCGGGCGTCGGCTTGCCGGCGAGCGCCAGTGCCTGCGTGCGCAGCGCATCCCAGGCGTTGCCGCGGCCGATGCCCTTCGACAGCGCGTCGAGTCGCGCCAGTTCGCGCAGCAGCGGCGCAATGGCGGCGGGGCGCAGGCGCCGCGCGGCACGTTCCATCGCGGCTTGCCGCTTGCCCCACACCCGCGCGTTGCGCAGCGCCGTCGCCACGGGTGTCCCGCTGGCTGTGGCTTCGACGATCGCGGCCAGCGCGTGCACATCCTCGCCCAATTGCCACAGCAGCAGCTGGATGCTCTCGCCTTCGCCTTCGAGCGCGGACATGATGCGGACGACGCGCGCGGCATCGCCGCCGAGCCAGGCTTCGGAGAGCTGGAACACGTCGTAGCGGGCGACGTCGACGATCGCCCGCTCGACGGCGTCCTGCGACACTTCGCCGGCGGGGAGCAGCAGGCCCAGTTTTTCGATCTCCTGCTGCGCGGCGAAGAGATTGCCTTCGCAACGGTCGGCGAGAAAGGCCAGTGTTTCACGGCTCGCGCGCTGCTGCTGCCGCGCGAGCCGGCCGGCGATCCACGCCGGCAGGTCGTCGCGTTCCAGCGGATAGACGGCCACCACCACTCCGTTTGCCGCGAGGGCGCCAAACCAGGCGGACGACTGGGTTGCGCGATCGAGGCGCGGCAGCGTGATCAGCAGCACCTGGTCGGGGTTGGGACGTGCCGCGTAGGCTTCGAGCGCCTTGCCGCCCTCGGTGCCGGGCTTGCCGCCGGGAATGCGAAGATCGATCAGCTTCCGGCCGCCAAACAGCCCCATATTGGCGCCGGCCGCGAGAAACGCATCCCACTTGAAGTCGCGCTCGGCGACGAGAACTTCGCGTTCAACGCATCCCTCGCGACGGGCGGCGGCGCGGATGGCGTCGCCCGCTTCGATCGCGAGCAGCGGCTCGTCGCCATGGACGACATAGATCGGGGCGAGCGCCCGCTCGAGATGCTCGGAGAGCTTGCGGGCGTGGAGCTCCATCGCGCGCTGCCCTAGACCGGCGGCGTCGCTGCCTGCAGCCGGCGCAGGATCTGCAGGACGGCGTCGGTCTGCATTTCCTTCAGCAACCGCACTTCCTGCGGCTCGCGGGCGAGGACTTCCGACTCGCTGAACGTGAAGCTGCGGCGGATGACGATCTCGCTGGCAGGCAGCCAGTCCTTGCCGGCGGCGTCGTGCAGCCGGAACGACACGCGCTTCGCGAGTGCGAACTCGCGCGCCCGGCCGCCGCCGGACAGCGAGAGCACCTGCTTGTCGTCCACGGGCGCCGGGACTTCCAGAATCACCTCGGCGAGCGTCGCCGAATCGACGATGCGAACCCCGCCGGATCCCTCGAGCGCACGCCGCAGCTCCTGCGTCATCGGCGCGGCGGCGGGCGCATTGAGATACACGGTCTTGAACGCATAGGTGAATTCGCCGCGCAGGTGAAAGCCGCAGGCGCCGACCAGCAGCGCGAGTCCGATGGCAACGAGCCTTCCCGCAGCGCTTGCGCCGCGCGGATGCAGGCGCATCGTCGTACTAGACGACGACATTGACCAGCCGCCCGGGCACGACCACGATCTTCTTCAACGGCGCGCCCGCCGCGTGTTTCGCAACGTCGGCGCTCGCCCGCGCCGCCGCCTCGATGGCCGCCTTGTCGGCGCCGGCGGGCACGATGATCTTGCCGCGCAGCTTGCCGTTGACCTGCAGCACGAGTTCGATTTCGTCCTGCAGCAGCGCAGCGGCGTCGACCGCGGGCCACGCGGCATCGACGAGGTCGCCGTGCGCCGTGGCGTATCCGAGTTCGTTCCACATCGCCCAGGCCGTGTGCGGCACGACCGGGTAGAGCACACGCAACAGGATCGACAGACCTTCGCGCAGACCGGCGGGGGCACCCCTGGCGTCGACGGGAACGCCTTCGAGCGTGTTCAGCATCTTCATGCCGGCCGAGACGATGGTGTTGTACTGGATGCGTTCGTAATCGTAATTGGCCTGCCGCAACGTCAGGTGGATGTCGCGGCGGGCGGCCTTGACCGCGGCATCGGCCGTTGCGGGGTCGACGCTATTCGGCGCCCCGGTGATCACCTCCGCACGCGCCTGGCCAAAGCTCCACAGGCGCTTGAGGAACCGGTGCGCGCCTTCGACGCCGGCATCCGACCACTCGAGTGTGGCTTCGGGGTGCGAGGCGAACATCACGAACAGACGCGCCGTGTCGGCGCCGTAGCGGTCGATCAATTCCTGCGGGTCGACGCCGTTGTTCTTCGACTTCGACATCGTGCCCACGCCGCCGTAGTCGACCGCCGAGCCGTCCGCCTTGAGCTTCGCGCCGACGATGCGGCCGTCGTCGCCGAACACGTTGTCGACGTCGTCGGGCCAGTAGTACTCGACGCCGCCGGTCGCTCCCTTGCGGCTGTAGATGTGGTTGAGCACCATCCCCTGCGTCAGCAGGCGGGTGAAGGGTTCGTCGAACTTGACGAGGCCGAGGTCGCGCATCACCTTGGTCCAGAATCGCGCGTAAAGGAGGTGCAGGATCGCGTGCTCGATGCCGCCGATGTACTGGTCCATCGGCATCCAGTAGTCGTTGCGCGCGTCGACCATCGCCGGCGCATCCGGGCAGGTGTAGCGCATGTAGTACCACGACGAATCGACGAAGGTGTCCATCGTGTCGGTCTCGCGGCGCGCCGGCTTGCCGCATTGCGGGCAGGCGACGGCGAGGAAATCCTCGCGCTTGTTGAGCGGGTTGCCGCTGCCGTCGGGGATGCAGTCCTCGGGCAGCAGCACGGGCAGGTCCTTCTCGGGCACCGGGACCGAACCGCAGGACGCGCAGTGGATGATCGGGATCGGCGTGCCCCAGTAACGCTGGCGCGAGATGCCCCAGTCGCGCAGCCGGAACGTCGTCTGCTTCTCGCCCAGGCCCTTCGCCGCGAGGTCGGCGGCGATCGCATCGACCGCCGCTACGTAACCGAGGCCGTCGTACTTGCCGCTGTGCACGCAGTGGCCACGCGTCTTGTCCTCGTACCAGGGCTGCCACGCCGCCGTCGAGAAGGCCTCGCCGTCGATGCCGACGACGTCCTTGATCGCCAGTCCGTATTTGAGCGCGAACGCGAAATCGCGCTCGTCGTGCGCCGGCACGCCCATCACCGCGCCGTCGCCGTAGCCGATCAGCACGTAGTTGCCTACCCAGACATCGACCTTGTCGCCGGTCAACGGATGCGCAACCGAAAGCCCCGTGGGCATGCCCTTCTTTTCCATCGTCGCGAGGTCGGCTTCCATCACCGAGCCGCGCTTGCACTCGTCGATGAACGCGGCGAGTGCCGGGTTCGACAGCGCCGCATGCGCCGCCAGCGGGTGTTCGGGGGCGACGGCGCAGAAGGTGACGCCCATGATGGTGTCGGCGCGGGTCGTGAACACGTACATCCTGCCGCCGCCGATCAGCGCGCCCGAGGCGTCGCGAATCTCGTGCGGAAACGCGAAGCGCACGCCCTGGCTCTTGCCGATCCAGTTCGCCTGCATCGTCTTCACGCGCTCGGGCCAGCCGTCCATCTTGTCCAGTTGCGCGAGCAGTTCCTCGGCGTAATCGGTGATCTTGAGGTAGTAGCCGGGGATCTCGCGCTTCTCGACCAGCGCGCCAGTGCGCCAGCCGCGCCCGTCGATCACCTGTTCGTTGGCGAGCACCGTCTGGTCGACCGGATCCCAGTTGACGACCTGCGTCTTGCGGTAGGCGATGCCCTTGTCGAGCATCTTGAGGAACAGCCACTGGTTCCACTTGTAGTAGCCCGGGTCGCAGGCGGCGACTTCTCGCGACCAGTCGATCGCGAGCCCCATCGCCTGCATCTGCCGCTTCATGGTCGCGATGTTGTCGTATGTCCATCGCGCAGGCGCGACGCGGTTCTTCATCGCGGCATTCTCGGCCGGCAGCCCGAACGCATCCCAGCCCATCGGCATCAGGACGTTGTAGCCCTGCATCCGCAGCTGGCGGTACATGACGTCGTTGATGGTGTAGTTGCGAACGTGCCCCATGTGCAGCTTGCCGGACGGATACGGCAGCATCGACACGCAGTAATACTTGCCTTTGGGAAAGCGGGGGTCGTTTTCTCTGGCGACGTAGGCGTCGGTTGCCTTCCAGTGGCTCTGGGCAGCGGCTTCGATCTTGGCGGGGTTGAACGGCTTCATGGCGTGGGGTGGGCGACGCAAAGTGCCCGCGTCTCCGGGTCCGGATGGCATAAACATTCAATTATACCGGCGAGGAGAACACCCCCGCCGTCGGTCTCACCCTGCGGGAGCGCCCCCGGCGACAACGACGTAGATGCCCATCCCGGCGAAGAGCGCCGCCGCGATGACGCGCACGGCCTTGAACGGGATGCGCGTCGATGCTGCCTTGCCGATCAGGACGACGGGCACGTTGGCGATCAGCATCCCCAGCGTCGTCCCGACGACCACCGCGGCGAGCGACGCGTACCGCGCCGCCAGCACGACGGTGGCCACCTGCGTCTTGTCGCCCATTTCGGCGAGGAAGAACGCGACCAGCGTGACCCCGAAAACCCCCCAACGCGATGCGGGCGGCGGTTGGTCGCCGTCGTCGAGGGTGTCGGGCTTGAGCGCCCATAGCGCGACCGCGAAGAACGACAGCGCCACCAGCCAGCGCAGATATTCGACCGGGATGACGCCTTGAAGCAGATTGCCGACCCAGCCCGCAAGCGTGTGGTTGGCCATGGTGGCGGCAAAGATGCCGGCGATGATCGGCAAGGGTCGCTGAAAACGCGCCGCGAGTATCAATGCCAACAGTTGCGTCTTGTCGCCGATTTCGCCCAGGGCGACGACGGCGGTGGAGACGAGAAAGGCTTCCATGAGGCGGCACCAGCGGGTCGGGCGAGATGAACCGAAGGCAAACACCTGTCGCCCGACCCGGGTGGCGGATGTTGGCCTAAGGTCTCGCCAAGACCGCGTATGCGGTGCCGGAGGCGCCATGACCCTGGTGCTGCACGGGTCAAGTGTGTTGACGCATCCCCCCTGCCAGGCAGGGGCGGCTACTCCCCAAAGGAAGCGTGGATTCTACCAAACCTGCGCGACGCCCGGGTGGTAAACGGCCGAAGAACCGCCTTGCCCGGTAGAATCGAAACCTTTCGCAGCTGCGACGCGGAACCAACGGACGCCGCGGGCGCCCAATCCGGGGTGCGACCGGTTCCTGGAAGCGCAGCGCCTGCCGACATCTGTTTTCGATCACTCGATGACCCACGATACGCTCCGATCCCGTTGCTCGCGCGTGCCTGCCGTGCTTCGCCTGCTGGCAGGGGGGCTGGCGGCGATCGGCGTGGCGCTGGTCGCGTTCGCTGCGCCGGTGCGCACCCCCCATGTTGAAGCCGAGCTGGTTGCCGAAACCACGGCGCTGGTGCCCGGTACGCCCACGACAGTCGCGCTGCGCCTCAGGATGGAGCCGGGCTGGCACGTCTATTGGCGCAACCCGGGCGATTCGGGCCTGCCGACAACGATCGCGTGGGCGCTGCCGCCGGGTGTCGTGGCGGGACCCATCCAGTGGCCGGCGCCGCGCGCGTTGCCGGCGGGGCCGCTGGTCAACTACGGTTACGAGGGCGAGGTTCTGCACCTCGTCGATCTTGCCGTGGCGCCGAGTCTTGCCGCCGGATCGTCCGTCGACCTCGCGGCGCGCGTCGACTGGCTGGTGTGCAAGGAAACCTGCATTCCCGAAGGCGTCGATCTCGCGTTGACGATGCCGGTGGCGACGACGGCCGCGGCTGACGGCCGGTGGGGTGCTGCGATCGCGGCCACTCGCAGCGCCCTGCCCAGGCCGCTCAGTGGCTGGCAGGCAAGTGCCGAGGGCCGGGGACCGACGATTGCACTCAAGCTGGTGCCGCCGCCCGGCGCGGCAGACCCGGGCGCGCTGCGCTTCTTTCCCGTTGCCGAGCGACAGATCGAGCCTTCCGGCGCGCAAGTCGCAACGCGAGAGGGCGGCGCGTTGATCCTGACGCTCCCGGTCGCCAACGACCTCGATGCCCCGATGCCGCGGCTTGCAGGCGTGATCACGGCGGGAAATTCCTTGAGCGCCGGCGTGAGTGCCGCGAGCATCGAAGTCGCGCTGACGGGCAGCGTGGCGGCGGGGCCGAAGCCCGCTCTGGTGGCCGGGCCGAAGCTCAATCTGGCGCCGCCTGCGCCGGCAGCGGGCGGGCTCACCCTGTGGCTGGCGGTACTGTTCGCAGTAATGGGCGGCGTGCTGCTGAACCTGATGCCCTGCGTGTTCCCGGTGCTGTCGATCAAGGTGCTGGGCTTCGCCACCCACCACGACCGTCCACCGACGTTGCGCCGCGAGGCACTTGCCTATGCGGGCGGCGTCGTGCTCACGTTTGTCGTCCTGGGCCTGGCGCTGTTCGCGCTGCGCGCCGCCGGCGAGCAGCTGGGCTGGGGATTCCAGCTGCAATCGCCGGCGGTCGTCACCGCGCTGGCGCTGCTCTTCTTCGTACTGGCGCTGAACCTTTCGGGCGTGTTCGAGTTCGGGCAGCTCGCGCCTTCCGGCGTGGCCGGCTGGACGGCGAGAAACCGCACGCTCGATGCGTTCGCGTCGGGGGTGCTGGCGGTGATCGTCGCCTCGCCGTGCACGGCGCCGTTCATGGGCGCGGCGCTGGGGTTCGCGCTCGCCGGATCGGCGTGGGTGACGCTGGTCGTGTTCGTCGCGCTGGGGGTCGGTATGGCGATTCCCTACGTGCTGCTGGCGTGGTTTCCGACCTGGCGCCGCCGTCTGCCGCGTTCGGGGCCGTGGCTTGCGCGATTCCGGCAGCTGCTCGCATTTCCGCTCTACGCCACCGTCGTCTGGCTGGTCTGGGTGCTGGGCGCGCAGACCGACAACGATACTGTTGCCCGCCTGCTGCTGTGCTTGCTGGGCATCGGCTTCGCGCTGTGGGCCTGGCGCATCGTCCGCGGCGGCGGCGCGCGACTTTGGGGTGCCGCTGGGCTCGCGGCCCTCGCGCTGGCAACGGTCGTCGCCTGGCCGCTCTTCGGGTCGGAGGTCGAAGGGCCGCCGCGCGCCGCCGCCGGTCCGGGTGCGTCGATGCCGGGCGAAGGCGATTGGCTCGCGTTCTCCCCAGCCCGGGTGGCGGAACTCACCGGCGCCGGGCGGACCGTGTTCGTCGATTTCACCGCCGCGTGGTGCGTCACCTGCCAGGTCAACAAGCGGCTGGTGCTGAACGACAGCGTCGTCCGCGACGCGTTCGCGAGCAGGAACGTGGCGCTCGTCCGCGCGGACTGGACGCGCCGCGATCCCGTGATCACACGGGTCCTGACGGCGCTGGGGCGCAGCGGCGTCCCGGTGTACGTGCTGTATCGTCCCGGCAAGGAGCCGCTGCTGCTGCCCGAGGTCCTGCAGCGGAAGACAGTTCTCGACGCGCTCGCGGCACTGTAGATGGAGCAGACCGGTTTTCCCTCGACCAACGATCGGAGGCCCCGATGAAAGCAAGCAACGCAATCGTCGCGATGGGATTGATGGTGTTCGCCGGCGCCGCGGCGGCGCAAACGCCGGGTGCGCCGGCGCCCGGATTCACGTTGAGCGATACGGCCGGCAGACCGGTGGCGCTCGCCGACTACCGCGGCAAGTACGTCGTGCTCGAATGGACCAATCCCGAATGTCCGTTCGTGCAGAAGCACTACGGCAGCAGGAACATGCAGGGCCTGCAGCAGGAATGGAGCGACAAGGGGGTCGTCTGGCTGTCGATCAATTCGACCAGCGCCAATCACGCCGAATTCAAGACCGGCGCGGAAATGGCGGCCTGGATGCGCGCGCAAGGGAGCGCACAGAAGGCGACGCTCCTCGACAGCACGAGCGCGACCGGCCGCGCCTACGCGGCGAAGACCACGCCACAGATGGTCATCGTCGACCCCGCCGGCAAGGTCGTCTACAACGGCGCCATCGACGACAAGCGCTCGGCGAACCCCGCCGACGTGAAGACCGCCAACAACTATGTGCGCGCCGCACTCACCGAGGCGCTGGCGGGAAAGCCGGTGACGACCGCGTCGACGTCGCCCTACGGTTGCAGCATCAAGTACTGAGCGGAGATACGCGCCTTGAATTGCGGCCGGGCCGCGAATCGGGAAGAAGCGCGGCAACTGAGATGGAGACGACGCTGGCCAGGCTGCGCGCGATCGAGGCCGACATTCGTGCCGGCAAGCTCGAGGAGGCCGCCGCTGCACTGAAGGTGCTCGGCCCGTCTGCGCCGCTCGATCCCCGCATCCACATCACCGGGGCAATGCTCGCACGCGCGGCGGGAAGTCCGGAGCGCGAAATCGCGTCGCTTCGGGCTGCGCTCGCACTGGAGCCGCGGCAGCCACGCATCCACATCGCGGTGGCGAAGGCCCTCGCGCGCGAGGAAAGGCACGCGGAGGCCGTGGCGGCGGCAAACAGGGCGGTCGAACTCGACCCGGAGGACATCGCGATGCTGGAAATCGCGGTCGCGATCGCGACCGCGGCCGGTGACGACGCGACATCGATGCGTCATCTGCGCAGCGCACACGCGCTACGGCCTGCCGACAGGAGAATCGGCCTCGCACTCGCGGCGGGTCTTACCAGGCAAGGCCAGTATGCGGAAGCCGAAGGCCATTGGCGCGGAGCGCTTGCCGAGGATGCGGGCGATCCGTTTGCCCTGATGTGGCTCGGGGTATGTCTGGTGGAGCTCGATCGCAAAGACGAGGCGCGCGCGGTGCTGGAACACGCGGATCGGCAGCTGCCGGGAAATGAAACGCTGCAATTCTTCCTCGCCATCGCGCGCGGCGCGACGCCAAGCACGCAACCGGGCTGGATAGCCCAGGCGATCTTCGACAGGCACGCAGACCGGTTCGACGTGAATCTCGTCGGCCAGCTGAAGTACCGCGTGCCGCGGCGCGTCGCCGAGATACTGCTGGCGCGGGACGCGGGACGCAGCGTGAGCGTGCTGGATCTCGGTTGCGGAACAGGGCTCCTCGGTGTGTATCTGGGGCGCGTCGAGGGTCCCTTCGTCGGCGTGGATCTTTCCGCCAGGATGATCGACCGGGCAAGGCGGCACGGAATCTACACCGAGTTGCGGCAGGGTGATCTGCAGGAGGCATTGCAGCGGACGGCGCCCGACTCGTTCGATTACGTGACCGCCAACGATGTCTTCGTCTACGTCGGCGACATTTCCGCGGTGATTCCAGCTGCCTTCAAGGCTGTTCGCCGTGGTGGGGCATTCATTTTTTCGTGCGAGACGGCAGACGAATCCGAAGCTGCGCTGGTGCTGCGCCCGAGCAGGCGCTACGCTCACTCGCGCACTTCCGTCGAAGCGCTCTGCCGCGCCGCAGGATTCGCGCGTTGCGCCGTGGAACCACTCGAGCTGCGATTGGAGGCGAACGTCCCGGTGGCCGGATTCATCGCGGTCGCCGAGAAGTCGTAGCGCGAAGCGCGCAACGTGATCGCGAGAGCGCCCGCGAGTCTGGACAGGGAGGGCTGATCGATGCGGCAACGATTCCCGATGACGCCAACGTCGCGTCCGGTTCCGGAGCGCGCTGCGAATCCGCGCCGGCGATGGCCGAGTGCCGCCGCTCTGGTCGCGGCGCTGATGCTCGCTGCCTGCGGACCGGACGCGGAGCGCCCGCTGCAGGGCTATGTCGAAGGCGAGTACGTTCGCATCGCGGCCCCCTTCGGCGGCACGCTGCAGCAGCTCGCCGTGCAGCGCGGCGATGACGTCGCGGCCGGCGCCCCGGTGTTCGCGCTCGAGAGCGACAACGAGGTCGCCGCGCGTCGACAGGCCGGCGAGCAGTTGCAGGCTCGGCCGAGGCGCGGCTCGACAACCTCAAGTCCGGCAAGCGCCCGACCGAGGTCGCGACGGTGGCCGAGCAGCTTCGCCAGGCGATCGCGGTGCGCGAGCTGTCGGTTGCGAACCTCAAGCGGGTGCAGGATCTACACGCCAGCGGCTTCGTCAGCAGCGCCGCGCTGGATGACGCGCGCGCGCAGCAGAAGCGCGACGACGCCCAGGTCGCAAGCTTGCAGGCATCGGTGGCGACGGCGAAGCTGCCGGCGCGCACCGACGAGATCCGCGCCGCCGAGGCCGACGCGCGCGCCGCCGGCGAGGTGCTGGCGCAATCCGACTGGCGACTGGCGCAGCGCGCCGTCCCCGCGCCGGCCGCGGGCCGCGTCCACGACACCTATTACGTCGTGGGCGACTGGGTGCCCGCCGGCAGCCCGGTCGCGAGCCTGTTGCCGCCGGCCAACGTCAGCGTGCGCTTTTTCGTGCCGGAGACGACCCTGGGACGTCTGCAACGCGGCCAGGCGGTGACCGTCGCCTGCGACGGTTGCGCGGCGCCGGTCGCGGCATCGATCGTCTTCATCTCCGACCGCGCCGAGTTCACGCCGCCGGTGCTGTATTCGCGCGACAACCGCGCAAAGCTCGTCTACCGGGTCGAGGCGAGGCCCGCGCCGGCCGATGCGGCGAAGCTGCATCCCGGCCAGCCGGTCGACGTCACCTTGCCGCCGCCGCGCGGATCATGACCGCGTCCGTCCGCGACGACGTGGTCATCGACGTCCGCGGCCTCAACAAGTTCTTCGGCAAGCACCGCGCGGTCAAGGATCTCGCGCTGTCGGTGCGGCGCGGCGAGATCTTCGGCTTTCTCGGCCCCAACGGCAGCGGCAAGACGACGTCGATCCGGATGCTCTGCGGACTGCTGACGCCGACGTCTGGCGAAGGCAGCTGCCTCGGCTACGACATCGTGCGCGAGACCAAGGAGATCAAGCGTCACGTCGGCTACATGACGCAGCGCTTTTCGCTGTGGGAGGACCTGACGATCCGCGAGAACCTGCGCTTCGTCGCGAGGATGTACGGGATGAACGACGTCAAGCCGCGGGTCGAGGCGGCGCTGCGCGACCTCGGTCTTGCCGATCGCGCGGGGCAGCTCGCGGGCGAACTCTCCGGCGGCTGGAAGCAGCGGCTGGCGCTCGCCGCCTGCCTGCTGCACGAGCCGCAGCTGCTGCTGCTCGACGAGCCGACTGCGGGGGTGGACCCGAAGGCGCGCCGCGAGTTCTGGGACGAGTTGCACGCGCTCGCCGCGCGCGGCATCACCGTGCTGGTCAGCACCCACTACATGGACGAGGCCGAGCGCTGCCACAAGCTGGGCTACATCCTCAACGGCCGACTGCTGGTCCAGGGAACCGCGAACGAGGTCGTCGCCAGCCAGTCGCTCGCCGCCTGGGCGGTCGACGGCGCCGATCTCGCGGCGCTGGCCCGACGCCTGCGCGCACTGCCCGGCGTCGACCAGGTCGCGGCCTTCGGCGCGGAGCTGCACGTGACCGGGGCCGACGCGGCGCGGCTCGACGCAGCGCTGGCTCCGGTCAAGGCCGAGCCGGGACGAAGCTGGCGGCGGATCGAGCCGGGGCTCGAGGACGTGTTCATCCATCTGATGAAGAACGGCGAGCCGCCGATCGCGAATGGCGAGCCGCCGCGTCACGATGCGGGAGCGTCGACGTCATGAGCGCGACGGGCCGCCCCGAGCGCGAATACCGGAGCGCGCAGCACGAAGGTAGTTCAGTGACCCCGACGAGGCCGTCCCGAGCGCGAATACCTTCGTTCCCAGCACGAAGAGAGTCGAGTTGGCCGCTGGTTCTCGTTCTCGCGCTGGCTCGGCATCGTCGGCAAGGAGTTCATCCAGCTGCGGCGCGATCGCCTGACCTTCGCGATGATCATCGGCATCCCGGTGGTCCAGCTGGTGCTGTTCGGGTTCGCGATCAACTCCGATCCCAAGCACTTGCCGACGGCGCTGCTCGATTTCGACCGCAGCGAGTTCTCGCGCGGCATCGAGGCGGCGCTGAAGAACAGCGATTACTTCCGTTTCGTCGGCGAGGCAGCGAACGAGAGGGATGCCGAGCGGATGCTGGCGACCGGCGAGGCACAGTTCGTGGTGACGGTGCCGGCCGGATTCGCGCGCGCACTGGTTCGCGGCGAACGGCCGGCGGTGCTGGTCGAAGCGGACGCAACCGACCCGCTGGCCACTGCCAACGCGCTGGCGACGCTGGGCCCGCTCGCGCAGTCGGCGCTGGTGTCCGAACTCACCGGCCCGTTGGCGCCGCTGGCGGGGAAGCCGGGCGCGTTCGAGTTCATCGCCCACGCCCGCTACAACCCCGAGGCGATCTCGCAGTACAACGTCGTCCCGGGTCTCATCGGCGTCATCCTGACGATGACGATGGTGCTGATCACCGGTCTGGCGATCACCCGCGAACGCGAACGCGGCACGATGGAGAACCTGCTCTCCACACCGGCGACGGCGCTCGAGGTCCTGACCGGCAAGATCGTCCCGTACGTGGTGATCGGCCTGATCCAGGTCACGCTGGTGCTGGCGCTGGCGAAGCTCATCTTCGCCGTGCCGATGCAGGGCAGCATCGTCGCGTTGTATGCGGCGGTCCTGCTGTTCATCGCGGCGAACCTGACATTGGGGCTCACGTTCTCGACGGTGGCGAAGAACCAGCTGCAGTCGATGCAGATGACGTTCTTCTTCTTCCTGCCGTCGATCCTGCTGTCGGGCTTCATGTTCCCGTTCCGCGGCATGCCCGGCTGGGCGCAGGCGGTCGGCGAGGTGCTGCCGCTGACGCATTTCCTGCGCATCGTCCGCGGGCTGCTGCTGAAGGGCAACGGCATTGCCGAGACGCTGCCCGAGGCGTGGCCGATCGTCGCGTTCATGGTGGTTGTCGGAGCGGTCGGGCTGCGCGCGTTCCGCAGCACGCTCGACTGAACGGCGCCGGCGGGTTGTCTCGCCCGCGTCGTCGGGGCGGCGGAGCGACGGTATACTCGCTGCCTTTGCCCGTCGGATTCAGGGATTCGCATGTCGCTCGACGTCTGGCTCGCCTTTTTCGCCGCCTCGTGGCTCATCAGCCTGTCGCCCGGTGCCGGCGCGATCTCGTGCATGTCGGCGGGATTGCGCTACGGCTACCGGCGCGCGCTGTGGAACATCTTCGGATTGCAGCTCGGTATCCTGCTGGTGCTGGGCATCGTGGCGATCGGGCTGGGCGCGATCATCGCCGCTTCGACGACGCTGTTCCTCGACGATCAAGTGGCTCGGCGCGGCGTATCTGGTCTGGCTCGGCATCCAGCAGTGGCGCGCGCCGGCTGCCCCGGTGGGTGACCAGAGTCGCGCAACTGCGGACGAGGGCACGCCGACGAAGCTGGTGCTGCGCGGATTCCTCGTCAATGCCACCAATCCCAAGGGCATCCTGTTCATGCTGGCCGTGCTGCCACAGTTCATCGACCCCGCCAGGCCGCAACTCATCCAGTACGCGATCTGCGCGGTGACGCTGTTCTTCACCGATGCGGTGGTGATGAGCGGCTACACCGGTTTCGCCGCCAGGGTGCTGCGCCTGTTGCGCGAGCCGCATCACGTGCGCTGGCTGAACCGCACGTTCGGCGGCCTGTTCGTCGCTGCCGGCGCCGTGCTCGCGACGTTCAAGAGGGCCGCGTAGCGGGGGTCGACGGTCAGGCGAGTCGCGGTGGGAGGCCGACGCTCGGTGCTCTCGCTGCAAGGCGAGCGCGACGCGGCTGTGCCCGCGAGATCCGAAAAACCGGCGGGCCGCAGTCATGCGCTCCCCTCACCTGGCCATGACCTCGTTGGCCTCGTTCGACGCCAGGTTGCATTGGGGCAGCACCGAATCGCGCGCCAGCAACAACTGCGTCATGTGGCGTCCGGTCGCTGCCAGCACGCCTTCGATTTCCGCCCGCGCCCGATCCGGATGCGCAAACCAGTCTTCAATGCCGCGGAAGGACTTCTGCGAACAGCGGGTAACGTCCGAAGTCACTTCCTTCCCGGTTTGCACGTTCAGCAGGCTCCATCGCACGGTGACCCAGTACTCCATCTGGCCGTACATGCATCCCGTCCCGACGCGGATCTCCTGGACCTCGATCCGGCTGTCGGGACCCGCGTCGGGCGCCCTGTCCGCACGGACCCGCGCACACTCGTCCCGCGGCGCATTGATCGTCGATTCCAGTGATCGAGCCAGGACGCCCGTGTCGGCGGTGCGCAGCACGCGCTCGAAATCAGCCTCGGCGCTCGGATGAGCAAGCCTCCCGATGCTGCATGCCACGGCATCCGTTCCGAACGCTCCATAGCTTCCGGGCATGATAAAGAACGACGCGCCGATCGGGGGTGCAAGCACGATCAATGCTCCAGCCCCTACGAGTGCCACCGCGCCGACCAGCCCCATTGCGGGTCCGATGACCGGGTGCGCCGCAGGACTCGCGATAAACGTCGGCGGGCCGAATTTCTCGTGCACCGCGACTTGGCAGAGTTGCTTGCTCTGGTCCAGTGTCAACAGAGGAAGCGCACACGCTGCGAGGAAGACACTCAACACGGCCGCCGCGGGCAGATTGGTCTTCCGTCCCATGACGCCTCTCCGAGACAGACTCTGATTTCACGATAGACGCAGGCCGACGCGCGTGCATTGAGCAAGGTCAAGCAACATTCGCCTTGCCCGGCTTTGACGGGCAGACGGGAAGCACGCTGAGCGAGGCCGTTGCGCGGCGACCAGGAGAGGCAGAGGTGGTCGGAGCGCGTCAGTCCGTCACGCCCAGTTCGGCGAGCACCGGCGCCAGCGCGGCGAAGTTCCCAACCTGTCTCGCCGTCAGGCCGAGAGCGGCAGCGGCATCGACGTTGATCCGGTTGTCGTCGACGAACAGGATGCGCGCGCGGTCGAAACCCAGCGCCGCGACGACGTGATCGAAGTAGTCGGCATCGGGCTTCAGCTTGCCGACCTCGTGCGACGGGAAGTTGGCGTGGAAGCGGGCATCGAGCGCCCATTCGCCGCAGAAGCGCTCCCAGTGCAGCGGGTTGGTGTTCGACACGCTCGCCAGGCGATAGCGCGGCGCGAGTGCCGCCAGCAGTTCCACCACGCCCGGATACAGCGCGCGCGGCCAGTACGCGAAGGCGGCGATGAAGTCGTCGGGCGTCACCGGCAGCGCGAACTCGCGCACGATCTCGCCGGCGAACTCCTCTCCGGTCGAAGCTCCGGTCTCGTACCGGCGAACCGCGGGCGAATGCAGCCAGCGCCGCCAGAGCTCTCCGGTCGTTCCCAGTCCCGGACACCACTCGAGCATCCGCTCGACGCCGGACAATTCGATCAACACGCCGCCCAGGTCGAACAGGATGGCGTCGAAACGGCGCCGCCCGTCCATCACGCCAGCGCCAGCGACAGGCCGACGGGCACGAAGATCACCGACAGCACGTTGCCGATCAGCACGATCGATGCGACCTTGCCCGGCTCCTGCGCGAACTGCTCGGCGACCATGAAATTGAGCACCGCCGGCGGCAGGCAGCCGAAGAGAATCAGCAGCCCCTGCTGCGCCTTGTCCAGGCCGAGGACCGGCGACAGCAGCCCGGCCATCGCGATGCCGGTCAACGGGCACACGAGCCCCCCGAGGACGCCGATCCAGGCGTCGTCCCAGCGCGTGGTGGTGAGCCGCACGCCCAGCGACAGTAGCATCATCGGAATCAACGCTTCGCCCACCAGCTTGAAGGTGACCGCAGCGAAGTCCGGCAACGGCGGACGGAAGAGCGCGAACGCGAAGCCGGCGAACGTCGACCAGACCATCGGGTTGCGGAGCAGGCTGCCGAAGCGCGCGCGGTGATCGATCATCCACGTGCCCAGCGTGAAGTGGAGCAGGTTGGAGATCGTGAACAGCGCGACCATCGCCGAGAACCCGGTGGGCCCGAACGCCAGCGCGGCCAGCGGCAGGCCCATGTTGCCGCAGTTGTTGAACATCATCGGCGGAACGAACGTCCGGTGGTCCTGCCGCAGCAGCTTCGAAAACGGCCAGGCGAGGAGGCCCGATCCCAGCACGACCCCGATGCCGCCGAGCATCAGCAGGCGGTTCTCGACGATGTCGAAACTCCTTGCCGACAGCGCCGAGAAAATGAGCGCCGGCGCGAGCACGTTCATGCTGATGCGGTTGACCCAGCCCATGTCGGGCTTGGCGCGGCGGCCGTAGAGCCAGCCCAGCGCGATGATCGAGAACACCGGCACGATGATGCCGAGGATGCGCTCAATCATTGCGCTGACGCCGGGCAGGTTCGTCCGATCGGGTCGACTGCCGCCCCGTATCGAGGTCGTGCGGCAAGCCGACTCCGGCCCCGATGCGGCGCAAGATCACAGGATGTACTTCGCCAGGTTGTCGTCACCGGCGATACCGGCCAGCCGCTCGTCGACGTAGGCGGCATCGATGGTGATGGTGTCGCCGGTGCGGCGGGACGCGTTGAACGACACGTCGTCGAGCAGCCGTTCCATCACCGTGTAGAGCCTGCGCGCGCCGATGTTCTCCTGCTTCTCGTTCACGGCAAACGCGATCTCGGCGAGGCGCCGAATGCCATCCGGCCGGAAATCGAGGTGGACATTCTCGGTGCCGAGCAGCGCCTCGTACTGGCGGACGAGGCAGGCGTCGGTCGCGGTCAGGATCTGCTCGAAATCCGCCACCGACAACGACGACAGCTCGACGCGAATCGGAAAACGCCCCTGCAGCTCGGGGATGAGATCGGAGGGCTTGGAAAGGTGGAACGCGCCGGACGCGATGAACAGGATGTGGTCGGTGCGCACCATGCCGTACTTGGTGCTGACCGTCGTGCCCTCGACCAGCGGCAGGAGGTCGCGCTGCACGCCCTGGCGCGAGACATCCGCGCCGTGCATCTCCTGGCGGCTCGCGATCTTGTCGATCTCGTCGAGGAAGACGATGCCGTTCTGCTCGACCGCCGCAAGCGCCCGGGTCTTGACATCGTCCTCGTTGAGCAGCTTTGCAGCCTCTTCCTCGGTCAGCGCCTTCATCGCCTCGGCGACGGTCATCTTCTTCTGCTTGCGCCGTGCGCCCCCCATCTGCTGGAACATGCCCTGGATCTGGCTGGTGAGATCCTCCATGCCCGGCGGGGCCATGATCTCCATCTGCGGCGCGAGCAGCGAAACCTCGACCTCGATCTCCTTGTCGTCGAGCTTGCCTTCGCGCAGCATCTTGCGGAATTTCTGCCGCGTGGCAGAATCCGCCGGCTGCATGTCGTGGAAGTTGACCTCGCGGGCGGGCGGGAGGAGCACGTCGAGCACGCGCTCCTCGGCGGCGTCGGCGGCACGGTCGCGGACCTTGCGCGTCTCCTTCTCGCGCGTCTCCTTGATCGCCGCTTCCGCGAGGTCGCGAATGATGGTGTCGACGTCGCGCCCGACGTAGCCGACCTCGGTGAACTTGGTCGCCTCGATCTTGATGAACGGTGCGTCGGCAAGCCGGGCGAGCCGGCGCGCGATCTCGGTCTTGCCGACGCCGGTCGGCCCGATCATCAGGATGTTCTTGGGCGTGATCTCCTGCCGCAGCGGGTCGGGCACCTGCTGGCGCCGCCAGCGGTTGCGCAGCGCGATGGCGACGGCGCGCTTGGCGGCGTCCTGGCCGACGATGTGCTTGTCGAGTTCGGAAACGATCTCGGCGGGGGTCATCTGGGACATTGGGGCGGGGCCTTCATGCGAAGAGTGCGCGCGTCCGCCCGCGTGCGGCGGGGTCGGAAGCGGTGCGGGCGGATTGTCATTCTATCGCGAGTAACATTACGCGCCGCCACGGCGCCACCGCGCGGCTACGCTTCCGACGCGACCTTCGTTGCGCCGCCGGCTGCCCGGGTGCAAGAGACCCTGATGCCGGAACGGCCCGGCGATCTCCTCGAGGTGGACTAAAATGCGCGTTGCACAGTGTGGAGGATCCGGAAAATGATCGGTGATCGAATCGACGTCAACATCGCGGGCGGCCTGGACATCCCGTTGCCGAGGATGCTGCGCGTGCGCCAGAAGTTCGTGACACCCAGGGTCGCCGACATCGCGCTTGCCGTTGCCGATCAGTTCAAGCGGCCCGATATCCGGGCGGGCATCAGGCCGGGGATGAAGATCGCGGTGGGCTGCGGCAGTCGGGGCATCGCCAACATCGCCGTGTGCGCGAAGGCCGTCGTTGCCGAATTGAAGGCGCTGGGCGCCGATCCTTTCATTTTTCCGGCGATGGGCAGCCACGGCGGCGCGACCGCGGAAGGCCAGCGCGAGGTGCTGGAGGGCTACGGCATCACCGAGGACTTCGTCGGCTGTCCGATCCGCTCGCAGATGGACGTGGTGGAACTCGGGCGCATGGACGGCATGCCGGTCTATTTCGACCGGCTCGCGGCGGCGGCGGACGGTGTCGTCTTCGTCTGCCGGATCAAGCCGCACACGAACTTCCGCGCCGCGATCGAGAGCGGCATCGTCAAGATGCTCACCATCGGCGCGGGCAAGATCACGGGGGCGACCGAACTGCACACCCACGGCTTCGACCGTTTCGGCGAGGTGCTGCCGAAGGTGGCGCAGTTCATCATGGAGCGCAAGAACTTCCTGTTCGGGGTCGGCATGATTGAAAACGCTGCCGACGAAACCGCCCACATCGAAGCCGTGCCCGCCGCCACGCTGCTCGAACGCGAGCCTGCGTTGCTGGCACAGGCGAAGGAGCTGATGCCGAGGATCTGCTTCGACGAGATCGACGTCCTGATCGTCGAGCAGATCGGGAAGAACATCAGCGGATCGGGCATGGATCCCAACATCACCGGCCGCAACCTGCGCTTCATGGAGTGGGAGGCGAAGCCGCTGGTGAAGAAGATCGTGGTCCTGGGCTTCACGCCGGAGACGCACGGCAACGCCTGCGGCATCGGCCTCGCCGACGTGATCACGATGAAGGTGTACCGGGAAATCGACATCCCCAGCACCTACGCAAACGTGATCGCCAGCGCCTGCCTGGACGGCGCGCTGATCCCGATGATCATGAACAACGACCGGGAGGCCATTGCGCTGGCCGTCAAGACGACGGTCCGGGTAAAACCCGCCGATGCGAAGATCGTGCGCATCCGCAACACACTCGAACTCATCGAGATCGAAGTGTCCGAGCCGTTGCTGCCGATGATTCGCGCCAACCCGCAGCGCTTCGACATTCTCGGTCCGGCAGCGCCCATGCGTTTCGACGCCGAGGGCAACCTCGCGGCACTGCCCGGCGGAAATCACGAAACCCCGGTGGCGCCCGACGACACGCCGCCGCAAAGCGCGCCGTGACGGGGCGACGGGCATCGCCGGGCTTCCGACAGGCATGAACGACACCTGCGCCCCGATGCGGGATGTGCCGACCGAGTTCCACCTCGACGCCGTCGGCGGCGTCGCCGGCGACATGTTCATCGCCGCGGTGCTCGACGCCTTCCCCGACCTTGCACCCGGCACGCTGGCCGCGATTCGCGCAGTCGGCGGCGAGCGTGCTGCCATCGCGAATGTCGTCGCGCATCGGGATGCCGTCCTCACCGGATCCCGGTTCGAGGTGTCGCCGCCGGTCCGGCGCAAGGCGCACACCCCTTCGATCGTTCCGGACAGCGCGCGCCCGCACACGCGCTTCGTCGACATCCGCGCCCTGATCGAAGGCGCAGCACTTGGCGTCGACGCGAAGCGGCACGCGATCGGGATTTTCACGCTGCTAGCGGAGGCCGAAGGCCGCGTGCACGGCGTGCCGACCGACGAAGTCGGCTTTCACGAGGTCGGCAGCTGGGACTCGATCGCCGACATCGTCGGCGCTGCGCACCTCATCGCGGCATTGGCGCCGGCGACATGGACGGTGGGCGCGCTGCCGCAGGGATCCGGGCGCGTGAAAACCGATCATGGCTGGCTGCCCGTTCCCGCGCCGGCGACGGTGCGATTGCTCGAAGGCTTCGAACTCGTCGACGACGGCATCGCCGGCGAGCGCGTCACGCCCACGGGGGCCGCGATCCTGCGCCATCTCGATGCCGGCCGCAAGCCGACGCCGCATCGCCGCCGCCTGGTGCGCAGCGGCTGCGGCTTTGGCACACGGACGCTGCCGGGCGTGAGCAACGTACTTCGCCTGCTGGCGTTCGCGGCGGCAGAAGGGAGCGCAGGCTTCGATCAGGTGGTCGCGGTCAGCTTCGAGGTCGACGACCAGAGCCCGGAGGATCTGGCGATCGGCCTCGATCGCCTGCGGGACAATCCTGCGGTGCTGGATGTCCTGCAGGCGCCCGCCTACGGCAAGAAGGGGCGCATCACGGCGCAGATACGGATTCTGGCGATGCCCGACCGGCTGGATGCGGTCCTTGACGACTGCTTCCGCGAGACCACGACGCTGGGGTTGCGCTGGCAGCGGATGGACCGTCGCGTCCTGCGACGCAGCGAGAGCATCGTCGCGGTCGACGGTCTGCGCGTGGGCGTCAAGGTCGCGCAACGCCCCGATGGCGCGACCTTCAAGGCGGAAAGCGACGCGCTTCGCGACGCCGGAATCACGCGCCGCGAACGCGAGGCGCTTGGGCGCAAGGCAGAGGCCGCGGCTGCGGCGGAAAACCCGGTGGACAGAGAATCATGAACGCATCGGTGAGTCGCGACGAGATGCTGGCAGCCCGTGTCGCCACCCTCGCATCGGTGCTGACGGGCATCGGCGACGTCGCGGTCGCGGTGAGCGGCGGCGTGGACAGCATGACGCTCGCGTGCTTCGCGCGGCAGACGCTCGGGCGCAGGGCGACGATGTTCCACGCCTTGTCGCCGGCGGTGCCGGCCGACGCCACGACGCGGGTGCGCCGCGTCGCGAGCGAGAGGGACTGGAACCTCGAAGTCATCGATGCCCGCGAATTCGAGAACGGCGACTACGTTGCCAACCCGGTGAATCGCTGCTTCCACTGCAAGACCAGCCTGTACGCTGCGATCGGGCAAGCGACGCGGGCGCAGATCGTCTCGGGAACGAACGTCGACGACCTGTCCGACTATCGGCCCGGGCTGATTGCGGCCCGCGATCACGGCGTGCGCCATCCCTTCGTAGAAGCCGGGATCCCCAAGGGGGTGGTACGGGCCATTGCGCGCCAGCTCGAGCTTCGCGACATCGCCGAGCTGCCTTCGTCGCCCTGCCTCTCCAGCCGGATCGAGACCGGAATCGCCATCGAGCCGGACACGCTGGGTCGTGTTCATGCGGTCGAGCGCTTGATCCGCGAGCGGCACGCGCCCGGGGCCGTGCGCTGCCGCGTGCGCGCGGGCGGCATCGTCATCGAGCTCGACGAGGCGCTGCTCGCGCAGCTCTCGGACGAGCGCCGGGACTCGCTCGCCGCAGAGGTGCGCGCGCTGTTTGCGCCGACCCGCCATCGCTCGGTCGCGTTCGCGCCCTATGTCACCGGCAGTGCGTTCCTGCGCGGAGTCCCCATTGTCGGCTAGCGGCGACGTGAGGCTCGATCTCAAGCGCGCCGAGCGGCTGGGGCTGGACGAAGCCATCTTCTGCGGGCCGAAGACGCTTGCCCACCTCACCGAAATCCTCGATCACGCGCGCGACGCGGGTGCGAGCCTGCTGCTGACGCGGCTCGCGCCGGAGCAGTTGGCGGCGTTGCCCGAACACCATCGCGTGCGCATCGATTTCGAGCCGGTGTCGCGCACCGGCTACTTCGGTCCGGTTCGCGATGCCGCACCGGCAGTCGAGGTGGCGATCGTTGCCGCGGGAACTTCCGACACCGGCGTCAGCCGCGAGGCCGCGCGCACGCTGCAATTTCACGGCGTGCGCGCGGTGGAGATCTGCGACGTGGGCGTGGCCGGCCTGTGGCGGTTGCTGGAGCGGGTCGACGAGCTGCGGCGCGTGCCGGTCGTGATCGCGGTGGCCGGTATGGACGCCGCGCTGCCGACCGTGATCGGCGGGCTGGTCGCGGGCGTGGTGATCGGCGTGCCCACGTCCGTCGGCTACGGCGTTGCCGCCGGCGGCGAGACGGCGCTGAAGTCCATGCTCGCGAGCTGCGCGCCCGGACTCGTGGTAATGAACATCGACAACGGCTATGGTGCGGCATGCGCGGCGCTGCGCATATTGCGCGTGTGCCGGCCGGCGCAATGATCCTGCAACCACGCCGTCACGCACGTCGGGCGTCTGCATTCGGCGGTCGACCCCGCATTCTTTCGGAGCAACTCTCATGTCATCAAACATCATTCCCCCCTCCGCCGTGACCACCGCCGGCGGCGCCAAGGCACAACCGATCCGCCTGCATCGCGACGACGATGTTCTCATCGCGCGCGTGCAGCTGCTGCCGGGCGCGTCGATCGAAGGCGAAAACCTGCGCGTGACCGGACTCATTCCCCCCGGCCACAAGGTCGCGGCGCGCCGGATCGCGCAGGGCCAGCCGGTCCGGCGCTACGGCCAGATCATCGGCTTTGCGACGCGCGCGATCGAGCCCGGCGAGCACGTCCACACCCACAACCTCGCCATCGGCGAGTTTTCCCGCGACTACGCATACTGCGCCGACGCGCGCCCCACGATTCCCGCGCAGGACGCGGCGACGTTCCAGGGCATCGTCCGCGCGGACGGACGCGTGGCGACGCGCAACTACATCGGCATCCTGATCTCCGTGAACTGCTCTGCAACGGTGGCGCGCGCGATTGCCGACCACTACCGCCGCGACATTCACCCCGAAGCGCTGGCGGCGTACCCGAATGTCGACGGCGTCGTCGCGCTGACCCACGGCACGGGCTGCGCGATCGATTCGCAGGGCGAAGGCATGGCGATGCTGCAGCGAACGCTGGGCGGCTACGCGCAGCATCCGAATTTCGCCGGCGTGCTGGTGATCGGGCTGGGCTGCGAGGCCAACCAGATTTCGCGCATCGTCGAGACACAGGGACTCGCCGAGGGCGCGTTCCTGCAGACCTTCAACATTCAGGAGACCGGCGGCACGCGGCGCACCGTCGCGCGCGGCATCGAGCTCATCGACGGGATGCTGCCGCGCGCGAACGACGTCAAGCGCGAGCCGGTGTCGGCGCGGCACCTCATCGTGGGGCTGCAGTGCGGCGGTTCGGACGGCTACTCGGGAATCTCCGCCAATCCGGCGCTGGGCGCGGCGGTCGATCTCCTGGTGCGACAGGGCGGCACCGCGATCCTTTCGGAGACCCCCGAGATCTACGGCGCCGAGCACCTGCTCACCCGGCGGGCGGAGAGCCGCGACGTCGGCGAGAAGCTGGTCGCGCGGATCCGCTGGTGGGAGTCCCATTGCGCCCGTCTCGGCGCGTCGATGGACAACAATCCTTCGGCCGGCAACAAGGCGGGCGGCCTCACCACGGTGCTGGAGAAGTCGCTGGGCGGCATCGCCAAGGCCGGCACGACCAACCTTGTCGACGTCTACGAATATGCGCAGCCGGTGACCGCCAAAGGGCTGGTTTTCATGGACACGCCCGGTTACGACCCGATTTCGGCGACCGGACAGGTGGCCGGCGGCGCCAACCTGATCTGCTTCACCACCGGCCGCGGTTCGGCCTACGGGTGCCAGCCATCCCCGTCGATGAAGCTCGCCACCAACACGGCATTGTGGAACCGGCAGGAAGAGGACATCGACATCAATTGCGGCAGCATCGTCGACGGCGAAGCGAGCATCGAGGCGACGGGCGAAGAAATCTTCCGCATGATGCTCGATCTCGCGTCGGGCAAGCCCAGCAAGAGCGAGGCCTTCGGCTACGGCCAGAACGAATTCGTCCCCTGGCAGATCAGCGCGGTGACCTGAACTGGCCACGTGCGCGTTGCCCGACGATTCGCGGCAGCACCGCGCGGCGTGGGGGTGGGCGAGGCGCGCCGCACCCCACCCCACCCCACCCCACCCCAAAAGAAAGGGCCCCCGACACTTGCGCATCGGGGGCCCGTGTCGCCGCTGCACCGCAGTCGGCGTCTTGCCCGGCGCTGAACGCCGGGCAGGTAGAACCTAGCGAACTTTGCCCGCCTTCCACGCGCTCAGCAGCGTGTCGTAGGCAATGGTTTCACCCTTCGGCTTTTCGTTGGCCAGCTTCTTCCAAGGCGCGCCCTTGTCGCTCAGGTACTTGTTGGGGTCGCCCTTCGGGTTGAGCTTGGGCGGGCAGTTGGCCATGCCTGCGCGTTCCAGGCGACCCATCACGTCGTCCATCTCGTTGGCCAGGTTGTCCATCGCCTGCTGCGGCGTCTTCTCGCCGGTGACCGCTACGGCGACGTTCTTCCACCACAGCTGCGCGAGCTTGGGGTAGTCGGGAACGTTGGTGCCCGTCGGCGTCCAGGCCACGCGTGCCGGGCTGCGGTAGAACTCGACCAGGCCACCGAGCTTGGGCGCCATGTCGGTCATCGCCTGCGACTGGATGTCGCTTTCGCGAATCGGCGTCAGGCCGACGATGGTCTTCTTCAATGACGTGGTCTTGGAGGTGACGAACTGCGCGTACAGCCAGGCACCGGCCAGCTTGTTGGCATCGTGATCCTTGAAGAAGGTCCATGAGCCCACGTCCTGGTAGCCGTTCTGCATGCCCTGCTTCCAGTACGGGCCGTTGGGGCCGGGGGCCATGCGCCATTTCGGCGAGCCGTCGGCATTCACGACCGGCAGGCCCGGCTTGATCATGTCCGCCGTGAAGGCGGTGTACCAGAAGATCTGCTGCGCGATCTGGCCTTGTGCCGGCACCGGGCCGGATTCGCCGAAGGTCATGCCGGTGGCTTCCTTGGGCGCGTACTTCTTCATCCAGTCGACGTACTTGGTGAGCGCATAGACGGCCGCCGGCGAGTTGGTCGCGCCGCCGCGAGCAACCGATGCGCCGACCGGCGTGCACTTGTCGTCGGCGACCCGAATGCCCCATTCGTCCACGGGCACGCCGTTCGGAATGCCGATGTCGGCGGTGCCGGCCATCGACAGCCACGCGTCGGTGAAGCGCCAGCCCAGGCTGGGGTCCTTCTTGCCGTAGTCCATGTGGCCGTAGATCGGCTTGCCGTCGATGGTCTTCACGTCGTTGGTGAAGAACGCGGCGATGTCTTCGTACGCGCTCCAGTTCAGCGGCACGCCCAGCTCGTAGCCGTACTTGGCCTTGAACTTGGCCTGCAGATCCGGCTTGGCAAACAGGTCGGCGCGGAACCAGTACAGGTTGGCGAACTGCTGGTCGGGCAGCTGGTACAGCTTCTTGTCCGGCGCGGTGGTGAAGCTCGTGCCGATGAAGTCCTTTAGATCGAGGCCCGGGTTGGTGAATTCCTTGCCCGCGCCTTCCATGTAATCCGACAGCGCCAGGATCTTGCCGTAGCGGTAATGCGTGCCGATCAGGTCCGAGTCCGAGATCCAGCCATCGTAGATCGACTTGCCCGACTGCATCGACGTCTGCAATTTCTCGACCACGTCGCCTTCCTGGATCAGGTCGTGCTTGAGCGTGATGCCGGTGATTTCGCTGAAGGCCCGGGCCATCGTCTTGCTCTCGTACTCATGCGTGGTAATGGTCTCCGAGACGACCGCAACCTCGGTCAGACCCTTGGCCTTGAGCTTGGCCGCGGCTTCGATGAACCACTTCATCTCCGCCATCTGTTGCTCTTTGGAGAGCGTAGATGGCTGGAACTCGCTATCGATCCACTTCTTGGCGGCGGCCTCGGCCGCGGACGGTGCAGGCGCGGCCGCCGGGGCCGGTGCCTGCGCCGGCGCCGGCGCCGCGACCTTCGGGGCTTCTTTCTCGCCGCATGCGGACAGCATCAGTAACGCTGCCCCCACGGCTGAAATCGTGTACATCGACAGTGAACGTTGCATCAGAGTTCTCCTCAGGACCTTCCCGTTGTTTGCTCAAGGCGAGCCGGCTGGGAAGATTCACCGGCTGCGGTCTGAAACTGAAGCGGTCGATCAGCCCTTGCGCATGATCAAGCCCACCAACAGCATCGAGATCACGAAACTGATCCAGATCGACGGCTCGCTCGCGAGTCCGAACCAGTCGATCATCCTCTCGCTGAAAGCCAGGAATGCCAGGTTTAGATAGGCGGCCGACAGCAATGCGATGAAGAGCCGGTCGCCGCGCGTGGTGGGGATCGGCAGATAGCCCTTGCGCATTACCGTGGGCGACTTGATCTCCCACACCGTCATGCCGACGAGCATCAGCGCGATGCAGGCGAAGAATACCGCGACGGGGAGCGTCCATGCCATCCATGCAAACATCATCGGCTCCTGTTCACACCCGACCCATCGCAAAACCCTTCGCGATGTAGTGCCGGACAAACCAGATGACGATCGCACCGGGCACGATGGTCAGCACGCCGGCCGCGGCCAGCACGCCCCAGTCCATGCCCGAAGCCGAAACCGTGCGTGTCATCACCGCGACTATGGGTTTGGCGTTGATGCTCGTCAGCGTGCGCGCCATCAGCAGCTCGACCCAGCTGAACATGAAGCAGAAGAACGCCGCCACGCCCACGCCGGCCTTGATGAGCGGTATGAAGATCGTCAGGAAGAAGCGCGGGAAAGAATAACCGTCGATGTAGGCCGTCTCGTCGATCTCGCGCGGGATGCCGCTCATGAAGCCTTCGAGAATCCACACCGCCAGCGGCACGTTGAACAGCAGGTGCGCCAGCGCCACGGCGATGTGCGTGTCCATCATGCCCAGCGTGGTGTAGAGCTGGAAGAAGGGCAGCAGGAACACCGCGGGCGGTGTCATGCGGTTGGTCAGCAGCCAGAAGAACACGTGCTTGTCGCCCAGGAAACTGTAGCGCGAGAACGCATAGGCCGCGGGCAGTGCCACCAGCAGCGAGACCACCGTGTTGATGGCCACGTAGATCATCGAATTGATGTAGCCGGAGTACCAGCTCACGTCGGTGAAGATGGTGCGGTAGTGGTCCAGCGTGAAGGTCTGCGGCCACAGGTTGAACGCGGACAGGATTTCGTGGTTGGTCTTGAACGACATGTTGACCATCCAGTACACCGGCAGGATGGCGAACACCAGGTAGGCGATGAGGAAGATTCCCCGCTTCTTGAATCGTCTCTCATCCATGTCCGGGCTCCTTCTGGTCCTGGGTGCCCACCCGCTGCATCCAGTTGTAGAGAATGAAACACAGCAGCAGGATGATGAGGAAATAGATGAGCGAGAACGCTGCCGCCGGTCCCAGGTCGAACTGTCCCACCGCCTTTTGCGTCAGGTACTGGCTCAGGAACGTGGTGGCGTTGCCGGGCCCGCCGCCGGTCAGCACAAAGGGCTCGGTGTAGATCATGAAGCTGTCCATGAAGCGCAGCAGCACCGCGATCATCAGCACGCCCCTGAGCTTGGGCAGCTGGATGTACCTGAACACTGCAAACTTGGAAGCGCCGTCGATGCGCGCGGCCTGATAGTAGGCGTCGGGTATCGCGCGCAGACCGGCAAAGCACAGCAGTGCAACCAGCGGCGTCCAGTGCCACACGTCCATCAGCAGCACGGTCAGCCAGGCGTGGGTGGCATTGCCGGTATAGCTGTAGTCGATCCCCAGCGCCTTCAGCGCCGCGCCCATCAGGCCGATGTCGGCACGGCCATAGATCTGCCAGATCGTGCCGACCACGTTCCAGGGGATCAGCAGCGAGATGGCGATCAGGACCAGCACGGCCGAAGAGCGCCATCCGGTGGCAGGCATCGACAGCGCCAGCGCGATGCCCAGCGGAATCTCCACCAGCAGTACCGAGAACGAGAAGGTGATCTGCCGCAGCAGCGCGCCCTGCAGGTCGTCGTCGCGCATCACCGCCTTGAACCACTCGGTGCCGACGAAAATACGGCGCTCGGGCGAGATGATGTCCTGCACCGAGTAATTCACCACCGTCATCAGCGGCAGGATGGCCGAGAATGCCACGCACAGCACCACGGGCAGTATCAGCAACCAGGCCTTCTGGTTGACGGGCTTCACGGCGTTGCCTCCTGGATCAGCTTCTCGTTCCTGTAGTAGCAGGTGTGCGCACCGACGATGTGCAGCCACACGGTGTCGCCCACGGTCGGAATGCGCTGATCGCGGCTCAGGCGCGCGCGGACTATTGCGGGCGAAGACCCGGAGCCCACGGCGGCGCTGAGCAGCCAGTAGGTGCCGATGTCCTGGGCCTGCGTCACCAAAGCCGGCACGGCGCCCGCGCTGCGGGCTTCGGCCAGCGTCACGTACTCGGGCCGCACGCCGAGCGTGAACGAATCCGCGCCCAGAGGCGTGGGTGTTGCGGCATTCACCGCGTGGCCCGCCACGTCCAGGCCAGCGCCGGTGTGGCGCGCAGGAAGGAAATTCATGCCGGGCGAGCCGATGAAGTGGCCGACGAAGGTGTGCTGTGGGCGTTCGAACAGGTCCGACGCGCTGCCGATCTGAACCGCGCGACCACGGGTCATGACCACCACCTCTTCGGCGAAGGTCAGGGCTTCGATCTGGTCGTGAGTCACGTAGATCAGCGTCAGCTTGAGTTCGTGGTGAATCTGCTTGAGCTTTCGGCGCAGTTGCCACTTCAGGTGCGGGTCGATCACCGTCAGCGGCTCGTCGAACAGCACGGCCGACACGTCTTCGCGAACCAGGCCGCGTCCGAGCGAAATCTTCTGCTTGGCGTCCGCCGCCAGGCCCGCCGCGCGCATGCCCAACTCTCCGCTCATCTCCAGCATCTCGGCAACCTGTCCGACGCGCTGCCGAATGCGATCGGCCGGAATGCCGCGGTTCTTCAGCGGGAAGGCGAGGTTCTCGGCCACAGTCATGGTGTCGTAGATCACCGGAAACTGGAATACCTGGGCGATGTTGCGCTGCTGCGGTGTGAGTGCCGTGACGTCTTTGTCGTCGAACCGGACCTTGCCTTGCGAAGGCTTCACCAGCCCCGAGATGATGTTGAGCATGGTCGTCTTGCCGCAGCCCGAGGGACCGAGCAGCGCGTATGCGCCGCCGTCGACGAAACGCATCTTCAGCGGCAGCAGCGCGTAGTCCTCGTCGCGCTGCGGATCGGGCTGATAGGCGTGTGCCAGATCGAGGTCGATGCGGGCCATGTCAGTATCCGCCCGCCCGCCCGAAGGGTATCGACTGCGCGCCCTCGGGGTGCACCGAAAGCGGCGAGCGTGGGGGCAGCTTCATCCTAGTGGTGCTCCCGGCTTTGGGCCTCTGGAGCCACCAGCAGATCGCCTTCCGCATCGAACACGTAGACACGATCCGGACTCAGGTAGAGCGTGATGCCTTCACCCAGACTGAAGACATGCACGCCCGTGAGCTGCGCGACCACTTCGCCGACCGGCGTCGCGACATGCACAAAGGTATCGGAGCCGGAGATCTCGGCCAGCTCGACATTCCCGGCGAGCGCGACATCGCCCGCGCGCTGCCGCACCCGGAAAGCGCCTGCGCGAACGCCCACCGTCAGCGAAGCACTGCGGGTCGCGGGCAGGGGCATCGCGAGGCTGATGCCCGCCGCCAGCGCGACACCGCCCGCTTCGGCCGTCCCCGCAATCAGGTTCATCGGCGGGTCGCTGAATGCGCGCGCGACGCTGATCGACTTCGGCCGGTGAAAAACCTCGGTCGTCGGTCCGTACTGAAGCAACTCGCCCGCGCCCATCACCGCGGTGTAGCCGCCAAGCAGCAGCGCCTCGGTGGGTTCGGTGGTGGCGTAGACGACGGTGGACTCGCCGGTGGCGAAGAGCTGCGACAACTCCTCGCGCAGCTCTTCGCGCAGCTTGTAATCCAGGTTCACCAGGGGCTCGTCCAACAGCATCAGCGGCGCCTTCTTGGCCAGCGCACGGGCCAGTGCGACCCGTTGCTGCTGCCCGCCCGACAGTTCTGCCGGCAGGCGCTGCAGGAAAGGCTCGATGTGCAGCCTGGACGCCAGTTCATTGACCCGCGCGCCGATATTCGCCTCGCGCCGCAGCTTCAATGGCGATGCGATGTTGTCGGCCACCGTCATCGACGGGTAGTTGATGAACTGCTGGTAGACCATCGCCACGTTGCGTTCGCGCACCGGCAGGCCGGTCACGTCCTTTCCATCGGCCAGCACGCGACCTCTGCTCGGGGCATCCAATCCGGCCATCACGCGCATCAGCGTTGTCTTGCCGGCTTGGGTGGCGCCCAGCAGCACGGTCACTGCCAGGGGTACCAGCGTCAGATCCAGCGGGTACAGGTGCACTTGCGCACCCAAACGCTGTTCGATGCGCTCGAGCATCAATTGCATGCGGCCTCCTTTGCTTCCATATGCAACCCCGACACGCTGCGTTCACGTCGCATCGTGCACGGCTGAGGTGCAGACCCCGATGCACAATCAGTCTGGATTCGCCACCGTGGCGCCCAGGCACGCGGCAAGCAGGCCGGCGTCATCAGCGCGGCGAGCGCGGGCAGTTATCGACCATCGGACGCCGGCGGCCGAACGGACCGCCGTGAATCTGCATCGCTTGCATATGAATCTCCTCCCGGGGCGTCTTGGCTTTTCTTCCGGCCGGCGCGGATCGACATCGAATGCCATGAGTGCACGGACATGGGCGGTCGGCGAATTATAGCCATGCGGGATCGATTGCAATGCGGTTTTTGGCGGCGGGACCCCGCATCGATTATGATTGCCGCGCTGCAATGCGAATTGGAGGGCCTGCTCGGCGCACTGCACGCAAGATTTCAGGAGACCGAATGAACGTCCGATGGTCACGCCGAACGCGACGGAGTGCCGGGGCGCGGACCGATTCAGGGCGCGCCGCTGCCGGGTATGCGGGGATCGTGGCCGTTGCGGTGCTGGTGTCGGGCGGCTGCGCGTCGACCGGCGACCGCGGGACTTCCGGCAGCCCCGCGCCCGCCCGCTCCCCGACGGTCGAGGCACGGCTGGGCCAGAGCGGTGGCAGCGCCGCCAAGGGAAACGTGCGCTTTTCGCCGGCGTCGAACGGAGTGACGGCGTCGATCTTCCTGTACAGCGTCGACGCGGGCGACCATCGGATGGTGATCCACACCACCGGCAACTGCACATCGCCCAACGCCTTCTCGGCCGGTCCGCCTTGGGTGGCGCCCGGCGCAAGCGGGCCGACGGTGATCGAGTTCTACATCGGCAACGACGGCCAGGCCTCGCTGGTGCAGCGCGTCGCCGGGCTCGCCATCGACGGCCCCGCCGGAGTCGCCGGGCGTGCCGTCGTGATTCACCGTGGCAGGACCGGGACGCTCGAAGCCGAGCCCGGACGGCCCAACGACCGCCTCGCCTGCGGCGTCATCGTCCCGGCTTCGAGCCTCCTCAATCTCTTCTGACGACCGCCGCGCGGTCACTATGCATCCTGGAGCAACGATGGGTTTTCTCGCCGACCGCAAGATACTGATCACCGGTGTGCTGTCGAGCCGGTCGATCGCCTATGGCGTCGCCAGGGCGTGCCAGCGCGAGGGTGCGACGCTGGCCTTCACCTACGTCAACGACGAACTCAGGGATCGCGTCGTCAAGCTTGCCGGAGAGTTCGGATCCTGCCCGATATTGCGTTGCGACGTCAGCCGCGACGAGGACATCGACGCGCTGTTTGCCTCGCTTCGCACCGAGTGGGGCGGGATGGACGGCCTGCTGCACTCGATCGCCTATGCCCCGCGCGAGTCGCTGGGAGGCGATTACCTCGATACGCTGTCGCGCGAGGCCTTCGCCGTCGCGCACGACATCAGTTCCTACAGCTTCGCGGCATTGGCCAAGGGCGCCCGGCCGCTGATGGCAGGTCGCCCGGGATCATTGGTGACCTTGTCCTATCTGGGCGGCGTTCGCTCGGTGCCGAACTACAACGTCATGGGGCTCGCCAAGGCCAGCCTCGAGTCGAATGTCCGCTACCTGGCCGCGTGCCTGGGTCCCGAGGGCATTCGCGTCAACGGCATCTCGGCCGGTCCGATCAAGACGCTGGCCGCCGCTGGGATCGGCAATTTCGGCAAGCTGCTCTCGCGTTTCGAGCGTGCGGCGCCGCTGCATCGCAACGTCACCATCGACGAGATCGGCAACGTTGCGGCGTTCCTGCTGTCGGATCTCGCCAGCGCGATCACCGGCGAGATCTGCTATGCCGATTGCGGATATTCGACGGTGGCCGTCGGGGCGTCCGAGGACTGACCGCGGGAAGGGGACAGACCACGAATTGCCACAGGGCAATTCGTGGTCTGTCCCCCATTGAAAAGTCGAAGTCAGCCGATAAGCCGGGTTCTGTTACGGCACGCTTGCGCGCGCTATGACCGTCATTCCTCTAGACCCGTCGTTGCCGGCGGGCTCAAGCCACCTACCCGCGGACTTACGCGAGCAGCGTCGATGTCCGCCTACTTGGTGTTGCTCCGGATGGAGGTTGCCGCGTTTCACCCGCCCGGGCGTTCGCCCGGGCGACTCGTCTCTGTGGCCCTGTTCCTCGCCTTCGTCATCCGCGCGAGCGGCGACTTATAGCGTCCGGGCGTTACCCGGCATCCTGCTCTGTGGAGCCCGGACTTTCCTCCCCCCTCGTAAACGAGAGCGGCGACGGTCTGGCTGGCTTCGGTGCCTAGGATAGCATCGACGCGGCAGACACAGGGGCCGGCGGTGGATCGCTGACGCGCCATTGCAGGCTTCCCCCGGCACGCAACGGGACCACCGCATGCTCGCCCATCGGGTACTCGGCAGGAACGGTCCAGGGCGCACGCACCAGCCGGATCGTCGTGGTGTTGCGGGGAAGCCCGTAGAAATCCGCGCCGTGGAAGCTCGCGAAGCCTTCGAGGCGGTCCAGCGCGCCGGCCGATTCGAAGGCTTCGGCGTACAGCTCGATGGCCGCGTGCGCCGAGTAGCATCCGGCGCAGCCGCAGTCCTGCTCCTTGGTGTGCTTCGCGTGGGGCGCGCTGTCGGTGCCGAGAAAGAATTTCGGGCTGCCGGAAGTCGCGGCGCGCAGCAGTGCTTCGCGGTGGGCCTCGCGCTTCAGGATCGGCATGCAGAAGAAATGCGGGCGCAGGCCACCGACGAACAGGGCATTCCGCGACCAAAGGAGGTGCTGCGGAGTGATCGTCGCCCCGACGCGCGACGGCGCCGCGGCGACGAAATCCACGGCCTCGCGGGTGGTGGCGTGTTCGAGCACGATCCTGAGCCCCGGGAAGTCGCGCACGATGCGCGACAGCAACCGGTCGACGAAGACGCGCTCGCGATCGAACATGTCCACGTCCGCGTCGGTGACTTCGCCGTGCAGCGACAGTACGAGGCCGTGCTTTTCCATCGCCTCGAGCGCGGGATAGGCGCGGCTGAGGTCGGTGACGCCGGAGTCGGAGTTGGTCGTGGCGCCGGCCGGGTAGTACTTGACGGCGTGGATGAATCCCGATGCCTTCGCGCGGGCGATTTCTCCGGCGTCGGTGTTGTCGGTGAGATAGAGCGTCATCAACGGGGTGAACGACGCCCCGGGCGGCAGCGCCGCGTTGATGCGTTCGCGGTAGGCCTGCGCCAGCGCGGTGGTCGTCACCGGCGGCTTCAGGTTCGGCATGACGATCGCGCGCGCGAAAACGCGCGCCGTCGCGCCGATCACCGCGTCGAGCGTCGAGCCATCGCGCAGGTGGAGGTGCCAGTCGTCGGGACGGATAAGGTGCAGTTCGTCAACGGTCATGAAAAATCCTTGCTTTTTCAGGATTATACGCAACCGCCTCGCCGGCGGACGAAAGGATGGCCCGACCGGCGCAGACCGAGCTATAATCGCGCGCTTCGCCAGAGGCGCGTCCTGCCGGCAGGTGCGGCGCCGAAGCGTCATGGCAACAGCCGTTTACGGCAGCAGGCAGAAGTCGTCACCAGAGGTCACAGAGGTCAGCATGGCAGCCAAGCAAGCATCCGCCACCGTCGCCAAGAAGCCGAAGGTTCTTACCGAAGAGGATCTCCTCAAGGCGCCGGAGAAAGACTACATGAACGAAGCGCAGCTGGCGTTTTTTCGCCAGCGGCTCACTGACATCCGCGATCAGATTCTGCGCAACGCCGACAATACCGGCGAGCATCTGCGCGAGAACGAGGTCACGACCGATCCGTCGGATCGCGCCACCCTCGAAGAAGAGTACACGCTCGAATTGCGCACGCGCGACCGGGAGCGCAAGCTGCTGAAGAAGGTCGAGAAGTCGATCAAGCAGCTCGACGACGGCAGCTACGGCTACTGCGAGGAGACCGGCGATCCCATCGGCATCCCCCGCCTGCTCGCGCGGCCGACGGCCACGCTTTCGCTCGAGGCGCAGGAGCGCCGCGAACGCGTGCAGAAGATGTTTGGCGACTGAGTTCCGCACCGCCACTTCAGGCTCGCGCGGCTGCAGCACCCGCTTTCCCCCGCTTGCTTTCGCGGAGAAAGCCCCCATTTCGAATTCGCCGTCGTCGCGTCGCGATGCCCCGAAGGCGATCGCGGCCACTGCAACGGTTTTCGTTGCAGGTTTTCCCACCCTCGCCAGGAGCCAGACCCCCATGTTCACGCTTCCGCAACTTCCCTACGCCGACACCGCATTGGCCCCGATCATCTCGGCCAACACCCTGGGCTTTCACTACGGCAAGCACCACAAGACGTACGTCGACAACCTGAACAATCTGGTCAAGGGCACGGCCAGCGAAGGCGCGGCGTTGGAGAAGATCATCGCCGACGCCGCCGGCAAGGCAGACCAGGCCGCGATCTTCAACAACGCGGCGCAGATCTGGAACCATACGTTCTACTGGAACAGCCTCAAGCCCAACGGCGGCGGCAAGCCCACCGGCAAGCTGGCCCAGATGATCGACAGCGACCTGGGCGGCTACGACAACTTCCGCAAGGAGTTCGCCGCCGCCACCGTCTCGCAGTTCGGATCCGGCTGGGGCTGGCTGGTCGTCGATGGCGGCAAGCTCAAGATCGTCAAGACCGGCAACGCCGAAGTACCGTTCACCAAGGGCCAGAAGCCGCTGCTGACGATCGACGTGTGGGAACACGCCTACTATCTCGACTATCAGAACAAGCGCGCCGACTACGTCAATGCGCTGATCGACAAGCTGCTGAACTGGGACTTCGCCGCCGAGAATCTGGCCAAGGCCTGAAGACAGCCGCCGCGCCGGGCCGTGTTTCCCCGACGCGCGTCGGGTTGACCCGCGCCGGCATTCCCCAGGACGGCCCTGTCGCCGGAATCGTTGCGATCCCGGGCAGGGCCGCGTCATTCGCGTGTCCCGGACCTGCGGCGTTCGGCTGCGAACGCCGTCTGCCTCAGCCGACGGCGGAACACCGTGGCGTCTCTTGTGATCCGTCTATGACGGGAACATAATCGACAACCCGCCCCGGCATTGCGCCGCGCTTTGCGCGCGTGACGCCGCCCGGCGGGAGTCTGCTCCCCACAATCCCGCTCGCGATGGGTTTCTTTTCCAGATCTGCGCCCAAGAAGCCAGCACCGGTTCGACCGGATGTGCGGCTCGCAGCGTCGGCGCCTGCGCCGCAGGCGTCGGCACACGCCGTGGCCGCGCATCTCGTGGGCAAGGCAGGGGCTGTTGCGGACCGGCGCCCCGCGGAGCCGGTGCCCGAGGGCGTGACCGTCGGCGACGTCAGCATGATCGAGTGGGCATCGCCCGGGCAGCCAGCCTTCGAGGTCGCGGCGGCGAATCCCGGCTTGTGCGAGGCGCTGGAGAATGCCGCGCTCCTCTACGCGAGCGGCAAGGCGGACATCGCGCGCGCGACCCTCGAACATGCGGTGCAGGCCGACCACGACGCGCGCACCTCGCCGCTCGCGTGGCTCGCGTTGTTCGACCTGCTGCAGCGCGCGGGAGACCGCCCGGCGTTCGATCGCGTGGCAATGCTCTTTGCGGTGCAGTTCGAGCGCAGCGCGCCGGCGTGGGAAAGCCACGCGGTGCTGGCGACCGGGCCACGCGCCGTCCCCGGCGGGTACATCGCCCTCTCCGGCAAGCTCGGGACGGGCCATGCGCTCCAGATCGACGCCATACGCCGCGCCGTGGCCAAGGAGATCCCCAAGGCACGGCTCGATCTCTCCAAGGTCATCGGTTTCGACGAGGCCGGTGCGCGACTGCTGGCCGACGCCCTGGGTATGGCGCGACGCGCCCGGTTCTCCCTCGAGATTCAGCACGCGGCAACGCTGCGGCCGGCGCTGGAAAAGGCAGTGCGTCTCGGTCGCGAGGGCGGCGAGAGCGCGTGGCTGCTGTCGCTCGAGTTATTGCAGTGGCAGAACGACCGGATGGCGTTCGAGGATCGGGCGATCGAATTCGCCGTTGCGTTCGAGCTCTCGCCGCCTTCCTGGGAGCCTCCGCCCTCCACCGCCGCCGTTGGCAACGCCGGCGCGGAGGCGGCGACGATCGACGCGGCCAAGGTCGCCGACAGCGGGACGGCACCGGAGGGCGAAGTGCTGCAATGGTCCGGCACGATGCTGGGGTCGACTTCGCCGCAACTCGCGACGCTGCTGGAGTTCGCGCGCGGGCGCACGATGGTTCCCGTCGACATGACCGGCGTCGACCGCATCGATTTCGTAGGCGCCGGCGCTCTGCTCAACGCAGTCACCGCGGTGGAGGCGCAGCGCAAGTCGGTGCAGATCATCGGCGTCTCGCCGATCATCCGCGTGCTGCTGCTGCTGCTCGGCATTTCGCCCCGCCATTTCGTAAAGAAGGACTAGCGTGGAATCCTTTCACGGCACCACGATCCTCTCGGTACGGCGCGGCGGCGCGGTTGCGCTCGGCGGCGACGGCCAGGTGACGCTCGGCAACATCGTCGTCAAGGCGACAGCGCGCAAGGTGCGCCGTCTGCACAACGATCGCGTGCTGGCGGGTTTCGCCGGGGCGACCGCCGACGCGTTCACGCTGTTCGAGCGCTTCGAAGCCAAGCTCGACAAGCACCAGGGGCATCTCACCCGCGCTGCCGTCGAACTGGCCAAGGATTGGCGCTCCGATCGAATCCTGCGCCGCCTCGAAGCCATGCTCGCGATTGCCGACGCCACGGCGTCGCTGATCATCACCGGCACCGGCGACGTCCTGGAGCCGGAGCACGGCATCGTCGCCATCGGCTCCGGCGGCGCCTATGCGCAGGCGGCGGCGCGCGCGTTGCTCCTGCACAGCGAACTGCCGGCGGCTGCGATCGTCAAAGAGGCGTTGACCATCGCGGGTGATCTTTGCATCTACACCAACCAGAACCACGTGATCGAAGTGCTGGAATCTTGAACGACGCGGGTGCCGCGACGGTACGGCATTGCGACGTGCTGGTCGCGGGTGCCGGGCTCGTGGGCCTGGCGCTCGCGCCCGCGCTCGCCCGCGCCGGCCTCGACGTCGTGCTGGCCGATCGTGCTCCACCGTGCGCGCCGGATCCCGATCCCGCGACGTGGGACGTGCGCGTCTACGCGATCAGCCCCGGAAGCGCTGCGTTCCTGCGCTCGCTGGGGGCGTGGCAGGCGCTGGACTGCGAGCGCACCGCCGCCGTCGAAGCGATGCGTGTTGCCGGCGACGACGGCGCCGTGCTCAATTTGTCGGCATACGAGAGCGGCGTCCGGGCGCTGGCGTGGATCGTCGAGGAGCGCGCGCTCAAGTCCGCGCTGCTGCCGCAGGTGCATGCGGCGGGTGTCGACATCGTCGCGCCCTGCACCTTCGATGCGATCGAGTGGACGGCTGAGGCAGGCGTGCTGACGCGCACCGACGGCAGCCGGATCGCCGCCCGGCTGGTGGTCGGCGCCGACGGGCTGCGCTCCTGCGTGCGCAAGGCTGCGGGCATCGACGCTGCTCCGCGACCCTATGGCCAGACCGGCGTGGTCGCCAATTTCCGGTGCGAGCGTGCCCACCACGGACGGGCGCACCAGTGGTTTCGCCCTGACGGCAGCATCCTGGCCTGGCTGCCGTTGCCGGGCCGGCGCGTGTCGATGGTCTGGTCGGCACCGGAGCCATTGGCGAACGAACTGCTCGCGCTCGATCCCGCCAGCCTCGCAACGCGTGTGGCTTCCGCGGGGCGGCAGGCGCTCGGCGATCTCGCCTGCATTACGCCGGCCGCCGGTTTCCCGTTGCAGTTCATGCGGCCGCAGTCGGTGATCGCGCATCGGATGGTGCTGGTCGGCGATGCGGCACACGGCGTGCATCCGTTGGCCGGGCAGGGCGTCAACCTCGGATTCGGCGATGCCGAGGCGCTGGCGACGGTGCTGCGCGAACGGGGTCCGGTGCCGGATCCGGGCGCGCCGATGCTGCTGTCCCGTCATGCGCGCCGCCGGGCCGAGCCGGTGCTTGCGATGCAGGCGGTGACCGACAGCCTCGCACGGCTGTTTGGCGACACCACGCCGTGGGCCAAGATGGCGCGCAACCTGGGCATGGCCGCCGTGGAGCGCGTGGCGCCCGCCAAGCGGCTGCTCGTGCGATCGGCATTGCGCTAAACTCCTCGCGCCGCAATCCTCTGGAGAACTGCATGACCCTGAAACAACTGCGCATCGCCCTTCGTGCTGCCGCGCTCGCGACCGCGAGCGGGATCCTGCTGACGATCTCTTCGGCCAGTGCGCAAACGGCGACCAAGCCCGCTGCGGCGCAGCCGGCGGGCGGCGATGCGGCGATCGCGGCGCTCAAGAAGACCATGGAACAGAAGTTTCCGGGCGCGGGCATCCGCGGCATCACCAAGACGCCGTACTTCGGGCTCTACGAGGTGCAGGTCGACGACCAGATGGTCTACACCGATTCCAAGGCCACCTACGTGCTGGTGGGTTCGGTCTACGACACCGAGACCAAGCGCAATCTCACCGAGGCGCGCCAACGCGAATTGAACCGCATCGCGTTCTCGAGCCTGCCGCTCGAGCTGGCAATCAAGAAGGTCAAAGGCACCGGCGAGCGCAAGCTGGCGGTCTTTTCCGACGCCGACTGCCCGTTCTGCGCTCGCCTCGAGAACGACCTCAAGGCCGTCGACAACGTCACGATCTACACCTTCCTCTATCCGATCGACCAGCTGCATCCGGATGCGGCGCGCAAGTCCCGGAAGATCTGGTGCGCACCGGACAGGCTGAAGGCGTGGGAGGACTTCTTCGCGTCGGGCAAGCTGCCCGACAACGCGGGCGATTGCGACAATCCCGTCAGCGCGACCGCCGAGCTGGGGGCGAAGCTGCGCGTCTCCGCGACGCCGACGCTGGTCTTCGCCGACGGCTCGCTGGTCCCGGGCGCGTTGCCGGCGGCGCAGATAGAAGCGCAACTCAAGCAGGCCGAAGCCGAGGCGAAAAAGCCCGCGGCGCAAAAGAAATAGCGCACTGCCGACCTTCACGGCGCGCATCCAGCAAGCGAAAGGAATCCGGCATGGCGATCATCGATTTCCTGAAAAAGCAGTTCGTCGACATCATCGAGTGGACCGACGACTCGCGCGACACGCTGTCGTTCCGCTTTCCGGACGAGGACAAGGAGATCAAGAACGGCGCGCAGCTGATCGTCCGCGAATCGCAGGCGGTGCAGTTCGTCTATCTGGGCGAGTTCGGCGACACCTTCGGCCCCGGCAAGCACACGCTCACCACCGACAACATTCCGATCCTGACCAACCTCAAGAGCTGGAAATACGCGCTGGAGAGCCCGTTCAAGGCCGACGTCTACTACATCGTCACGCGCGTGTTCCCCGGCAACAAGTGGGGCACGGCCAACCCGGTGATGATGCGCGACCAGGATTTCGGCATCGTGCGGCTGCGCGCTTACGGCACCTACGACTTCCGCATCTCCGACGTGAAGAAGTTCCTGAAGGAAGTCGCGGGCACCGACAATCATTTCCGGCTCGACGAGTTCGCCGACACCATGCGCTCGCGCCTGGTCAGCGTGTTCTCGGACGCGCTGGCCGAGTCGAAGATCCCCGCGCTCGACGTCGCGTCGCGCTACGCGGAACTCGGCGAAGCGCTGCTGCCGATCATCAACCCGATCCTCGCCGACAAGTACGGACTGACGATGACGTCGTTCGTCGTCGAGAACGTCTCGGTTCCGCCGGAGGTCGAGCAGGCGATCGACAAGCGCTCCAGCATGGCTGCGGTGGGCAACCTCAACGACTACGTCAAGTTCCAGATGGCGCAGGGGATGGAAAAAGGCGGCGCGGGCGCGGGCGGCATGGCGGCCGAAATGGCCGTCGGCATGGCGATGGCGCAGCAGATGATGAACCAGACCGGCGGCCTGATGGCGCAGGGCACGCCGGGAATCGCCCCGCCGCCACCCGCCGCTGCCGGCGGGGGAGCGCCGGACCTGCTCACGCCGGTGCAGGTGGCGCAGTTGCTCGGCGTCGCCGAGACCGACGTGATGGCGAGCCTCGAATCGGGCGACCTCAAGGGCAAGCGCATCGGCACCCAGTGGCGGATCACCCGCGCCGCGGTCGACACCTTCCTCAAATCCTGACCCGCTACTGACCGGCGTGCGCCGCTCGTGACCGAAACCGTCGCGCTGTCCAAGTTCGCCTGTCCGGCCTGCGGCGGCGAAGCCAACTGGAATCCCGCCCGGCAGAAGCTCGTCTGCCCGTTCTGCGGCACCGAGTCCCCGGCCACGCTTGCCGCCGACGGCACAGTCGTCGAGCACGATCTCGTCGCCGCATTGCGCGGCATCGGCGACGACCAGCGGGGATGGCAGGCGGAAAAGCGGCAGGTCAAATGTCGCAGCTGCCAGGCGATTTCGGTGCTCGATCCCAAACGGCAGGCACAGAACTGCGAGTTTTGCGGTTCCGCGCAACTCGTCGCCTACGAAGAGGAAAAGCCCGCGTTCCGTCCCGAGACCGTGCTTCCGTTCACGGTCAGCGAGCCGCAGGCCCGCGATCGCATCCGCGCGTGGTACGGCAAGTTGTGGCTGGCGCCGAACGCGCTCAAGAAGCGGGCGCTGACCGACACCGTGCGCGGCATCTACCTGCCGTACTGGACGTTCGACGCGCACGTCGACGCCGCGTGGACGGCGGAGGCGGGCCATTATTACTACACCACCGAGACGTACACGCAGAACGGCCAGACCCGCACGCGCCAGGTGCGCAACGTACGCTGGGAACCGGCTGCAGGCAGGCTCCGGCATTTTTTCGACGACGATCTCGTCTGCGCATCGGTCGGGATTCACCCGGCGCTGCTGCGCGGCATCGAGCCGTTTCCGACCGCCGCGCTGAAGCCCTACGACGCCGGCTACGTCGCCGGCTGGGTGGTCGAGCGCTACCAGATCGACCTCGTGGCCGCGGCACAGCATGCGCGCGAGGTGATGGACCAGAAGCTGCAGCTGCTGTGCGCGCGCGAGATCCCCGGCGACACCTACCGCAACCTCGCCGTCCGCGCCGACTATTCGGGTCAGACGTTCAAGCACATCCTGGCGCCGGTGTGGCTGCTGTCCTACACCTACGGCCACAAGGCGTTCCAGTGCGTGATCAATGGCGTCACCGGCGCGATACAGGGCGAGTATCCGAAGAGCCCGTGGAAGATCGCGTTGCTGGTGCTGGCGATTTTCATCGCCGTCGTCGTCGTCATGTCGGTCTCCGGCGGGCGCTGATCACCGTGCCGGCGGTTTCGGCCGCCTTAGCGGCCACAACGTCCAGACTCGCGCGAAAAGCGTGGCAGCCCGCATTGTTGCTGCTGGCGAACATCGGCGGAATGCTCGCCGCACGTCGCCGTAACAAGTGAAGGGCAGGAAATCATGCATGCAGCGATCGTCACCGGGGTGTCGCGGGGATTGGGTGAAGCACTGGCGGCGGCGCTTCTCGCCCGCAGTGCGCACGTGCTCGGAGTCGGGCGGAATTCGAGCCCGCGCCTTCGCGGCGAACGCTACCGGTTCGCGGCCTGCGATCTCGCGCAGCCGTCCGCGATCGCGTCTGCGGTCGAGCCGGCGCTGCACGAGCTGGCGGCGCTGCCCCTTTCCGCGGTCACGCTGATCAACTGCGCGGCGGTGGCCACGCCCCTCGGCGTCACCGGCCACCTGGATGTCGATGCGGCGCAGGCGGCGTACGCGATCAACGTCACCGCGCCGTTGGCACTCGCCGGCCTGTTCCTGAGGCGTTTCGACGAGCGGCTGGAGCGCAGGATCATCAACATCTCTTCCGGCGCGGCGCAGACGGTCATTCCGGGCAGCGCGGTGTATTGCATGTCCAAGGCGGCGCTGGAGATGCTGACGCGGGCGATCGCCTCCGACCACGCGTCGCCGCGTTTCCGCTGCATCGCGCTGCGCCCCGGCATTTTCGACACCGGAATGCAGGCGCTGCTGCGCGAGCAGGACCCCGCGGTCTTTCCCAGCGCGGCGATGTTTCGCGGCTTCAAGGACAGCGGCGTGCTGAAGGATCCGGCGGCGGTTGCGGTGAGGATTGTCGAACGCCTGGTGGCCGCGCCCGTCGATCACGGGCGGATCTACCTGCACACCGACCTCTGATCGTCAGTCGCGGGGGTCCAGCCCGGCAATGGCGTCGATCAGCGCCGCGGGGGACTCGACGACCGCGTCGGCGCCCGCCGCCTCGAGTTCGGCGCGCGATCCGTAACCCCAGAGCACGCCGATCGCGACCACGCCGTTGTCGCGCGCGGCGCGAATGTCGTGCTCGCGGTCGCCGATCATCGCGCATTCGCTCGCGACAAGGCCCTCGCGCGACAGCAGGTGGGCGACGAGTTTCGACTTGTCGTCGAGCGTGCCCGCGAGGTCGGCGCCATAGACCCCGGCGAAGTGTCGCGCGAAGCCGAAACGCTCGACGATCCGCTCTGCATAGGGCTGCGGCTTGGACGTGCACAGGTGGAGGACGTGGCCCCGCGCGGCGAGCGTCGCGACGGTCTCGACCGCGCCTTCGTAGACGGTGTTCTCGGCCCAGCCCAACGCGCCGAAGCGCTCGCGGTAGAAGGCGATCGCCCGCTCGATCGCCGCAGCGTCCGGATTGTCCAGCAGTCCGGCGAACGAGCGGCGCAACGGCGGGCCGACGCAGTGCCGCAGCGAATCGAGATCGTCGATCGGCGCGCCCATGGCGGCGAGTGCGTGGGCAATCGACCGTGAGATGCCGACGAAGTTGTCGGTCAGCGTGCCGTCGAGATCGACCAGCAGGGTGCGGGCGACGTGTTTCATCCTCTGCGGGCGCGCCGCGCAAGGCGCCAGTCTTCGGCCAGCAGGGCGCAGCGGATGTGGTCGCGCCACCGCCCGGCGATCCGGAGATAGCGCGGCGAGTAGCCTTCGTGCCTGAATCCCGCCCGCGCGGCAAGCGCCAGCGAGCGGGCATTGGTGGGCTGAACGTTGACTTCGACGCGATGCAGCTTCAGCGTGCGGAACGCGAAGTCCAGCGCGAGTTCGATGCCCTCGGTCATATAGCCCGCCCCCGCGTGCGGCGCGAACGCGAAATAGCCGAGATACGCGCTCTGCAGTGCCCCGCGCGTGATGTCGCCGAAATTGAATGCCCCCACCAGCGCGTGATCGTCGGCGCGGAAGAGCAGCAGCCCGACGTGCTGCATCTTCTCGATCGCATCGATCCGCTTGCCGAAGCGGGCGGCATAGAGATCGAACGCCGGTGCGGTGGACGGCGGCTGCGCCCAGCGACCGTGGAGCTTGCGGCTGGCCTGCGCAGCGGCGATGAAGGCGCCGGCATCGGCGCGGCACGGACTGCGCAGGTAGACGCGCGAACCGGAGCGGAGGGCGGAGCAGGGGGCGACGCGCCGTGCCATGGCCGCGATTTTACCAAGCCCGGAAGCGATGCCGACCGAATGCGGCGCACGCGTGCCCGTCACGTAGAATGGGACAGGCGCGTTCGCTTTGTCGCTGTGCCTTCGCCCGCGCTGCCTCTGCGGCACGTCCGGAACCACGACGGCGATCGGTGCCGACGTGTTCGTCCGCGTCACGACAGTGGGGAAACGGTCGATGAGCAAATGGGTTCAAGGGACGGTCGCCGGCCGCCGGCAATGGACCGACAACCTCTTTTCGCTGCAGGTCGAGGCGCCCGAGGTGAGATTTACGGCCGGCCAGTTTGCCCGCCTCGCGCTGCCGGCGCCTCCGGGCAGCGCCGAGGAAATGATCGGGCGACCGTACTCGTTTGCCAATCCGCCCGACAGTTCGCCGCACGATTTCTACATCGTGACGGTGCCGGAAGGTCCGCTGTCCCCGCGACTTGCGATGCTGCAGGCAGGCGACCCGCTCTGGCTGCTGCGCAGCGCGAACGGCTTCTTTACCGTCGCCGAGGTACCCTCCGCGGAGGTGCTGTGGTGCCTGTCGACCGGCACCGGCATCGCGCCGTTCCTGTCGATCCTGCGCACCATCGAGCCCTGGCAGCGATTCGGGCGCATCGTGCTCGTCCACGCCGTGCGCCGGGCCGTCGAGCTCACCTACCGGGAGGAACTCGCGGCGATCGGCAGCGCGCACCCCGGTGCGTTCGCGCTGGTCTCGATGCTGAGCCGCGAAACGCTTCCCGGCACGGTGGCCGGACGGATCCCGGCCGCGCTTGCCGACGGTCGGATCGAGGCGAGCGCCGGATCGACGCTCACGGTGGCGACGTCGCAGGTGATGATCTGCGGCAACCCGGCGATGGTCGAGGACGCCCAGCGCGTGCTGGCCGAGCGCGGAATGAGGCGGCACCGCCGCCGGGCACCGGGGCAGGTGACGGCCGAGGCGTTCTGGTGACGAACCGGGCGGCCTGACAACCGGTGGTGCCTCGGAGCAGTTCAGGCACTTTCGTGCCGAATCGACGATAGCGTTGGCAAACTTGCTATCGATTACTGGAAAAGAATTCAGCGATGGTATCGATGATGGGCACTCGATCTCATGAAGAGGCAACTATGGAGAGTTTCCGCGACGATCCGGAATTTGCTGCCGAATATCTCAACCAAGTGCTTGAAGACGGCGACCAGGATGAGTTGCTTGTTGCACTTCGGCGCATGGCAGGTGCGTTTGGTGGTGTCGCCGGGGTTGCCGAGGCGGCCGATCTCAACGCGACCACCCTTTACCGAACGCTTTCACAACGGGGCAATCCGGAGCTGAGAAGTCTGTCCGCGATATTGAAGGCCATGGGCCTCCGGATTGCGGTTCAGCCGCTTTAAGAAATGGCCGGCAGCACCGACCAGCGGCGCCGTGGCCGACCTCACCCCTCGTACATCCACCGCAACGTCGCAGCCAATGATCTGCGCTCCAGCGGCCCGATCAACTGCTGCAGCCGCGACGTGTCGCCCGCCAGACGACGCACTTCGTTCGCGCGGACGAACGCGGGGTTGACGGTGACGTCGATTCGATAGCCGGCGATCTCCGCCATCAGCGCCAGCACGTCGGACAATGTCCACGCAACGCCCGAGCACACGTTGACCAGCGCCCCCGGCGGTGCGCACTCGATCAATCGGCGATAGATGTCGACGACGTCGCGCACGTCGGAAAAGTCCCGCGCGACGTCGATGTTGCCCAGCTCGATACGCCGGTCGCCGCGGCGAAAGTGGTCGACGATCTTCGGCAGCAGGAAGTGCGGCGCCTGGCCGATGCCGGTGTAGTTGAACGGGCGGACGATCACGATCGGCAGCCGTCCCGAGCGCAGTCGCGCCGCGTGTTCCATCGCCAGCTTGCTCACCGCGTAGTCGTTGGCCGGCGCCGGCGGAACCGCTTCGCCGATGGGGTCGACAGCGGCATTGCCGTAGATGTTGGCGCTGCTCGCCAGCAGCACCACGGACGGCGGCGCGGCCAGCTGCTCGAGCGCGTGCAGCAGGTTGAGCGTGCCGACGATGTTGGTGTCGTAGACCTCGCGGAAGTCGCCGTGGCCGACGAACGACACCGCCGCCAGATGGGCAACCACGTCGGGCTGCACGTCGGCCACGACGGTACGCACCCGTTCGACATCGAGCAGTTCGCAGGCCAGGTACCCCGCGCCGCCGACGTCCTGCGCCTGCACGGTGCCGAACACCTCGTACCCGGCGGCGGCGAGTTCCGCCGCGAGATAGCGCCCCGTGAAGCCGGCGATGCCGGTGATCAGGGCGCGCCGCCTGCCCTCAGTACGAGACGCCGCGTTCATTGCGCCGGATGTCCGCTTCGACCATCGACGTGCAGAGTTCCTCGAGCGTGGTGGTGGGCGCCCAGCCCAGGTCCCGCCGCGCCTTCGACGCGTCGCCCTGCAACTGGTCGACTTCCGCCGGCCGGTAGAACGCCGGATTCACGCGGACGACCACCTTTCCGGTCCGCGTGCAGCGGCCGGTTTCACTCTGTCCCTGTCCTTCCCACACCAGTCGAAGCCCGCCGACGCGCGCGGCCATGGTCACGAAATCGCGCACCGTCTCGGTCCGGCCGGTGGCCAGCACGTAGGTGTCGGCACGCTCGGTCTGCAGCATCCGCCACATGCCGTCGACGTATTCGCGCGCGAAGCCCCAGTCGCGCTTGGCGTCGAGGTTGCCCAGTTCCAGCACGTCGAGCTTGCCCAGGCGGATCTTGGCGAACGAATCGGAGATCTTGCGCGTGACGAACTCGCGCCCGCGCAGCGGCGACTCGTGGTTGAACAGGATGCCGCTGGCCGCGAAGATGCCGTAGGCCTCGCGATAGTTGATGGTGGTCCAGTGCGCGAACAGCTTCGCCACCCCATACGGGCTGCGCGGATAGAACGGCGTCGACTCGGTCTGCGGCACCGCCTGCACATGCCCGAACATCTCCGACGTGGACGCCTGGTAGAAGCGGATATTCGGATTGACGGTGCGGATGGCCTCCAGCAGGTTCAGCGCCCCGATGCCCGTGGCCTGCGCCGTCGTCTGCGGCTGGTCGAACGACACCGCGACGAAGCTCTGCGCGGCGAGGTTGTAGACCTCGTCCGGCTCGGCCTTGGCCAGCAACCGCAACGACGAGCCGGGGTCGGTGAGGTCGTGCTCGATCAGCGTCAGCTGCGGATGCTGCGCGACGCCCAGCTCCTCGACGCGCCACAAGTTGACCGAACTCGTGCGCCGGTATGCCCCGTAGACGCGGTAGCCCTTTTCCAGCAGCTCGGCGCAAAGGTAAGCGCCGTCCTGGCCGGTCATGCCGGTGATCACTGCGGTTTTCATGGTGATGCCTTTGGTGTGAATTGTCGAGGCGGCATCGAGCAGGCGAAATTGGTTTCCTGTAGGAGCGCCTTCAGGCGCGATGCCTTTGGCGCGGCACCGCATTCGCGGCTGAAACCGCTCCTACACTAACATCCGCGCGCTATTTCATCGTGCCGCTTCAATGGCTGCCTTTGCGTGACGAAATGATACCTGCGCCAGTGCTTGTTCTCCCGCTCGGCAAGGTCATTTAACCGGTCAGTAGTGATCTGATTGCCGCAATCAACGTTGACGCTGCGCGGGGATTTCGACACGTGTGTCGTCGCGGACGCGGACGTGGATTTCAACCTTGCCTTCGTTTTTCAGCACCCAGGGCAACTGTAGGTTGTCTTCCATGACTACCAGCACATGCAGGCCGGGGCCGACGGCGGGGAACTCAAACCGACCCTGGCTATCGGTGCGGACGGAGAAACGGCCGTCGATCACGACGGTTAGGTTCGGCGCTCCCTGTTCCCCGGCATCGACGTGACCGTTGTCATTGCCGTCGAGATACACCAACCCATGCACCGAACCTGCCCCGCCACCGACGGCGCCGCTCACTGGCCGCCACGGTGAACCGGCGGCGAAATCATGGCGCAGGGAGAGGAATAAACTGCGATCGCGCTGCAGTGACGACAGCACTGCAGGTGGATCGAGCGGTGATTGGATCAGCGGTGGCGTCCAGCTATTGGCGTTGCTGGCGTAATACGTTGTCGTCAGCGACCAGTTGGGAGCAAAACGCCAGGCAAGGGCGATATTCGCATACAGCGAAGTGGCGTCCACCGCGCCGGCGCCGTGCGTCCAATTTACGTTGCCATCGAGCACCAGGTTGTTGGCCACGTCCCCGCCACCAAAAACCCCTGCAGTCACGCGCTTGACGCTACCTGCTTGGCGCGTCGCCGTTCGGCCGAGGCCGACCATCGTGCCCAACCGAAGATTGGCTGGCATCGACCAAGTTTGACTGTAGATGAGTTGGGCGTCATCGATCTTGCGATCGCGCGACAGGTCCACTTGGACATGCCCGGTCATCCATGGCTGTGCATGATCGACGTAGGAGAACACAGACCCGGCATTGTCACCGGTATGGCGAAAGTTGCCTCCGCCACCAAAACCGAGATCGCGCGAATATTGGTAGCGCACGTTTGTCGTGGCGAAGGCAATGTCTTCGCCTTGCCTCGACACCGAGCGTGTGACATCAATGCCGCCATCCGCGCTCCAGCGCTGATCCTGGTAGGCTGCGCGGTAGTAGGCGCCCTGGAGGTCGCTGGCAATGGCCTGGTTGGCCCAGGTCAGAAAGGGGTCCATGCGAAACAGGCCGGCGGTATGGCGTACTCCCATCGGACCGGCAAGCGCTGCATCAATCCATGCTCCACCCTGTGAAGTGAACTTGCCCGTGCCGCCCGCGACCACGTTGCCCTGAATCGAAAACTCAGTGGTGCGCCAGGACGCGCCGGCCACCAAGGTCTGGCTGGATAACAGCGGCGCGTTGGCGTTGCTGGTCATGCCTACCGTCGCATTGTTGGCCGCGGCAAACTGGGCGCCGAGGTTAAGTGATCCGTTGGGCGACCATTGGCCGCCCAGGGTGTAGGTCGTGCCCGCCAGGCGCTCGAATTCCGGCACTCGAATACCCGTCAGCAAACCGGGCGTTCCGGCGCTGGCAACAAGCTGAACCCCGGTCGGTGCCCGCCACTCAGTGCTCAAGCCGCCCAATGTCCAGGTGGGCAAATAGAATCGCTGCTGGTTGCGGAAGACGTCGATGCTGGGCGCGTTGAGTACGCCGAGCCCATTGTCGGCCCACCACCCGTTATCGAAGGGCAGCCCGCGTTGCCAGAGGGTCGCGGTGCTGCCTCCCTGCGCGCGCAAAGCGCCTTCGAGAGCGAGGGTGCCGTAGTTTTCCGTCGCCAATTGACCACCCAGCAACAGGCCGGATTCGTTCTGGCGCAGGTCACCGTGCGTCAGGTAGCTGCCCACCAGTTCAAGGCGGGCCGACCGTGGCAGGCCGCTGGGATCCGTCACGTAGCTTTCGCCATAGAATGTTTCCATCGCCGTGGTGCCGCCATCGATCAGTCGATCGACGTACGGCGCATCGGCGATCACATCGATTGTCGCCGTGGGCTCGGCTTGCGCCAGCAACGACCATGTCGCCAACACCCACAACATGCGTTGCCACAGCCGCCAGTATGGGCACCGTTCCTCCACAACGTCGTCAGTTGAAACTTTGCTCGAAGGGCTCGCGCTGATCCCCCCACTCCAACGAACCGCGAATCGTTACAGGGTAAGCAAGGTCCGCAATGTTCTTGCCGTTGAGACTGGGCGTCAGCGCGATGGCGCGCACATCATCGGGCAAGATCGGCAAGTTGGCCGGAGCAAACTCCAATCGTCGCCCTTTGGCGTCGGTGCCCGAAAGAAACCCGCTCAGCCGTCCATGAGCGCTGCCGCTATTGCGCACCTCGATCGCGGGGACGCGCTGACCGTTGATATCGATGGTGGTTGCCCGACCAAGCTCGAGTCTGGGTCTGGCGTCGCCCAAGCGAGCGTAAACAATTACGCCCAATCGTCCGGAGACGGGGAATTTCACGCCATTCGCGGTAGTCCCGCTCTCGTCGTCGCCCTCGATCATGACCGCAAAGCGGCACTCGCCTACGGGTGCATCGGGCGGGGGCGTCACCTCGAACCGAAAGCGGATACGCCCGCCCGGCGGAATCGTCACTTCCTTGCGTTGTAGGGCCACCCATGGCCGGCAACTTCGAGGCTGCAAGGCGTCATGAAATATGGCTCCGCCGTCAGCGGCCATGGACCAGTCATTGGTATAGATCCGATAGCGCGCCGCGAGGGGTGCGCCATTGGTGATCTCAATGATCTCGCTGCCACGAACTCCCGGGGTGACCTGGATCTCGAACCGCGGCGGCGACGCCATTGCCGCAAACACGCTGGCCGCTGCCGGCATGCTGCCGGCCCCCAGTGCGAGTACGGCCCAGAGCAGCAAGAAGCGCGAAATCTGCATGTCAGTCGACGTCGATCTCAAAATTGAATTGCAGCCGCATGGCGCCCTGCAAATTGGTGCCATCGATCGCCAATCGCAGGGTTTGCGTTTCCTCGAACTGCGGCGTGACGATGAGTCCGGCGTATATCAGTACGCGCTGTCCGGATTCGCCCCGGCCTTCGAGGAGGCGCCCACGCCCGGGCCATTGCGCTCGAACGCGCCCCGCCGGGGATTCGGGCAACACCAGATAAATCCGACCGCGTCGACCAACCCAGGGCGCAAGGTTAAGCCGCAAGGCCACGGTCGCCTGCCCGATCATCGAGTCAGCGTTTGCATTACCCTGCCGCGATGGCGCCGGCAATGCCCAGGTCATCGGAATGTTGAGGTCCTGGGGCAGGCTCCCGGAATCGTCGACCCGATAGGTCGCGCTTACGGCCACATTGGCGACCAGCCATCCCAGCGCCGCCCAGACGAGTTGTCGACAGAAGCTCATGGCGCCGACAAGGTGTAGGTCACACGGCCCGAATAGGTGCCCGCCGCGCGCAGCGTGGCGTTCAGGTAACTGAAGCTGTGACAACTCTCCGACCAGCGATTGCGCGCAATGGTCCCCAACGTCTGGGTACCGCCGACGAAAGTGCCCGCGGGAAAGGGCTGTGCACCGGTGTCGCCATTGCCGGCACTGGTCCAGGTGATTTGGGTGAAGGGGATGGTGTCGCCATCCGCATTCGTGAGATTGGCCGGCGAAGTGGCGGTCAGCGTGGCACCGGCGCCGGCGGCGTTGTTGTTGTAGCGATAGTAGCCGCCGACGTACAACGTGCCGACGTTGCAAAAGGCGAAGCCGTCGTAAAAGGACGCTGTGGCGCCCGAGTTGGAACTCATCGCCTGCGCCGTACCGGTGGTCACCTGAGCGGACGGCACCGCCACCGAAACCTGATTGATGGTGGTGTTGGTGCCGGGCGTACCGCCGCTCTGGCCTTGACCGGTAAAGGCGCCGACGCCTACCTGGAGGTAGAGCGTGCGCGGATTGGCCGCGGTGATGGTTGCGGTAAAGGCGTGGACCGCATTCGGCCAACCAAACATGATCAGCGCCAGCATTGCTGGCGCTGATCGTTGTCCCCTCCGTCTACCGTCTTGCCGATGCACGTTGATCCGTCGATCAGGCGAGCCGTCGGCGTATCGCAACGACGGCCATTGCACTCTAGAGGGATGCTGCCGTATAGGTGATGCGGCCGTTATTGACGTTGACACCGCCGTACGTGCCAGACGACGGCATGGTGGTGTTCTTGTAGCTATAGGTCCACTTGGCATCGGCGGTAACCACCTTGGTGGTCCCGTTTGCCGGTACCGTGACCGGGCCGCTGGCGCCGTTGGCCAGTACTGGCGCGGCCAGCAGCGTGTAGGCGCCGGTTTGTGCCGAGGCCGCCGTGGCAATCTCGGTGTAGTCGATGGTGTTGGTGCCTCCGTCATTCATTGCGCCGGTCGAGGTAGCCGTGAGCGTGACCTGGCCGACATTGCCGATCACCGCTGCGGTGACCACGCCTGCGCCTTGGTCGCCACCGGTGCCCGCGACGGGAGTGCTGTTTCCCAGCACTCCGGCGGCAGGCGCAAAGCTGATCAGATCTATGGTACCGACGGTGCCCAGCGAGCCCGGATAGGCCGAGCCGCTGCCTACGCGCAAGTACAGCACCCTGGGAATAACGATGGTGAAGTCGACCCGGGCGCTGGCGCTGAGGGCGCCTCCACCGGTCTGGAATGCCGACTCGGCGGCCGCGGGGAGTGCCGTCACAAGCGCAGTCGCGGCCAGGGCCGAAAATAGGGATTTTTGCAGGATGCACTTGCTCACGAGGTAATTCCTTTCTCAGATCGAATGTGGCACGGGGCGGGTCATCTTTCCGCACCGGAGCCGGTCAGGGCCTGCTGGCCGGGTTAGCTTCGCCCAAGCATTATCTATTAATCTTAATACCTTTAGGGCGTAGGCGCCAGATCTGAGCAAGTTGCGTGCCCACACTCTGCTCCGCCCCCGGTCTTGACTGCTCGCGCCGGCTTGGCAACTGCCATTCCCATGGGGTCGAGCGCGCCGCACAGCTTCGACGCGTTCTCGGCGCAACGTTGTGGGTGAGCCAAACCCGCGCTATCCCGCGCACAGGGGATCACCCAGCGACCGCGTCGCCTTTTTGGCACAACTTGACGCATACAACCGCCGCACGCCGGGCGAGAAGTGCCCTGTTGCGGCACGTGACCCGCCACATTCTTCGCTCCGGTCGACCCCTTGCGACCAACGGGACCGCCGCTTCCGATAGCCGGCCAACCGCTACTCGGCCAGATTGCAGGCGACGATTTCGCCCACGTCCGGCGAGAGATCCGGCGCGGCGCCGATCGCTTCCAGCGCGGATCGTTGCAGCGACCGGCGCGGCTCCCGATGCCGCCGCCACGGATTGAACGCGCGCGCGAACGACGCCGCAACCTGCGGGTTGACGCGATCGAGCGCCATCACCTGTCCGGCCACGAACTCGTAACCCGCGCCGTCCGCGGCGTGGAACGCGGGCCAGTTGCGCAGCGCGAAGCTCGCGACCAGCGCACGAATCCGATTCGGGTTGCGGGCGTTGAAGCGCGGGTGGCCGAGCAGTGCGCGCACGCGGGCCAGCGTGTCGGCCCGGTGTGATGTCGCCTGCAGCGCAAACCACTTGTCCAGCACCAGCGCCTCGTCGGCCCAACGCGCTTCGAAGCGCGCGAACAGCGCCTGGCGGACGGGCGCCGCGGAGTGATTGACGGCGGCCAGCGCGGCGAGCGAATCCGTCATGTTGTCGGCGCTGTCGAACTGCGCCACGGCGAGCGCGTGAACCGGCGCATCGTCGAGCGCGCCGAGGTAACGCAGGCAGACATTGCGCAGTTGACGCGGGCCGATCTGCGCCTGCGTCGGCGCGTATGGCGCCCGTGGTCGATGGCGCTCGTAGCAGCCCAGCAGCGCGGCCTGCGCCGAGCGCGCGATTTCGCGGATCACGTGCTCGCGCGCCGCGACGAGGGCGTCGACGTCGATCACCGACGCCAGTTCGGCGAGATACGGCAATTCCGGTGGCGTCACCGCCAGCGCGCGCAGCGCGGGGTCGCTCTGCTCGTCGGCGAGCAGCGTTGAGACCAGCGAAGCCAGTGCCGGCTGCGGCGGCAGCGGGTGCTGCGCCGCGTGCGCCTGCGCGGCGCCGAGGATCGCGCCGCAGAAGCAGCGCTGCGCCGCGTCCCAGCGATTCACGGCGTCGCTGTCGTGCGTCGCCAGGAACGCGAGATCGGCGTCGCTGTACGCATATTCGAGCCGGATCGGCGCCGAAAAACGGCGATTGAGCGACGGAACCGGCGCCTGCGCAACGCCGGTGAACGTGTAGCTCGCCTCGGCGTCGGCGAAGGACAGCAGCCGCGTCGTCGCGCCGTCTCCGGCTTCGCCGGCAAGCGCGAGCGGCAGGTCCTGGCCGGCCGGGTCGAGCAGGCCCACGGCCAGCGGGATGTGGAATGGCAGCTTGGTGGATTGTCCGGGTGTTGCCGGCGTTCGCTGCGCGAGGTGCAGCGTCCAGGTTCGCGCTGCCGCGTCGTGCTCGCCGCGGGCGCGGACGATGGGCGTGCCGGCCTGCGCATACCAGCGCCGGAACCGTGCGAGGTCGATGGCCGAGGCGTCTTCCAGCGCCTGCACGAAGTCGTCGCAGGTCACCGCCCGGCCGTCATGGCGCTCGAAATAGAGATCGGTGCCGCGACGAAAGCGATCCTCGCCGAGCAGCGTGTGCAGCATGCGGATGACTTCGGCGCCTTTTTCGTACACGGTCACCGTGTAGAAGTTGTTGATCTCGACGTATTCGTCGGGGCGCACGGGGTGCGCCATCGGTCCCGCGTCTTCGGGGAACTGCGTGCCGCGCAGGAAGTTGACGGCGGCGATGCGCTCGACTGCCCGCGAGCCCAGGTCGCTCGAGAATTCCTGGTCGCGGAAGACCGTGAAGCCTTCCTTCAGCGACAGCTGGAACCAGTCGCGGCAGGTGACGCGGTTGCCGCTCCAGTTGTGGAAATACTCGTGGCCGACGACGGCTTCGATCGCCTGGTAATCGTCGTCGGTGGCCGTGTCGGCGCTGGCGAGCAGGAGCTTGCTGTTGAAGATGTTGAGACCCTTGTTCTCCATCGCGCCCATGTTGAAATCGTCGGCGCAGAAGATCATGAACGTGTCGAGGTCGTACTCCCGGCCGAAGCGCTCCTCGTCCCAGCGCATCGCGCGCGAAAGCGATGCCATCGCGTGGCGGCAGCGGTCGAGATTGGCCGGCGTCGACCAGATCTCCAGCGCGATCTGCCGTCCGGACAGCGTCGTGTAGCTGGCCTCGAGCGCGGCAAGATCGCCGGCCACCAGCGCGAACAGGTAGCTGGGCTTCGGGAAGGGGTCGTGCCAGCGGACGAAGTGGCGGCCGTTGCCGGCATCGCCGGCGCCCACCCGGTTGCCGTTGGACAGCAGCACCGGGTAGCGCGCGGAATCGGCGACCAGCGTCACCGTGTAGGTGGACAGAACGTCGGGCCGGTCCGGGAAATACGTGATCCTCCGAAACCCTTCCGGCTCGCACTGCGTGCAGAAGACGCCCGACGACACGTACAGGCCTTCGAGGGCGACGTTGGCGGCGGGGCGCAGCGTCGACCCGATCGACAGGATGCCGGTGTCCGGCGCGTCGACGATTGTCAGCGCGTGTTCGGTCAGCCGATAGCGGTCGGGGTCGAGCGCGACGCCGTCGAGCTTGACGACCACGTCGTGCTGCTGCTCGCCGTCGAGCACCAGCGGCGCTGCGGCGTCGGCCTCCGGCGCGCCGTTGCGGCGGAAGCCGAACGTCGCGGTGACGCGGGTCCGTTCCGGGTCGAGGTCGAAGCAGAGATCGACGGCGTCGACGAGAAACGCCGGCGGCCGGTACTCGAGCCGCCGCACCGGCGCCGGAACCGCATCCCGCGATGCTGCCATCAGCTCTTGACTTCCAGCAGCTCGACGTCGAACAGCAGCGTCGCGTTGGGGGGAATGGCGCCTCCGGCGCCGCGCTCGCCGTAGCCCAGCTGCGGCGGTATCACCAGCGTGCGCTGCCCGCCGACCTTCATCCCGGCCACGCCTTCGTCCCAGCCCTTGATCACGCGGCCGGCACCGAGGACGAACCCGAAAGGCACCTTCCGGTCCAGCGAACTGTCGAACTTGGCGCCTTTGCGATCGGCTGCCGCGGGGTCGTACAGCCACCCGGTGTAGTGGACGATGACCGCTTTTCCGGCGACCGCTTCGGCGCCAGTCCCTTGTTTGACATCTATTTTTTGCAGTTCTGTCACTTTGGCTCCGAGTTGTTTGAGGGAGGTGGAAGCTGTGGCGGCGGTGGCCGCCGAAGGCGTCTGTGCCGCGAGGTTGCCGGCGAGCAGCAGCGTGCCCGAGGCGAGCAGAAGCAGGCTTTGCCGGGCGGCGATGGAAGCGCGTGAGCGCAGGTCGAATGGCTGTGGCATGGTGGTCCGCGTAGAAGGGTGGTCGGTTGGGTGGTGTCGGTGCGGACCCTGCGGCAGGCCGCCGGCGGTTCCGCGCGGACGTGATTGTATCGGACGTGCGCCCCCGGCTTTGCGCCGCACGGCGGATTCCGCTATAAACATCGATCCCGTCGCGGTTCGGCGCGAAGTAGTATGCTGTTTTCGATGCCGCGGCGTCGTCGGCGCGGCCATGGTAGCGTGCGCGCGGTCAGCGCAACCCAGCGAGTCATTTGCAGCCCATGTTCGATTTCCTGTCACAGCGGGCGAAGGATGTTGCCGATCCTCTCCAGTCGCCGAAGAGCGCGGCGGCGTGGTTGCGCCAGTTGCCGGCGCTGGACGTCATCGGCCGGCAACAGCACGTCATGCGCGCGTTCGAGGAAATGCGGAAGTCGCGCAAGGATTTCGACCTGCAGCGGGTCGCCGCGGTCGAGTATCTCGACGCAGCGCTGGGCGCGGACCGGCGCCAACTGCTGAAGCAATATGTGGAAAACGCCGAGGGCGCCTCCCGGCTGTCGGAGCGCATCTGGCAGGCCTCGCACCAGATGGCGCAGGGCTTCACCTACGCCTACCAGGCGTTGCTGGAGCAGGCGCTGGCGCAACCGCAAGCCCGCTGGAAACCGGTCCTGCCGCTGCTGTTCACGCGGCTGATTCACTATTTCGGCACCGACGCCAAGCTGCGCGTGTTCCGCTTCGAGCGCTGGATTCCCGCCAAGTGGCGCGAGCTGCACGAGCTCTACGGCCGCGCGGTGGAAGCGGGCGTGGACCGGATCGCCAGCGGCCTTTCGCGCACCGGGCCGAACTTGACGCAGTGGACGGTCGAGCAGGAGTACCTGTTCGTGCTCGTCGTTCACCAGCTCAATACGGGCAACCTCGCGCCGCCGGCGCTCGACTGGGCCAGCGCGCAGCTGCGCGCATGGTGCCGCCGGCTGGCGCTGGACGTCGCCCCGCGTACCGCGGAGGGTTTTCTCGTCGACCTTGCCGGCCGTTCGGGACTGGTTCGCCGCACCGGCAACGAAGCGGGCTCGACGCTCCGCTATCTCGACACGACGCCGGTCGCCGAGCAGCTCGAACGTGCCATCGCCACCCTGCGCCAGGCCGAGGTCGCCGAGACGGCGTCGGGCGAATCGGTGAATCGGCAGCGGATCGTCATCCTCGAGAAGGTTCGACCCGCGATTGCGCCCAACCTCAATGCCGACCTGCGTCGGGATCCGCGCGTGGCGGTATCGGTCGCCGCACGCGTGCGAGTTGGCCTGTCGCGGATCTGTCGCGCCCTGGCCGCCGGCGAGGGCGCAAATGCCGCCGATGCCGGCGGGGCCGAGCACATCGAGGTATATGCGGTGTCGGACGGTTCGCGCGTCAAGCGACCTGCGGCGATCGAGCAGGACACCATCACGGCATCGGTCTCGAAGTTCGGCGATCCGATGTGGCAAGTCAAGGACCGCAGCGTCGCCGGTCTGCGCATCGCCGCTTCGGGCGGCATCGGGCAGAGTCTCGCGCTGGGAGCGCTGGTCGCGGTGCGCCAGTCCGATGTGTCGGATTGGATGCTGGGCGTGGTCCGCCGGCTCAACAAGCTGTCGAACGACGAGGTCGAGGCGGGCGTGTCGATCATCGCCGAGCGCGTGGTGGCGCTGAACCTTGCCGCGCGCCGCGAGCCGCGCGACGACACCGGGATCATCGTCGACGGCCTGGACATCTCCACCGTCGGCGCGCACTTCGACGGGCTCTACCTGCCGCCGCCGTCGCGGCCGGACAAGCCGCTGGCGGTCAAGACGCTGATCGTGCCGACGGCCGATTACTCCGAAGGCCGCAAGCTGATCCTGACCACCGGCCGCTCGGTGTACACGGTGGCGCTGCGGCAGCTGGTCGAGCAGCGTGCCGAGTGGAGCTGGGCCGCCATCCAGATCATCGACAAGGCCGTGCGCGCGGGCTGAACGCCTTCCGGCGCGCGGCGCTGCGGGTCGTCGCGCGTCAATCCTGCGGCCGGAACTTGAGCGTCAATGCGCGCTGGAAGAGTTCGGGCCGGTCCGGTCGTGGCAGCGGCGATGATTTCACGATCGCGCGCTGCACGGCGTCGTCGTAGGCGCGCACGCCGCTCGACTTCTTCAGCACCGCCTCGATGATCTCGCCGGTCGGCAGCTGCACGACCTCGAAGATCGCTTCCGGATTGCCAGGCAGGTCGGGCGGCAGCGTTACGTTGCCCTTCACCTTGGCCTGGATGCGCCGGACGTATTCGGCCTGCGCCTGGCTGCGGGCGGCGGTTTCGGCCGCGATCTTTTGTTGTGCGTCGCGGGCCGCTCTCTCGCGTTCGGCCTGTGCCTTCAGTGCCTCGGATTCGCGCGCCTGGCGTTCGCGCGCTTCGGCGAGGCGCTTCTGCTCGTCCAGCCGCTGCTTCTCCGCCTCGAGCTTCTTCCTCTCCTCGTCGCGCTTCGCGGCTTCCTTGCGCTCGCGCTCCTGCTTATCGCGTTCGGCCTGCGCGAGCTTCTTGCGCTCGAGTTCCTGCTTTGCCTTGAGCGCGATCTCCGCCGCGCGCGCATCGGGCTTTTCCACCTGCGGTGCCGGCTTGGGCGGGACGGCCTTGGGCGGCGGCGGCACGGGCACGGGCGCAGGCTGGGGCTTCGGCGCCGGGGGCGGCTCCGGTTTGGGTTCGGGCTTGGGTTCGGGCTTGGGCTCCGGCTTGGGTTCCGGTCGCGCCACTGCGGGCGGCGCAGGCGGTTCGACGGCGGCCGCCTTGTTCGCGGGCGCGTAGAGTTCTGCCGTGATGGGTGCGGGTTCCCGGTTCTGCCAGCGCAGCGAGAACACCAGCACGCCGATGAAGATCGCGTGCACGGCGACGGCCAGCGCAAAGGCGAGGCCCCTGCCCGGCAGGCGCGTGGCCTCGCGCGGTCGATCGAACTTCATCGGCGGTACTCAGCGTCCTCCGGGCTGCACCATCAGCCCGGCCTTCGTCGCACCGTTGCGCCTGAGAATGTCGAGCACGTGGAGCACGTCCTGGTAGATCGCGTCCTTGTCGGCGGCGATCACGACCGGCTGGTCGGGCCGTTGCGCGATTTTCGCTTTGACTCGCGCGATGAGCTCCCGTTCCGAAACCGCGACCGCGGGGCCCCCGGTCCCCCGGTCCTGCAGCAGCAGCGTCTTGTCGGTCTTCAGCGTCACTTCGAGCGGCTGCACCGGCACCTTCGGCGCCTCGCCGATCGACGGCAGGTCCACGGTGCCGGGGTTCACGAGCGGCGCCGTGACCATGAAGATCACCAGCAGCACCAGCATCACGTCGATGTACGGCACGACGTTGATCTGGTTGACGGCCTTGCGCGGGCGGCGCATGGGTCAGCCCTGCCGCTGCAGGATGTTCGAGAACTCCTCGATGAACGTCTCGTAGCGGACCGCGAGGCGATCGACATCGTGCGTGTAACGGTTGTAGGCGACGACCGCGGGGATCGCCGCGAAGAGGCCGATGGCGGTGGCCACCAGCGCCTCCGCGATGCCGGGCGCAACGCTCGCCAGCGTGGCCTGGCTCACGTTGGCGAGGCCGCGGAACGCGTTCATGATTCCCCACACGGTGCCGAAGAGGCCGATGTAGGGCGACACCGAGCCGACGGTCGCAAGCCCGGACAGGTGCGCTTCGATCGAGTCGATCTCGCGCTGGTAGGCCGCGCGCATGGCGCGCCGCGCGCTGTCCATCGTCACCACGGCGATGCTGCCCTGCTTGCGGTGCTTCGAGTACTCGCGAAAGCCCGCGGTGAAGATGTGCTCGAGCCCGCTGCCGGTGCGCGACTGCGCGGACGCCTGATACAGCGCGTTCAGGTCGCCCCCTTTCCAGAACTGGTCCTCGAACGTGCTGGTGTCGCGCTCTGCCCGCGAGAGCTGGAAGCGCTTCAGGAAGATCTGCCACCACGACCACAGCGACAGCCCGACGAGCAGCGCCATGATGGCCTGCACGACGACCGACGCCTGCGTGATGAGTGTCAGGAACGATAGATCGGCATGGACGTTCAAGAGGGGTTCTCCATATGCGGCAAGAGCTCGGCCGGAATCCGCACCGGCTTCCAGCTCGCCTGGTCGAGGCAGACGACGGTGACCCGGGCGTCGGTCAGCAACTCGTCGCCGCGAAAGATCTGCTGCCGCGCGACGAGACGCGACCGGAGTCCCTCGACGACGGCGAAGCTGACCGAAAGACGGTCGCCCAGCCGCGCCGGCTTCAGGTAGTCGATCTCGACGCGGCGCACGGCGAACGCGACGCCGTGTCCCCGCTCGAGCGCGGCCACCTCGAATCCGCGCGACGACAGCCATTCGGAACGCGCCCGCTCGAGGAACTTGAGATAGTTGGCGTAATAGACGACGCCGGCCGCGTCGGTATCCTCGTAATAGACGCGGACAGCGATGCGAAAGGGTTCGTCGGGAGCGGTCGCCGTCATGCGGAAGGAAAGAGATCGCCCGCTGCGGCGGCGGCCGGCGGGGCGAGCCCGAAATGATGCCACGACAGCGCGGTGGCTACGCGGCCGCGCGACGTGCGCTGCAGGAATCCCTGCTGGATGAGAAAGGGCTCCAGCACGTCCTCGATGGTGTCGCGTTCCTCGCCGATGGCCGCGGCGAGATTGTCGACGCCGACCGGCCCGCCCGCGAACTTGTCGAGTATGGTGTGCAGGAGCTTGCGGTCCATGACGTCGAGGCCCGACAGGTCGACGTCGAGCATCATCAGCGCGTCGTCGGCAACGCGGCGCGTGATCTCCCCGTCCGCCCGCACCTCGGCGAAATCGCGCACCCGCCGCAACAGCCGGTTGGCGATGCGCGGCGTGCCGCGCGAGCGTCGCGCGATTTCGAGCGCGCCGTCGGGGTCGACGACGATCTTGAGCAGGCCCGCCGAGCGGGCGACGATGCGCGAGAGTTCCTGCGCGGTGTAGAACTCGAGCCGGGCGACAATGCCGAAGCGGTCGCGCAGCGGATTGGTCAGCATGCCCGCGCGCGTCGTGGCGCCGACCAGCGTGAACGGGGGCAGGTCCAGCTTGACGCTGCGCGCGGCGGGCCCCTCGCCGATCATGATGTCGATCTGGAAATCCTCGAGGGCGGGATAGAGGATCTCCTCGACCACCGGCGACAGACGATGGATCTCGTCGATGAACAGAACGTCGTTGGGCTCGAGGTTGGTGAGCAGCGCCGCGAGGTCGCCCGCGCGCTCGAGCACCGGCCCGGAGGTCTGGCGCAGGTTGACGCCGAGTTCGTGCGCGATGATGTGCGACAGCGTGGTCTTGCCCAATCCGGGCGGGCCGAACAGCAGCACGTGGTCGAGCGACTCGCGGCGCTTGCGCGCGGCTTCGATGAAGATCGACAGCTGGCCGCGGATCTTCTCCTGTCCGACGTATTCGTCGAGCTGCTTGGGCCGCAGCGCGCGCTCGACGACCTCTTCCTGCACGCCGGAAACGCTGCCGGCGACGAGGCGGTTGAGGTCGTCGTTTTCGATGGCCATGGCGCGATTCCGGTCGAGGCTCAGGCCTTGGCGAGGAGCTTCAGCGCCTGCCGGATGCCGTCGCCGACGGCGAGGCCGTCGGGAAGCTTCTTCACCGCCGCCACGGCTTCCTTGTCGCTGTAACCCAGCGCCAGCAGCGCGTTGAGAACGTCTGAAGTGACCGGCGGCGGCCGATGGATGCCGACCGCGCTCGAAAGATCGGCGCCGAGCTTGTCCTTCAGTTCGAGCAGCAAGCGCTCCGCGGTCTTCCTGCCGATGCCCGGGATCTTGATCAGGCGCCCGGTGTCCTGCATCGTGACGGCCTGCGCGAGTTCCGCCACCGACAGGCCCGACAGCACCGACAGTGCGGTGCGGGCACCGATGCCGCTGATCTTCAGCAGCAGGCGGAACGCGCGGCGCTCGGGCTCGCTGCCGAACCCGAACAACAGGTGCGCGTCCTCGCGCACGAGGAGGTGCGTGAACAGGCTCACGCGTTCGCCGGTGCCCGGAAGGTTGTAGAACGTGCTCATCGGGACGTCGACCTCGTAGGCCACGCCCTGCACGTCGAGCAGGATCTGCGGCGGGTTCTTCTCGACGAGGTTTCCGGTGAGGCGGCCGATCATGGGCGGGGGCTTCGGGGGGAGTGCGCGATTATGGCATGCGCAATCTGGCAGTCAGTCGGCGAGGGCGGCCAGATGCACGCGCACCTCGTGCAGCGTCGCCATCACCAGCGGCTCGATGGCGAGCAGGTCGACCGACGGCGCGTGGATGTCCGGCACCATCACCGGGATCATCCCGGCGGCAAATGCACCGCGCACGCCGGGCTCGGAGTCTTCGAGCACCACGCAGTGCACGGGCGGCACGTCCAGCCGTGCCGCGGCCTCGAGAAAGATGTCGGGCGCGGGTTTGCCGCGCGCGATCTCGTCGCCGCCCACCAGCGCGGAAAAGCGTGCCAGGATGCCGGTCTTGGCGAGCTTCGCCTGCGCACGGCTGCGCCGGGTCGACGTGGCGACCGCCTTCGGCAGGCGCTGCGCCTCGAGCCAGTCCAGCAACTCGATGAGCCCCGGCTTGAGGACGATGCCCTCGCGCTCGATGACGGCGTCGTACGCGCCGTGCCAGGCGTTCATCAGCGCGTCGACCGGATAACCGGCACCGTGGTGCTCGCCGATGATGGTCCGGCAATCGGCGAAATTGCGGCCGATCAGGCGCGTGTTGACGGTGGCGTCGAACGCGATGTCGAGCGCCGCTGCGGCCTCGGTCCAGGCGCGCGCGGCCAGCGGCTCGGTGTCGAGCATCAACCCGTCCATGTCGAAGATGACGGCCTGCGGTCGACGCGAGAGCAGCGGAACGCGCTTCAAAGCAGCCTGCCTGCGCGCACGCGGTACCCCGTTCGCCGCAAGCCGCCCAGGCCTTCGCCGCCGTGCGCGTGCGCGATGGCGCAGGCCAGCGCGTCGGCGGCGTCCGCCGACGGCGTGCCGGGCAGATCGAGCAGCCGTCGCACCATTTCCGCAACCTGCTCCTTGGCGGCCTTGCCGTGCCCGACCACCGCCTGCTTGACCTGGAGCGCCGTGTATTCGGCGACCGGCAGGTCGGCCAGCACGGCGGCAGCGATGGCCGCGCCGCGCGCCTGCCCCAGCAGCAGCGTCGATTGCGGGTTGACGTTGACGAACACCTTTTCGACGGCGACCTCGGTCGGATGCTCGCGCGAGATGATGAGCGCCAGGTCGCGCAGGATCACCTTCAGGCGTTCGGGCAGCGGATCCTTGTCGTTGCTCCTGATGCAGCCGCAGGTGACGTAGCTGAGCTTCCTGCCGGCAGATTCGATCACGCCGAAGCCGGTGACGCGCAGTCCCGGATCGATGCCGAGGATGCGCCGGGGGGCAACCGGCGGCGCCGTGGCTTGGGGCGGCAGGCGGTTCGGCGACAACGGATCAGGCTTCTTCGATGACGGCCGAAGTGTAGATGTCCTGCACGTCGTCGAGGCCCTCGAGCGCGTCGAGGAGTTTCTGCATCCGCGCGCCGTCGTCGCCGGTCATCGTGACTTCGACCGCCGGCTTCATCGAGACTTCGGCGAATTCCGGCTTGAACCCCGCCTTGGTCAGCGCGTCCTTGACGGCGACGAAATCGTAGGGCCCGGTGACGACTTCGAGGCTGCCGTCGTCGTTGGTGATGACGTCGTCGGCGCCCGCCTCGAGCGCCGCTTCCATCAGCTTGTCCTCGCTGGTTCCGGGCGGAAACAGGATCTGGCCGCAGTGCTTGAACAGAAAAGCGACCGAGCCGTCGGTGCCGAGGTTGCCGCCGTACTTGGAGAACGCGTGGCGGACGTCTGCCACCGTGCGCGTCTTGTTGTCGGTCATGCAGTCGACGATCACCGCGGCGCCGTTGATGCCGTAGCCCTCGTAGCGGACTTCCTCGTAGTTGACGCCCTCGAGTTCGCCCGCGCCGCGCTTGGCGGCGCGCTCGATGGTCTCCTTCGGCATGTTGTTGTCGTACGCCTTGTCGACGGCGAGCCGCAGGCGTGGATTCATCGACGGGTCGCCCCCGCCCAGGCGCGCGGCGACGGTGATTTCCTTGATCAGGCGGGTGAAAACCTTGCCGCGCTTGGCGTCAGTGACGGCCTTCTTGTGCTTGATGTTCGCCCATTTGCTGTGGCCAGCCATGGTGTTTCCGTCCGTTGCATTTGCCGAACCGATAATTATACCGGGACGGACGCGCGAGGGTCGGGCGGCGGACCCCGGCGTCACGCCGACCGTGTTCCGGTCGGAGGGCCCGGCTCGACGCGTTCCTCGCCCCAGCGCGGCCCGAGCCGATGCGCGATGCGCAGCTGGTCGAGCACGCGGGCGACGACGAAGTCGACCAGGGCGTCGACTGTCTGCGGACGCTCGTAGAAGCCCGGTGCAGGCGGAAGGATGACGGCGCCGGCCTGCGCGAGCTTCAGCATGTTGTCGAGATGGATGACCGAAAGCGGCGTCTCGCGCGGCACCAGCACCAGCGGCCGTCGCTCCTTCAGCATCACGTCGGCGGCGCGCTCGATCAGGTTGTCCGCGAGGCCGTGCGCGATCGCGCCCAGCGTGCCCATGCTGCAGGGGCAGACGACCATCGCATCGGCGGGATTCGATCCCGAAGCCACGGGCGCCATCCAGTCCTCGCGGCCGAACACCATGAGCTGCGACTCGGCGGCATGAAAGCGCTCGCGCAGCGCGCGCGCCGCTTCGCGCGGCTGCGCCGGCAGCACGAGGTCGCACTCCTGCCGCGCGACGATCTGCGCCGCCGGCGAGTAGAGCAGGAAGACGCGCTGCCCCGACGCAAGCAGGCACTCGAGCAGCCGCAGCCCGTAGGCCATGCCGGAGGCGCCGGTCAGGGCGAGAGTGATCGTCTGCGGATCCGCCATGGGAAGGCTCGCGTTACGTCCGATCAATCCAGCTCGCGGTGCCGCTTCAGCACCTGGTAGCGCAGCGAGAAAGCCTGCGCCAGGCGTTCGACGAAGTACACCGAGCGATGGCGCCCGCCGGTGCAGCCGATGGCCACGGTGAGGTAGTTGCGGTTGTCGCGTGCGTAGTCGGGCAGCCAGCTGCCGACGAAGTGGAAGATGTCGCCGTACATGCGCTCGACTTCGGGGACGGCCTCCAGGAACTCGATGACGGGCGCATCGCGTCCGGTCAGCGGCCGCAGCTTCTCCTCGTAATGCGGGTTCGGCAGGCAGCGGACGTCGAACACGAGGTCGGCGTCGAGCGGGACGCCGTGCTTGAAGCCGAACGACTCGAACAACAGCGTCAGCTTGGACGGGTCGACGCTGATGAAGTCCTTGATCCACGCGCGCAGCGACGCCGCGGGGAGATTGCTGGTGTCGAAGACGAAGCCCAGCGTGCGCACGTCGGCCACCAGCGATCGCTCGTATTCGATCGCCTCGGTGAGCGTGCGCTCGCTGCCCGAAAACGGATGGCGGCGGCGGGTCTCCGAAAAGCGCTTGACCAGCGTTTCGGTCTTCGCTTCGAGGAACAGGAAGCGCGTGGGCCAGCCGCGCGCCGTCAGCTTTTCGATCGCCTGCGGCAGCTCGCGAAAGCCCGGGGCGATCTTGACGTCGAGCGCGATCGCCAGCCTCTCGCGCCCCGCCGCGAGCAGGTAGTCGACCGTCTCGCCGACCAGCGACAGCGGCAGGTTGTTGACGACGTAGTAGCCCGAATCCTCGAGCGCGCCCAGCGCGACGTTCTTGCCCGAGCCGGAGAGGCCGCCGATCAGCAGGAGGTCCATGGTCAGTTCGCGCTCGGTCGAAACTCGGAAGGCGGCGTTGTAGGCATGGGCATGGGCGCGGGCCGGCAAGGCGGCACGCAGGGGGCAGGATAGCAACAAACCGGGCGTCGGTTCCAGCTTTGGTGCCGCTCCGCGGTGTTTCGCCCGCGAGGCGTTGGCAACCGACAGAACTGCCAGGGGCGGTGACGGATTAAGTCGAGCGGACGAATTGACGCGTCCGAGAGGCCGGCCTAGCGTTTGCGGACCGTCGTGTCAGTGCTGATCAAGGGCGGGAAATTGCGGGTGGCGCGTCGCTTTCGCAGGCGCGGAGAGGAAAACGCATGAGCGGTGTGATCGTTCTCGTCGTCCTGGGCCTGTGGGCCGGATTCGGATGGTGGTTGTGGAAGGGGTTCGTCCGGAGCCGCCTCGCGTCGCCATTGGTGCGGGGCGCGGCATTTCTGGCGCTCGCCGGCGCGTGGTTCGTGCTGCCGGTGGCCGACGAGATCCTGGGCGCGCGGGCGTTCGAGCGCCTGTGCGCGGAGATTCCGGAGACGAAATTCCACGGCCCGATCGCAGTGGGTCCGGGGGCGTTCTTCGACGAGAACGGAAACCGGAAGTGGAAGAACGGGGATGAGTTCGCAAGGATTCAAATCGGGACATCCGATTGGAATCGGTTGTGGGAGTCGCGAACCGAGGAAACGCGGATCGCACGCTGGCCAATGATCGTGTTTCCAGGCGCGCAGCCTCCGCATCGAAAGAGCGACGGGAAGAATTGTCAACGAGTACTACGTTCGGGTGTCGGGCGGCGGTTGGCTGCGACGCCATATCGGACGCGGCATGCTCGGCGGGTACCAGTGCCATTCGTCGGGATTCGTTCCGAAGGATGAAGACAGCATCCGGTTCGACCGCAACGCGCCAATCATGGGGAGGGCGACGCAATGAAGAACATGGAACAGTCGTTTCTGGACGCAGTCCTTGCCGACATCGCTTACGTCGATCGGCATCGATCCCGGGCTGACGGCAACGTCCCTCGCGGCCATGATAGAGCCTCGCGTCACCGAATCCTCTGGCGGCAGAGATCGGAGAGCGCTTCGAAGTCCTCGCCTCCTACAGCGGCTCCCTCACCGATTACCAGGGCGTCGTTTTCCGCGACAAGACCGATGGCACCGTCTATCTCGCGAACCGCGGCACGTCGTCCGGCAAGGACATTGCCGCCGACATGGACCTGGCGCTCGCTTCGGGGCTCGCCCGCCAGCAGGTCGCCGCAATGGTCAACTGGTGGAACGACATCGCGCTGCCCGCCGGCACGTCGTATCGCGGCGTCGACAGCACGTCGATTCTCGGCTCGGATCCGCGGACCTTCGTCGATGGCGGACCGCGGACCGCGAGCGGAGACATCGCCGCTGCCGTGGCCACTGCCGCTGCCGCGGGCAAGTTCCGCGTCGTCGGCCATTCGCTGGGCGGGCACCTGACCACGGTCTTCGCCACGCTGTTCCATGACCAGGTCTCGCACTCCAGCACGTTCAACGGCGCGGGGCTGTTCTCGGGTGTCGCGCTGTCGGGCATGCTCAAGACCATGCTGGCCGGATCGCCGATGAGCGAGCTCGGAAGCATCATCGGCCGCCAGCCGGTGCTTCCCGACAAGTCGACGCAGGACAACTTCTTCGCGGCACAGGGCCTCAACTTCGCGACCAACGATGCGACCTTCATGCAGGCGGGCGAGCGCCTGCCGGTCTACAACGAGTACACCAGCGAGTTGTCGCTGTCCCCGATCAGGAACCACTTCCAGTACAAGCTGACCGACTCGCTCGCGCTCTTCCGCGCGTTCGAAGCGCTGGATCCCGGCGTCCGCTTGCCGCTGCTGGCGTCGGTCGCGCAGACCGCGTCCGACGTGCAGCCGGCGTCGCTCGAGCGAACCCTGGATGCCTTGCGGCGCGCGGTGCTGGGTCCGAACGTGGCGGCGACCCCCGCTTCGGACGACGGCGGAGACTGGGAGAAGTCGATCATGCCGCAGGCGCGGATCGACTATCACCAGAATCTGCAGGCGCTGCAGGACAGTGCCGCCTACAAGAGCCTCGCGGCCAAGGTCGACGTGGTCGCGCTGGCCGGAGGCGGGGCGTCGGCAATCGCGCGCGAAGCGGCCGCAGACTTCGGCGCTTTCGTGGCGCTGCGCGACCTCTCGCCGTTCGCGCTGCGAGCCAAGGCCGGGGTTGCGGGCGCCGATGCAGCGCTGGCGGGTGTCTGGCAGGCCACTCGCGGCGCCGAATTCGCCCGGTGGCAGGACGATGCGGTGGCGGGCATCGCAGCCGACCCCGAAGCGGAGCCCAACTTCTCCGCCGCGTGGTATGCCGATCGGGCCGCGATGCTCGACTGGCAGCTGCGCAGAAACGCGGACGACGGACCGCCTTCGTCGGCGCGGCAGGTGGCGACGCCGCTGCGCTTCGACGACCGGACCACCGGCACGATGTTCGACATCGCGCCGCCGAACATCGCGTACCCGAGCGTGTCGAAGATCACGTTCGGTCGCGATGATGCCGCCGATGTGCTGAGCGGCGACGGCAAGGCGGACCGCCTCTACGGCGGCGGCGGCGCCGACACCCTCAACGGGGACGCTGGCGACGACTACCTCGAAGGCAATGCCGGTGGTGACGTGATCAACGGTGGGGCCGGGAACGACACCCTCGAGGGCGGCGCCGACGACGACATGCTCTACGGCGATGCGGACAACGATGCGATCGACGGCGGCAAGGGTCGGGACACGCTGGAAGGGGGTGAAGGCGCCGACACTTTGCGCGGCGGCGCGGATCTCGACTACCTGCGCGGGGGTGCGGGTCGCGATACGCTCGATGGCGGCACCGGCGACGACATTCTCACCGGCGGGAGCGATTCCGATACGCTGCGGGGCGGCGCCGGCAACGACTCCTACGTCTTCTTTTCCGGCGATGGCTACGACGTCGTCGACGATGCCGATGGCAAGGGCAGCATCAACCTCGGCGCGGCCCGGCTGACCGGCGGCGATGCTGTCGCACCGGGGCTGTGGCGCAGCGGCGACGTCACCTATGCGTTTACCGCCGGAGCCGACGGTCGCGGCGATCTCACCATCGCCTCGCCCACCAATCGCATCGTCGTCCAGCACTTCCTGCCCGGCGCCAATGGCACGGTGGGCGACCTCGGCATCGCGCTCAAGACCTACGTCGCGCCGGCACTTCCGTCCTACAACGCCGTCGTCGGCGATGCCGGCGACAACAACGCGCTCGACGGCATTGCCGGGCACGTCGCGCTGTCGGGCACCGTGGCCGCGGACCGTCTCCAGGGGCTTGCCGGGCGCGACCAGCTGCTGGGCAATGCCGGCAACGATCTTCTCGAAGGCGGGACGCAAGCGGATGTGCTGTCCGGCGCCGACGGCAACGACCGGCTGTTCGCCGATGCGCTCACCGACGTTCGCGTCTGGGCGGATGCGCAGGCCGGGCTCGCCGGCACCGCGCAGCAGGGTGACTGGCTCGACGGCGGCGCGGGGGATGACGAACTGGTCGGCAGTGCGGACGCCGACGCGATCTTCGCCGGGCGCGGCGACGACCGCGTCTTCGCCGGTGGCGGCAATGACTTCATCTTCGGCGACGGCGAGGGCGCGGCCACGAACCTCGGCTGGCATCGCGCCGACTACGCCGACGGCAGCTATGCGCTGTTGCCGGCGTCGTACACGCTTCCGTCCGCCGGTGGCGCCGATTTCATACGGGCCGGCGGCGGCAACGACATCGTCAACGCCGATTTCGGCAGCGATGTCGTCTACGGCGAGGCGGGCGACGACACGATCGCCGGCTACGAAGGCGCGGACGAACTCTACGGCGGCGACGGCAACGACTTCATCGCGGGGGACATGTCGGGATGGCAAGGCGTGCCGGAGGCTCCCGGCGCGCCCGACACCATCGACGGCGGCGCCGGCAACGACGAGATCCTCGGCAACGGCGGCGACGATCTCCTGTTCGGGGGCTCCGGCGACGACAGCATCGACGGCGGCGAGGGCGACGATGGCATCGACGGCGAGGAAGGTAACGATTCGCTGCAGGGCGGGCAGGGGGCGGATCGGATCGCGGGGGGTGACGGCGATGACGTGCTCTCCGGCGGTGACGGGGCGGACACCCTCGTCGGCGAGGCGGGCGCCGACACGCTGCAGGGAGGTGCAGCCAACGACGTTCTCGACGGCGGCGAAGACGACGACGATCTGTCCGGCGGTGACGGCGACGACAAGCTGGATGGCAGCACGGGCGCCGACATCCTCAGGGGCGAGGCGGGCCGCGACGTGCTGGCCGGAGGCGACGGTGCCGACACGATCGACGGCGGCGCCGACGACGACGAAGTCTCGGCGGGGTCCGGAAACGACGCGTTGTGGGGCGGGCTCGGCCAGGACACCCTCGACGCCGGCGACGGCAACGATCGCGTGTCCGGCAACGAGGGCGGCGATCGCATCCATGCCGGCGCCGGAGACGATCGCGCGGCAGGCGACGACGGTGACGATTCGTTGTGGGGCGAGGCCGGGGCCGATCTGCTGTGGGGCGGCGCCGGTGACGACACCCTCGACGGTGGCGGCGACGGCGACCTGTTGGACGGCGGCGACGGCCGCGACACGCTGATCGGGGGCGCGGGCAGCGACACGCTGCGCGGCGAAGACGGCGACGATGTACTCGACGGCGGCGATGGCAGCGATTTGCTGCTGGGCGGGGCCGGCAACGACACCTACGTCATCGACAGCTCCGGAGGCACCGATTTCATCGTCGACAGCGAAGGCGACAATACCTACGCGCTGCCGGAAGGCGTCACGCTCGACAATCTCGACCTGCGGCTGGGCGCCGACGAGGCTGGCGGCGCGAATCACCTGGTCGTCATGGTCGGCGGCCGCAATCTCGCCGTGATCGTCGGCGGCTATGGCGGCGCGAACTTGCCAAAGATCGAACTCCCCGACGGGCACATGGTGAGCAAGTGGGAGTTGCTGGCCAAGCTGGCCAATCACTCGAAGCTTCCCATCAGCGAAGGACCGTTTCCGCTGGTGCCGCCGGACGTGTCCGCCGATTTGCTGTACAGGAAGATGGAGCAGATGGCGGTGTGGGCGTCGCGGCCCGATGCCTATGTCCCGATCAAGCTGCCGCCTTCGGCGCTCGTGGGCAGCGCCGGGAGCGACCATCTTGTCGCACCAGGCGGCGCGGCCACTGTCCAAGGCGCCGACGGCGACGATGCGATTGTCGGTGGCTATGCCGACGACGCGCTCGACGGCGGTGGCGGAAGCGATGCGATCGACGGCGCCGCGGGTGCCGACACGCTGAGCGGGGGCGAAGGCGACGATCGGTTGACTGGGGGAGACGGGACCGACCGTATCGAGGGGAACGCCGGCAATGACGCGATCGACGGCGGGTCCGATGAAGACACGCTGCTGGGCGGGGACGGCGACGACACGCTGCATGGCGGCGCGCAACGGGATCGGCTCGAAGGCGGCGACGGAAGCGACGCGCTCCACGGCGACGATGCCAACGACATCCTTGCCGGTGGCGGCGGAAGCGACGCGCTGGTCGGAGGCGCAGGCAACGACGATCTCGCCGGTGACGACGGCGACGATGTGCTGGACGGCGGCGAAGGCGTCGATACGCTTGCCGGAGGCGCGGGCAACGACCTGCTGCAAGGCGGGGCCGACGACGACGTGTACGTGGTCGACGGTCAAGGCAGCGATCGCATTCGCGACAGTCTGGGTTCGGCCACCGTCCGCTTTGCCGCCGGCATCACCGAAGCGAGCTTCACTCTGGATCGGGGCGCGGCCGGCACGCCCGACGAGTTCTCGCTCGGTCTCGATTTTGGCGGCGGCAATCGGGTAACGATCGAGGACGGCCTGCGCGCCGGCGTCGGGCGGTTCGAATTCGCCGATGGACGATCGCTTACGCGCGCCGAGCTTCTGAACGCCAGGTGGTCGTCGCCGCTGACGTTCATGTCGGATGCCGAACACCGCTACGTCGCCGGAGGATCCGGCAACGACACGCTGCGCGCGACCGACGGTGTCAGCGCCCAACTCGCCGGAGGCGATGGCAACGACGCCATCGAAGGCGCGAGTGCGGCCGACCGCCTGGACGGTGGCGCGGGCGCGGATCTCCTGACCGGCCGGGACGGAGACGATGACCTTCGCGGCAATGGCGGCGACGATGTGCTGACCGGAGGCGCCGGCGCCGACTGGATGCAGGGCGGCGCGGGCGACGACGTCCTCGACGCCGGGAGCGGCAACGACCAGCTCTTCGGCGAGGCCGGAGACGACACCTACGTGCTTGGCGGCGCCGCCGGGGAGGATCTGATCGACGATGCCGAAGGCCGAAACACCGTCCGCTTCGCCGACGGAATATCGCCGGCCGGTATACGCTTCCGGCACGACGCCAACGACCTGGTCGTGAGTCTTTCGGACGGCAGCAAGACCTGGATTCGCGGCGGATATGCACAAGAGCGCATCACCGGCTATGCGTTTGCCGACGGTACGACGTTGTCCGCGGCGGCAGCCAGGGCGGCAGCAACCGACCTGCTTTCCGGTGAAAGCCTCGCCGGCGCCTTTCGTGCTCCGGTGTTCGGGACCGACGGCGACGATTCGCTCGCGGGCGACGTCCTGGTCGGCGGGCCGGGGAACGACAGCTTGCGCGACGGGTTTGTCTATCGCTTCGGGCGTGGCGACGGCGCCGACGAGATCAGCCACTCCAATCTCAGCGGATACAGCGTGGCGCTCGATCGAAAGCTGCAACTCGCGCCCGGAATCGCGCTTGCGGATCTCGCGTTCTCGCGTCACGGCGACGATCTCGTCATGGCGATCCGCGACACGGCGGATCGGGTCACGGTCAAGGGGCACTTTGCCGAGGAGAGCCACATTGATCCTTGGCGCTCCGGAGCCGGTACACGCGCTGGCCGAGGTTCGCTTTGCCGACGGCAGCTTCCTCGATCTCGCCGCCATCAACGCCCAGGCGCAGCAGGCGACGTCCGGTGACGATGATCTCGTCAATCTTGCGCGCGGCGGCGAGGGCAACGACACGCTGCGCCGCCGCGACGGCAGCGGCGAGCTTTTCGGCGAGGATGGCGACGATACACTGATCGCCGACCCGTGGTACCCGTTCGACGCCTCCCGACTCGACGGCGGGGCCGGCAACGATACGCTGTTTGCAGGGCAGGGCTATTACGCAGCCACGCGTCTCGTGGGCGGCAGCGGCGACGACATTCTGTACGGCGCTCGATCGGCAATACTCGACGGCGGCGCCGGAAACAACCGCCTGGTCATCGGCGACGGCCCGGACGAAAACATCTTCACGCTGCCGACCGGGGATGACGGCTCGATTTCCGCGCTGCAACCCGGCAGTCGTCCGCAGCAGGTCCAGTTCTCGCGCGATGGCGGGGTCGACCTCGTGACTCCGCCGGACCAGAACCTCGGCAACGGACAGCACGACGCCTTCACGGTCCGAATGGTCGAGCACGACTACTCCAATCTCGAAGTCCTGCGCGACAACCAGGATCTCGTGCTCGCCGCGCGCGATCGCGATGCGCGGATGACGATTCCGGATTTCTTCGTCGCAGGAAGCGATCACGCGGGGTTGCAGGGCATCCTCGTCGAAACGCGCGTCGCCACCCTCACGGACACGGCGACCGTGGCGGCCGACAATGCGACGGAACTCGCGGCTCGCGCTGTTTCTCGAGCGAGCGCATCGGTCGGAGAGGTCGGCACCGCCGCCGCAGATTCCATCGTCGGCGCAGGCGGCGCCGATCACCTCCAGGGTCTTGCCGGCGACGACCGGCTCGACGGCCTGTCCGGCGACGACACGCTCGACGGCGGCGACGGCAACGACGTCCTGATCGGACGCTCGGGCAACGATGTCCTTCGCGGCGAGGCCGGCAACGACCGCATCTTCGGCGGCTACGGCGACGATTCCCTCGAAGGCGGCGACGGCGATGACACGCTGCAGGAATTTGCGGGCGTCAACGTCGTCGACGGCGGCGCCGGGGCAGACACGCTGCGTGCCGACGGCGGGACCAATGTGCTGCGCGGCGGCGAAGGCGACGACACGATCATCGCGTGGGAGGGCGACAATCGCATCGAGGCCGGGGCTGGCAACGATGCGGTCACGCTGGGCAGCGGCACGGCGGTCATCGATGGCGGCACCGGCGACGACCGGATCACGCTCGCCGGCACCGGGTCGGCAGCGCTGCTGTTCGGGCGCGGTTCCGGGGTCGACCGCGTCGGCACTTCGACCACCGCATGGCGCAGCGACTCGATATCCGAGATCCGCATCGGCGAGGGCGTCGACGCGGCCGATCTTCGGGTTGCGGTGTCCTACAACGCCGGCCTGCAGGCCGAGGACCTGACGATCTCCATCGTTGGCGCACCCGACCGGCTGGTGCTGCAGGGCGCCGTTCGCGAGGGTGTTTCGGCGGTCCGGAATCTGCGTGCTTTCGACGGGGGTGGTGATTCGCGTCGACGATCTGCTGGCGACGCCCCGTGTCGGCACGTCCGGTAACGACGTGATGTTCGGAACCCCGGCCAACGACTACATCTCCGGACTCGCCGGCAACGATCGACTGCACGGCCTGGCCGGAGACGATCGGCTCGATGGCGGGGCGGGTGCGGACATCATGGTCGGCGGTGCCGGCGACGACGTCTACGTCTTCGACAACACCGGCGACGCCGCAAGCGAAATCGACGCGGCCGGAAACGACAGCGGCGGCATCGACGAGATCCAGACTTCGGTCAACCTGATCCTGCCGTCGCACGTCGAGCGGGTGACGATGACGGGCGCCGACCCGTTGACCGTCTGGGGTTCCGCCAACGATGACACCATCGTCGGCAATGGCGGCGACAACGGGCTGTACGGGCTCGAGGGCGCGGACCGGATGGCCGGCGGCGCGGGCGACGACAGCTACGCGGTCGACAATGCGGGCGACGTCGTCATCGAGCAGGGCGGCGAGGGGCTCGACCGCGTCTTCAGCACGGTGTCGCTCGCGCTGGCCGACAACGCCGAGGAACTCTGGCTCTCGTCGCCACTTGCCATCGACGGCACCGGCAACGATCTCGACAACGTGATCCACGGCAGCGATGCCGACAACACGCTCGTCGGGCTCGACGGCAACGACACGCTCGACGGCGCCGGCGGTGCGGACCGCATGCTGGGCGGCGCCGGTGACGATCTCTACATCGTCGCCGACGAAGGCGACACCGTGGTCGAAACGCCGGGCGAGGGAATCGACGCCGTGCAGAGCACGATCGGATTCACCCTGCCGGCCGAGGTCGAGAACCTGCAGCTCGTCAGCGACGCCGGTCTCGACGGTCGCGGCAATGCCTTGGCCAACGTGATCACCGGCAGCGTGGGTGACGATTCTCTGGACGGCGCGGAAGGCGACGACACGCTCGAAGGCAGCTACGGCAGCGACACTTACGTGCTTGCCCCGGGCGGTGGTCGCGACAACGTGTCGGACGTGCTCTATGGCGCGGACAGGTCCATTGTCGCCGTGGACGCCGCCTGGCGGCCGGCCGATGTTCGCATCGACCGCGAAGAGGAAGGCGGCCACGACTGGCTGGTCGTGTCGGCGGGGCCGGATGGCGACGCACTGCGCTTCCAGGACTACGCCGACATTCCGTACGACCTCGAGGTGAGGTTCGCGGATGGCAGCATCTGGGATGCTGCGACCGTGCGCCGGATGCTGATCGAGGTTCGCGGCACCGAAGGCGACGATGTCCTTTACGGCCGCTCGCGCGCCGATGAACTCTACGGGTTCGGCGGCAACGACGTCCTGCAGGCCGGAGCGGGCGACGACCGGCTCGAGGGTGGCGACGGCGACGACACGCTGGATGGTGGCGCCGGCGACGACGTCATGACTGGCGGTGCGGGAGGCGACATCTACGTGCTCGATGGCGCGGGCGACCGCGTGTACGAGTATGCAGGCGAAGGTGCCGACACGGTGATGAGCCCGCTCTCCTACGCGCTCTTCGACGAGTTCGAGAATCTGACCTTGACGGGCAGCGACGCCATCGACGGCACCGGCAACCTGCAGGACAACCGCATCGTCGGCAACGTCGCCGCCAACACGCTCGACGGAGGCTGGGGCGACGACTGGCTCGCCGGCGGCTCGGGTGACGACACCTATGCCGTCGACTCGACGCGGGATGCGGTCGTCGAGGCGCTCGGCGAAGGGCATGACCTCGTGCTTGCGACCGACAGCTTCACGTTGGGGGCCAACGTCGAGGATCTGACGCTGACCGGCGCGGGCTGGATCGACGGCACCGGCAACGAACTCGACAATGTGATCACCGGCAACGACGGCCCCAATCGGCTCGACGGCGGGGCGGGTGCGGACACGTTGCGGGGTGGTGTGGGCGACGATATCTACGTCGTCGACTCGACCGCGGACATCGTCATCGAGAACGCGGGGGAGGGCAGCGACGCCATCGAAGCGGCATTCAGCTACACGCTCGGGGCCAATCTCGAGCAGTTGCGGTTGCTGGGGTCCGCCGCGCTCGATGCGACGGGCAACGGCGCTGCCAACACGCTGGTCGGCAATGCCGGCAACAACCGCCTCGACGGCGCTGCCGGTGCCGACGTGATGCGCGGAGGCGCGGGCAACGATATCTACATCGTCGACAGTGCCGGCGACCTTGCCGTCGAGAACGCGAGCGAAGGGGCCGACACGGTCCAGTCGGCCATCAGCTTCGTGCTGCCGGCCAACGTCGAGAGTCTCTTGTTGACCGGCACGGCGGCGATCAACGGCTCCGGCAATGCGCTTGCCAACACGATCACCGGCAACGCCGCGGCCAATCGGCTCGATGGCGGCGCGGGGGCCGACACCCTGACAGGCAAGGCCGGCAACGACGTGTACATCGTCGACAATGCCGGCGATGTCGTCAGCGAAAACGTCGCCGAGGGCACAGACCTCGTACAGGCGTCGGTCAGCGTCGTGCTCGCTGCCAATGTCGAGAACCTCACGCTGACCGGCAGCGCCGCGATCAATGCCACCGGGAACACGCTTGCCAACGCGCTGACCGGCAACACCGCCAGCAACCGTCTCGACGGCAAACTCGGCGCCGACAGAATGAGCGGTGGCGCCGGCAACGACACCTATGTCGTCGACCAGTCGGGCGACACCGTCACCGAGGGCGCGTCGGCAGGTGTCGACACCATCGAGTCCGGGATCAGCTGGGCGCTCGGCGCCAATGTCGAGAACCTCACGCTGACCGGCACGGCTGCGATCAATGGCACCGGCAATGCGCTCGCCAACGTGCTCGCCGGCAATGCGGGCGCCAATCGCCTCGATGGCGCGGCGGGCGCCGACACGATGAAGGGAGGCGCCGGTGACGACGTCTACATCGTCGACAACGCCGCCGACATCACGACCGAAGCGGCCAGCGCGGGCAACGATTTGGTCCAGACATCGGTGTCGTGGACGCTGGCCGCGAACACCGAGAACCTCACGCTGACCGGTGCTGCCGCCATCAACGGAACCGGCAATGCGCTTGGCAACGCGCTGTTCGGCAACGACGCTGCCAACGCGCTCAATGGCGGCGACGGTGCCGATCTTCTCTGGGGAGCCGCGGGCAACGACGCGCTGCAGGGAGGCGTCGGCAACGATGTCCTGCAAGGGGGGGCAGGCGACGACACGCTGGCGGACGCCTACGGCAACGCGCTTTTCGACGGCGGTACCGGAGCCGACGTCCTGACCGGCGGCGGCGGGCGCGACATCTTCGTCGGCGGCGCGGGCGCAGACACGATCACCACCGGCGGCGGTGCCGACATCGTCGCGTTCAACCGCGGCGGCGGCGCGGATGCCGTCAACGCCAGTACGGGCTCCGACGACACGCTGAGCCTCGGGGGCGGCATCGCCTACGCCGACCTCAGGCTGCGCAAGTCGGGCCTCGACCTCGTGCTCGACGCGGGGGCCGGCGACCAGATCACCCTGCGCAACTGGTACCAGACCGGGGTGAACAACAAGAGCGTCGTCAACCTGCAGATGGTGGCGGACGCGATGGCAGGCTTCAATGCCGCCGGCGCCGATCGGCTGCTGAACAAGCGCGTGACCAATTTCAACTTCGCGGGAATCGTCGGGCGCTTCGACGCCGCGCTGGCGGCGAATCCCGCGCTCACGAGCTTCGACGTGTCGTCGGCACTCGGCGAGTTCTATCTGTCGGGCAGCGATTCCGCGGCGATCGGCGGCGATCTCGCGTACGGCTACGGCCACCGCAACGCCCTGACCGACATCGGCATGATCGCGGCACAGACGGTCATTGGCAGCGCGGCGTTCGGGACTTCGGCGCAATCGCTGCAGGCGCCGGGCGTACTCTATTCGGGAGGGCAGCGCTTGCGGTGAGGGCGCGCACGGCGAGCGGTCAGTCGCCGTCCTCCATCAGCTTCTGCTGGCGTTCGATGAACTCCTTGGTGCTATCGATGCCGCGCTGGTTGAGCACGAAATTGCGCACTGCCGCCTCGACCAGCACGGCGAGGTTGCGGCCGGCGGCGACGGGAATCGTCACCTTGCGGATCGGCACGCCGAGGATTTCCTGGTACGTGGCGTTGACCTGCAGCCGGTCGAGATCGGAAAACGCATCGTGGCTGTGATCCTCGAGGTGGACGATGAACTTGAGCAGCTTGCGCGGCCGCACCGCGGTCTCGCCGAAGATGGTCCGGATGTTGAGGATGCCGATGCCTCGCACCTCGAGGAAGTCACGCAGCACGCTGGGGCAAAGCCCTTCCAGCGTCTCCGGCGAGATCCGGTAGATCTCGACGATGTCGTCGGCGATGAGGCCGTTGCCGCGGGAGATGAGTTCCAGCGCCAGTTCGCTCTTGCCGATCGCCGATGCTCCGGTGATCAGCACGCCCATTTCCAGGACATCGAGGAAAACGCCGTGCAGCGTCGTCACTTCGGCAAGCACGCGCGACAGGTACAGCCGGATCACGTCGACGATGTGCGGCGAGGGCTGCGCCGATGCGAACAGCGCGACGTGGTGCGCGTTGGCCTGCTCGATCAGGTGGGGCGGTATGGCTTCGCCGTTGGCCACGATGACCGCAACCAGGTCGCTCCCGAAGAGCCGATCGAGCGATGCCTCGGCGTCTGCCTGCGTCTGGGCGCGCAGCCACGCGAACTCGGCCGCGCCGAGGATCTGGATGCGGAACGGGTGAATGAAGTTCATGTGCCCGACCTGGCCGACGGTCGGCTTCAATCCCGCGTCTCCGGTGAGCACGTTGTTGCCGCCGTGGCGCCCGGCGAGCCAGGTCATGCCGAGCCGCGCCTGGTTGTCGGCGTACAGGCGCTCGACACTGACCTGCCGCAGCATGCCGTCGCCGATCATCGGTGCCCGGCGGCCGTGAAGTGATCGTCGCGCGCCGCCATCGGCGACGCCGGGCGGCAGGGTTCCCGGCGCACGTCAGCCTTGCGGGTGTGCGGGGCGCTTCGGCGCTGCGCCATCGGAACCCGGCGGAGAGCGACTCACGCCGTCGGCTCCCATTGCATGAACAGCGTGTGCAACCGTGCCGGGTCCGGGGCGTGGGTCAGTTGATCGCGGAACCCGCGTTCGCTGAACATCTGGGCGAGCTCCGAGAGCAGTTGCAGATGCCGCTCGGTCGCGTGCTCGGGCACCAGCAGCACGAATACCTGCCCCACGGGCTTGCCGTCCGGGGCGTCGAAGGGAATCGGAGTCCGGAGGCGGACGAAAGCACCCCGGGCGTCGGAGAGGCCCTTGATCCGCCCGTGGGGGATCGCGATCCCCTGGCCGAGGCCTGTGGATCCCAGCTTTTCGCGCGCCAGCAGGCTGTCGACGACATTGGTCCGGACCAGGCCGCAATGGGCCTCGAACATGCTGCCGACGGCATCGAACAACCGTGCCTTCGATCCGGCGTCGAGGTCGACGAGGATGTTGGTGGCCGGCAGGAGTTCGGCAATCTTGTTCATCGGCGAAACGTTGGTGTCGGGATGGCGATACGGCACGGGCTGCGTGCAACAGCACGCCCATCCGTCTCCGGACGATTCGCCGCTGACGGCGATGATACGCCTATTGACCGGCCGGCGTGATGCAGCCTGGCTAGCAGCCTGTCGGACTTAGGGTTCATCTACTGCGCCGGTGGGACAGCGGTCCATATCGCCCCGATTTCTCGTTACATGGTCCCGCCATGCGCCTCGAAATCGGTGCAATCTGTCCTCGCTCTCCCATCCGGCTCGCTACGATGACCTAAGCCCGACAGGCTGCTAGACCCCGTGGTCCTTCACCGGCACGGCGCCGGTGGTCGCGGGTCGGGCCTCGGCGGCGGCGACCTCGCGCTTGACGGTGGCGCCCTCGTGGCGGTTGGTGGAGAGCTTTTCCTTGTGCTTCAGCACCTGGCGGTCCAGTTTGTCCGCCAGCGCGTCGATGGCGGCGTACATGTCGGACTCGATCGCCTCGACGTGGATGTCCTTGCCGCGCGTATGCAGATTGGCTTCGACCTTGTGGCGCAGCTTGTCCACCGACATCACGACGTTGACGTCGATCACATGATCGAAGTGGCGCGTCACGCGATCGAGCTTGGCGACGGTGTAGTCGCGAATCGCGGGGGTGATCTCCAGATGATTGCCGGTTAGCGTCAGGTTCATGGAGTGCTCCTCAGGTTGCTGCGGTGTCCGCGCCTCGGGCGTTCAGGGCGCCCGGCGCAGGTTGACGGGAGGAATCTGCAGCGCCTCCCGGTATTTGGCAATGGTACGCCGCGCGACGATGATGCCCTGCTCGCCCAGCAGTTCGGCAATCTTGCTGTCGGTGAGCGGCGTATCGGGTTTCTCGGCCGCGATGAGCTGCTTGATCAAGGCCCGGATGGCGGTCGCCGACGCGGCGCCGCCGGTATCGGTCGCGACGTGACTGCCGAAGAAGTACTTGAGCTCGAAGGTGCCGCGCGGCGTGAGCATGTACTTCTGGGTCGTGACGCGCGAAATGGTCGATTCGTGCAGTTCGAGCATGTCGGCGATTTCGCGCAACACCATCGGCCGCATCGCGACTTCGCCGTGATCGAAGAACCGGCGCTGGCGCTCGACGATGGCCTGTGACACGCGCAGGATCGTCTCGAAGCGCTGCTGGACGTTGCGGATCAGCCACTTGGCTTCCTGCAACTGCGCCGCCAGCTGCTGGTTCGACGAGTCGCGGTTGCGGGTCAGGATGTCGGCGTAGATCCGATTCAGGCGCAGCTTGGGCATCGCGGCTTCGTTGAGCGAGGCCACCCATTGGTTGCGCTGCTTGCGCACGATGACGTCGGGGACGACATAGTTCGACTCGGTTCGTGCAAACGAAGCGCCCGGCCGCGGGTTGAGGCCGGTGATCAGCGCCCGCACCGCGCGGAAGGTCGCATCGTCGCAGTGCAGCAGCCGCTTCAATTTGGTAAAGTCGCGCGCCGCAAGGAGCGACAGGTGCTCGGTGACGATCGTGAGCGCTTCGTCGCGCAGCGGCGTTGTCGCCGGGAGCGCCTTGAGCTGCAGCGTGAGGCATTCGGCCGCATCGCGGGCGCCGACGCCGGCGGGATCGAAGCTCTGCAGGAACTTGAGCGCGATGTTGAGCTCGTCGGCGTCGATCCCGAGCTCTTCGGGGAAGAGCTCCAGCAGTTCGTCCAGCGGCATGCCGAGATAGCCGTCCTCGTCGACGGTGTCGATCAGTGCGGCGACGATCTGGAGGTCGCGCTGCGACAGGTTGATGAGTCCGAGCTGGCCGAGGAGGTGTTCGCGCAACGTGCCGGAAGCCGCCTGCTGAGGGTAGGAACTCTCGTCGTCGTCATCGCCGGGATTCGCGCCGCCCCCCCAGTCGGATTCGCCGGCCGAGTAGTCTTCGAAATCGGCACGGTCGACATTGTCGACGGTGTCGCCCGACTCGAACGGGCCCTCCGACTCTCCCTGGCGCTCGCTGCTGTCGCGGATTTCCTCCTGCCGTGCCGCGTCGGCCAGCACGGAGGCGCCCGTGCCGGCGACGTCGCCGGGGGCAGGCTCATCGTCGCTCTCGGCTTTCTCGAGCAGCGGGTTTTCCTGTAGCAGGCGGTCGACCTCGGCGTTGAGTTCGAGTGTCGACAACTGCAGCAGCCGGATCGACTGCTGCAACTGGGGAGTCAGCGTGAGGTGCTGGCTGAGCTTCAGCTGGAGGGTCTGTTTCATCGCCTGCGATTCGCGCCCCGGTCAGAGACGGAAATGCTCCCCGAGGTAGACCTTCCTTACGTCCTCATTGTAGACGATCTCGCCGGGTGCGCCCGACGCCAGCACCCGCCCCTCGTTGATGATATACGCGCGGTCGCAGATGCCAAGGGTCTCCCGCACGTTGTGGTCGGTGATGAGCACGCCGATGCCCCGCGCCTTGAGAAAGCCGATGATCTTCTGGATGTCGATGACGGCGATGGGATCGACCCCCGCGAATGGCTCGTCGAGCAGGATGAAGCGCGGCCGCGTCGCCAGCGCGCGCGCGATCTCGACCCGCCGGCGCTCGCCTCCGGACAGGCTCATCGCGGGCGCGTCGGCAAGGTGGGCAATCGACAGGTCCTCGAGCAGCGCGTCCAGCCGGTTCGACAGTGCGTCGGCTTCTATGTCCTGCAGTTCGAGAATGGCGCGGACGTTTTCGGCGACCGAGAGCTTGCGGAAGATCGACGCTTCCTGCGGCAGGTACGACAGCCCCATCCGCGCCCGCGCGTGGATCGGCATGTGCGAGAGATTTCGGCCGTCGAGTTCGATGCGGCCGCCGTCGGCGGCGACCAGGCCGACGATCATGTAGAAGCAGGTCGTCTTGCCGGCGCCATTGGGGCCGAGCAGGCCGACGACTTCGCCGCTTGCCACGACGAGCGAAACGTCGTGGACGACGGTGCGCGACTTGTAGCGCTTTTCGAGTCGGGCGACGGAAAGCTCACTCATGGCACGGAGGGCGGCGCGCCTACCGGGCGGCCGGCGGCGCCAGTTCGCCCGCGGGCTTCAACGGCAATGCCTGATTGGGGGGGGCGGGCGCGACGGCGGGCGCTTTGCCCTTGCCGGGCACTGGCGAATCGGACCGCGGCTGGATGACGCCGCGGACGCGGGTGTCTGCGGCTCCGGCCGCCGGCGTCGTCGCGGTTGCTTCGCGACTCTCCGCCTTGAAGAGCTCGGTGACAGCGTTGTACGAGATATAGGCGCTGCGGATCTCGTCCTGGCCGCGCTTTAGCAGCGCGCGGTCGAAGAGTTCGACCAGTTGCTTGCTGCCGTCGTACTCGATGCGCTGCGCGTAGCCTTCGTAATACTCGTCGTAGCCGTCGCGTTTCTGCCGGAACGAGACCGGATTGCCGTGCGCGGTCGCCGACAGCGAATTGTCGGCGTTCTGCCGGAAGTCGATGCGATCGGCCCGGATCGACAGCGTTCCCTGGGTGATGATCACATTGCCGGTCAGCGCCCCGTTCTTGGTCTGGTAGTTGTAGCCGCCGGTATTTCCCGAGAAATTGATCGGCTGCTCGCGATCGGTCTTCTCCGCCGCGACCAGCGACGGCAGCGATGCGAAGGCGAGGATCAGCAGCAGCGTGCAGGCCCGCGAGGCGCGGAAATGGGCGGTGGTCACTTGGGGGCGGGGGCGGGAGCGGGAGTGATGGTGCCGTGCACGGCGGATTTCAGTTTGACCGTCTTGGCCTGGTTGTCGAGCTGCAGACCCATGCTGTGGATTATTCCACGGGAGTCCTCGATCGTCACCGGTCGGTCGGTGTCGGCGAAGCCTTTCTTGGGAACCACGCGGAGGAATTCTGTGGTGATGGTCGAGGCGCCGGAGGGCGCCCGGCTGCCGGACGCGGCGCCGGGAGACGCTTCACGCTTCGCCTTCACGTTGCCTTCGAGCAGCAGGGTCTCGCGGTTGCCGGTGACGATCCCCTGGTCGGCGACCACCGACATCGTGGGCTCGCCGGGATCCGTCACCGTCAGCGAGAGCGCCGTCAGGGCAATGCTCTCGTCGTCAGGGAAATGCTCCGCGCGCCGGGCCGCCAGCGCCTGCCGCGGGCGCCCCTGGACGTCGAAGGTCACGGCGCGGAAGTTGTCGATGAACAGATCCGGGTCGTGGCGCGAGCTGCCGTCGATGCGCGCCGGCGGAGGCTGAATCTGCGCGTCGAGCCAGTACGTCAGCGCCGCGAGGCCGCCCAGCAGCAATACCGGCGACCAGGTCACGAGGCGGTCGAGAATGCGCTTTGAATGGCTCACGGCGATCGGGGAAGCGTCGGTTCAGGCGCCAAAGGCCGCGAACCGGGCCTCGAGCGTGCCCTGCGCAGCGAGGATCATCTCGCAGACCTCGCGCGCGGCGCCCTCGCCGCCCCGGGCGCGCGTGACATGGTGGGCGCGTGCGCAGACCGCGGCCGTCGCGTTGGGCACCGCGATGCCCAGCCCGCACTGCAGGAACACGGGCACGTCGGGAAGGTCGTCGCCGACGTGCGCGCAGGATTCTGCGGCGAATCCCAGTTCGGCGCGCAAGCGCTCCCACACCGGCAGCTTCTGGTCGGCGCCCAGCGCGACGCGGTGGATGCCGAGCTGGCGCGCGCGGTGCGTGACCACCGCAGCGTTGCTGCCGGTGATCCAGGCCACGTGGATGCCGGCGTGCATGGCCATCTTCATGCCCACGCCGTCCAGCGCCGAGAAAGCCTTCATCTCGCGACCGTGGTCGTCGACGTAGATGCGGCCGTCGGTCAGCACGCCATCGACGTCGAAGGTGATCAGCCGGATCAGCCGCGCGCACTGCAGGAGCGCTTCCGTCGTCATACCACCCTCGCCCGGAACAGGTCGTGCAGGTGCAGCGCGCCGACGAGCCGGCCGTCGTCGTCCACGACCAGCAGCTGCGTGACCTTGGGCGGCGTTTCCATCAGCTCGACGCAATCGATGGCGAGCCGCGCGGGGCCGATCGTTCGCGGTGTCCGCGTCATGATGTCGGCGACCGGCACGGCGCCGAAATCGCGAACCCGCCCGAGGCAGCGACGCAGATCGCCGTCGGTGAAGATTCCCGCCACCCGGCCGTCGTCGTCGTTGACCACGGTCATTCCCATCCCCTTGCCGCTCATCTCGACGACGGCGTCACCGAGCGATGCGCCCGCAGCGACCACCGGCAGCGCGGCACCGCTGACCATCACGTCGCATACCTGCGTCAGCAAACGGCGCCCGAGCGATCCGCCGGGATGCGCGCGCGCGAAATCCGCGACCGAGAAGCCGCGGGCGTCGAGCAGGGCGAGGGCGAGCGCGTCGCCGAGCGCCAGCGCCGCCGTCGTGCTGGCCGTCGGGGCCAGCCCCAGCGGGCAGGCTTCGGCATCGACGGCGGCATCGAGGTGCACGTCGGCGCCCTGCGCCAGCGACGACTGCTCGTTGCCGGTCAGCGCGATGACCTTCGCGCCCTGGCGCTTGAGGTGCGGCATCAGCAGCACGAGTTCGTCGGTCTCGCCCGAATTCGACAGCATCACGACGACGTCTTCCGGCGTGATCATGCCGAGGTCGCCGTGCGATGCTTCCGCCGGGTGCACGAAGAAAGCGGGGGTTCCGGTGGAGGCGAGCGTGGCCGCGAGCTTGTGTCCGATGTGTCCCGACTTGCCGATGCCGGAGACGACCACGCGGCCGCGACAGTGGAGGATCAGGACCACGGCGGCCACGAAGGGCGCACCAAGACGCATCGACAGCGCGGTGATCGCCGCCGCCTCGGTGGCAAGCACGTCCCGCGCCAGGGCCAGCGCTCGCGGCGCGTCGATCGGGGCCGCGGACACGCGGGGAACAGCGTCGTCATTCATCGCGTCGAGTATAACCGACCCCCTGCCTGCGGCAGCCGGAACATCGGCCCATGCTACATTGAACGCCATTCGCGCGATGCGTACGCCGGCGCTAACGATGGTCCTGCCATGCCGCAGACGCTGCAGCTGATCCTGATACTCCTGGGGGCCGCGGTCGTCGTCGTGGTTGCGTGCCGGCTTGTCCGCCTGCCGCCGATTCTGGGCTATCTGATCGTCGGCATGGCTGTTGGGCCGCATGCGCTGGCCTGGGTTCCGGACTCTCCGGAAACGCGCCTGCTGGGCGAGTTCGGCATCGTGTTCCTGATGTTCTCGATCGGGCTCGAATTCAGCCTGCCGCAGCTGCGGGCGATGCGCCGGTCGGTATTCGGACTGGGACTCGCGCAGGTGGCCATCACCACCGTCGCCGCGATGATCGCCCTGCACCTCGTGGGTTACGCCTGGCAGACGGGATTCGCGCTGGGCGGTGCGCTGGCGATGAGCAGCACCGCGATCGTGGCCAGGATGCTTGCCGAGCGGGCCGAACTCGCGACACCGCACGGCCGCGACGTCATGGGCATCCTGCTGTTCCAGGATCTCGCGGTGGTGCTGTTCCTGATCCTGCTGCCGTCGCTCAGCCGCAGCGGCACCGAACTCGCGTTCGCGCTGGGGCTCGCCGTCGTCAAGGCGGCGGCGGCACTGGCACTGATCCTGTTCGCTGCGCAGCGGCCGATGCGGGCCTGGTTCCATCTCGTCGCGCGGCAGCGCAGCTCCGAGCTCTTCATGCTCAACCTGTTGCTGATCACGCTGGGGCTGGCGGCGATGACCGAAGTCGCCGGGCTGTCGCTTGCGCTGGGCGCCTTCCTCGCCGGGATGCTGATCGCCGAGACCGAGTACCGCTACCAGGTGGAAGAGGACATCAAGCCGTTCCGCGACGTGCTGCTCGGACTGTTCTTCGTCTCCATGGGCATGTCGCTTGATCTGTCGATCGTCGCCGCGCATTGGCGCTGGGTGGCGCTGTTGGTCGTGGTGCCGGTGCTGATCAAGCTCGGGCTGATCGTGCTGTTGTCGCGCCTGTTCGGGGCGCCGCCCGCGACGGCCTGGCGCACGGGGTTCCACCTTGCGCAGGCGGGCGAGTTCGCACTGGTGATGCTGGCGCTGATGCGCCTGTATGGGCTGGTCGAGCTGACGCTGGCGCAGGTCGTGCTGGCGGCGATGCTGGTGTCGATGCTTGCGGCGCCGGTCGTCATCCAGTTCTCCGAGCCGGTCGTGCGCCGGCTGACCGCCAACGACTGGCTGGCCCGAGCCGCGCAGCTGACCCAGATCGCGGCGACCACGATGGCGCGGCAGGACCACGTGATCATCTGCGGCTTTGGCCGCAGCGGCCAGAACCTCGCGCGTCTGCTCGACGCCGAGGAGATCCCGTTCGTCGCCCTCGATTCCGACCCGCAGCGCGTGCGCGAAGCCGCCGGCGCCGGCAGCAGCGTCGTCTACGGCGATGCGGGTCGTCGCGAGGCGCTCTCGGCGGCCGGACTCGGCAAGGCGCGCGCGGTGGTGATCACCTTCGCCGATACGGCGATTGCGCTCAAGATCCTGCATCACGTCCAGCAGCTGCGGCCCGAGTTGCCGGTCGTGGTGCGCACCGTCGACGACGGCGAACTCGATCGCCTGATGGCGGCCGGAGCCTCGGAAGTCGTTCCGGAGGTGCTCGAAGGCAGCCTGATGCTGGCCTCGCATTCGCTGCTGCTGCTGGGCGTGCCGCTCAACCGCGTCCTGAAGCGCATACGCGAGGTGCGGGAGGAGCGCTACAGCCTGTTTCGGGGCTTCTTCCATGGCGCCTCGGACGCGTCCGATGCGGCCGAGAATCTGCAACCCAGGCTGCATTCGGTGATGTTGCCCGATCGTGCCGATGCCGTCGGAAAGCCCCTCGGGGCGCTCGACCTGGCCGAGTTGGTCGAAGTGACGGGGGTGCGCCGGCGCGGAAGCCGGTCGCAGCGACCCGGCAGCGACTGGGTGTTCGAGGGCGGGGACGTCGTGGTGCTGCTGGGGCGCCCCGAGAACCTCGCCATTGCCGAACACCGTTTGCTCGGAGGGTAGCGTAACTGACCCGCGGTCATTGTGGCGGCTTCGCCCGGCAGGCTACAATCCGCGCTCTTCGGCACCCGAATCCGCTCCCTTGTCCAGTTCACCTGCGCCGGTTGCTTCCGGCCCCATCTCCGCGGCATCTGCCAACGCCGTCGAACTCGCCGACGTGCGGTTCGCCTACGATACGCGTACGATACTCGACGGCATCTCGATGACCATCCCGCGCGGCAGGATCGTCGCCATCATGGGCGGCTCGGGCTGCGGCAAGACGACGATCCTGCGTCTCATCGGCGGCCAGTTGCGGCCGCAGTCGGGTAAGGTGCTGGTGGACGGGCAGTCGGTGCCCGACCTCGACCGCGAGTCGCTGTTCGCAATGCGCCGGCGCATCGGCATGCTGTTCCAGTTCGGCGCCCTGTTCACCGACATGACGGTTTACGAAAACGTCGCGTTCGCGCTGCGCGAGCACACCGAATTGCCGGAGGAGTTGATTCGCGATCTGGTGCTGATGAAGCTTCACGCAGTGGGTTTGCGCGGGGCGGCACAGTTGAAGCCGTCGGAGCTGTCGGGGGGGATGGCCCGCCGCGTGGCGCTCGCGCGGGCGGTCGCGCTCGATCCCATGATGGTGATGTACGACGAACCGTTCGCCGGGCTCGACCCGATCTCGCTGGGCGTCGTCGGCGAGCTGATCCGGCGCCTCAACGACGCCCTGGGCACCACGTCGGTCGTCGTCACCCACGATGTCTACGAGTCGCTGAAGATCGTCGACTACCTGTACTTCGTGTCGGATGGCCGAATCGTCGCGCAGGGGTCGCCGGCCGACGTGCGAAACTCGGGCGACGCTTTCGTGCGCCAGTTCGTCGACGGCGCGCCGGATGGCCCGGTGCCGTTTCACTATCCGGCGGCGTCCTACCAGTCGGAACTCTTCGCCCGTGCTTAGCGCCGCCTTTACCGGTCTTGCCGGGTTCTTCCGTCGCACCGGAGTCGCCGCGCTCGCCTCTGTCGGACGCCTGGGCTACGCGACGCGATTTTCGGTCGCGGTCCTCAAGGAAACGCCGGCGGCGTTCCGTCGCCTGTCGCTGACACTGCGGGAGATCTATTTCTCGGGCGTGCTGTCGCTGATCATCATCCTGGTGTCGGGGCTGTTCATCGGGATGGTGCTGGCGCTGCAGGGCTATGACGTGCTCAACCGCTACGGTGCGGACGAATCGCTGGGCATCCTCGTTGCCCTGTCGCTGGTGCGGGAACTCGGGCCGGTGGTCGCGGGTCTGCTGTTTGCGAGCCGCGCCGGAAGCGCGATCACTGCCGAGATCGGGTTGATGAAAGCCACCGAGCAGCTGTCGGCAATGGAAATGATGGCGGTCGATCCGCTGGCGCGGGTCGTGGCGCCGCGATTCTGGGGCGGCGTGCTGTCGATGCCGCTGTTGGCCGCGCTGTTTTCGATGCTGGGGATCTTTGGCGCGTACCTGGTCGGCGTCAAGCTCATCGGCATCGACGCGGGCGCGTTCTGGGGCAATATGCAGGCCGCCGTCGATTTCCGCACCGACATCGTCAACGGCGTCATCAAGAGCGTCGTTTTCGGCATTGCCGTGAGCATGATCGCCGTGTTCGAAGGTTATGATTGCAATCCGACTGCCGAAGGCGTGTCCAGCGCCACGACCCGCACGGTGGTCGCAAGCTCGCTGGCGATCCTGGCGCTCGATTTCGTACTCACCGTTTTCATGTTCCGCGGCGTCGCGTGAACATGCATCCGTCGGTCAGGGAGACCGTGGCATGAGCCGCACTACACTCGACCTCTGGGTCGGCATCTTCGTCACCATCGGCCTGGGTGCGATCCTGTTTCTCGCGCTCAAGGTCGGCAATCTCACCTCCTTCGGTTCCGCGCCCGGATATCATGTCGAGGCGCGCTTCGACAACATCGGCGGCCTGAAGCTCCGCGCGCCGGTCAAGGCGGCGGGCGTCGCCGTGGGTCGCGTCGAGCTGATACGCCTCGATCCCGCAACCTACCAGGCCGTGGTCACGCTGAAGATCGACCGCGGCTACGAGTTCACCGCCGACACCATCGCCTCGATCCTGACCTCGGGGCTGCTGGGCGAGGTCTACGTCGGGCTCGACGTCGGCGGCGACACCAAAATGGTTGGCGACGGCGGCAAGATCGGCAAGACGCAATCGGCGGTGATTCTCGAAAAACTCGTGGGCCAGTTTCTGTTCGACAAGGCGGCCGCGGGAACGGGCAAGTGACCATGCACCCGCTTCGGCGGCCGCGGTGGTTGGGGGCGCTCGCCGCCGCGGTGCTGCTGGGCGGCTGCGCGGCGCCCGCTTCGCGTGTCGACCCCTTCGAGCCGGTCAACCGCGCGATGTTCGAGGTCCACGACGTCGTCGACGGCAATCTCGTCAAGCCGCTGGCCGAAGCCTACGTCGAAGTCACGCCGCAACTGGTTCGCACCGGGATCTCCAATTTCTACAACAACATCGACGACCTGTTCTCGGGATTCAATGGCCTGCTCCAGGGCAAGACCGAAAAGGCCGGTCACGATTTCGGCCGCGTGATGATCAATACGCTGTTCGGCCTCCTGGGAATCTTCGATCCCGCGTCCGACGCCGGCATCGAGCGCGGCAACGAGGATTTCGGCCAGACGTTTTCCTATTGGGGGTTCCCGTCGGGACCTTATCTGTTCGTGCCGTTGTTCGGCCCGACGACCGTGGTCGACGGCACCGGGTTCGTCGTGCGCGTGCTCTGGGGTCCCGTGGGCGAGATCCCCACCGTGGCACTGCGCAACAGCCTGTACGGACTGGGTTATGTCAGCGCCCGGGCGGGTGCGCTCGAGGCCGGCAAGATCGTCGATACCGCGGCGCTCGACCGCTACCGCTTCATTCGCAATGCCTACCTGCAAAAGCGGCGCTACGACGTCTACGACGGCAAGCCGCCGCCGGAACCCGAGGACGAATAATCGATGCCTTCGAGATCGAACCTGCGCCGCGCCGCCGTTGCCACCGTGTTCATGATTGCCGCGTTCTGGGGCCTCGCGGGGCCGCTGCAGGCGCAGGAAGCCCCCGATGCCCTGGTCAAGCGTGTGTCGCAGGAAGTGCTGCAGATCGTCAAGACCGACCCGCTGGTGCAGGCCGGCAACGAAGCGCGGATCCGCGAGGTCGTCGAGACCAAGCTGTTGTCGAACTTCAACTTCGAGCGGATGACCGCGCTGGCGATGGGCAAGAACTGGCGCAGCGCGACGCCCGAGCAGCAGAAGCGGCTGACCGACGAGTTCCGCACGCTGCTGGTGCGCACCTATTCGGGCGCGCTCAACCAGTATCGCAACGAGACCATCGAGTACAAGCCGCTGCGCGCCAGTCCGGCCGATACCGAGGTGACCGTGCGCACCGCGGTGCAGAAGCCGGGGGGCTCGCCGGTGCAGATCGACTACAGCATGGAAAAGAAGGCGGACGGCTGGAAGGCCTACGACGTAATCGTCGGCGGCGTGTCGCTGGTCACCAATTTCCGCGACGAATTCAACGCGCAGATTCAGTCGGGCGGTATCGACGGCCTCATCAAGACGCTTGCCGGCAAGAACAAGGGAGCGCCGGCCAAGTGATCGCGCGCTGCGGACCCGCGACCGGCGACGGCGACTGCGCCGGCCGCATCGTCGCGCGCCAGGACGGCGCGCAGTGGGCCTTCGAAGGTTCCCTCACGCTCGGCAACGCCGGGACCGTGCTGGACGAATCCGCGGCGCTGCCGTTGCCGACATCCGACATCGTCGATTGCAGTGCACTGACTGCCGTCGATTCGGCCGCCGTCACCGTGTTGCTTGCGCTGAAGCGGCGCGCGGCCGACGCGGGTCGCGAATTGCACTTCGACCGCCTGCCTGCGCCGCTGCTGGCGCTGGCCGAGGTCTACGACGTCAGGGAACTGCTGGACATTGGCTGAACCTTGCGCCGGCCTGCCGTTCCTGCGCCGCCCCCGAATTTCCGCCGCCCCCCTCACCGATTGCCGAGTCGCTCCGCATGCCCGCCGCCGTTGAAGCCATCGATGTCGCCCGCCGCTTCGGCCGCGTGCAGGCGCTGGACGGGGTCAGCCTCGCCGTCGAGGAGGGCGAGTTCTTCGGCCTGCTCGGCCCCAATGGCGCCGGCAAGACGACGCTGATCTCGATCCTGGCCGGGCTGGTGCGGCCGGACCGGGGCAGCGCCCGCATCCGGGGGCACGACGTCTTCACCGATTACCGCGCGGCGCGGCGCGCGCTCGGCGTGGTGCCGCAGGAACTGGTGTTCGATCCGTTCTTTTCGGTGCGCGAGACGCTGGAACTGCAATCGGGCTATTTCGGCATCGCCGGCAACGGGGCGTGGATCGACGAGATCCTCCATCACCTGGGCCTCACCGCGAAGGCGGATGCCAACATGCGCTCGCTGTCCGGCGGGATGAAACGCCGGGTGCTGGTCGGACAGGCGCTGGTGCACAAGCCGCCGGTCATCGTCCTCGACGAACCCACCGCCGGCGTCGACGTCGAGCTGCGGCAGAGCCTCTGGGCGTTCATCCGCAAGCTGAACCAGGACGGCCACACCATCATCCTCACCACGCACTATCTGCAGGAGGCCGAGGCTCTGTGCGGCCGGATCGCGATGCTTAAGGCGGGCAGGGTGGTTGCGCTCGACACCAAGCAGAACCTGCTGTCGCGTTTTGCCGGCCTCACGGTGCGGCTCGGCGTGGCGCGCCTGCCGGCGGCCTGGAAGCCGCGCGTGCTGCGCAGCGAAGGCGACGTCCACTTCATCGGCCTCGATTGCTATGCCGACCTCGAGGCGCTGCTCGCCGCGCTGCGCGCCGAGGAGATCGAAATCGCCGACCTCGCGCTGCAGGAGGCCGATCTCGAGCAGGTCTTTCTGCGCATCATGGGCGGCGAGCGCGACAGTCGGCCGGCCGGGGTGGCGGCATGATCCGCGTGGCGGGCGCCGGCTGGGTGACGCTCCTCTACAAGGAGATCCTGCGCTTCTGGAAGGTGAGCTTCCAGACGATACTCGCGCCGGTGCTGACGTCGCTGCTCTACCTGCTCATCTTTTCGCACGTGCTCGAAGCACACGTGTCGGTATTCGACGGCAAGGTTCGCTACACCGCATTCCTGATCCCCGGCCTCGTCATGATGTCGGTGCTGCAGAATGCGTTCGCCAACACCTCGTCGTCGCTCATCCAGTCGAAGATCACCGGCAACCTGATCTTCGTGCTGCTTCCGCCGCTTTCGCCGCTCGAGATCCAGGCGGCCTATGTGCTGGGCGCGATGGTGCGCGGCATTGCCGTTGGCTTCGGCGTTTTCCTGGGGACACTGTGGTTCGATTCGTCGCTGTTGTACCTGTCCCATCCGGGCTGGGCGATCGCGTTCGCGCTGCTGGGCAGCGCGATACTCGGCACGCTGGGGCTGCTCGCCGGCATCTGGGCCGACAAGTTCGACCAGCTCGCCGGGTTCCAGAACTTCATCATCGTCCCGCTGACGTTCCTTTCGGGCGTGTTCTACTCGATCCACTCGCTGCCGCCGTTCTGGCAGGGGCTGTCGCGGTTCAACCCCTTCTTCTATATGATTGACGGGTTTCGCTACGGCTTCTTCGGATTGTCGGATGTCGCGCCCTGGACGTCGTTCGCGATCGTTGCCGGCTGCTGCGCGCTGTTGTCGGCGCTGACGTTGTGGCTCCTGCAGCGCGGCTGGAAGCTGCGCGCCTGAAAACCCACTGTGCCTGATCCATGGTCACCTCCGAATCCATCGAACACTCGATCGCCGCCGGGCTCTCCTGCGAACACCTGCAAGTCCGCGGCGACGGCCATCATTGGGAAGCGCTGATCGTGAGCGCGGCGTTCGACGGCCTGTCGAAGGTCAGGCAGCACCAGCTCGTCTATGCGGCGCTCGGCGAGCGGATGCGCGAGGAAATCCACGCGCTGTCGATGATCACCCTCACGCCCGCGCAGTGGGCGGCGGCAAAGAGCCGGTAGTCCGGGCGATTCCTCGATGGACAAGCTGCAGATCGAAGGCGGTCGACCTCTCGCCGGCGAAATTCGCGTCTCGGGTGCCAAGAACGCGACCTTGCCGATCCTCTGCGCGGCGCTGCTGTCGCCGGAACCGCTGATGCTCACCAACGTGCCGCGGCTCAACGACGTGCGCACGATGGAGACGCTGCTGGCGCAGATGGGCGTCCGTCTCGACACCCGGACCGCGGGCACGGTGGCGCTCGACGCCGCGCGCATCGACTGGCCGCTGGCGCCCTACGAGCTCGTCAAGACGATGCGGGCGTCGATACTCGCGCTCGGGCCGCTGCTCGCGCGTTGCGGCGAGGCGCGCGTTTCGCTGCCCGGCGGCTGCGCGATTGGCCTGCGCCCGGTCGACCAGCACGTCAAGGGTCTGCAGGCGATGGGCGCCGAGATCGACCTCGAGCACGGCTACATCAATGCGCGGGCGCAGCGGCTGAAAGGCGTGAGATTCCGCTTCGATCTCGTCACCGTCACCGGCACCGAGAACCTGCTGATGGCGGCCACGCTCGCCGAGGGCACGACGGTGCTCGACAATGCCGCACGCGAGCCGGAGGTCGCCGATCTCGCGCGCTGCCTGATCGCCATGGGCGCGCGGATCGAAGGCGCCGGCACCGACCGCATCACCGTCGAGGGCGTGGCGCGGCTTTCCGGCGCCACGCACGCGGTCATGGCCGACCGGATCGAGACGGGGACCTTTCTCGCGGCGGTGGCGGCGACCGGCGGCGACGCGGTGATCACCGGCACGCAGGCAGGCACGCTGGATGCGGTCTTGGACAAGCTGCGCGAGGCCGGCGCCGAAGTTGCCGAGACGGCCGACACGATTCGTGTCGCGCGTCGCGGGCCGCTCGCCTGCTTCAACCTTCGCACGGCGCCGTACCCGGCATTTCCGACCGACATGCAGGCGCAGATGATGGCGCTGGCCACGCGCGCCGAGGGAACCTCGGTGATCACCGAAACGATCTTCGAGAACCGGATGATGCACGTGCAGGAGCTGGTGCGCCTCGGCGCGACGATCGACGTCGAAGGCAATGCCGCGATCGTCAAGGGCGCGCCCAAGCTCACCGGTGCCGACGTGATGGCCACCGACCTGCGCGCGTCGGCGTGCCTCGTCATCGCGGGTCTGATGGCCGAGGGCGAAACCACGATCGACCGCATCTATCACCTCGACCGCGGGTACGAGCGGATCGAGGAGAAGCTGTCGGCGCTGGGTGCGCGCATTCGCCGCGTTTCGTGAGCGCGGCGGCGCGCGAATGGTATGGGCGACAACCCGGTAGGGGCGGCTCCAGCCGCGAGCCGTTCGCGCAGGAAATTCGCCGCTGAAGCCGCTGCTGCAGCGGCTCGCGCATTGCACCGATGACCGATCTCAACGCTTCTCCGCTCGGACACGCGACGACCTACGCCGACGCTTACGACCCCGGGTTGCTGTTCGCGGTCGAGCGGGCGCCGTTGCGCGCCGAATTGGGATGGAATGGCGTCCTGCCGTGTCGCGGTTCCGACTGCTGGACCGCCTACGAGCTGTCGTGGCTCGATCCTTCCGGCAAGCCGGAGGTTGCGATCGCGTCGTTCACCGTGCCTGCCGAATCCCCGTGCATCGTCGAATCCAAGTCGGTCAAGCTCTATCTGACCGCGTTCAACCAGTCACGATTCGCCGGACACGAGGCGGTGGCTGCGGCGCTGCGGCGCGACCTGTCGGCAGCCACGGCGTCAGCGGTCGATGTCGTGCTGACGCTGCCCGAAGGCTTTGCGACGCTGCCGCGCGCCGAACTGGACGGTGTCTGCCTCGATGTCCTGCCGCTCGCCAACGTCGACGACGCGCCTGTTCCGGGCGCGCTCGCCGCATCGGGCGCCGTCGTCGACGAGACGCTGGTCACCCGGCTCTTCCGGTCCCTGTGCCCGGTCACCGGGCAACCCGACTACGCGAGCGTGCAGATTCGCTACCGCGGACCCCGGATCGATGCGGCCGGCCTGCTGCGATATCTCGTCTCTTTCCGTCGCCATGCCGGGTTCCACGAGCATTGCGTCGAGCGCATCTTTGCCGATCTGTGGCGACGCTGCCGGCCGGAAACACTCGTCGTGCTGGCGCGGTTCACGCGGCGTGGCGGCGTGGACATCAATCCCTGGCGCACGAGCGGGTGCGAGCCGGCCCCGGTCAACGCCCGCACGGCGCGGCAGTGAGAGCCCCGGCTGTCCGGTAGAATGGCCGTTCCCGATGGACGATGAACGACCGCGCGCTGCCGTGACCACGTTGACCCTAGCCCTGTCGAAGGGGCGCATTTTCGACGAGACCCTGCCGCTGCTCGCCGCGGCGGGCATCGTACCCCTCGAAGATCCCGAGTCTTCGCGGAAGCTCATCATCGGCACCAACCAGCCGGGCGTTTCGGTGGTCATCGTGCGCGCTTCCGACGTGCCGACCTACGTCCAGTACGGCGCCGCCGACGTCGGCGTGGCCGGCAAGGACGTGCTGCTGGAGCACGGGAGCGAAGGCCTCTACCAGCCGCTCGATCTCGAGATCGGGAAGTGCCGGATGGCGGTCGCGACCCGGCGTGGCTACGACTGGACCGGCACCGTGCAGCGCGGCGCGCGCATCCGCGTCGCGACCAAGTACGTGCGCACGGCGCGCGAGCACTTCGCCGCCAAGGGCATGCACGTCGACCTGATCAAGCTCTACGGTTCGATGGAGCTCGCGCCGCTCGCCGGCCTGTCGGACGTCATCGTCGACCTCGTCTCGACCGGAAACACGCTGAAGGCGAATGATCTCGTCGCCGTCGAGGACATCATGCCGATCAGTTCGCGCCTGATCGTCAATCCGGCGGCGCTGAAGCTCAAACGCGCCATGGTGCAGCCGCTGCTCGAGGCGGTCGCGCGGGCGGTCGAGAGCCGCCGGACACGGCCATGAGCGACGCGGCGGCGCTGTCGATCCGTCGCCTCGACGCATCGCTGCCGGCATTCGACGCCGAACTCGCGGCGCTGACGGCCTTCGAGGCGGCGCAGGACCCCGCCATCGATGCGGCCGTCGCCGCCATCATCGCCGATGTCCGCGCGCGCGGCGACGCGGCGGTGCTCGCCTGCACGGCCAGGTTCGACCGCGTCGCGGCGCAGTCGGTCACTGAGCTCGAGATCCCGGCAGAAGCGATGCGCGCGGCGTTCGACGCGCTGCCGGCCGCGCAGCGCGACGCGCTGACGCAGGCCGCTGCGCGCGTGCGCTCCTATCACGAGCGGCAGAAGCTGGCATCCTGGTCGTACACCGACCCCGATGGCAGCGAGTTCGGCCAGCAGGTGACGCCGCTCGATCGCGTCGGCGTCTATGTGCCCGGCGGCAAGGCGGCGTATCCGTCGTCGGTGCTGATGCAGGTGATCCCCGCGCATGTTGCCGGCGTGCCCGAGATCATCATGGTGGTGCCGACGCCGGACGGCGTGCGCAATCCGCTGGTTCTGGCGGCGGCGCACCTGGCCGGCGTGTCGCGGGCATTCACGATCGGGGGCGCGCAGGCGGTCGCGGCGCTCGCCTACGGCACGGCGACGATTCCCGCCGTCGACAAGATCTGCGGCCCCGGCAACGCCTATGTGGCGGCGGCCAAGCGGCGCGTGTTCGGGGCGGTGGGCATCGACATGGTCGCGGGCGTGTCGGAGATCCTGGTGATCGCCGATGCGAGCGCGAATCCGGACTGGATCGCGATGGATCTCTTCGCGCAGGCCGAGCACGACGAGCTCGCGCAGGCGATCCTGGTGTCGCCCGATGACGCGCTGCTCGATGCGGTGGCCGCCAGTGCCGCGCGGCAGATCGAGTCGATGCCGCGGCGCGCGATCATTGTCGCGTCGTTCGCACGGCGCGGGGCGCTGATCAAGGTCCGCGATCTCGATCACGCCTGCCAGGTATCGAACCGCGTCGCCCCCGAGCACCTCGAACTCGCGGTCGCCGACCCCGACGCGCTGCTGCCGAAGATCCGCCATGCGGGCGCGATCTTCATGGGGCACGCTTCGTCGGAAGCGCTGGGCGACTACTGCGCCGGGCCCAACCACGTGCTGCCGACGGGCCGCACGGCGCGCTTCTCGTCGCCGCTGGGCGTCTACGATTTCCAGAAGCGCTCGTCGGTGCTCCAGGTGTCGAACGCGGCGGCGCAGCGGCTGGGGCCGATCGCGGCCACGCTCGCGTACGGCGAAGGCCTCGCCGCCCACGCGCGCAGCGCGCTGTACCGCGTCGCGGGACGCGATGCCGGCTGAAAGCGGTCGCCAGGATCTAACCGCCATGCCGCGCCCGATCGCCGACTACATTGCTGCCACCGTGCGGCCGGAGCTGCGCGCGCTGACGGCGTACGCAGTTGCGAAAGCCGCGGGCATGATCAAGCTCGACGCGATGGAGAATCCGTTTCCGCTGCCCGAGGCGGTCCGCGCCAAGGTGGCCTCCGCCGCCGCGGGCGTGGCGGTCAACCGCTATCCCGACGGCGCCGCCGAAGGCGTGAAGGCGGCGCTGCGGTCGACATTGGCGCTGCCGGATAGCCTGGGACTCATCGTCGGCAACGGTTCCGACGAGCTGATCCAGATCATCACCTCGACGCTCGCGCACCCGGGGTCGGTGATGCTCGCACCCGAGCCCTCGTTCGTGATGTACCGGATGAACGCGCGCTATGCCGGCATGCGTTTCGTCGACGTCCCGCTCAACGCCGACTTCTCCCTCGACACCGACGCGATGCTCGCGGCCATCGGGCGCGAGCGGCCGGCACTGGTGTTCCTCGCCTATCCCAACAATCCGACGGGCAATCTCTTCTCTGCCGCCGATGTCGTGCGCGTCCTGCGGGCGGCGCCGGGGCTGGTGGTCGTCGACGAGGCTTACTACGCGTTTGCGGACGCGAGCTTCCTGCCCCGCGTGGCCGAGTTCCCGAACCTGCTCGTGCTGCGCACGGTTTCGAAGATCGGCATGGCGGGATTGCGGCTGGGCTACGCGGTCGCCGCGCCTGAGTGGATCGCCGAGCTCGACAAGGTCCGCCAGCCCTACAACCTCAATGCGCTGACGCAGGCGGTGGCGCCGGTGCTGCTGGCCGAACGCGCGCTGCTCGACGGGCAGGCGGCGCTGCTGCGTTCGGAGCGTGCCCGGCTGGGCGAGCGGCTTGCCGCCATGCCGGGTGTCGAGGTGTTCCCGACGCAGACCAACTTCGTGCTGTTGCGGGTCCCCGACGCGCCGCGCTGGTTCGCGCTGCTGCGCGACAAGGGTATCCTGATCAAGAACCTGCACGGCTGGCATCCGTTGCTCGACAACTGCCTGCGCATCACCGTCGGCACGCCGCAGGAAAACAATGCGCTCCTGGCAGCGCTGGAAAGCATCCGATGAATGCAAACCCCGCGGCGCCGCGGAAGGCACGGGTCGAACGGAATACGGCGGAGACCCGGATCACCGTCGAGATCAACCTGGACGGCAGCGGCCGCGCGGAGCTTGCCACCGGCGTGCCGTTCCTCGATCACATGCTGGACCAGGTCGCGCGCCATGGCATGATCGATCTCGACGTCCGCGCGCAGGGCGACCTGCACATCGACGCGCATCACACCGTCGAGGACATCGGCATCACGCTCGGGACAGGCGCTCGCCCAGGCGATGGGCGACAAGGCGGGGCTGACGCGCTACGGGCATGACTACGTTCCCCTCGACGAAGCGCTGTCGCGCGTCGTCGTCGACCTCTCCGGTCGCCCGGGACTGGAATTCCACGTGCCGTTCACGCGCGCGATGATCGGCGCCTTCGACGTCGATCTCGTGCACGAGTTTTTCCAGGGCTTCGTCAATCATGCGTCGGTCACGCTGCACATCGACAACCTGCGCGGCCAGAATGCGCATCACCAGGCGGAGACGGTCTTCAAGGCCTTCGGCCGTGCGCTGCGGATGGCGCTGACGCCGGACCCGCGGGCAGGGGCGACGATTCCGTCGACCAAGGGAGCGCTTTGACAGGGAACAGGTATCAGAGTCCCGCACCATTGTCCAACATGCCGACGAACCATCGCACTTCTCTGATCCCTGACACCTGACCTCTGATGCCTGATATCGCCGTCGTCGACTACGGAATGGGCAACCTGCGCTCGGTCGCCAAGGCGCTGGCCCACGTCGCGCCCGACTGCAGCATCGCCGTCACTTCCGACCCGGAAGTGATACGCGGGGCCGCGCGCGTCGTGCTGCCGGGCCAGAGCGCCATGCCGGACTGCATGCGCTGTCTCGACGCCAGCGGATTGCGCGACGTCGTCGTCGAAGTGGCGACGTCGCGGCCGTTCCTCGGCATCTGCCTCGGCCTGCAGATGCTGTTCGAGTCGAGCGAGGAAGGTCCGACGCGCGGTCTGGGCCTCCTGCGCGGGCACGTCGCGCGTTTCCGCGACGAAGCCATGACGCTGCCGACCGGCGAGCGCCTCAAGGTGCCGCACATGGGCTGGAGCCGTGTGCGGCAGACGCGCGCCCATCCGCTTTGGAAGGGCATCGCCGATGGCGCGCGTTTCTACTTTGCCCACAGCTTCCACCCGATTCCCGATGACGCAGGGCTGACCGTGGGCACCACCGACTACCCGGCGCCGTTTACTTGCGCGATCGCCCGGGCTAATATCTTCGCGACCCAGTTCCATCCTGAAAAAAGCCACCGTGCCGGTTTGACGTTGCTTGCCAATTTCGTTGCCTGGGACGGTTGCGGCTAGACGCGCCGCGCGTCGCTCGTCTCCGGATTCGGCAACGACCGCTTCCTCCTCCCCAGCAGCAGCCCACTCCACCCGCCACCATGCAGATCATTCCCGCGATCGACATCAAAGATGGTCACTGCGTACGCCTCAGACAGGGCGAGATGCATTCCGCGACGGTGTTTTCGGAGGATCCCGCCGCGATGGCGCAGCATTGGCTCGAGCAGGGGGCGCAGCGGCTGCATCTGGTCGACCTCAACGGCGCGGTGGCGGGCGTGCCCAAGAACGAGCTTTCGATTCGCGAGATCGTCAGCGTGATCGGCGAGGAGATCCCCGTGCAGTTGGGTGGGGGCATCCGGGATCTCGACACCATCGAGCGCTATCTCGACGACGGCATCACCTACGTGATCATCGGCACCGCTGCGGTGAAGAATCCCGGTTTCCTGCACGATGCATGCTATGCGTTCCCGGGGCACATCATCGTCGGCCTCGACGCCCGCGACGGCAAGGTGGCCACCGACGGCTGGTCGAAGATGACAGGGCACGATGTCGTCGATCTCGGCAGGAAGTTCGAGGACTACGGCGTCGAGGCGATCATCTACACCGACATCGGGCGCGACGGCATGCTGACCGGCATCAACGTCGAGGCCACCGTCAAGCTTGCGCGGGCGCTCAAGATACCCGTGATTGCCTCCGGCGGGCTCGGTTCGCTCAAGGATGTCGAGGCGCTCATGCCGCACGAAAAGGACGGCATCATCGGCGCCATCGCCGGGCGCGCGCTCTACGAGGGCAAGCTCGACTTCAAAGCGGCCGCGCGGCTGGCGGCGGGCGGCTGAAGGATTCTCCCCACGTGCCGGTCGTCCGCGACAGCGGGCGGCGGCACAGCAGCCGGCCGTTGGGCGCCGGCGTCACGATCACTTGTCCGCCTACATTCGCATGGGCCTTGCCAAACGCATCATTCCCTGCCTGGACGTCGCCGAAGGGCGAGTGGTCAAGGGCATCAATTTCGTCAATCTGCGAGACGCGGGCGATCCGATCGAGGTCGCGCGGCGGTACGACGCAGAGGGTGCCGACGAGCTGGCCTTCCTCGACATCCGGGCGAGCGTGGAGACCCGCGGCCTGCTGTATCAGATGATCGAGGCGGTCGCCGATCAGGTGTTCATCCCCTTGACCGTCGGCGGCGGCGTCAACTCGATCGACGACATTCGGGCGCTGCTCAACGCCGGCGCCGACAAGGTGAGCATCAACACCGCGGGCGTGCGCAACCCGGGGCTGTTCGAGGCGGCCGCCGGGCGGTACGGCGCGCAGTGCATCGTCGCCGCGATCGACGCCAAGCAATCCGCGCCTGAAGCCTGGCAGGTGTACACGCACGGCGGCCGCACGCCGACCGGCATGGACGCGATCGAATGGGCGCGCGAGGTCGTGGCCCGAGGCGCCGGGGAGATCCTGCTCACCAGCATGGACCGCGACGGCGCGCGTACGGGCTTCGATCTCGAGCTGACGCGCGCGATCGTCGAGGCGGTCGACGTTCCGGTGATCGCGTCCGGAGGCGTGGGGTCGCTGCAGGATCTCGTCGACGGCATTCGCGAGGGCGGAGCCGACGCGGTGCTGGCGGCGTCGATCTTCCACTACGGCGAATTCACGATCGGGCAGGCCAAGGCGGCGCTGGCGGCAGCCGGCATCGAAGTGCGCCACTGAGATGGAAGCGGCGTCGAACTGGATCGAAGCGGTCAGGTGGGATGGCGAAACCGGCCTCGTGCCCGCCATTGCGCAGGACGCCACGTCGCATCGCGTGCTGACGCTGGCGTGGATGAACCGCGATGCATTGCGGGCGACGGTCGAAAGCGGCCGCGTGCATTACTGGTCGCGCTCCCGCGGCAAGCTTTGGAGCAAGGGCGAAACCTCCGGGCATGTCCAGCAGGTGAAGGAAATCCGCATCGATTGCGACAGCGATGCGATCCTGCTGCAGGTCGAGCAGGTGGGCGGCATCGCCTGCCATACCGGCCGCGAGCGCTGCTTTTTCCTCAAATTCGATTCCGGCCGCTGGGTCGCCACCGACCCGGTGCTGAAGGATCCGGCGACGATCTATGGCCATGAGTGACTCTGCATCCGGGATTTCCGACGTGCTGGACCGTGTCGCCGCGACGATTCGCTCGCGGCGCGGCGCCGATCCCGCGTCGTCCTACGTCGCGTCGCTGTTCGCCAAGGGCGACGATGCGATCCTGAAGAAGATCGGCGAGGAAGCGACCGAGACGGTCATGGCCGGGAAGGACGGTGATAAACTGCGCATCGCTTCGGAGGTTGCCGATCTCTGGTTTCATTGCCTGGTGCTGCTGGCCCGGCACGACCTGGGGCCGGACGACATCCGCCGCGAGTTCCTGCGTCGCGAAGGCGTCTCCGGACACGCGGAAAAGGCGTCGCGACGCTGATTGCCTGCGGTTGCCGCGTCCCTTTCGGCTCCGGAACGAGCGGCATTTTTCGCGATCGCCGACCAGGCAGCTGCCCGACAGGCTGCCGGCGTTGGTTGAACCAGGATGAATACGATGCAGGACTGCATTTTCTGCAAGATCGTCAGAGGCGAAATTCCTTCGAAGAAGGCTTACGAGGACGACGACGTCCTTGCCTTTCATGACATCCAGCCGATGGCGCCGCTGCATCTGCTCGTCATCCCGAAGCGCCACATCGGGACGCTCGCAGATGCCGGGAGTGGCGATGAGCAGCTGCTCGGCAAGATGATGGCGCTGACGGGACGGCTCGCACGCGAGAACGGCTCGCCGGACGGCTATCGGACGATCGTCAACACCGGCCGCATCGGACGGCAGGACGTCCAGCACGTCCACATTCACATCGTCGGCGGACCGACCCCGCTGGGGCCGATGCTCCCGCGGGTCTGACCACGACACAAAGCTATCGCAAGGAGAACGACATGGGTTCATTGAGCATCTGGCACTGGCTGATCGTCCTGGTGGTGGTGGTGCTGATCTTCGGCACCAAGAAGCTGCGCAACATCGGCCAGGACCTCGGCGGCGCGGTCAAGGGGTTCAAGGAAGGCATCGCGGGCGCCAACGAAGCCGCCGACGCCGCCAAGACCGCGACCGAAGCGCCGACGCAGCAAATCGGCGGCAAGACGATCGAGGGTGAGGTCAAGAAGGAGACGTCGGCCAAGTCGTAGGCGACCCGCGGTGACGGGCGATCGTTCGCGCCCGGTTCCGCCCGTTCCTCCATGGCTCCCGTCTCCGGGCGCGAGCTGCCTTTCCCGACGCCATCGTCAACCATGTTCGACTTCGGCTTTTCCGAGCTTGTCGTCATAGCCGTCGTGGCGCTGATCGTGATCGGCCCCGAGAAGCTGCCGAAGACAGCGCGCACGCTCGGCCACCTGTTCGGCCGGCTCCAGCGCTACGTCAGCGACGTGAAGGCGGATATCAGCCGCGAGATGGAACTCGACGAATTGAAGAAGCTGCAGCAGCAGGTGCAGACGGCGGCCCGGGACATCGAGACCTCGGTCAGTTCGGCAGCGCGCGATGTCGAAACCGGAGTGCGCCAGGTCGAGTCGGACCTGAATGTCGCCGGTGCTTCCGTTACTGCCAGCGCGGCAGTCGACGCCGGCGTGCCGCCTTCGACGGCGCCCGTCGTCGAAAACCTGCCGCCTCTACCGCCCCCGGCGCATGCCGAGCCGTCGCGGCAGGCATCGCTGCCGGGGTTCGACCGGGGCTGACGTCCCGGCAGCCGGTTCTTCATGAGCGAAGCCCCCGCACCGCAGGACTCCTCGGTTCAGGAAACCTTCATCTCGCACCTGATCGAGCTGCGCGACCGGTTGTTGCGCGCGATCGTCGCGGTCGTCGTCGTCCTGCTCTGCCTGGTCCCGTTCGCGAAGGACATCTACGCGCTGCTGGCGGCGCCGCTGGTCAAGGTGCTGCCGGCCGGGGCGACGATGATTGCGACCGACGTGACCGGCACCTTCCTGGTCCCGCTCAAAGTGACGCTGATGGCGGCGTTCGTGATCGCGCTGCCCTACGTGCTGTGGCAGGCGTGGGCGTTCATCGCGCCCGGGCTCTATCAGCACGAGCGGAAACTCGCGGTGCCGGTGATCCTGTCGAGCTTCCTGTTCTTCCTCCTCGGCATGTCGTTCGCCTATTTCGTCGTGTTTCCGGTGGCGTTCGGTTTCTTCGCCGGCTATGCGCCCGCAGGCGTGCAGATGATGACCGACATCGACAAGTACCTGTCGTTCGTCCTGACGATGTTCATCGCGTTCGGGGTCACCTTCGAGACGCCCGTGATCGTCATCGTGCTGGTGCGCCTGCGCGTGGTGACGCTCGCGCAGCTCAAAGCGATCCGCTCGTACGTGATCGTCGGCGCGTTCGTCATCGGCGCGATCTTCACGCCGCCGGACGTCATCTCGCAGATGCTGCTGGCGATTCCGCTGTGGCTGCTCTACGAGTTGGGCTTGCTGCTCGCGCGCTTTGTCGTGCCGCCGCCGGCAGCCGAGGAGGCGGGAAAAACGGGGTCAGACCCGTAATACGCGGATCTGACCCCGTTTTTCCCTACTGCTGCGCCCTGGGCCGCTTGCCGACGGCGACGTCCACGTCGACGGCCTTGCGTTCGCGCCAGACCTTCACTTTCACCGGTGCGCCCGGCGGGAGATTGGCGATGCGCGTGAGCAGCGACTGGGTGTCCCGCGTGGGTTTGCCGTCGATTTCCACCACGACGTCGCGCGACTGGATGCCCGCGCGGTCGGCAGGCCCGTTCCGCACCACGCCGCGGATGATCACGCCGCCGTTTTCGACGCCCAGCGCCTGGGCGACTTCCGGCGGCACGTCCTCCGGTTCGATCCCTAGCCAGCCGCGCGTCACCTCGCCGTCGCGGATGATCTGCTCAAGCACCGTCCGCGCGAGCGACACCGGAATCGCGAACCCGATGCCCTGCGAGCCGCCCGACTGCGAGAAGATGGTGCTGTTGATGCCGACGAGGTTGCCGGCGATGTCGACCAGCGCGCCGCCCGAATTGCCGGGGTTGATCGCCGCGTCGGTCTGGATGAAGTCCTCGTACCGATTGATGCCGAGGTGATTGCGCCCGGTGGCGCTGACGATGCCCATCGTGACCGTGTTGCCGAAGCCAAAGGGGTTGCCGATCGCCAGGACGACATCGCCCACCTGCACGGCATCCAGCGCGGCAAAGGTGATTGCGGGCAGGCTCTTGCCTTCGGCGACGAGCACCGCAAGATCGGACTCGGGATCGGTGCCGCGCACCTTGGCCTGGAGGCGGCGACCGTCGGCAAGCACCAACTGGATGTCGTCGGCGCCCTCGATCACGTGATGATTGGTCAGCACGTAACCTTCGGAAGCGACGATCACGCCGGATCCCAGACTGGTGGCGCTTTGCCGCGGAATGCGTTCGGCAAGATCCGGGAAGTAGCGGCGCAGGAGCGAATCGTCCATCAGCGGATGGCGCTGACGCATCTCCTTGCGGGTGTAGATGTTGACGACCGCCGGCATCGCTCTCTTCGCCGCGTCGGCGTAGCTCGAGGCCGTCGTAGACGGCGCCGTCGCCGGGGTATTGGTCTCCTGCAGCAGCACGATCCCGCCCGCTCCGCGCTGCCCGAAGCGTGACAGCAGGTCGGGACGCAGCGTCGAGACGACGAAAAGCGCTGCCAGGCACAGCGTGCAGGCCTGCGCGAAGATGAGCCAGAATTTGCGCAGCACGGGGGATTCCCTCGATCGATGCCCGATTATAGCTGCGGGCGGCGCGGCGGCCTCTTTCAGCTGCCGCGAGGAGGGCCGCCGCCGTTCGAGCGGCGGTCGCGGCGAGCGTCGCCAACCCGATGATTGCAGGAGCATTTTCCGTTCTTTCCGGTCGCCGCTCTTCCGGCTGGAGGCCGAAATCCCTTATAATCGATGGGTTTGCGAATCCACGCCCGCAGTTTTGCGGCGGGCGGCGGGCCTGCATCGTCAATATCAGGGACGGGGCGACATGGCGGAAGGTACGGTGGACAGGGGCAAGCGCCGGTTTGTGATCGGCGCCACCAGCGTGGTCGGGGGCGTGGGCGTCGTGGCGGCGGCGACGCCGTTCGTGATGTCGCTCTTCCCCAGCGAGCGCGCAAAGGCGGCCGGTGCGCCGGTCGAGATCGACATCAGCAAGCTCGAGCCCGGCCAGAAGATCGACGTCGAATGGCGCGGCAAGGTCGTCTGGGTGATCAATCGCACCCCGGCGATGCTCGACAGTCTGGCCAAGCTCGACGGCAAGCTCGCCGATCCGGGCTCGAACCAGCCGCAACAGCCCGCATACGCCAGGAATCCCGCGCGCGCGATCAAGCCCCAGGTGTTCGTCGCGGTCGGCATCTGCACGCATCTGGGGTGCTCGCCGACCTTTCGTCCGGAGGTGGCGCCCGTCGATCTCGGCGGCGACTGGCTGGGCGGCTTCTTCTGCCCCTGCCATCAGTCGAAATTCGACCTGGCCGGGCGCGTGTACGCCGGCGTGCCGGCACCGACCAATCTGGTCATTCCGCCGCACAGGTATGTCGGCGAGACGAAGATCGTCATCGGCGACGATGGCAAGTCGGCGTAACGGGGAATCGGGGCCATGGAAAAAATCCTGAACTGGATCGACGAGCGCTTCCCGCTGACCGCGTTGTGGGAGTCGCAGTGGGGCAAGTACGTCGCGCCGAAGAACTTCAACTTCTGGTACTACTTCGGCTCGCTCGCGGCGCTGGTGCTGGTGATGCAGATCGTCACCGGCATCTTCCTGACGATGAACTACAAGCCCGACGCCGCCAAGGCGTTCGAGTCCGTCGAGTACATCATGCGCGACGTGTCGTGGGGCTGGCTGATCCGGTACATGCACTCGACCGGCGCGTCGATGTTCTTCGTCGTCGTCTACCTGCACATGTTCCGGGGCCTGATGTACGGCAGCTACCGCAAGCCGCGCGAACTCACCTGGATCCTGGGCTGCATGATCTACCTCGTGCTGATGGGCGAGGCGTTCTTCGGCTACCTGCTTCCCTGGGGGCAGATGTCGTTCTGGGGCGCGCAGGTGATCGTCAACCTTTTCTCGGCGATTCCCGTGATCGGCGAAGACCTCTCGATCTGGATCCGCGGCGACTACACGATCTCCGACATCACGCTGAACCGTTTCTTCGCCTTCCACGTGATTGCGTTTCCGCTGGTGCTGATGGGCCTCGTTGCCGCGCACCTGATGGCACTGCACGAGACGGGCTCGAACAACCCCGACGGCGTCGAGATCAAGAAGCAGCCCAAGGATCCCCAGACCGGGCTCCCGCTCGACGGCATCTACTCGCATCCGTACTACACGGTCAAGGACATCATGGGGGTCGTGGTCTTCCTCGCCGTGTTCTCGGTCATCGTCTTCTTCGTGCCGGAGATGGGCGGGTACTTCCTCGAGGCCAACAACTTCGTCCCGGCCGATCCGCTGCGCACGCCGCTGCACATCGCGCCGGTGTGGTACTTCACGCCCTTCTACGCGATGCTGCGCGCGGTGCCGTCGTATTTCGGCACCCAGGTCTGGGGAGTGCTGGTGATGGGGGGCGCGGTGATGATCTTCTTCGCGCTGCCCTGGCTCGACCGCGGCAAGGTGAAGTCGATCCGCTACCGGGGCAACCTGTACAAGTCGTGGCTGGCGGCGTTCGTCGTCAGCTTCCTGATCCTGGGCTACCTCGGCGTCGTGCCGGTAACCGTCTGGGGTCAGTTCGCCGAGGGCATTCCCCTCCTGGGCGGCGCTGACAAGGCGACGGTCGTGTCGAGGGTGCTCACGGTCGTCTACTTCCTCTTCTTCCTGTTGATGCCCTGGTACACCGCGCGCGACAAGACCAGGCCCGAACCGGAAAGGCTGACCGGATAATGAACAAGCTCATTGCGACCCTCTTCGCGGCGCTGCTGCTGACGTCCGCGCCGGCATTCGCGTCCGGCGGCGACGTCATGCTCGAGCCGGCGCCGATCAATCGCCTCGATGCCGAATCGCTGCAGCGCGGCGCCCGTACGTTCGTCAACTATTGCCTCAACTGCCACAGCGCGAAGTACATGCGCTACAACCGGCTGACGGACCTGGGCCTCACCGAAGACCAGATCAAGGACAACCTGATCCTGACCGGGGCCAAGATCGGCGACCCGATGACGGTGGCCATGCCCGCCGCCGACGCCAGGATCTGGCTCGGCGCGCCGCCGCCGGATCTGTCGGTCGAGTCGCGCGTCCGCGGCACCGATTGGCTGTACAACTACTTCCTCGGCTTCTACAGGGACGAAAAATCGGCGACCGGCTGGAACAATCTCGTGTTCCCGAACGTCGGCATGCCGCATGTGCTGTGGGAACTCTCGGGCACCAACAAGCTGGTGGCGACCGAATACAAGGACGCCCATGAAGCGCAGGGCGCGGCGATCGCCGCCAAGCGTCTGGTCAGGGTGGTGGCGTCGCCGGGCGGCAAGGCCGCGGTCGAAACGCTGGCCGTCGAGACGCCGGGCACGATGACGCCCGACCAGTATCGCGCGTTCGTCGCCGACCTCGTCAACTACCTCGACTACATGGGCGAGCCGGTCAAGAACAAGCGGATCAGCCTGGGGCTCATCGTCCTTCTCTACCTCAGCATTCTGTTTGCCTTTGCCTTCTGGTTGAAGAAGGAATTCTGGAAGGACATCCACTGACCGGTTGCCGGCGTCCCGCCATCCGTGCGGGGTTTGCCAGCCGGGTCCGGAGATGCCCGCCATTGAACGCCGTCGCGGGGCAGGAGCCGCATTCCTGCCCCTTCGCTTTCCCGGCTCTCGGAGAGCGCCGACAGGATGCTGTTGAATCGAATCCGCCGCCACGTCGCGGCAGGGAGAACACCACCATGATGACGCTCTACTCAGGCACCACCGATCCCTTCAGCCAGCGCTGCCGCATCGTGCTGCACGAGAAAGGGATGGACTTCCAGATCATCGACGTCGACCTCGACCACAAGCCGGAAGACCTGGCGGTGATGAACCCCTACAATCAGGTTCCGGTGCTGGTCGAGCGCGACCTCGTCCTGCACGAGTCGAACATCATCAACGAGTATATCGACGAGCGGTTCCCGCATCCGCAGCTGATGCCGGCCGATCCTGTGATGCGGGCCCGCGCGCGGCTCTTCCTGCATCGCTTCGAAAAGGAGATGTTCGTTCACATCGACGCGCTGGAGAGCAACAACCAGAAGCAGCTCGAGAAGGCGCGCAACCTGGTCCGCGACAGCCTGCTGCAGATCGCGCCGGTGTTCGCCAAGCACAAGCACATGCTGGGCGACGATTACTCGATGCTCGACGTCGCGATCACGCCGCTCTTGTGGCGCCTCGACTACTACGGTATCTCCATGCCCAAGCAGGCGGCGCCGCTGATGAAGTACGCCGAGCGCCTGTTTTCCCGTCCCGCGTTCTCCGAAGCGCTGACATCGGCCGAGCGCGGCATGCGCAAGTGAGTCTGCAGCGCTGAAGCCCGCAACGGGGGCGGAGCCGGGGATTGTTCCGGGTGCGCGCCACGATGCGGGCACACTTTACGGGTGAGCCGTCTTCCATGTCCGAGCAATCTGCCAAGCCTTATCTGATTCGCGCCATCTGCGAGTGGTGCGCCGACAACGGGTTGACCCCCTATCTGGCCGTCAGGGTGGACGGCCAGACCCGCGTGCCTCGTGCATTCGTGCGCAACGGCGAGATCGTGCTCAACATCAGCGTCAATGCGACGCGCAAGCTCGCCGTCGACAACGAGCGGGTGAGCTTCAACGCGCGATTTGCCGGCGCCTCGCAGGAGGTGTCGGTGCCGATGGCGGCGGTCACGGGAATCTTCGCCAAGGAAACCGGTTACGGTTTCGCATTCGCCCAATCCGAAGATGCCGCCGCGTCGCTGGACAAGGCCACTGCACCCGCGTTGACCGACGTCGACACCGCGCTGGCCGAGGACGCGAAGGGTGCCGCCGAGAGCAGGGACGGCGGCAAGCCCAAGGCGAGGCCCTCGCACTTGCAGATCATCAAGTAGTCGAGCGGCACGCGACCCGGCGCAGGCGGAACAGCGCCCCGTGCAAGGCGAGGTAGAATTCGTCAGAACGCCGGCATAGCTCAGTTGGCAGAGCAGCGGTTTTGTAAACCGAAGGTCCCGGGTTCGACCCCTGGTGCCGGCACCAATGAGAACAGCGCAATGGACCGGATTCACCGGAATGCTGCCTCGTGCCTTTTGCGTCAACGTAACGAGCTGTGTCCGCTTGGTCGACAACTGCACGCTATCGGCGATTTTCGGTCGCGACCTCATGACCCGGAAGACGCGCGACGCGCGACCTGCGCACTTGACCGAGTCGGCCCCAGGTTATCTTCGACACGCCTGATGACGACATGATTCCTCCCCGAATCGATAGCATCGAGCAGCTCGAGGAGGTGATGACCACGCCGTCGCTTGGGCTGATCGAGGCGCTGCGCGGTGTGCCTGGCGACCTCATGGTGCTGGGCGTCGGCGGCAAGATGGGGCCGACGCTTGCACGCCTGGCCAGGCGGGCCGCGCCCGACAAGCGCGTGATCGGCGTCTCGCGCTTTTCCGAACCGGGCCTGCGGCCCGGGCTCGAGCGGCACAGCATCGAATGCATCGAGGCCGACCTGCTGTCGCGCGAGCAGGTCGCCGCGCTGCCTGACGCGCCCAACATCGTGTTCATGGCCGGCCGAAAATTCGGTTCCACCGGCAGCGAGTGGCTCACCTGGGCGATGAACGCGCATGTGCCGGCGCTGGTGGCAGAGCGTTTCGCCGCCTCGCGGATCGTCGCGTTCTCGACCGCTTGCGTCTACCCGTTCGTGGGTGTGGACGGCGCCGGCGCCAACGAGCGCGCGCCGTTGACGCCTCCGCCGGGCGAGTACGCGAACTCCTGCGTCGCGCGCGAGCGGCTCTTTCAGCACTTTTCGCATCGGCTCGGCACACCAGGTCGGCTGATCCGGCTGTCGTACGCGATCGACATGCGCTACGGCGTGCTGCACGACGTAGCGCGCAAGCTGGTGGCGCGCGAGCCGATCGACCTTGCGATGGGCCACGCCAACGTGATCTGGCAGGGCGACGCCAACGACTGGGCGCTGCGCGCGCTGGCGCATTGCACGGCGCCGACGACGGGGCTCAACGTCAGCGGACCGGCCGTGCGCATCCGCGACATCGCCTTGGACCTTGCACGGCGGCTGGGCGTGACGCCGCGGTTCACCGGCACCGAGGCCCCCACCGCCTGGCTTGTCGACATCGGCGAGGCGCTGCGACTGTTCGGCCCGCCGGCAGTATCGACGGAGACCATGCTCGACTGGACCGCCGACTGGGTCGCGCGTGACCTGGGGAGCCTCGGCAAGCCGACGCATTACGAGGCACGGGACGGGAAGTACTGAAGAGATCGGAATCGCCATGCACCGGAGCGAAATTCCTGCCGACGTCCTTGCGGTGCTGCGCCGTGGCGCAGTGATCCCGGCGCACCTGCTGGCGCTCGACGCCCGACGACAGCTTGACCGGAAGCGCCAGCGCGCTCTGGCGCGCTATTACCTGGACGCCGGTGCCGGCGGGCTCGCGGTGGGCGTGCACTCGACGCAGTTCGCGATTCGCGACGTCGGGCTCTACGAGCCGGTGCTCGAGCTGGCAATGCAGACGGCGGGCGAGTGGGCACCCCTGGGTGGCCGGCGGCCCTTGTTCATGATCGCCGGCCTGGCGGGCCGGACCGTCCAGGCACTGCGCGAGGCGCAGATCGCCCAGCACATGGGGTATCACGCGGGACTTTTGAGCCTGGCGGCGATGAAGGGCGCCGGCGAGGACGCACTGATCGACCATTGCCGCGAGATCGCGGCCGTGATGCCGCTGATCGGCTTCTACCTGCAGCCTGCGGTCGGCGGCATCGAACTGCCGGTGAGCTTCTGGCGGCGCTTCGCGGCGATCGACAACGTCGTGGCGATCAAGATGGCGCCGTTCAACCGCTATCGGACGCTGGACGTGATCCGCGGCGTGGTCGAGGCCGGCGCGGAGAAGCGCATCGCGCTCTACACCGGCAACGACGACCACATCGTGCTCGACCTGGCGACGCCCTTCGTCGTGCGCCGCGCCGCCGCCGATGTCACCGTGCGCATCCGCGGTGGACTGCTCGGGCACTGGAGCGTTTGGACGTGTCGCGCGGTGCAGCTGCTCCAACGTGTCCACGCCGCCGTCGAACACGGCGCGATCGATGCCGAGCTGCTGGCGCTCGACTCGAAGGTGACCGACTGCAATGCCGCACTCTTCGACGTCGCCAACGGCTTCCACGGCTGCATCGCCGGCTGCCACGAGATTCTTCGCCGGCAGGGGTTGTTCGAAGGCATCTGGTGCCTCGATCCGGCCGAGGGGCTGAGCCCCGGGCAGGCCGACGAGATCGACCGCGTGCATGCTGCATACCCGGAACTCAACGACGACGCGTTCGTGCGCGAGCACATGACGCGCTGGTTTGCTTAGGGTCAACGAATCCGGATTGACATCGCGGCACTCCCCGCCCATATTCTTCAGCTGTTCAACTTCACCACGACGCCGAAGGATGACCGACATGAAAACACGAACCTTCCTCAAGACCCTTGTGGCGGTTGCCATTGGCATGGCAGTGGCCGGCACCGGCCAGGCGCAGCAGTGGAAGCCGACACGACCGATCAATCTGATCGTGCCCTGGGCCGCCGGCGGATCGACCGACCAGGTCACGCGCATCGCAGCGTCCGAGATGGAGAAGGCGCTGGGCCAGACCATCGTCATCGTCAACCAGCCGGGCGCCTCGGGGTCGATCGGCACCAAGGGCGCTCTGGACGCGCCGCGTGACGGCTACACCTGGACGGCAGGCGCGGCGCAGGACCTTGGCGCCTACGAGACGCTGGGCTCGCTGAAGACGCGCATCACCGACTGGCATCTCTTCCTCAACGTCGCCAACGTCCAGGTCCTGAGCGTCAATCCGAAGACGCCGTACAACAACGCCAAGGAAGTGCTCGACGCGATGAAGGCCAAGCCGGGCCAGATCAGCGTCGCCACCGCCGGCGTCACCTCGGCCGGTCACAATGCGATGGAGCTGATCGCCAAGAATACCGGCGTCAAGTACAAGCACGTCACCTACGACGGCGGCAACCCCGCGGTGGTGGCCACGGTGGCCGGCGAAGCCGACGTCACCACTCAGCTGGCGGTCGAGCAGGCCGACATGATCCGCGGCAAGCGCCTGCGCCCGCTGGCGTCGGTGAGCGACAAGCCGCTGGAGCTGGAAGGCTTTGGCGTCATCCCGCCGCTGTCGCAGACGCTGCCCGGCTTCACCGCGCCGGTCAACTATTTCGGCATCTTCATTCCCAAGGGCGTGCCGGACGAGGTCGTGAAGACCGTGGAGAAGATCTGGGCCGAGAACATCGCCAAGAGCGAAGCGCTGAAGAAATACGCGACGAGCCGCGGCGCACTGTTCGCGCCGCAGTACGGTGAGGCGGCGCAGAAGGCTGTGTTCCCGGCGGTTCAGGCCAACGCCTGGCTGCTGTACGACGGCGGCAAGGCCAAGGTGTCGCCCGACACGGTCGGCATTCCCAGGTCCTGACGCCTGCGCTTCGGAGCATGTCCGTGCCCGAGACCAGCCCTCTGCCGGCGGAGGTCGAGCCGCCAGCAGAGGAGCCGATCACTCCGCGCGGCGACCTCACGGACGCCGCGTGCTGGATCGCGCTCGGCATCGCCATTCTGGTCGGCTCGATCACGATGGACCGGCTGGAACAGCAGCACATCAATCCCTATACCGCGCCCGGCCTGCTGCCGGGACTGCTGGGGATCATGATGATCCTGCTCGGCGGCATCCTGGCGGTCCGCAGCCTGCGGCGCGGCGCGTTGCACCTCGCACCGCCGCCGCCCAGTGCCGACGACCGCGAGCGCTGGCGTCGGATCTGGGTGGTCCTCGCGCTTTGCCTTGGCTACGGCGTCGTGCTGGTCGGCCACGGCTTGCCGTTCTGGCTGGCGTCGACGATCTACGTCACCGCCTCGATCCTGATCATCCGGCGGATGAGCCGCGATCCGGTGCAGCGGCGCCAGACGCCCAGGGCCTGGGCCAAGGCGCTGACGATCGGGCTCAGCGCGTCCGTCATCACCCACCTCGTGTTCCAGGAGTTCTTCCTGGTGCGCCTGCCCTGAACCCACGGTCGAGCCTTCACGATGCAAGGACTCTCCGAGCTGGGGCACGCCTACCTCAGCTTCCTCAACCCGATGACGCTGGCCTATGGCCTAGGTGGCGCCTTCGTCGGCATCATCATGGGCATCCTGCCCGGCTTGTCGGCGACGCTCGCCATCGCGCTGCTGACGACGCTGACGATAAAGCTCGAGGCTAATGACGCCATCCTGGTGCTGATCTGCTCGTACGTCGGCGCACTTTACGGGGGCTCGCGCACGGCAATCCTGCTCAACATCCCCGGCACCGCGGCCAACGCCGCCTCCTGTGCCGACGGCTACGCGCTGGCGAAGAAGGGTCAGGCGGGCCGGGCGATCGGCATCGCGACCTCGGGCGCTTTCGTCAGCACGCTGTTCGGCGTGCTGTGCCTCGCGACGTTCACGCCGGTGCTGGCCGAGGTCGCGCTGTCCTTCGGCGCCTTCGAGTTCTTCTGGCTGGCGCTGTTCGGTGTCACGATGTCGGGCAGCATCGTCGGCAACGACCCGCTCAAGGGCTGGCTGATGGGCATGTTCGGTCTCTTCCTGGCGCAAGTCGGCCAGGAGGGCATCTACGCCCACGACCGCTTCACGTTCGGCTGGGACGAACTCGCCGGCGGCTTTGCGTTGATCCCGGCGCTGGTCGGCGCCTTCGGCCTGGCCGAGGTGCTGACAACGCTGGCCGACCCGATCGAGCGCAAGATCATGGACCTCAAGGACTCGGTGCTGCCGCGCTGGCGCGAAATCGTCCAGTACTGGCGTACCGTGCTGCGCTCGGGCGTGATCGGCGTGTTCACCGGTCTCTTGCCGGGCGTCGGCGAGGACGCCGGCTCGTGGATGTCCTATGCGGCGGCCAAGGCGGTGAGCAAGGAAAAGGAGCAGTTCGGCAAGGGCTCGATCGACGGCCTGATGGCCGCCGAGACTGGCGACATGGCGTCGATCCCCGGCCACATCATTCCCTGCCTGGCACTGGGCATTCCGGGCTCGGCGCCGTCTGCAGTGCTGATGGCCGCAATGATCATCCACGGCGTCCAGCCCGGACCGATGCTGATGATCACGCACCCGACGTTCATCTACGAAGTGGTGGCGATGACGACGCTGGCGTCGATCACGATCCTGCTGTTCGGGCTGTTCGGCGTGCGGCCGCTGCTGCACGTGCTGAAGGTGCCGCGTGCGATCCTGATGCCGATCGTTTTCCTGCTGTGCGTCGTCGGCGCGTTTGCCACCGCGTCGCGCCTGTTCGACATCTACGCGATGTTGGCGATCGGCACCGCGGCGTTCTTCCTGCGCCGCCGCGGCTACGAGATGGCGCCGCTGGTGCTGGGCCTGGTGCTGGGCCACCTGCTCGACAAGAGCCTGCGCCGTGGCCTGGTGCTGTCCGACGGCAGCCTGCTGCCGTTCTTCACGCGGCCGATCAGCATGGCATTTGCCGCGGTGACGCTGCTCACGATTCTGCTCTACGTGCCACCGTTCAAGGCCGGAGTCGACCGGACGCGCCGCGCGCTGGTGCGGGGCGTGAAGTCGCTGCTGCCGCGTCGCGGGTAAGGCCGCGATGCAGATCGCACTGTGCAACGAGGTGCTGCAGCCGCTGCCGTTCGCACAGCAATGCGCGCTGGCGGCGACGCTGGGCTACGACGGACTGGAAGTCGCGCCGTTCACGCTGGCGCCGAACCCGCTCGATGTTTCCGACGCGCAGGCGCGCGAGTTCGCGCGCATCGCGAGCGACCACGGTCTTGCCATCACCGGACTGCACTGGCTGCTGGCCGCGCCCGCCGGGCTCTCGATCGTGTGCGCGGACGCGGCGCTGCGCGACAGGACGGCCGACGCGATGTGCCGCATGGTCGAGTTGTGCTCGGCGATGGGCGGGCGCTACCTGGTGCACGGTTCGCCGAAGCAGCGCTCGGTGCCGCCGGGCGAGTCGCGCGAGGCCGCGCTCGAGCGTGCGCGCGAATGCCTGGCCAAGGCCGCGCACGCCGCCGAACGCTCTGGCGTGACCTACTGCTTCGAGCCGCTCGCGCCTGCCGAGACCAACCTGGTCAACACCTTGACCGAAGCCGTACAACTCGTCGATGACATCGGCTCGCCCGCGTTCAAGACCATGATCGACTGCTGCGCCGCCGGCAAGGCCGAGGCCGAACCGGTGGCCGAGCTGGTCGCGCGCTGGTGGCCCACGGGCAAGCTCGCGCATGTGCAGGTCAACGACCCGAACCATCGCGGCCCCGGCCAGGGCGAGATGGCGTTCGCGCCGATCCTTGCGGCGCTGCGTGCCGTCGGCTACGACGGCGTGCTCGCGGTCGAGCCGTTCGACTATGTTCCCGACGGCCCCGGCTGCGCCGCGCGCGCAATTGGCTACCTGCGTGGCCTGTTGGAGGCGTCGCAGGGCTGAAGCGCCGCGCTTTGCGATCCGCGAGTTTGCGCCGCACGAGCGGCGGAGCCTCAGAGTATGTAAGCGGATGATACGATCGTGCCCGTGTGTTTCGGTTTGTTGCCGAAATCTCGTGCCCCTTGATTGGCAAGCGGAAGGTCCCGGGTTCGACACCGGGTGTCGGCATCGAGATCAGGATGTCAGGCTGCTCGTTGAGCGGTGATTTCCCGCCTGCCTCGGCCTGGGTAATCCGGGTGCAGTCCGCAATGACGAGGAGCGTCCTTGGTACAGGAGAATCTCGCATCCGAGCCGGGCCGCTTGCGGCGACTCGAACCCGTCCTGATATCGGTGGTCGTTCCGTGCTTCGACGAAGCGCCGGTGATCCGGGAAACGCACGCCCGGCTCGTGGCGACGCTGGAACGCCTCGTCGACGCCCGATTCGAGATTCTGTATGTCGACGACGGAAGCCGCGACGGCACCTTGTCGACGCTGCGCGCGATGCAGCAGTCGGATGCGCGGGTCCGGGTGATTTCGTTTTCGCGCAACTTCGGCCAGCAGATCGCCGTCACCGCCGGACTCGAGCACGCCGCCGGAGACGCGGTGGCGCTCATCGACGCCGATCTGCAGGACCCGCCGGAGGTCATCCTGAAGATGTATGAACGCTGGCGGGCCGGCGTCGATGTCGCCTACGGCGTGCGCACCGAGCGCGAAGGCGAGACGCTCCTGAAGCTGTGGACCGCGAAGGTCTTTTGCCGAACGCTGAATCGATTGTCGGACGTCGACATTCCCCTGGACGCCGGCGACTTCCGGCTGATGGACCGCCAGGTCGTCGACGCCCTGCTCGCCATGCCGGAGCGTGACCGTTTCGTTCGCGGGCTGGTCGCATGGGTGGGATTTCGGCAGGAGCCCGTGCACTACGGCCGGGCCGTGCGCTTTGCCGGGCGCACCAAGTATCCGCTCAGGAAGATGTTGCGGTTTGCGAGCGACGGGATCCTGTCTTTTTCGCTGGTGCCGCTGCGGTTCGCTGTCTACATGGGCTTTGCCGCTTCGGCGTTGGCGCTGGCGGGCATTCTCTATGCGCTGCTGCTGCGCTTGTTCACCGACACGTGGGTGACGGGCTGGACGCTGCTGTTCATCGCCGTCCTCTTCCTCGGTGGCGTGCAGCTCGTCTTCCTCGGTGTCATCGGCGAATACCTGGGGCGGGTCTATGGCGAGGTCAAGCGGCGCCCGCTGTACCTGGTGAAGGAACGCCTCGGCTTCGCCAGCGCCGACGGCAAATCGGCCGTGCAACGCTGACGCGCCGTGCCCGCCATGCTCAGACGCTGGGCGAAGCCCGCAGCCGGCCTGCTCGTCACGGGGGTGTTTGTCTGGCTGCTGCTGCGCGGTGTCGACCTGGGCAAACTCCTGACTGCGTTCGCGGCCCTTTCGCCGGCTGGCGTGCTGCTCGCGGTGGCAGTCCTGGCCTCGGCGTATGCGGTCCGTATCGTCCGCTGGTGGTTGATGCTGCGTGTCCTCGAGCCCGGTCTGCCGCTGTCGGCTTGCGCCTGGCCATTCCTCGCCGGCGTTGCCGTCAACAACACCATGCCGTTTCGGGCGGGCGATGCGCTGCGCGTCCTGGGGTTTCGCCGGCAATTGCGCTCGCCATCGATGCGGGTGCTCGGCACGCTGGTCGTCGAGCGACTCCTCGACCTCGTTGCGCTCCTTGCCTTCTTTTACTTCGGCCTGCTCGGTCTGCCAAAGGGGGCAGTTCCCGACGAACTCATCATCGTTTCCGCAGGGCTGGCGGGAGGCAGTCTGTGCGCCGTGCTGGCGCTGATCCTCCTGGGGCCGTTGCTGCCGGGAATCGTCCGCGCTGTCGCCGATCGGCCGGGTTTCGCTTCGCGCGGGTGGTCTGAGGCCGTCCATCGCCGCGGAATGGCCCTGGCGGAAGCACTGGACGTGCTCCGGGCGCCGTCCCGGCTCGCGCTGCTTCTGGTGTTGTCGGTCCTGACCTGGGCGCTCGAGGGCGCCGTGTTCGCCGTGGTCGCACTGGCCCTCGACAGCGGGGCCACGCAGCGTGGAGCATGGTTTGCCCTGGCGACGTCGACACTGGCGACGCTGCTGCCGAGTTCGCCGGGTTACGTTGGAACCTTCGACTATTTTGCGGTGCTCGGTATGACCGCCTATGGGGCCACGCGCGAGGCGGCGGTGGCCTTCGCGCTGACGATTCACGCAGTCCTGTGGGTACCCTTGACCGCGCTCGGCCTGGGCTATCTGCTGCTGCGCGGCGAGCAGTTCTGGCGGCGGCCGGTCTCCGGTTCGGTGCCGGCCAAGGAGTAGACCGTCATCGCCTCGACAACCCCGTCGCACGTGGTGGTCATCGGGGCCGGCTTCTGCGGCCTTGCGGCGGCCTATGAGCTTGGCAAGCACGGCATTCGCGCGACGGTGGTGGAACGCGACAGCGACATCGGCGGACTCGCAGGCAGTTTCGACGTCAATGGTGTGCGCCTCGAGAAGTTCTACCACCATTGGTTTACGAACGACGCGCACGTGACGGATCTGATCGACGAGTTGGGCAAGCGGAGCGAGGTGCTGCTGCGACCGACCCGCACCGGCATGTACTACGCCAACCGGTTCTTCAATCTGTCCACGCCCCTCGATCTCCTGCGGTTCTCGCCACTCGCGTGGCACGACCGCGTCCGGCTTGGTCTCCTCGCGCTGCGGGCGCGGCGGGTGACGGACTGGCAGGCCCTTGAAGATCGCACAGCGGCGGACTGGCTGCGCGAGCTGGGGGGCGAGCGGGTCTACCGCGTGGTCTGGGAACCCCTGTTGAGGGGCAAGTTCGGCGATGCCGCGGACGAGGTCTCGGCGGTCTGGTTCTGGAACAAGCTCAAGCTGCGTGGCGGCAGCCGCGGCAGGCGCGGGGCCGAGAAACTGGCCTACTACCGTGGCGGCTTCGCGGCGCTCGCCAACGCCCTGGCCGCTGCCATCCGCGCGCAGGGCGGCACGATTCGCACTGGGGCTCCGGTCTCCGGCCTGGTCGTTGATGGCGGCCGCATCGCCGCCGTCGTCGCAGGCGGGGACGCGATCGCCGCCGATGAGGTGATCGCCACACCCGCGCTGCCGATCGTTGCCGATCTCGTCGCGCCGCATGTGCCCGCGGAGTACGCCGCAAGCCTTCGGCGCATCCGGTATCTGGCCAACGTCTGCATCGTCCTGGAACTCGACCGCAGCCTCTCCGACACCTATTGGCTGAACGTCAACGATCCCGGATTCCCGTTTGTCGGCGTCATCGAGCACACGAACTTCGAGCCGTGCTCGACCTACGGTGGTCGGCATGTCGTCTATCTGTCGAAGTATCTGCCGGAGTCCGATCCGCTGTTCCGGATGCCTGACGGACGCCTGGTCGACTTCACCCTCGAGCACCTGCGGCGGATGTTTCCGGAACTGTCCCGGGAGTGGTTGCTCGACGTGCACGTCTGGCGGGCACCGCACGCGCAGCCGATCGTCACGCGCGGCTACGGCGGCCTGATTCCCGCGGGCACGACCCCGCTGCATGGCTTCCACCTCGCGTCGATGGCGCAGATCTACCCGGAAGATCGTGGCACCAACTACGCGATCGGCGCCGGGCGCAGCATTGCCGCGGTGGTCAGGCGGCAACTGGCGGCACGACTCCCTGGCCGATGACGATCCGGTCGCCGCGGGTCACCGGCGCGCGGCGATCACCGAGCGAAACAGCGCTTCGTAGCGCTCGGCCGCGCGCAGCGGGTGGTATTCGGCGGCAAGGTCGGGACGCGAGGCCCTCGGGCCGGCGAAGCGCTGCAGGACATCGCAGACGGCGCGCGCGAGGGCGTCCGCATCGCCGGCAGGAACAACCTCCCCCAGGCCCGTGGTCAGCACGGCGTGGCGCACGCCCGGAAGGTCGGATGCCACCACCGGAACGCCGTGCATCATCGCTTCGATCTGCACCAGCCCGAAAGACTCGGTCGAATTGATGCTGGGCACGACCAGGAGATCGATGCTCGCATAGAACGCGGCGATCCCTTCGTCGTCGAGGACATCGAGGAAGCGCCATCGGCCGGCGGCAACCAGCGCGTCGATGCGGGGGCGCAGGCGCTGGAAATAGGCGCCTTCGCCGGGGACATTGCGGTACGGTCCGGCGAAGACGATGCAGAGTTCGGGGTGCGAAGCAAGGATCCGTGGATAGGCGTCGAGCAGCACGTCGATGCCCTTTTCGGCGGAGAGCCGTGCCACCATGGCGATGAGCGGGGCCTTGCCCGACGGGAGCCGTTGCTCGCGGAATCGCCGCGTCGACGCCGCGTCGACCGGGGAAAGCGCGATCGGGGGTGCAATGATGGCGAGCTTGTCGCGAAACCGCCGCAGGTACGGCGACTGGTCGCTGTAGTCCTGCGTATTGGTGACCACGCGGTCCGCCAGCGATCCCGCGACGCGATCCATGACGTGAAGCGCGGCCTCGGCCGCGTTGTTGAGCGCCCCGCGCGGCAGGCGGATGTCGCACTGATAGGTGACCACGATCGGCACGCGCAGCGCGCGCGCGCGCAGCGCGATCGCCGCCGCATCGAACTGCGGCAGGTGCAGATGAACGAGGTCCGCCGTTCGCAGCAGCGCCGCCGCACGGATCGTGAAGGCGGGCGAAACGAGGCCCTTGCCGAGCCGCGCGAGGACCGGGGCGCGGACGACGCGCACGCCGTCGATCGTCTCCTCCGCGGGCAGCGATCGCTCGTGCCGCATGGTGACGACGGTCACCTCGTGACCGCGACGGGCCAGCGCCCGGGCCAGTCGTTCCGCGTAGATTGTCAGGCCGCTGATGTAGGGGCGATAGTATGTGAGCGCAGCCAATATGCGCAGCGGTCCGTTGGGCCGGGAGTTGCTCGATGAAGCCATGTCACTCATGAAAATCCTCGAACCCCGGCGAAGCCGCGCGTCGACGGCAAGCGATCCTCCCGCGAGCGCGCTCGAACACCTGCGGCGATCGGTGAAGTGGCTGCTGTTCCACGTCGTGGCCGGGAGGGACCCGCAGCGTTACATCCAGCTTCGATGCGCGGCGATGAGGCTGCTCGGCCGGCTGGGAGCTTACGAGCAGGCGCATCTGATCTACCTGCGGCGCCTGGTCGGGCCGGGGGCGCTCGTCGTGGACGTCGGGGCGCACTTCGGCATCTACACGCAGGCGCTGTGTTCGCTGGTCGGGACGGCGGGCAGGGTCCATGCCTTCGAGCCCCAGACGCGGGTGTTCGACGCGCTCCAGCGGCTGCGATCTTCGCACGACAACCTGGAACTGCACCGCGTGGCTCTGTCGAGCAGCGCGGGCGCGCACACGCTGCGCATTCCGCTGCTGATGCGCGGCGTGCCGGAACCCGCGCTCGCCACGCTGGAGCTCGTCTCCTGCCCGCATGAAACCGACGAGATCGCGACCAGAACGCTCGATTCCTACCGGGCGTCGCTGCCGGGGCTCGCGTTCGTCAAGGTCGACGTCGAGGGACACGAGATCGACTTTCTCGACGGCGCGCGCGAGGTCCTGGCGAGTTGCCGCCCCGTCGTGCAGATCGAGGACAACACAGGTGGACAGCGGCTGGCCGCGTACCTTCGGGAAGGCAGGCTGCCGGGTTACGTGCTTTGTATCCTGATCGACGGCGAACTGTGCGAATTCGATGCCGCAACCGGGCGCGATCGCATCAACTTCTATCTGGTCCCCGGCGAAAGCGGGGCGGGCGCGGTCTACCATGCCGGGCCGCGCGCTGCGGAGTTGGCGGCAGCGTCGCGCACGCGATAGATCCTGTCATTGCCGTTGGCCAGCGCGACTTCCAGATCGCCACGGGCGGCGAGGGCGTCGAAGGCGGCCAGGCCCGCGGCTGAATGGACGGCTCGCTCGAGGCCGCCCACCGCCACGTATCGCACGCCGTAGTGATGCAGCGCGGCCAACTTGCGCGACAGCTCCGTCGTCTCGTAGATCGCCGGAATGTTCTGCCGCCGCAGCTCGATCGCATGGCCCAACGCCGGAACGGGGCGCTGCTGCGTCTGATGATGGCGATACCCAAGCACCGTCGACCGCCCGCTGTAGGTCGACAGCCGGCTGCCCCACCGGTACTCGGGAAGCTGTGCTTCCAGGATCACGTCGTCGGGCGCGGCATTCGCGCGCAGCCAGCGGATGATTCGCGCATCGTCGGCGAGTCGCAGGCGTTGGCCGCTGACGTCGTGAACCGCGTAGTCGAGGAAGGCCTCGCCGTCGAGCGTGAGCGCTGCCCCAGGATCGAAGCGCGCTTGCGAACGTCCGTAGGTGGCAAGCGGAAGATAGGCAGCGGCGACCAGCGTGACCAGGGTGAAGGTCGTCGTCCACAGTCGGGACGGCCAGCGCGAAAGGCCGATGGATGCGAGGTTGCCGACGGCGATGCCGGACGCGATCGCGAGCGGCAGCCATGCCTGCATGTGAAGCTTGAAGAACGTGTTCATGCGGCCGATGTCGCGCCCGACGACCACCCCTTCGACCGCGACCGCAAGCGTGAATCCCGCGAGCGCGAGCAGCAGCCCGGCACGTTCGTCGAAAGCCCTCGCGTGAAGCCACAGCACCTCGAGCAGCCAGGCGATGAGCGCGATCTGCGCGAAGACTGCCGGCACCTCGCCGCCCCGGAACGATGCGACCAGCACGGCCGCCACCGTGATCGCGATGCCGGTCCAGCGAAGGATGCGCAGGCCGGCGAGCACGGCGCGCGCGCGCGGACTCGGCGGAACCGTCGGCGCGCGCCCCCGGGTCAACGCCAGCGTCCACGCGCCGATGGCGACGAGGAACCAGCCGTGCATCGCGAGCCAGGCCACAAGCGGCGTTCCCTTGCCGCCGTAGACATGCAATTCGACGGCGCCGGTGACGAAATGGCGGAACGGCCACGAGGCGAGCCATTGCGCCGCGAGCAGCACGGCGACGGCGCTGGCGATGGCGAGGAGCGGCGCGGCGTCGCCGGGGCCGCGATCGCGTCGCCGCAATCGGGTGCCTACGGCGTCCCACGCGACCCAGGCCGTCATGGCGCCTGCGAGCGCGAGGTAGAGCGGCCAGTCCCAGGTGTTGGTCGCGCGCAGCAATCCGACGGATACGCCCGCGACGGCGATCTGCGCGAGCAGCAGTGGCCGCCCGGTGCGGCCGCGCCGCCGCGCCGCGAGCGCCGAACCGGCAAGCCCGCCCAGCGCACAGAGTGCGAGCAACTGCAGCGGCAGCGCCAGTAGGTGTGCGTGAAGGTCGCCGAAAAGGAACGAGAACGCCGGGAATTCGTTGATCTCGTGGTTCGCACCGGCCCGCTCGCCAACGGTTCGCGAGGGTGCCCAGAACCAGCGCTCGCTGTGGCGCCGCAGCGCATCGCCGACCGCGCTCGCCGTGCCGGACGCGCCGCCGTCGAAAGCCTGGCGAACGTCGTCGACGCTGGAAGAGAGTGCGCGGGGCAGATCGAGATTGCCGAGGAGAACGGCAGCGGCCAGCGCGACCGCGGCGGCCGTCCACGCGGCGGTCTTCGAAGCATGACGCGACTTCGCGCAGGCCACTGCGTTGAAGGCCAGCGCGCCGGCGGCGAGACCCGTCATCGCGAACCACGTGGGCAGCGCGAGGTTGTAAGCGAGCGATGCCGGGGTTCCCGTCAGCTTGGCCATCACGCCGGCGAGCACCCATCCGAAGTAATAGTAGTTGAGGCGTCCTCCGCTGAACCACGGGTCGGCAGGCGGGAATGCACCGGTGCCGAGCACGCGATTGAACATCGCGAAATCCATCGGCTTCTCGCCGCCCAGCGCCGGCGCCCACAAGTCCGGATTGGCGAGACGCAGACCGATGCCGACGACAAACAGCAATGCGAATGCGCACTCGCCGATGAGCGCGCTGTGCAGGATCGCCGGACTCATCCTTGCACCGCGCCGCCAGCGCGACCAGGCCCGCAGCGCGGTGGCGGTCACGAAGATGGCAAGCAGTGCCGTCAGCGCGTCCGCAGTCCACGCCGGGACGCCGAGCGATGCGAGCCACCACGCAGGCCACGCGAGCGCGACCAGCCCGGCGATCCGGGCGATGCCATAACCGCGGTCCGGCAATTCCGGCCACAGCGCTGCGAGCCACGGCCACGCCAGCACGCCGAGGACGAGCGACAGGATGTACCACTGAAGGACGGTGAACGCCTGGGCAATGCCGGTCACCGGTCCGCCGGCCGTTGCGACTGCCGCCGGCGCCTGCGGCAAGCCGGGCGCCCGCAATATTCCGTCGGGGGCTGCGTTCGCCTCGGCCGTCGACCACGCGAGCCGCCCGGCGAATGCGGGTTTGGCTTCGCCGAGCGCTGCTCCGACGTGGGTCAGCTCGAGCCCGCCGAGCGCGCGTTCGACCCCTGCGGAGGTGTAGGCGGAGTCCTTGCGAAACACGAAAACAGCCGGATGATCGTAGACGCTGAACGCTTCCTCGGGCATCCAGCGCGTCCACGGCCGGTTCGTTATCGGCTTTCCGAAGATCGGCAGCGCCTGGTCGGGGATGGCGATGCCCATCAACGTGGGCGGCGAGGCTGCGGCGAGCGCGACCGAATAGCCGAGTTCGCCGCCGAACAGCGCGTCGTAGAATCGCGTCGCCAGCGGAAAGCGCAGCGGGTTGCGCGTCATCGAGTCGTAGAAGCGCTGGTTCGGTACCACCAGCCATTCGCCGGCGTCGAGCTGTTCGAGCAGGCGGGTGCGCTTGCGCGGCTCGTCCTCGGTCGCCATGTCGAGGCTCAAGGGCAGGTAGTAGCCTTGTCCGAAGGGGTCGACGCCCTCGGCGTTGCGCGCGACGGTTCCCGAGGGGCCGGCGACGTCGAATGCGCCGGTGTTCGGCAGCGTCGCGACGCGGGTCGGGACTGCGTCGTTCCACGGCCCCTCCTGGACGATGCGCGCCCCGGACAGCCGGATGCTTCCGCCGCGAACCGCCAGCCGCAGGCCGTACTGCTCGCCCCCGAGCAGCGCCACGGGGGTGACGAGGGGCAGGTCGACGCTGTCGATCACGGCACCTGCGGCTGCATCGGGCGCGAAGGGGAGCGCGATCGTGGTCGTGGTGGCGATCGTCCGGCCGTGGCCATCGAGAACGTCCAGTCGAAGCGTCGGCGCAGGCGTGGCGCTCGCCAGCGTGACCCGGTGCAGGCGCAGCCGCGCGATCGTCCCGTCGGCAGGCGACCGGGTCGATGAAATCACCGCTGCTGTCGCAGCGCCGCCCAGCGCTTCATTCAGCGGCCAGTTGACGAGGAGCCCGGCACCGCCTGGCGATTCGACGCGGGCCGATACCGGGGCTTCGACTTGGCGCAGCATCCAGTGGGTCGCCGCGACGTACGGGTGCAGCGCGACGTGGATGTGATGGAAGGCCAGCGCCCAGACCGTCGTGGCGATCATGACGGTGGCGATCACGATCGCGGGCATCATCGCGACGGAACGGGGACTGCCGAACGCCTGCAGGAGCGCCTTCAGGCGCGAATGCCGGCCGTGCGCGAAGCGCCGGCGTCGCCACCATACGACCAGCCACGCTGCGGCGAGCACGCACAGTGCCGGATAGATCGGCAGGAAGTAACGCATGCTGGCAACCCATTGCTGTCCCATCCAGACGAAGTAGCCGACTGCCCACAGCCACACGAGGGAGCGTGCTCGGGCAACGGGCGTAGCGCGAAACAGCCGGATTGCGCCGCTGACAACGCCGATCGCCACCGCACCGCCGAGCGCGGGACCCAGCCCCCACAGCAGGAGATTCCGCGCCGGGTCGACCCACGGTGTGCGTGCCAGCCACTGCCAGTTGGGCGGGAAGTCGACGGCGCCGGAAGCGAACCGGCGCGCCTGCTGGATCTGCTCGAAGAACGACTGCAGGGGCCAGAAGTCGCTCCACGCGGGACCGGCGAATGCGTAGGGAGAAGCGAGCCGGAAACTCACCAGCGTGCCGACAATCGCCAGCGCGAGTTCCGGAACGCGCAGCGCCAGCCGCCGCAGCGGGCTCGAGTGCGCCGGCGCGACGGCGATCGCAGGCGCCCAGTACAACGCCAGCGGCAGCAGCGCGAGCAGCGGCGCGATGCTGATCTTGCAGGCAAGGCCGAGACCCAGTGCACCGCCGAAGGCGAGGGCGTCCGCCTTCTGCCCGAACCGCGCGATCCGGACGAGAAACACGAGCGCAACGGTGGCGAACAGTGTCGCACTGGTGTCCACGGTCCAGAAGTGTGCCGACTGGATCGGCAATACCGCCACGCTGTAGAACGCAGCCGCAAGCAGGCCCACGGCCGTGCCCCACGCGATCCGTCCCAGGAAGAAGGTGGCGATCAGCGCCAGCACGTCGCAAGCGGCGGCGAACGTGCGGCCGACCAGGGCGATTCCACCGTAGGCTGCAAGGTCCGCCGGTCCTCCGGCGGCGACGGCGAGTTCGGCGATCAGTCGCACCGCGGTCAGCGGCAGTTGTCCGTAAGGATACCCGGGGTGCCCGATATTGGCGGGGTTGAAGTCGCTGCACTGGGTGTCGAACCAGCCGCCGATCCCCACCGGACCACCGTTGCGCGTCTCGCAGAGAGCGCGCCGCGCGCTGCCGCCGGAATCCTTGCCGTCGAAGGTCAGCTTGCCGCTGTGCAGCTGGCTGGCCACCATCGTGTTGAATCGCTCGTCCGGGTGCGGATGGGAGCGATCGTCCCACTGCAGGCCATCGAGGCGCAGCCAGCCCCCGAACAGCACGATGGCGAGCAACGCGACCCACGCGAATCGCCGCGACCACCAGGAAGTCCGGAGCTTTTCGTTGACCATCGCCGGGGGAGTCACTTGGACTTGCATCACCGGCCCCGCGGCTGAGCAGAATGGGCGTCTGCGCCAACGACCAGGTGCCGGCCGGGAGCCTCGACAGCGCAGACTTGCCGTCCAGCGTCCCTGCCGGCGTCATTGTCACGATGTTTGCCGGCCATTATACTTAGACGATCGGGCACTGCAGCAGGACGAGTTGGCGGTGGTTCGGGCGCGTCCCGGTTTCGGGTCGCTCGGCGCAGCGCAGGGCGCCCCACGGGGCGCAGGGAGCTGAGGGCATGCGGATTTCGCTTATCGTGGCGGCAAGGGTGATCGCAGTGCTGGCCGGCGCTGCGTTGACGAGTGCCGCCTGGGCGCAGACCCCGACCACGACTCCGACCCCGTTTGCAACACCCACGCCCACTGCAACGCCCACGCCAACCTCGACACCCACGCCAACCTCGACACCCACACCTACCGCAACGCCTACCGCAACGCCCACCGCAACGCCCACCGCAACGCCCACCGCAACGCCCACCGCAACGCCCACCGCAGCGTTGACGGTCACGCCGACAGTCACGCCGGCTGCATCGCCCACGCTGACGCTGACCACGACGCCTACGGTCACGGCTTCGCTCACACTTACGCCGACGTCGACGTCGACGCCGACGCTGTCGGCGTCGCCCTCGCCGCTGCCGACGATCACGCCCTACGCGACGCCGACGCCCGTCGACGTGCCTGCCGGCACCTCCGGCAGCATCGCCGCGCTGATCCTGCTGATCCTGACCGTCACCTGGGTCCTCACTCGCGCCACCCGCCGGCGCTGAAAACCGGGGCGGCACCTGCCCGGTGCCGATGGTTCCTGCCCGGCCATCGGGCGCCGCGCCGGTCTTGTCCCATGATCAAACGGATGCCGAGTTGACGCAGCGGCCTCGCGACATGGCATCGACGCACAAGCCGTGACACCCGAAGTGCCTCGTCTGGGCGAGTCGTTCCTCTACGCCGCCCAATGGTGGGCGTTGCTGTTCTTCATCAACGCGACCGGCTGGCAAGTCCTGCGTCCCGCTCTCATCCGCTGGCACGATGCCGGCTGGGTGCTGGCGCGGTCGTTGTCCGTTCTGGTCGCCGCCTTCGCCGTATGGGCGGTTGCGCACCTCCTGCCGGTTTTTCGCGCCGACGCCATGCGGACGGCATTGCTGCTCGTCGGGGCCTTCGTCTGGTTCCGCAGCTTTGGCCGCGCGCGCGCCGGCCACCCGTTGCGGCGGACGATCGCCGCCGCCGAGCTGCGCTTTGTCGTACCGTTCGTCTTCTATCTCGCGATGCGCGGCTTGAGCCACGACATCATCGGGCTCGAAAAATTCATGGACCTCGCGTTCGTCACCTCGGGGTTGCGCACGCAGACGCTGCCCGTTCCGGATCCGTGGTTCGCCGGCGCGGCGATCAACTACTACTACTTCGGCCACTACGTTACCGCCTTCCTGTGCAAGCTCGCCGGCGTGCCCGCCGCGTTCGGGTACAACCTCATGCTGGCGACGCTGTTCGCCAGCACGTTCCAGCTGAGCTACGCGCTGGTCGCCGAGATGTCCAGGGACGTCGCAAGAAATACGCGCAACGCGGTGTCGCTGGTGGCGGGCGCGTGGATCACGCTGGGTGGCAACGTGCATGGTTTCCTCTACGGCTTCGTCAAGCCGTGGCTCGTTTCCTCGGGATTGATCGATCCGCCGCGGCAGGCGTTCCTGATCTCGGATCCGACGCGCTTCGTCGGCTGGGATCCGCCGACCGACGACAAGCTGATCCACGAGTTCCCCGCTTACGCCTTCTACGTGGGCGACCTGCACGCGCATCTCATCAACCTGCCGAACGTGATCCTGTTCTGCTGCGTGCTCCTCGCCTGGTTGCGCTCGCGTGACGAGGCGGGGCCTGCGAACAGGGGCTGGCTCGTCGCTGCCGCGTGGCTGGTGGGCCTCTTCGCCACGGCCAATAGCTGGGACGGCCTGATGTATGCAGGAATGCTCGGGGTGATCCTCGTTCTCCACTTCGTCGAGGGCGTGCGGCATCGCGCGCCGGCCGGTGCGATCGTGGACGGCACGCTTGCCGTTGCAGTCACGCTGGCGACGATGGTGCCGTTCCTCGCGCACTTCGACGCGCCATCGACGGGATTCCTGCCTACGCACAGTCACACGCCCGTCTGGCAGTGGCTCGTTCTCTATGGATTGCCGGCCGGGCTGGCGGTTGCCGGCTGTGCCGTCGCCGTGGGCCGGGGGCGCGAACTCATCGCGCTGCCCGCGCGCCGGCTGCTGCTGTCGATGACGGCGCTCGCGATCGCGTTTGCGTTGATCCCCGAATTCGTCTACCTGAAGGACATCTACGGCGCGACGTTCTATCGCGGCAACACCGCGTTCAAGTTCGGCTTCCAGGCATTCACGCTGCTCACGCTGGCCGCCTGCGTCGGGGTCGGGTTGATGCTTTCGGCGCGGCGCGATGGCCGGCGGCGCCTGGCGATCATCGCCCTGCTCAACCTGGCGCTGGTGCCGCCGCTGTACTACAGCTGGTTCGTCGTCAAGGGTGGATTCGGCGTCTGGCCCGAGCGGGAGTGGACGCTCGACGGCCAGCGCTATCTTGCACTGTCGCATCCGGAGGATCGCGATGCGGCGGCCTGGCTTGTGGGACAGGCAGGCGGGGGAACGCTGGTCGAGGCGGTGGGCGACAGCTACACGTTCGCCGCGCGCCTGTCGGCGAACACGGGCATCCCCACCGTCCTCGGCTGGCCGGTGCACGAGCAACTCTGGCGCGGCAATGATCCGTCGGTGTGGGTCCGGCGCGACGACGTCGACCGGCTGTACACGACGAAGGATGCGGCGGCGGCGCGCATGGTCATCGACCGCTACCGTCCGCGCTGGCTCGTTGTCGGACGTTTCGAGCGCGAGCGCTACGGCGCGGCGCTCGATCCGGAATTACTTGCGTCGCTGGGAACCGTGGCGTTCCGATCGGGCGACACCTTCATCGTGGACCTCGCAGGCGCGCAATCCGCGAGCGGCGCCGGCCCGTGACGGGGAGTCAGGTGGCGACCAGCATCAGCGCGACGATTGCCACGAGCACCGCATAGGTCGGCGTGTCGCGGACGGCGAAGGCGACCGGGTCGTCATCCATCCCGTTGCGCAATGCAATACGCCAGGCGCGAACCAACCAGAGCGCGACCAGCGGAATCAGCGCCCAGAGAAGGTCGGGCCGCGCGTAGTAGAGCGACGCTTCGCGACTGCACACGTAGAACGCGAGGATGGCGACGGCGCCGACGCCGCTGGCAAAGCCGAGTCGCGCGACGGCTGTGGCGTGCCCCGGCGGGTAGCCGCGCCAGGGGCGCAGGTCGCGACCGGAGCGAGCGGCTTCGTCGAGCTCGATGTAGCGCTTGAGCAGCGCGAGGCCGAAGAACAGCAGCGCGGTGAATCCCAGCAGCCAGTGCGAGACGGGCACGGCGATCGCCGCCGCACCCATCTGCACGCGCAGCAGGTACAGCGATGCGAGCGCGGCCACGTCTGCGTAGGCGACGCGTTTCAGCCACAACGAGTACATGGTCGCGCCTGCAAGGTAGACCAGAAGGGAGGGCACGAACGCGGCGGGCAGCCGCGCGCCGACCAGCAGCGCGACGCCGGCCAGGACGCCGGCGAAAAGCAGCGCGATGCGCGGTTGCAGGTGGCCACTGGCGAGCGGACGCGCCCGCTTGACCGGGTGAGCGCGATCGGCCGGCAGGTCGGCCACGTCGTTGACGGCGTAGACCGCGGACGAGGCGAGACAGGCGGCGATGATTCCCAGGACGGACGCCGTCCATGCGGTCGCGTCGCCGGCCCGGTGCGCGGTCGCGAGCGGGACCAGCAGAAGCAGGTTTTTCATCCATTGGTGGGGACGCGCCAGGCGCAGCAGCGTGGACGCGACGCCGGGCGCGGTGGTGCCCAGGCACCGGATCACCGGGGTCGTCTGCGCGATGCGGGCCAGAAGTTCGGGAGAGCCTCCGACGACCACGGCTCCGGCAGAATTGCGCCACACCGGCAGGTCCGCCCAGCCGTCCCCGACGTAGACGTAGCCGCGTGCGCCGTAACGGCGAACGAGCGCGTCCGCCTTGGCGTTGCCCTTGAGGTTTGCCTTGCCATCGCTTGCGACGACGTCGGAGAAGAACCGAAGGTGCGCGGCGACCGCCGCGGCGATGCGCCGGTCGCTCGCGGTGGCGAGCACGATCCTGCGCCCCCTCTGCTGCTCCTCGCGCAGAAACCCCAGCACCTCCGGGTTGTAGGGCAACAGCGTGGCGTCAAGGCCGCCCCGTAGCGCGACCTGTTCCTTCAGATGCGCGCGCCCGCGCAGCAGCCACCATGGCAGGACGAAGACCAGCGCGGGATTGCGCCGCAGCAGCCGCGTCAGCGATTCGACCAGCGTGTCGGTCGTGACCAGCGTCCGGTCCAGGTCGACGCACAATGCCGGGTAGGTCGTTCCCGGCGCATCCGGGATACGGGCCCTGCGGTCAACGGAGCATCCGTCATGCACGCCGCGTGCCCGCGCCGGGCGGGTTCCATCGAGATTGTCCGAGGTCATCGGCGAACCATTGACGCTCGGGTTCGCATCACCGAAGCGTGCCTTCGCGCAGCGCATGGGTGACAATGGGCGGCCATCTTGCCGAGGGTTTCGACATGAACGAACTGCTGCTCTGGTTGGGTCGCGTTGCCGGGCTCGGGGGAGTCTTCCTCTGTCTGGTGGCGCTTGCGGCGCGTGCAACCGGGCGTTTCTGGCTCGCCGGATTCCAGCTGGGCACGTTGCTGCAGGCGGGAACGGCGGCCATGGCATTCGCGGCGCTGTGTTTCCTGGCCTGGTTGGTGGAGAACGCCCGGAAACGCTAGGGCGAAACTGCCCCCACGCTCACTATGTGCGGCAAGGCCGCATCCAGCTTCGCGGGACCAGCGTTCGGCCTGGTGTTCGCTGCCCCCCAAGGGGGCGCAGTCAGTACCCTTCGGGCGGCCGGGTGGGTACTGAAACGAACCTCGCGGCGCGACGGCCGACTGCTGCGTCAATCGCCGCTCCAGCCGGTGCGCATGCGCACGAAGCGCACGATGTGGCTGATCGCCAGCGTGGCCTCGGGCAGAAACCCTGCCATCTGAAAGCCGTGCGGCACCGCCGGCCACAATTCGAGTTCGACGTCGACGCCGGCTGCGTCGGCCCGCTCGGCCGCGCGAATGGCCTCGTCGCGCAGCATCTCCGTATCGCCCGCCTGCAGGAACAGCGGCGGAAAGCCGTCGAAGTCGGCGAACAGCGGCGATACCTCCGGATCGGTGTACAGGATCGGCGAGGGAACGTAGAACTGGCGCAAGACGAGCAGGTTGGCGAGCGCCAGCATCGGATCCTCGCCGTCGAATGCCGCCATGCTGGGGCTCGCCAGCGTGCAGTCGAGGGCAGGCGACAGCAGCACGGCGCAGGCGGGGAGGTACTCGCGAGCAACGCGTGCCCGGTGGATCGTGACCAGCGCAAGGTTGCCGCCCGCGGAATCGCCGATGAGCACGAGATTGCGCGCCGCATGCCCGGCGGCGAGCAGTCCCCGGTACACCGCATGGCAGTCGTCGGGCGCCGCCGGATACGGGTTCTCCGGCGCCAGGCGGTAGTCGGGAATCAGCGCGCGGGCGCGCAGCTGCCGGCAAAGCTGGGCCGCCAGCCCGGCGTGCGCATTCGGGAACCGGAACACGAACGATCCGCCGTGCAGGTAGACGAGGACGCGCTCGGGCAGGCTCTCGGGGACGGAGATCCACTCGGCGGCAACACCTCCGACGTCGACCGCGGTGCGCGAGACGTCGCGCGGCACCGGGAAGTGACGCAGGTCCAGCGCCTCGTACTGCTTGCGCAGCGTGTCGATGTCGGCGTCCGGGGTCAGGCGCCTGCGTATCGCCACGCGCAGAAAGGCATTGAGCGCGTGCGTGCGCAGGCTCGGACGGATGTCGACGTTGCGTCGGTAACTGGGGCGGCGTTGCATGGCAGTGCTAGGGTACCCCATGCAGCGGTCAGGCACCGGCGCGCACCAGCCATAGACTGATCGCCGGGAAGAGGAGCAGGAGTCCGATGCGGAGGAAATCCGACGCGAGGAAGGGCAGCACGCCTTTGAAGGTCTCTGCCAGCGGTACGTCCCCGGCCAGCCGGTTGATGATGTAGACGTTCATGCCGACCGGGGGATGGACGAGCCCGATCTCCACCACCATCAGCGCCAGGATGCCGAACCAGATCGACTTGTCGGTCGCGGTGAGGCCGACGAACTCGAGGCTCATCACCACCGGATAGAAGATGGGAATGGTCAGCAGGATCATCGCCAGCGAATCCATTACGCAGCCCAGCAGGACGTAGATCAGCAGGATCACCGCGACGACGAGCATGGGCGAGAGCCCGCTGTCATTGACCCAGGCGGCGAGTTCGACCGGCATCTGCGACAGCGCGAGCGCGCTGTTCAGCATGTCCGCGCCGAGCAGCACCAGGAAGATCATCGCGGTGGCCTGTGCCGTGCCCAGCGCGCTTGCGACGATGCCCGCCCGGCCCATGCCGCCGCGCAGCAGCGCGAGGATCCCGCAGGCCGCTGCGCCGATGGCGGCGGCCTCGGTCGGGTTGGCCCAGCCGCCGTAGATGCCGACGATGACGACGACGAAGATCAGCAGCACCGGCGACACCTCGACCAGTGCCTTCAACCGGTCCGGCCATGGCACGCGCGGGGCGGCCGGGCCGATGTGCGGCTTCCACGCGACGAGCAGGCGAATCACCAGCATGTAGCCGACCATCGCGATGATGCCCGGCACCACTGCCGCCATGAACAGCTTGCCGATCGACTCCTGGGTGAGAATGCCGTAGATGACCAGCGGCACCGACGGCGGGATCATGATGCCCAGCGTTCCGCCGGCCGCAAGCGCTCCGGTCGCCAGGCTGCCTGCATACCCGGCGCGCCGCAGTTCCGGCAACGTGACCTGCCCCATGGTCGCCGCGGTGGCGAGCGACGAGCCGCAGATGGCGCCAAAGCCCGCGCAGGCGCCGACGGCTGCCATCGCGATGCCGCCCTTCCAGTGGCCCATGAACGCGCGCACGAACCGGAACAGCGCTGCCGAGAGCCCGCCGTGGGTCGCGAACTGCCCCATCAACAGGAACATCGGAATGACGACGAGATCGTAGTTCGAGAGCCGCGCGTAGGCGAGGTTCTTCAGCGAGTTGAGCAGCAGCGCGGGTTCGCCGCCGGTGAGATAGACGTAAGCCGACGCGCCGATGGCGAACATCGCGACGCCGATCGGCACCCGCGCCGCGAGCAGGACCAGCAGCACGGCGAACACGGCGACGCCGACCGCGGTGCCGCTCATGATGCGGTGTTCCCGCCATCGATGTCCTGGGTCGAGCGTCCGGATCGGGGATCGCCTGCGGCCGCCGCCGCGCTCAGATGCCGGCCCGCCATGTAGAAGCCGGCCAGCGCGAGCAGGGCAAATCCCGGCACCATCAGCGCCGGCCCCCACCATTGCGGCAGCCCGAGGATCATCGTCTCCTCGCCGGAGGCCCTGATCGCCAACGCCCCCACGGCAGTCCGCCAGGCGATGAGCGCGCCGAACGCGCCGACCAGCAGCGATCCCAGCGCGTCGAGACGTTGCACGAGCGCCGGACGCAGATTTCGGGTGACGAAATCGACCTTGACGTCGCCGCCCACCAGATGGCACCAGGCAAAGAACGTCGATCCGGCGATCGCTGCGGACAATTGCAGCAGCTCGACATCGCCGGGAATCGGCGCCGAGAAGAGCTTGCGGCCGGCGATCGATACGATCGACATCGCCACCAGCGCGACGAAGATCGTCCCTCCGATCATGGCGGCGGCCTTGCTGGCAGCGATCAGCATCCGTCCGAGCGGGCCGAACGTCATGCCCATCGCCGCTTCGCCCGGAAGCTGCATGGCGCCGTCAGCGCACCGTGTGCTTGGCGATCAGCGCTCGCGCGACTTCGAGCAGATGCTTGCCGTCGAACCCTCTCGCGCTGATGTCCGCGACCCACGCATCGGCCACCGGTTGTCCCAGCCTGACCCACGCGTCGAGATCCGCGCGCGGAATGACGTTGATCGTGCTTGCGGCGACCGTCTTCCTGCCGATGATGTCGGCCTCGGCAAACGCGCGGCCGATCCTGCCGGACAGCGCCTGCCCGCTGTTGGCGTCGATGACGCGCTTCAAGTCGGGAGGCAGCGCCGCGTATTTCGCCTTGTTCATGGCGAAGATGAACGTCGACGTGTACAACGCGGGCGCCGCGGGATCGGTCTCGGTGTGGAACCTGGCCAACTCCTGCACCTTGACCGACGGCACGACGTCCCACGGAATCGCGGCGCCGTCGATCACGCCCTTGGCCAGTGCTTCGCCGACCTGCGGCACCGGCATCGCGACCGGCGTTGCGCCGAGCGCGGCGAGGAGGCGGTTCGTCTGCCGCGTCGGAGCGCGAATCTTCATCCCCTTCAGGTCGGCCAGCGAATTGATCTGCCTGCTGGTGGTGTGAAATGCGCCGGGGCCGTGGACGTGCGTCGCCAGGAGTTTCACGTCGGCGAACTCGTTCGGCGCGTAATGCTGCACGTAGTCCCACAGCGCCTTGCTGGTGCCCTGCGGCTCGCGCATCATGAACGGCAGTTCGAAGACCTCGACCAGCGGAAAACGGCCCGCCGTGTAGCCGGGCAGTGTCCAGATGATGTCGACGACGCCGTCCCTGACCTGATCGTAGAGCTGTGGCGGCGTGCCGCCCAACTGCATCGACGGATAGATCTGGCATTTGAGCCTGTTGCCGGAGTCCTTCGCGATCGTGTTGCACCAGGGCACGATGAACGTCGTGTTCGCCGCCGATCCGGCCGGCAGGAAATGGTGAAGCTTCAGCGTCGTTTGCTGCGCGAACGCCGGGGCGGCTACGGCGAGCATGACAGCGGTTGCCGCCGATAGTGCCTTGCGCATCCATTCCTCCGATTCGTGACGCTGCCATCGAAGCCTTTTGGGGAAGGCGATATCGATGCCGGTGTCCCCGAAAGGCAACGGAGCACATTGTCCCACATGCCCATGATCCTGCCGTCCGGGCCCGCGGGCAGTCTCCGGTAGACTACCCGGTCTGCAGCGGGCGCTGAGTGTCGAGGAGAAACGGCAATGAACCAACTGGATTTCAATCAAAGAACGGCGGTGGTCACCGGTGGCGCGGCCGGCATCGGGCTCGCGGTCGCGCAGCGTCTGTCGGCAAGCGGGGCGACGGTGGCGTTGTGGGATCGCGACCCCGTCGCGCTGGCCGCGGCCAAGGCGTCACTCGGCGGCGGGACGTTCACGATCATCACCGACGTGGCGGACCAGGCGAGCGTGGCGAGCGCCGCCGACGCCACCGCCAAGGCGCTCGGCCGCATCGATGTCCTGATCTGCTCGGCGGGCATCGCGGGACCCAACCACACGACGTGGGAGTATCCGCTCGACGCGTGGCGGCAGGTCATCGACGTCAATCTCAACGGCGTCTTCTACTGCAATCGCGCCATCGTCCCGGTGATGCTCGGGAACGACTACGGGCGCATCGTCAACATCGCATCCATCGCCGGCAAGGAAGGCAATCCGACCGCTTCGGCGTACAGCGCGTCGAAGGCGGGCGTGATCGGGCTCACCAAGTCGCTGGGCAAGGAACTCGCGAAATCCGGCATCCGCGTCAACTGCGTCACGCCGGCGGCGGTGCGGACCGCGATCTTCGACCAGATCACGCAGCAGCACATCGATTTCATGCTGGCGAAGATTCCGCTCGGGCGCTTCGGCACGGTGGACGAGATCGCGGCGCTGGTGTGCTGGCTGGCGAGCGAGGAGTGCTCGTTCTCGACGGGCGCGGTGTTCGATCTTTCGGGCGGGCGCGCGACGTACTGAGCGCGCGGCCCGAACAGTCAATGTAGGAGCGGCTTCAGCCGCGAACGCATCGGCGAGACGCTGTTTCGCGGCTGAAGCCGCTCCAGAAGTGCGCGTCAGGGCGCCACCTCCAGCACGATCTTGCCGATGTGCCGGGACGACTCCATCAGCGCGTGCGCCTGCGCCGCTTCGGCGAGGGGAAACGTCGCGTGGATCACCGTCCTCACCTCGCGGCGCGCGAGCAGCGGCCACACGTTCGCCTCCAGCGCGCGGGCAAGTTCCGCCTTGCGCGCCTGCGGGCTCGCGCGCAGCGTGGAGCCGGTCACCGTCAGCCGCTTCATCATGATCGGGCGCCAGTCGCATTCGACGCGGCCGCCGCGCAGGAACGCGATCAGCACCAGGCGCCCCTCCAGTGCCAGGCACTTGAGGTTCCTCTCGATGTAGTCGCCGCCGACCATGTCGAGAATGACGTCGACGCCGCGCCTGGCTGTGATGCGCTGTGCTTCGGCAACGAAATCCGCGTTGCGATAGTTGATCGCATGGTCGGCGCCGAGTGCGGCGCAAAAGGCGGCCTTGTCGTCGCTGCCGACGGTGGCCAGCACCGTCGCGCCGAGGCGGTTCGCGACCTGGATCGCCGTCAGGCCGATCCCGCTGGCGCCGCCATGGATCAGCACCGTCTCGCCCGTCCGGAGACGCCCGCGATCGACGAGGTTGTTCCAGACCGTGAAGTGATTCTCCGGCAGGCAAGCGCCTTCCGGCACGGAGACTCCGTCCGGCAGCGGCAGGCAGTGTTCGCCGGGCGCGACGCAGTACTCGGCGTAGCCTCCGCCCGGCGTCAGTGCGCAGACGACGTCGCCGACGCGCCAGCGCGTTACGCTGTCGCCGCAGGCCGCCACGGTGCCCGCGACCTCGAGGCCGAGGACCGGCGAGGCGTCGGGGGGCGGCGCGTAGGCGCCGGCGCGCTGCAGGCAGTCGGGGCGGTTGACGCCGGCATGGCTCACCCGGATCAGGACCTCGCCCGCGCGCGGCACCGGCAGCGCGCCCTCGGCGACGTGCATCACGCCTGGCGGTCCGGATTCGCGGCAGGTGACGTAGCGCATCGTGGCGGGCAGGTCCATGGCTATCCCGGTTTGGTGGGGGGGTCGACGGCGGTCAGCGTGCACGCGCGATCGGTGCGCAGGCGCAATGCCAGCGCCGCGCAGGCGAGCACGCTGATGGCGCCGAGGGCGAATGCCGCCGCGGGACCGCGCGCCTCCAGCAGCAGGCCGCCGGTGGCCATTCCGGCGCCGACGCCGGTGACGATCGAGGTCATCGACCAGGTGAACGCCTCGGTGGCGTAGCGTGCCGGCGCGTGCTTGGCGACCAGCATCGAAATCGCCGTGAGCGAAGGCGCGATCAGCAGGCCGGCCGCGATCGCAGGGACGATCAGCAGCCACGGCGACGCGACGAAGGCGTGCAGCGCGATCGGCAGCGAAAGCAGCGCCAGCATCCGCGGCAACTGTCGCTCGACCGGCGTATGCAGGCCGAGCCCGCCGTAGGCAAATCCGCCGACCGCGCTGGCAGCGGAGTTGATGGCGATCAGCACGCCACCCAACGCGGGCGCGCCGACGCCGGTGGCGAATCCCGGATAGCCCACTTCGAGCAATCCCAGCGCGAATGCAAGCCCCAGCGTGATCGCGTAGACGTGCAGCAGCCGCGGGTCGGTCAGCGGCCCGAGGAGATGCCGCTGCACGCCGGCATGTTCGCGCCGCCAATAGCGCTGCGCGGGCGAACGCAGGAACAGCGGCGCGGCGATGGTCGCGAAGAAGACCGCGGCACCGAACGCGGCCGCCGGCGTCGTCGTCGCGAGGAGCAGCGCGATCAGCGCCGGGCCGAGCGTGAAATTGATCTCGACCAGAACCGCGTCGACGGAAAATGCCGTGTGCCGGTCATCGCCTTCGTCGAAGCGGTGCCGCCACAGCGTCCGCGTCAGCACCGAAATCGGCGGCGCGAACGCGCCCGCGACGACGGCCAGCGCCGCAATCGCGGGCAACGGCAGGGCAAGCGGCCGGGCGAACAGGATGAGCAGCAGCACCGCGGGCTGGACGGTGCCGGTGATCCGCAGCACGCCGCGCGGTCCGCGGCGGTCGACGATGCGGCCCAATGCCGGTGCCGCCAGCGCCGCCGCGACCAGATAGCTGCCGACGAGCGCGCCGGCGGTCGCGAACGAGCCGCCGACGTCGCGCAGGTGCATCAGCAGCGCCAGCGACAACATGCCGATGGGCATGCGCGCGACCAGCGCGACGGCCATCAGCGCGCCGGTGTCGGGAAGGCGCAGGAAGGCGCGGTAACGCGTCGCCAGATCAGTCGCAGCGCCGCGCACGCGATGAGGTTTCAATAGACGACCCGGACATTCTCCGCGGTCAGCCATTCCCTCAGCTGGACGAGCAGCGCCTCGTCGGGCACGACGCGCCAGGTGTCGGGCAGCACGATTTCGCCGCGGAGGCCACGGTTGCGGTAGTCGATGACGATCGGGCATTCGCCATTGCGGAACGGCGCGAGCAGTTCGAACAGGCGCTCGGGCTGCGCGCCGCCGTTGCAGGCAATGCGCAAGCCGCGTGCCCGCTCCTTCCGGATGCCGGCGAGATCGAAGATCTGCTCCGCCACGACGCGCAGCCCCTGCTGCTGGCCGTCCTCGGTCATCCGCGGCGTGATCCTGGCCTCGACCACGACGAGTGCATCCTCTCGGATCAGGTTGCGCACGCTGTCGAAGATCTCGTTGTAGACGACGGCCTCGATCGATCCGGTGCCGTCGTCGAGCATGACGATCGCCATCTTGCCCCGCTTGCCGGCCTGGATGCGCAGCGAGGTGACGATCCCCGCGATCAGCACCGGCTCCTTGCCCGGCTGCAGGCTGGACAGCGGGTGCCGGATCAGCGCTGCGAGTTCCGCGGCGTGGGTTTCGTAGGGATGCCCGGAGAGATAGAAGCCGAGCGCGGCCTTCTCGTGCTGCAGCCGCTCGGCGTCGCTCCAGTCCCGCGTCGCCGTCAGCACCAGTCCGCGATCGTGGACCTCTTCGCCGAACAGCGACACCTGCGCGGACGACGCCGCGGCCCGCTCGGCCTCGCCCAGCGCGATGCCGACCGACGCGAACAGCGCGGCCCGGCGGCGATCGATGGCATCGAAGGCGCCGGCGCGAATCAGCGCCTCGACGACCCGCCGGTTGACCTGCCGCTTGTCGACGCGGCGACAGAAATCGAACAGGTCGCGGAAAGGGCCGTCGGCTTCGCGCGCGGCGACGATCGCCTCGAGCGCGTGCTCGCCGGTGCCCTTGATGCCGCCGAGCCCGTAGCGGATGCGCTGCGTATCGATGGGCTCGAAGCGATAATTCGACGCGTTGACATCGGGCGGCAGGATCGCAATTCCCTGCGCGACGGTGTCTTCGTAGAGGCTCTTCACCTTGTCGGTGTCGTCCATCACCAGCGTGAGGTTGGCCGCCATGAATGCCGCCGGGTGATGCGCCTTGAACCACGCGGTCTGGTAGGCCACCAGTGCGTACGCGGCGGCATGCGACTTGTTGAAGCCGTAGCCGGCGAACTTCTCCATCTGGTCGAAGAGCAGCGTTGCCTTGGCGCGCGCGAGGCCACCGCTCTCGGCGCCTGCGACGAAGATGTCGCGCTGCTCGGCCATCTCGTCGACTTTCTTCTTGCCCATCGCGCGCCGCAGCAGGTCGGCGCGCCCCAGCGTGTAGCCGCCGATCACCTGCGCGATCTGCATCACCTGTTCCTGGTAGACCATCACACCGTAGGTCGGTCCGAGGATAGGCTCCAGGCGCGGATCGAGGTACTCGACGCGCTGGCGACCGGTCTTGCGCGCCGTGTAGTCGGGGATCAGCTCCATCGGCCCCGGACGGTACAGCGCGACCAGCGCGATGATGTCCTCGAACCGCGTCGGCGGCGCCTGCTGCATGAGGTCGCGCATGCCGCGCGATTCGAACTGGAACACGGCGGCGGTGTCGGCCTTGCGGAAGACTTCGTAGGCCGCCTTGTCGTCGAGCGGCAGCGTCTCGAGGTGGATGTCGGACGACGGGTCGAGCATGCGCACGTAGCGCAATGTCCAGTCGAGGATCGTCAGCGTGGTGAGCCCCAGGAAGTCGAACTTGACGAGCCCGACGGCCTCGACGTCGTCCTTGTCGAACTGGGAGACGATAGCGTCCGAGCCCGACTGCGTGTAGAGCGGGCAGAAATCGGTGAGCTTTCCCGGCGCGATCAGCACGCCGCCCGCGTGCATGCCGACGTTGCGCGTCAGGCCTTCGAGCGACTCCGCGAGGGCGAGCAGTTCCCTCACCTCTTCCTCGGTCCTTGCCCTTTCCGCCAGCAGCGGCTCCGCCTGCCGTGCTTCCTGCAGCGTGATCTGCTTGCCGGGCTGGAAGGGAATCAGCTTGGCGATGCCGTCGACGAACGGGTAGGGCAGGTCGAGCACGCGACCGACGTCGCGCACCGCGGCCCGCGCCGCCATGGTGCCGAAGGTCGCGATCTGCGACACCGAATCGGAGCCGTACTTCTGCTTGACGTAGTCGATCACGCGGTCGCGACCGTCCTGGCAGAAGTCGATGTCGAAGTCAGGCATCGATACGCGTTCCGGATTGAGGAATCGCTCGAACAGCAGCGCGTAGCGAAGCGGATCGAGATCGGTGATCCCCAGCGAATAGGCGACCAGCGAGCCTGCGCCCGAACCGCGGCCGGGGCCGACCGGTACTCCGTTGCCCTTCGCCCAGTTGATGAAATCGGCGACGATGAGGAAATAGCCCGGAAATCCCATCTGCACGATGGTTCCGATCTCGAACTCCAGCCGGGCGACGTATTCGGGACGGCGCCGCTCGCGCTCGCTGGCGTCGGGGTAGAGCGCCGCGAGACGCCGTTCGAGTCCGCGGCTGCTTTCCGCGCGCAGGTGTTCGTCCAGCGACACGCCTGCCGGCGTCGGAAAGTCGGGGAGGAAGTTCTTGCCCAGCGGGATGGTGAGGCTGCAGCGCTGTGCGATCGCGACCGCGTTGGCCAGCGCCTCGGGCAGGTCGGCGAATGCGGCGCACATCTCGGCGCGCGTCTTGAAGTACTGGTCGGCGGTGAACCGCCTGGGTCGGCGCGCGTCGGCAAGCACGTGCCCTTCGGCGATGCACACCCGCGCGTCGTGGGCGCGAAAATCCTCGGGTCGAAGAAACTGGATCGGATGGGTGGCGACGACGGGAATCCCGGTCTTCCCGGCGAGCGACACCGTCGCCGCGGTCAGCGCTTCGTCGTCGGCGCGACCGGCGCGCTGAACTTCGAGGTAGTAGCGATCAGGGAACAGCGCTGCCCACGCGCGCGCCGCGCTTTCTGCGGCCGGAAGGTTGTCCTGCAGCAGCGCCAGCCCCACATCACCGTCGCGGGCGCCGGACAGCGCGATCAGGCCGTCGGTGCCTTCCGCAAACCACGCGGGAAGAATCTCGGCGCGTCCGCGATGCTGGTTGCGGCGATAGCCGCGCGACAACCACTCGGTGAGCTTGAGAAAGCCCGAACGCGACTGGGCGAGGAGCAGAAGCCGCCACGGCTGATCGCGCTCGCGTTCATGCGTGATCGAGACGTCGCAACCGAAGATCGGCTTCAGACCGGCGGCGCGCGCGGCCTTGTAGAACTTGACCAGCCCGAACGCGTTGTTGAGATCGGTCAGCGGCAATGCCGGCATGCCGTCGGCGACCGCCGCGGCGACAGCGTCGTCGATCCGCACCGTGCCGTCGACGATCGAGTACTCGCTGTGCAGGCGAAGATGAATGAAATCGGGGAGGCGCATGGCGTTGTGGCCGGGAGTGCTAGAATTTTACCCCGTCCCTATCTGGTCCGCCGCCGCTCGATGACCGACGCGCGCTGCCCGCTCCACTTTGGCGCATCTCTTTCGCGCGCGCGCTTCGGCGTGCTTGCGCCGGCGTTGACGGCTGCGCTCGCGCTGCTGTTGGCGGCGTGTGCGCAGACCGGCGCGGTGCAGCCTTCGACGCCCTCCCTGCCGTCTGGAACGGCGCCCGGTCCGCAGCAGTCGGTGCCTTCGACCGTCGAGCCGCCGCCGCCGGGCATCAATCTCTCCGGTTTCCCGTTGCCCTACCGGCAGGGCTACGCGGACGGTTGTGCGAGCGCGAAGGGCTCCGAGCGCAAGGACGCGGCGCGATTCGCGGCGGATGGCAATTACCGCACCGGCTGGCAGGACGGACTGGCGTTGTGCCGGAAGCGGTGAACGGATTACTTTCGCCTCGAAAGCCGCAACGATGAAACCCTTCCAGTCGCAACACATGTCGTTGCGCGGATTCGATCACCAGGTGATGACCTGGGGCGATCCGCAGGCGCCCAGGATCTTCATGCTGCACGGCTGGATGGACGTCGGCGCGTCGTTCCAGTTTCTCGCCGATGCGCTGGAGCGCGACTGGTACGTGATCGCCCCCGACCTGCGCGGCTACGGGCGCAGTGCCTGGCAGGCGCAGGGTTACTGGTTTCCCGATTATGTGGCGGATCTCGAAGCCCTGATCGAGGCGATGTCGCCCGGCGAGCCGGTGACGCTGGTCGGGCACAGCCTCGGCGGCAACATCGTGCTCCACTACGCGGGCGTGCGGCCGCAGCGTGTGCGTGCCGTCGTCTCGCTCGAGGGTTTCGGCATTCCCGCTGAAAACGCGCTCGGCGCGCCGGAGAAATTCGCGGCGTGGCTCGACGCGCTGGCGGCGCCGATATCTTTCGCGCCCTACGCCAGCATGGATGCCGTGGCGCGGCGCCTGCAGAAGAACAACCCGCGGCTGCCCTCCGACAAGGCAATGATGCTGGCACGCCACTGGGCGGAGGAGCTTGCCGATGGCAGCGCGCGCCTGCTGTCCGACCCGCGGCACAAGCTGCCCTTTCCGGCCGTCTATCGGCTGGAGGAGGTGTATGCGGTATGGCGGAAGATCACGGCGCCGGTGCTGTGGATCGCGGCGGCGCAATCGAGCGTGCCGGAGTGGCTCGACGATCACCCCGAGGGCGCGGGCGGTGGCGACAACCTCGAAGGCATCAGGCGGCGCCTGGCGCACATTCCGCGCGGTCGCCTGGTGACGATTCCGGATGCCGGGCACATGCTGCAGCACGATCAGCCGGCGGCGGTCGCGGCGGCGATTGAATCGTTCCTCGCCACCGTCGCGTAGAATGCGTGGTCGGCGCCCTCCCAGTACCGCAACCCATAAATTCGCTATGTTCGAGCCGCCCCGCATCGTCATCGGCTTTGTCGCTCATCCTCGCAATAGCATGTGCTATTGCTGCGGTTCGCTTCGCGCCGCTGACGCGCGGATGCGGCTCTCGGCATGTACGCAAACTCATGGGTCGCGGTACTAGACGGCGCGGAATTCCGGATTGAGAGACGCGGTAATGTCAGAAGTCCCTTCGGCCGAACTCTCCCGGCTCAGGATCGATCGCGGCGCGGCGCCGGTTTCCCGCCGTCGGCGCCGTTGGCTGGTCTGGCTCGCGCTGGCGCTGCTCGCCGCTGCCGCGGGGACGTGGTATGCGCTGCAGCCGCGCGCGATCGCGGTGACCACGGCTGCGGTCGTGACGGCGTATCCGTCGCAGCAGTTCGTCGTGTTGAACGCGACCGGCTATGTCGTCGCGCAGCGCAAGGCGGCGATCGCGTCGAAGGCGACCGGGCGGCTCGAATGGCTCGGCGTGGCCGAAGGTTCGCGCGTCAAGGCGGGGGAGTTGATTGCCCGCCTCGACAATCGCGACGTCGCCGCGCAGGCCGACAGCGCCCGGGCGAACGTGCGCTCGGCGCGCGCCGGGCTCGAACAGGCCCTTGCCGACGAGCGCGACGCGGCACAGGCATTGCGTCGCAATCTCGACCTCGTTGCCCGGGGTTTCGTCTCGGCGGCGACCGTCGATGCGGCAACCGCCCGCGCCGACCGCGCAACGGCCGGGGTGGCCAGCGCGCGCGCTGCCATCGGTGCCGCCGAGGCCGCGGAACGCAACGCGCGCGTCGCCGTCGATTTCACGCTGATTCGCGCGCCCTTCGACGGCGTCATCCTGTCGAAGAGCGCCAATGTCGGCGATATGGTGACGCCATTCTCGTCGGCCGCCGATTCGAAGGGCGCGGTGGTCACGATCGCGGACATGACAACCCTCGAGGTCGAGGCCGACGTGTCCGAGTCGAGCCTGTCGAAGGTCAGCGTCGGTCAGGCGGCGGAGATCATGCTCGACGCGCTGCCGGACGCGCGCTTCAGGGGACGCATCAGTCGCATGGTGCCGACGGTCGATCGCGCCAAGGCCACGGTGATGACGAAGGTGCAGTTCGAGGCGATCGATCCGCGCGTGCTGCCGGAAATGAGCGCCAAGGTCGCGTTCCTGTCGCGCGAGATCACGGCGGACCAGCAGCGGCCGCTGCTGGCGGTCAGTCCCGATGCGGTGGTGTTGCGGGAGGGCCGCAGCGTCGTCTTCGTCGTCAGGGAAGGCGGCAGGGTGGAGGAGTCCGCGGTGACGCCCGGCGCGAAGCTGGGCGATGTCGTCGCCATCGGCGGCGCGGTCCGTTCCGGCGACAAGGTCGTCATCAAGCCGCCGGCGGAACTCAAGTCGGGTTCGCTGACCCGGACCGCCGGCAAATAGGAGCGTCGCCGACCAATTCCGTCGACGGCGACGCGCAGCGCATGGCGAACGGCGAGCAGCAGCGCACACCGGTGTCCGCACCGCTGGTGGAGATCCGCAACCTCTCCAAGGTGTACGTGCGCGGCGAGGAGGTTATCTCCGTGCTGGTCGACATCAACCTCGATGTCGCGGCGGGCGACTACGTGGCGCTGATGGGTCCGTCCGGTTCCGGCAAGTCGACGCTGCTCAACCTGATCGCCGGCATCGACAAGCCCACGTCCGGCTCGATTCGTGTCGGCGGTGTCGACATCGCGCAGCTCTCCGACTCCGATCTTGCCGCCTGGCGCGCGGCGCACGTCGGCTTCATCTTCCAGTTCTACAACCTGATGCCCGTGCTGTCGGCGTTCGACAACGTGGAGTTGCCGCTGCTGCTGACGGCGATGTCGCGGCGCGAGCGGCGCGAGCGAGTGGAGATAGCGTTGGCCCTGGTCGGGCTCTCGGATCGCAAGAAGCACTACCCGAACGAATTGTCGGGAGGCCAGCAGCAACGCGTGGCGATCGCAAGGGCGCTGATCGCGGATCCGACGATCATCGTGGCCGACGAGCCGACCGGCGATCTCGACCGCGTCACCGCGGTGGAGATCCTTTCGCTGCTCGAACAGCTGCATCGGGAGATCGGCAAGACGATCATCATGGTGACGCACGATCCCAGAGCTGCGGAGAAGGCGCACCGCCTCATTCATCTCGAGAAGGGCGTCCTCGCGGGGTAGCCGTCATGCCCCGGCGCCCCTGCGCGCAATCCCGATGCCGCGACGATGCGCGTCAGCGCCGCCGCGGCGCCTGCGGCGTGAGTTCGGAGTTCGATGTGTCGACGACCGCGTCGAGATCGAGTTCGAGGTCGAGCGTCATCGCTTTGGCGGGCGGGGGCGGACGCTGCCCTGCGGTCGGCGCCGCCGATGGCTTCGCGGGCGAGGCGGCGCTCTGCGCGGCGGCCCAGGCGGCGCGCAGCTTCGCTTCCTCGTGGGAATCGCTGTCGGCCAGTTGCTCCTCGAGCAGTTGACGCAAGGTCAGGATGTCATCGTAGGCGACGAGCGAGAATCCGGCCCGGCGTCCCTGCCGATTGTCGTACAGCAGGCGTTCCAGAAAGCTGCGGCAATCTTCCGTGCCCCAATTGGCGCACAGCTGTTCGACCAGGTGCGGAAACGCCTCCAGACCGAGGTCGTCCTGGGCCGAACCGGCGAAGGTTTCCCACTGCGGCGTCTGGGCGTTGAAATACAGATGGAAGTCCTCGGCGAGCTGGCGGAAGTCCTGCTCGCGGCCGTTGCTCCGATACAGATCGAGCAACATCAGCCAGGCTGCGGGCACGGTCGTGGGTTGCTCGTCGATGTGCCGGCGCAGCACTTCCATTGCCCGGTCTGCGCGATTCACGGCGAGATAGACGCGCGCCTCTTCGGTGACGTGCGAAAGCTCGGACACGGCGACCGCACGCGCGGCATCGGGCGTGCCCGCGGCTCGCTGCCCGGCCAAAGCTGGCGTGGCTGGCGTCGCCCGCGGGAAGGCGCCGGGCGCGGCGGCGCCGCCGGTTCGCGTAAACATTCCCGGCAGCGGCGTTTCCATCACGCTCGACTCGAAACGGTCCGCGCGCAGGCCGGCGAGCGGCCAATCGCCGGCGGCAACCGGCTCCCGGCGCCGGCGCCACAACAGGCCGCCGGCGATGACCGAAGCCAAGCCCACGATCGCGGCGATCACCGGCCAGTTGGTGTCCCACCAACGGGCAACGATGGCGGGCGGGGTGGCCCTGGCGGCCTCGTCCGCGGCGAGTCGGGCTGCGGATGCCGCGCGCAGTTCCTGCTCCATGCGCTCGATCGCACCGGAAAGTTCGGTCACGCGTTGCTGCAGCACCGCGGTTTCGGCCTCCAGCGCCAGGGCAAGATCCTGCCGCGCCCTGATCTCGGCAGCCGGCGCGGCTGTCTGGCCGGATCCCGCCAGTGCCGCCACCTTCGTCGCGGCGGCCGGCCCGGAGATTCGCAGCTGATCGCCTCGCCGCGCGGCAGTTGCCGAAGGCGGGCGCGCACGCCTGCCCGCTTCGGCGGTCGCGGATTTCGTCCGGGACCGAGGCGGGCGGTCCGCCTGTCGCACGCCCGCCGCGGCTCGACGGGCGGTTCCACGCGGCCGTTCGGCCGCGCGCGTCGCAGACCGATTGACCGCTGTCCTGGCGGCGGGGCTCGAGGGCGCGGCTTGCGGCGCCGCGTCCGCCGTCGTCGCAGCAGCGGCGGGCGCGACGGGCAGCGAAGAGTCGACACCAGCGACCGGCGGGTCGATCGGCACCGGATCCAGCAGCAACGTATAGTCGCGACGCACTGCGCTCTCGCACCCCGCCTGAAGTGCGACCCGGACGACCGGCTCGTTGATCGCGCGCGGGGTCGTCACCACCAGCTGCGCTCCCGACGGCGTTCGCTCGAGCACGATCCGCGCTTGTGCGATCTGCGGCACGCCATCGGCTTCGCGAGCTGCCGTCGCGAGCTTGAAGCATTCTCCGGACACCTCGTCGTCGGCTGCGACGATGATCGGCACCACGAGGCGCAGCGTTTGCCCGAGCGAGGACTGCTGGATGGCCGGGCCCAGTCCCAGGGACAACGCAGGCGTCGGCGCAAGCACGAGCGCGAGAACGAGCGACGACAGAAGACGAAGCGAGCTGGACGCGAGGGAAGGTCGGGTCGTCATCGATGTCCAGGAATCATGTTGGTCAGGGCATTGTGGAGCAAGGCTCGTCATGCTAACGCAATAACCGTGCCGGCATCGCGAGTGCCCGGGCAGCGTCGATACGCTTCGTCGGCGTCGGTGGGAGACCTGCGGCATCGGGTGTCGCCGCCTTGCATCCCGACGCCGGGACCGCGATCATTGGCGGATTGTCCGCACCGGTCCTCGCCCGTGTTCGTACCGCTGCTCGTCGTCAAGAACGCCCTGCGACACAAATTGCGCACCACATTGACGGTGGTGGGCATCGTCGTCGCGATCACCGCGTTCGGGCTGCTGCGCACGATCGTCGACGCCTGGTACGCCGGCGCCAACGCAAGTTCCAGCGCGCGCCTCGTCACCCGCAGCTCGGTGTCGCTGGTGTTCCAGCTGCCGATCACCTATGCGCAGAAGATCCGCCAGGTCGAAGGCGTGCAGGCGGTATCGTGGATGAACTGGTTCGGCGGCGTCTACATCAGCGAACGCAATTTTTTTCCGCAGTTCGCCGTCGACGCGGCGACGTTCCTCGACCTCTACCCGGAATTCATCCTGCCGGCGGCCGAGCGCAAGGCTTTCCTCACCGACCGGCAGGGCGCGATCGTCGGGCGCAAGCTCGCCGACCAGTACGGCTGGAAGGTCGGCGACACGATTCCCCTGCGCGGCACCATCTACCCGGGGACGTGGACATTCAATCTCCGCGGCATCCACGACGGCGCCGACAAGAGCACCGATCAGTCGCAGATGTTTTTCCACTGGGATCTCTTGAACGAGCGGGTGAAGAAGATCTACCCGCGGCGCGCCGATCAGACAGGACTGTTCGTCGTCCGGCTGAAGGATCCGCAGCAGGCGGCCGAGGTCTCGGCGGCGATCGACGCGACGTTCAGGAATTCGCTGGCGGAGACCCTGTCCGAGACCGAGAAGGCGTTCCAGCTGTCGTTCGTCGCGATGACCGAGACGATCCTGCTCGCCATCCAGGCGGTCAGCTTCGTCGTCATCGTCATCATCATGGCGGTGATGGCGAACACGATGGCGATGACGGCGCGCGAGCGAGGCGCCGAGTACGCGACGCTGAAGGCGCTCGGTTTCTCCAACGCCTTCGTCGCCGGACTCATCTTCGCGGAATCGATGGCGATCGCGATCGCCGGAGGCGTGATCGGGATTGCCCTCACCTTCCCGCTCGCCGCGGCATTCGCCGATGCGATGGGCTCGCTGTTCCCGATCTTCTTCGTCAGCGAGGAGACGGTGCTGATGCAGGTTGCCGCCGCGGTCGTCGTGGGGCTCGTGGCCGCTTGGATCCCCGCGTGGCGCACATCGCGCCTGCGCATCATCGACGGCCTGCGGGCGATCGCGTGAGCGCGAAGGGCCGCCCCGAGCGCGAACACCGGAGCGCGCAGCGCGAAGGTATTCCGGAGACCGCGAAGGGCCGCCCCGAGCGCGAACACCGGAGCGCGCAGCGCGAAGGTATTCCGGAGACCGCGAAGGGCCGCCCCGAGCGCGAACACCGGAGCGCGCAGCGCGAAGGTATGCCGGAGTGCGCGAAGGGCCGCCCCGAGCGCGAACACCGGAGCGCGCAGCGCGAAGGTATGCCGGAGTGCGCGAAGGGCCGCCCCGAGCGCGAAGATGACCGATGACGATCCCCTTTGCCTATATCGTGCACAACCTCGCGACGCGAAAGCTGACGACGGCGCTGACGGCCGGCGGGATGGCCCTCGTCGTCTACGTCTTCGCCACCGTGCTGATGCTGGCCGCCGGCCTGAAGCACACGCTGGTGTCGACCGGGCAGGACGACAACATCGTCGTCATCCGGCGCGCGTCGCAGAGCGAGGTGCAGAGCAGTGTCGACCGCGCTCAGGCCGCCATTGTCGAGAGCTGGCCCGGGATCGCTACCGGAGACGATGGGCGGAATCTCGTGTCGAAGGAGCCCGTCGTCCTCATCAGCCTGCCCAAGCGGGACAGCGGCAAGCCGTCGAACGTCGTCGTCCGCGGCGTGATGCCGGCGGGGGTCACGCTGCGGCCGCAGGCGCGCATCGTTGCCGGGCGGATGTTCAGTCCGGGCACGTCCGAGATCATCGCCGGGCGCGCGATCGCCAACGGCTTCCGGGGAGCCGGCGTCGGCGAGACGCTCCGGTTCGCGTCGCGCGAATGGACAATCGTGGGGGTCTTCGACGCGGGACGGACGGGGTTCGACTCCGAGGTCTGGGGCGACGCGGAGCAGATGCTGCAGGCATTCCGCCGCCTGGCGTTCTCGTCGGTGATCTTCCGGCTCGCGGATCCCGAGCGCTACGACGCCGTCAAGTCCGGCCTCGAGTCCGATCCGCGCCTGACGCTCGAGGCGAAGCGCGAGACGCAGTTCTACGCCGAACAATCGGAAGCGCTGGCCAAGTTCATCAGTTATCTCGGCACGACGATCTCGGTGATCTTCTCCATCGGCGCGATCATCGGCGCCATGATCACCATGTACGCGAGCGTCGCGTCGCGCACCGCCGAGATCGGGACGCTGCGCGCGCTGGGATTCTCGCGCGGCGCGGTTCTGATGGCCTTCCTGATCGAGGCGCTGCTGCTGGGTCTTGTCGGCGGGGTCGTCGGCCTCGTCGCGGCGTCCGCGATGCAGGTGGTGTCGATCTCGACGGTCAACTTCCAGACCTTCGCCGAACTGGCGTTCAGTTTTACGCTGACCCCCGCGATTGCCGTCAACTCGCTGCTGTTCGCGCTGGCGATGGGCTTCGTCGGCGGCTTTCTCCCTGCGGCGCGGGCGGCGCGATTGAAGATCGTCGACGCGCTGCGCGCGGCGTGAATCCTGGCCTTCGGATCCTACTCCTTGCAGCCACCGCCGCCGCAGCAGCAGCTCTTCTGCTTCGGATCCTCGCACAGCTCAAGCAGCACGCCGCCGGTCGACTTCGGATGCAGGAACGCGATGTCCAATCCTTCGGCGCCCTTGCGCGGCGCCTTGTCGATCAGCTGCACGCCATTTCCCGCCAGTTCGGTCAGGTTGTCCTGAAGGCCGTCGACGGCAAACGCGAGGTGCTGGATGCCCTCGCCCTTCTTTTCGATGAACTTTCCGATCGGGCCGTCCGGTTCGGTCGATTCGAGCAGTTCGATCTTGGACTGCCCGATCTTGAAGAACGCTGTCCGCACCTTCTGTTCCTTGACTTCCTCGATCGCATAGCACTTGAGCCCGAGCTGCTTTTCCCAGAACGGAATGGCCTCGTCGAGGCTCTTGACGGCGATGCCGATGTGTTCGATGTGGGTGACTTTCATGTCGTTCGTCCTATGTGGAGGTGGAGAGAGGGACTGCTTCGTCGCTCGAGGCTACGCCGGGCATGTTCCGACCGGCGACCTCGTGATTTCCTTCATATGAACTCGAGAATCGGCTGGTCTACCGCCAGGCTGTCGCCGATTGCCGCGCGCACTTCCTTGACCACGCAGTCGGATTCCGCGCGCAGCACGTTCTCCATCTTCATCGCCTCGATCACCGCCAGCTTTTCGCCCGCTTTCACTTCCTGGCCGGCCTTGACGGCGAGTTCGGTCAGGAGCCCGGGCATCGGCGACAGCAGGAAGCGCGAGAGGTCGGGCCGGGGCTTGTCGGGCATCAGCGAAAGGAGGTATGCCGCGCGGGCGGTGAGTACCGTGATCTCGGCCTCGCTTCCCCAATGGACGATGCGGTAGCGCCAGCCGACGCGCTGCAGCTGCAGGCAGATTTCCTGCCCGTTCCAGGTGCCGCGGAAGATGAGGTCGCCGAGCTTCCAGGCCGAGCGCAGCTGGTGGGTCTCGCCGTCGAACTCGATCGAGCACCCGCCTTCGAGGGGTGTCAGGCGCAGCGCGAACTTCTTCTGCCCCAGCATCACGACCCAGTCGACGCCGACCTGGCGGCGATGACCGCGCATCTGCCCGGTGGTCTGCACCGCGCGCGCGATGTAGCGCCGCCGCGCGAATGCGGCCACAGCGGCCAGCAGCAGCGGATCGCCGTGCACCAGGCTGGCGGCGTGAAAGCCCTTCGGGAACTCCTCGGCGATGAAGTTGGTGTTGAAGTCGCCGGAGATGAAGCGCGGGTGCTGCATGAGCGCCGCCTGGAACGCGATGTTCGACGCCACGCCGCGGATGACGAAGGCGTTCAGCGCGTCGCGCATGCGAGCGATCGCCTGGTCGCGGGTCGCGCCGTGGCAGATCAGCTTGGCGATCATCGAATCGTAGTACATCGACACCTCGCCGCCCTCGAACACTCCGGTGTCCACCCGCACCTGGCCGCTGGTCTCGGACGGCGGGATGAACTTCACCAGCCGGCCCGACGAGGGCAGGAAGTTGCGGATCGGGTCCTCGGCGTTGATCCGGCACTCGACTGCCCAGCCGTTGCGCTGCACGTCGTGCTGCGCGAACGGGAGCCGCTCGCCGGCGGCGACGCGGATCATCAGTTCGACCAGGTCGAGGCCGGTAATGGCCTCGGTGACCGGGTGCTCGACCTGCAGCCGCGTGTTCATCTCGAGAAAATAGAACGACTTGTCGCGGCCGACGACGAACTCCACGGTGCCGGCGGACTGGTACCGGACGGCGCGGGCGAGCTGCACCGCCTGCTCGCCCATTGCGCACCGCGTCGCGTCGTCGAGGAACGGCGAGGGCGCCTCCTCGATCACTTTCTGGTGGCGGCGCTGGATCGAGCACTCGCGTTCGTTGAGATAGACGATGTTGCCGTGCGCGTCGCCGAGCACCTGGATCTCGATGTGCCGCGGGTCCTCGACGAACTTCTCGATGAACACGCGATCGTCGCCGAAGGCAGTCTTCGCTTCGTTGCGGCACGAGGTGTAGCCTTCGTGGCACTGGGTGTCGTCGCGCGCGACGCGCAAGCCCTTGCCGCCGCCCCCGGCCGAAGCCTTGATCATCACCGGATAGCCGATGCCCTTGGCGATGGCGACCGCCTCGCCGGCCGACGCGATCGCGCTGTTGTGGCCGGGGATCGTGTTGACCTTCGCGGAAAGCGCGAGCTTCTTGGACGCGATCTTGTCGCCCATCGCCTCCATTGCGTGCGCCTTGGGACCGATGAAGACGACGCCTTCCTGTTCGAGCGCAGTGCAGAATGCGGCATTTTCCGACAGGAAGCCGTAACCGGGGTGAACGGCTTCGGCGCCGCTGTCCCTGCACGCCTGCACGATGCGCTCGATCGACAGGTAGCTCTGCGCGGAAGCGGCGGGTCCGATGAGCACCGCCTCGTCGGCCATGTCGACGTGGCGGGCGTTCCGGTCGGCTTCGGAGTAGACGGCGACGGTCCGGATGCCCATGCGCCGGGCGGTCCGGATGACGCGGCAGGCGATTTCACCTCGGTTGGCAATGAGTATCTTCTTGAACATCTCGCCTCTCCGCGGTGAAATCGCCGCACGCTTCGCGTGCCACGCGATTTGACTTCGTCGCTGCGCCGCATCGCGGCGGGTCGCCACGATTGGCGACGAGTATCTTCCTGAACATGCAGCTGTGTCCCGATCGATTATTCGCGGGACGCGGGGCGGTATCGCGCGGTGATCACAGCGGGATGTTGCTGTGCTTGCGCCACGGATTCTCGACCTTCTTGTCGCGCAACATCGCCAGCGAGCGGCAGATCCGCTTGCGCGTCTCGCGCGGCATGATCACGTCGTCGATGTAGCCGCGGTGGCCGGCGATGAACGGGTTCGCGAACTTTCTGCGGTATTCCTCGGTACGCTCGGCAATCTTCGCCGGGTCGCCGCTGTCCCTGCGGAATATTATTTCGACCGCACCCTTCGGTCCCATGACCGCGATCTCCGCCGACGGCCACGCGAAGTTCACGTCGCCACGCAGGTGCTTCGACGACATGACGTCGTAGGCGCCGCCATAGGCCTTGCGCGTGATGACGGTGACCTTGGGCACCGTGCACTCCGCGTAGGCGTAGAGCAGCTTCGCACCGTGCTTGATGATGCCGCCGTACTCCTGTGCGGTGCCGGGCATGAAACCCGGCACGTCGACGAAGGTGACGATGGGAATATTGAAGGCGTCGCAGAAGCGGACGAAGCGCGCGGCCTTGATCGAGGACTTGATGTCGAGACAGCCTGCCATGATCAAAGGCTGGTTGGCGACGATGCCGACCGTGCCGCCGTCCATGCGGCCCAGCCCGATCAGGATGTTCTTCGCGAACTCCGGCGCCAGTTCGAAGAACGCGCCCTCGTCGACGACCTTGTAGATGAGTTCCTTGATATCGTAGGGGTTGTTCGGGTTGTCGGGCACCAGCGTGTCGAGCGAGGCGTCGATCCGGTCGGCGGGATCGTCGGTGGGGACGACCGGCGGCTGTTCCCTGTTCGACGCCGGCAGGTAGGACAGCAGCGTCCGGACCATCACCATCGCCTCGACGTCGTTCTCGAACGCGAGGTCGGCCACGCCGGATTTCGTCGTGTGGGCGACGGCGCCCCCCAGGTCCTCGGCGGTCACTTCCTCGTGCGTGACCGTCTTCACGACCTCGGGACCGGTGACGAACATGTACGAGCTGTCCTTCACCATGAAAATGAAGTCGGTCATTGCGGGCGAATAGACCGCGCCGCCCGCACAGGGGCCCATGATCACCGACACCTGCGGAATCACGCCCGAGGCCATCACATTGCGCTGGAATACCTCGGCGTAGCCGCCGAGCGACGCGACGCCTTCCTGAATGCGGGCGCCACCGGAATCGTTCAGGCCGATCACCGGCGCGCCGACATTGATGGCGTGATCCATGATCTTGCAGATCTTCTCGGCATGCGCTTCGGACAGCGCGCCACCGAATACCGTGAAGTCCTGGCTATAGACGAAGGTCAGGCGGCCGTTGATGGTGCCGTAACCGGTGACCACGCCGTCCCCGGGGATCTTCTGCTCGCCCATGCCGAAATCGTGGCAGCGGTGCTCGACGAACATGTCCCACTCCTCGAAGCTGCCCGGGTCGAGCAGGACCTCGATGCGCTCGCGCGCGGCGAGCTTGCCCTTCGCGTGCTGCGCATCGATACGATGCTGCCCGCCGCCCAGGCGCGCGGCCGCGCGCTTTTCCTCGAGTTCTCGGATGACTTCCTGCATGCCTGGGCTCTCCGGATGGACGACTGCTGGGGCGCGAAGAACGGCCGCCGGGTGTCGGAATTCCGGCGTCTGCCGTCCGGTGCAACGAGCGATTCTAGGGGATTCCGCAGGCGCGCGGGAGTCCGCCGCAGGGGAATGTCGCGAATCGCGTCGCAGCGACGAGTCGTCCGCTCGCCACGGCGATGGTCGGCGCCGACGGCCCGCCCGCTATGGCGCGCGCGCGCGGGCGAGCAGACGTTCGGCCGCCATGCCGGGCGTCAGACTCCCGGCCGCCACGGCGTCTAGCGTCGCCCGCAGCAGGGCTCCGACGCCTGGATGGGAGCGGAATTCCGTGCGCAGGCGCTCGTCGATCAGGTGCCACATCCAGTTGCAGGCCTGATCGCGACGGCGGGCATCGAACTCGCCGGCTGCCTGCATCGTCGCGCGGAAGCGTTCGACCTCCGCCCAGAACTCGGGGATGCCGCTGCCTTCGAGCGCGGACAGCGCCAGCACCGGCGGATGCCAGTGGCGCGAGGTCGGACGCAGGATCGAAAGCGCGCTCCGCAGCGTCTGCTGCGCCTCGGCCGCGCGTTGCGGTGCCAGGTCGGCCTTGCTGATGACGATCAGGTCGGCGAGTTCGACGATGCCCTTCTTGATTGCCTGCAGGTCGTCGCCCGCGATGGGCAGCTGCAGCAGCACCATGAGGTCGGTCATCCGCGCGACCTCGGTTTCCGACTGTCCGACGCCCACCGTTTCGACGATGATCACGTCGAACCCGGCAGCTTCGCACACCAGCAGGGCTTCACGCGTGCGCGCCGCGACCCCGCCCAGCCACCCGCCGGCAGGGGAGGGACGGATGAACGCCTGCGGCGAACGCGACAGTTCTTCCATCCGCGTCTTGTCGGCGAGGATCGAGCCGCCGGTGACGCTGCTCGACGGATCGACCGCCAGCACGGCGAGGCGATGGCCCTGGCCGATGACGTAAAGGCCCAGCGCTTCGACGAACGTCGACTTGCCGACCCCGGGGGCACCGCTGATTCCGACGCGGATCGAGCGTCCGGCGTGCGGGAGCAGTTTTTCGAGGATCGATTGCCCGCGCTGCTGGTGATCGCGGCGCGACGATTCGACCAGCGTGATCGTCTTGGCGAGCGCGCGTCGCTCCCCCGCCAGCACACCCGCGACCAACGCCGCGTCGGTCACCGCGGCCTGCATCAAGCGGCCTGGGGACTCCGCGCTGCGCGGACGGCAGCGAGCACTTCCTTCGCGGCTTCGGCGATGACGGTGCCGGGGCCGAACACTGCGGCGACCCCGGCCGCCTTCAGGTACTCGTAGTCCTGCGCGGGAATGACTCCGCCGACGACGACGACGATGTCGGCAGCGCCCTGCGCGCGCAGCGCCGCGACGAGTTGCGGCACCAGCGTCTTGTGTCCGGCGGCAAGGGTCGATACGCCGACCACGTGCACGTCGTTCTCGATCGCCTGCGCCGCCGCCTCTTCGGGCGTCTGGAACAGCGGGCCGATGTCGACATCGAAGCCCAGATCGGCGAAACCGGTGGCGATGATCTTCGAACCGCGGTCATGCCCATCCTGACCGAGCTTGGCCACCATGATCCGGGGCCTGCGACCCTCGTCGGCGGCGAAGGCGTCGATATCGGCCTTGAGGCTCGCCCACGGCGCATCGCTCGCGAACGCGGCGCCGTAGACGCCGGAAACACTTTCGGTGCGGGCGCGATAGCGGCCGTACACCTTTTCCAGCGCGTCGGAGATCTCGCCGACGGTGGCGCGCACGCGCATGGCGTTGACGGCGAGGTCGAGCAGATTGCCCTGGCCCGAGCGGGCGGCGTCGGTAAGCGCGGCCAGCGCCGCGTTCACGGCGCCGGCGTCGCGCTTGCCGCGCACCGCGGCCAGGCGCCTCAGCTGCGCCTCGCGCACCGCGGTGTTGTCGATCTCGCGGGTGACCAGCGGGTCTTCCTTGGCCAGCCGGTACTTGTTGACGCCGACGATGACGTCGTCGCCGCGGTCGATGCGCGCCTGTTTCTCGGCAGCGCACTGCTCGATGCGGAGCTTGGCCCAGCCGCTTTCGACGGCCTTGGTCATGCCGCCCATCTTCTCGACTTCCTCGATGATCGTCCACGCCTGGTCGGCCATGTCCTGCGTCAGCTTCTCCATCATGTACGAACCGGCCCAGGGATCGATCACGTTGCAGATGTGCGTCTCTTCCTGAATGATCAGCTGCGTGTTGCGCGCAATCCGCGCCGAGAAATCGGTGGGCAGCGCGATCGCCTCGTCGAAGGAATTGGTGTGCAGGGACTGCGTGCCGCCGAACACCGCGGCCATCGCCTCGATCGCGGTGCGCACGACGTTGTTGTAAGGATCCTGCTCGGTCAGCGACCAGCCCGATGTCTGGCAGTGCGTGCGCAGCATCATCGACTTCGGACTCTTGGGCCCGAAGCCGTTCATGATCCGCCACCAGAGCAGCCGCGCGGCGCGCAGCTTGGCGACTTCGAGATAGAAGTTCATCCCGATGGCGAAGAAGAATGACAGCCGGCCGGCGAAGTCGTCGACGTCCATGCCGGTGGCCAGCGCGGTGCGCACGTACTCCTTGCCGTCGGCGAGCGTGAGCGCGAGTTCGAGCGCCTGCGTCGCGCCGGCTTCCTGCATGTGGTAGCCGGAGATCGAGATCGAGTTGAACTTCGGCATGTGCTGCGCCGTGTACCCGATGATGTCGCCGATGATGCGCATCGACGGCGTCGGCGGGTAGATGTAGGTGTTGCGGACCATGAACTCCTTGAGAATGTCGTTCTGGATGGTCCCGGCGAGCAGCGCCTGCGCGACACCCTGTTCCTCGGCGGCGACGATGTAGCCGGCGAGGACGGGCAGCACCGCGCCGTTCATCGTCATCGACACCGACACCTTGTCGAGCGGGATGCCGTCGAAGAGGATCTTCATGTCCTCGACCGAATCGATGGCCACGCCGGCCTTGCCGACGTCGCCGACGACGCGCGGGTGGTCGGAGTCGTAGCCGCGGTGCGTGGCGAGGTCGAAGGCGACCGACACGCCCTGGCCGCCGGCGGCGAGGTTGCGGCGATAGAACGCGTTCGACTCCTCTGCGGTGGAAAATCCCGCGTACTGGCGGATCGTCCACGGCCGCTGCGCGTACATCGTCGGCTGCGGCCCGCGCACGAACGGCGCGAAACCCGGCAGCGTGTCGGTGTTGGGGAGTCCGGCGACATCGGCCGCCGTATAGAGCGCCTTGACCGGGATGCCCTCGGGTGTCTGCCAGGTCAGGCTGTCGACCGGTTTGCCGCGCAGCGACTTTTCCGCCGCTGCCTTCCACGACGAGAAAGCGCCGCTCTCGTTGGTTGCCATCTGGGACTCCCCTTTCGCTCGGGCGCCCGGCGTTTTCGGCAGGCGCGGACGGAACATCGCCGGCCAAGTGCCGGACGCTCTTGTCGAGCCGAAATTTTACACCCTGCGCTGACCGCAGGTCTGGCACACGGCGCCCGGATGGGCGCTACTCGAACACGAGCTTCGCGTCGGCGATCAGCTTTCTTCCAGGCGCCAAGGTCGGCTTCGATCACGGCACCGAGACGTTCCGGCGGACCGGAAATGAGTTCGGCGCCCTCGCGCTCCAGCCGCTCTTTCACGTCGGCCTGAGCCAGGATCCTTTGCGTCTCGGCGTTGAGCTTCATGACGATCTCGCGCGGCGTACCGACGGGGGCGACGATGCCCCAGTAATTGATCACGTTGGCGTTGGTGACGCCGGCTTCCTGCCAGGACGGCACGTCGGGAAGCAAGGCGGCACGGCGGGAACCGGTGACCGCAAGGACGCGCAGCTTCTTCTGCGCAAGATAGGGCAGCGTCGCAGGAATGGACGCGGTGATCGCCTGGATCTGCCCGGCAAGCAGGTCGAGCGTCGCCGGCGCGATGCCCTTGTACGGGACGTGAACGATGTCGGTGCCGGTGCGCACTTTCAGGAGTTCCAGCGCCAGGTGATTGACGCTGCCCGGACCCGCCGACCCGTAATTGAGCGCCCCGGGCTTCTGCCTTGCCAGCGCAAGAAATTCCACCATGGTGGCGGCCGGTACGTCGTTGCCGACGACGAATGCGAGCGGTCCCGCCGCGATGGGGGCAACCGGGACGAACTGCTTCACGGGATCGTAGCCGGCGGTCTTCGATGCCGCTGCCACCGTCGTGAATGGCGACGCGACGAACAGCAGCGTGTAGCCGTCGGCGTCGGCGCGGGCGGCCTCGACGGTGCCGATCGCGCCGCCGGCACCGGTCCGGTTTTCGACCACGATCGTGCCTCTCAACGCGTCGCCGAGCTTCTGGGCGACCAGTCGCGCAACGGTGTCGGTGCCGGCGCCCGGGGGAAACGGCACGATCAGGCGGATCGGCCTGGCAGGGTAACTTGCAGGTTGCGCCGCGGCAGGTGCGGCGAAGACGCAGAGCAGCGCGAAGATGACAACGAACAGGCGTGGAAACACGGCAACCTGGAGCGTAGTTGAACAAATCAGTCTGGCACGTCGGCATAATCGATCAGGCATCATGAATTTCACAAGTACCTCCGCCACCGACGCATCCATGTAGGAGCGGCTTCAGCCGCGAATTCATCGCCCGCCACAAGTGCAATCGCGCCTGAAGGCGCTCCTACAGGTACCTCCGCCGCAACGTCGATGTCGCCGAGCACTTCAATCCTCCCCTTCCTTCTTGATCACGTCCACATTGTGGCTACGGCCGCTCGCTGCGCGAGCTTAACTTCTCGCGGTGCTCGAAGTTAGCCTGCGCCGCAATGTCGATGTCGTCGCAGCGATCTCAATCCTCTCCCTCCTTCTTGATGACATCGACGTTGTCAATCAAGCGGGTGGCACCCAGGGTGGCGGCGGCAAGCACGATCAGCAGATTGGGGTGATCGTAACCCTCCGGGTGCGGGATGCGCAGGCCCAATCCGTTGCGGACCGAAATATAGTCGACCTTCCAGCCGCGGCGCGCGAGCTCCGCGCGACCGGCCGATTCCAGGTTGGCGTAGTCGGTGCGGCCGCCGGCGATCGCGTCGGCGATGCCGCGCAGCACGCGGTGCAGGTTGGGCGCTTCGGCGCGCTCCTGTGGCGTCAGGTAGTTGTTGCGCGATGACAGCGCGAGGCCGTCATCGGCGCGGATCGTCTCCGCGGGAACGATCCGGATCGGCATGTTGAACTGCTGCACCATGCCACGGACGATCTTCAGCTGCTGGCGGTCCTTCTTGCCGAACACGGCGACGTCCGGCTGCACGAGGTTGAAGAGCTTGAGCACCACGGTGCACACCCCGTCGAAGAAACCCGGCCGGAACGCCCCCTCGAGTTCGTTGGCGAGCGGCGCCGGCTGGACGCGGTAGACCTGCGGGGTGGGGTACATCTCCTGCTCGCTGGGGGTGAAGAGGACGTCGACCCCTACGCGTTCGAGGCCGACGCGATCCGCTTCCATCGTCCGCGGGTAGCGGTCGAAGTCCTCGTTCGGGCCGAATTGCAGGCGATTGACGAAAATGCTGGTGACCACGGCATCGCCGTGGGCGCGCGCGATGCGGCAAAGCGACAGGTGTCCATCGTGCAGGTTGCCCATCGTTGGCACGAAAGCAACGCACTTCGCGCCGCCAAGGTGTTCGGAGAGTTCCGCGGCAGTGTGGAGGATCTTCATCCGGTCCTTCGTGGAGTGAATTTGAATCGAGGGGGGGCTCGCGAAATGCGCTGCCGCCGGCCGGCAGCGGTCATTCATGAAGCAAGGTTGAAGAACTCCCGATCGCTTTTCATCGCCGCGATGCGCGCGAGCAGCAACGACAGGTGTTCAGCGTTGCTGACGAAGTTGAGCCGCTCGCTGTTGATGATCAGCAGCGGCGCGTCGTCGTACTGGTAGAAAAAGCGGCTGTAGGCGTCGGCCAGCCGCGCGAGGTATTCGGTGGAGATCGAGCGCTCGTACCCGATGCCGCGGCGCAGCACGCGTTCGACCAGGACATCGACCGGCGCCTGCAGGTAGATGACGAGATCGGGCACCGGCGTCTGCGGCCTGAGATGCGAGTACACCTTTTCGTACAGCTGGTATTCGGCATCGGACAGGTTGAGCCGCGCGAACAGCGGATCCTTGTCCAGAAGGAAATCGCCGACGGTGGCGCGCCGGAACATGTCGAATTGCCCGACGCCGCGAAGCTGGTCCGCGCGCTGAAACAGGAACGTGAGCTGCGTCGGCAACGCGAAGCGGGCCATGTCCTCGTAGAACCGCGCCAGGAACGGGTTGTCCTCGGGGCGCTCGAAGAGTTCCTCGCCGGAGACCTGCGCGGCGATCTGCCGGGCAAGGCTCGTCTTGCCGGCACCGATCGGACCTTCGACGACGATGTACCGGCATTTATCGAGATCCATGACCGGCCATTTTCATCAGTGGGGCACGTGGGTACGGGTGCGTGCGATGCGTTGGCCGGTCAGGCTGCGCAGGTGGCGGCGGGCGAGTCCCCGGCGGGGAATCGTCACCGTCGGCAGGATGTCCGCCAGCGGCCGCAGAACGAACGCGCGACCATGCATGCGGGGATGCGGAACGGTCAACTGCGCGGAGCGAATCTGACGGCGGCCGTATAGTAGCAAATCGAGATCGAGGGTACGTGGAGTGTTGCGCTGTCCGTCGGGATCGCGCCGCCGCTTGTGCCGATGCTCGATCGCCAGCAATTGGTGCAGCAGCGCCAGCGGCGGCAGCGTCGTCGCCAGTGCGGCGACGGCATTGATGTAGTCGGGCTGTGCCAGCGCGCAGCCGACCGGGGCCGAAACGTAGTTGGGCGAGACGCGCAGGACGCGGCAGCCCGGAATGCGGGCGATCGCTCCGATGGCCCGGGCGATCTGCCGCCGCGGGTGCGCAAGGTTGCTGCCCAGCCCGATGCAGGCGATCGTGGCTTTCACTCGGGCTGCGTGTCGTTCGGCGGCGCCGGTGGCGCATCCGAGCTGCGTTTCCTGCCGCGGCCGCGGGAACGGCGGCCGGCTTTCGGGCCGTCGCCGGGCTTGAGCATTGTCTCCCGTTCGTCCGGGCGGGCACCGGCAAACCGGCTCCACCAGTCGGGAAGGTCGGCGAGGTTGTCCACCAGTTCGCCGCTCTTGCCGCGCAGTTCCAGGAAGTCCCAGCCGGCCCGGAAGCGGGGGTGCTCGAGCAGGCGGTAGGGTCGCTGTCCCGAGCGCTGCTCGAAACGCGGCTGCAGCGACCAGATTTCCTTGATCGTCGCCTCGAACCGGCGCGGTATCGCGATCTGCTTCGCCTGGCGTTCGAGTACCGAATCCATGGCATCGAAGAGCGCCGGGATCGGTCGCTCGCCCTTCGCCTTGGACGCGTTCCAGGTGGCGAGCACTTCATGCCACAGCAGCGTGGCGAACAGGAATCCCGGCGAGACGCCCCGGTCGTCGCGCACGCGCTCGTCGGTGTTCGCCAGCGCCAGTTCGATGAACCGCTGGCCCATCGGCTGTTCGAGCACGAGGTCGAGCAGGGGAAGGAGACCGTGCGACAACCCATGCTCGCGCAGGCTGCGCAGCGACTCCGCCGCGTGGCCCGAGAGCAGCAGCTTCTGCATCTCGTCGAACAGCCGGGCCGGCGGCACGTTCTGCATCAGCGGCGCGAGCTTGGAGATGGGCGCGGCGGTCTTGGCCTCGATCGCGATGCCCAGTTTTGCGGCCAGCCGTACCGCGCGCAGCATGCGCACCGGATCTTCGCGGTAGCGCGTGGTCGGCGGGCCGATGAGCTTCAGCCGCCGCGCGCGGATGTCGGCGACGCCACCCACGTAATCCCAGATTTCCTCGGCGGCGGGATCGAAATAGAGCGCGTTGATGGTGAAGTCGCGGCGGGCAGCGTCCTCGGCCTGCGTGCCGTAGACGTTGTCGGACAACAGGCGCCCGTGCTCGTCGGCAGCGTCATCGCCCTGAGGCGCACGAAACGTCGACACCTCGATCGTGTCGCCCGCGACGTGGACGTGCACCAGCCGGAACCGGCGCCCGATCAGAAAGGCGCGACGGAACAGAGGCTTGACCTGTTCGGGTTCAGCATCGGTGGCGATGTCGTAGTCCTTCGGCACGATGCCGAGCAGGAGATCGCGCACCGCGCCGCCGACGACGAAGGCCTTGAATCCGGCCTCCTGCAGGCGCCGCGTGACCTGAAGCGCGCTGCCGGCGATCTGATCGCGCCGCAGCGGGTGGTCGGACGCGCCGTACACGCGGGGCGCGCGCGAGGGCTTCGACGCGCCCGAAATCAGGCGGGCGAACAAGCGGCGGATCATCGGCAGGGACGGGGCGCGGCCGGGGCCGGATCAGGAGGGGCGGACAACGCAGGCAAGGGTCGGCAACGTGAAGTTCGGCAGGCGCCTGGAACAAGAACCAGAATAATCAGCATCATAGCATGCGCGCGTCGACGTCTTCCCGGCGCCACGCTCCGGGCGGAAGCCCCTCGATCGTCCACGGTCCGATGGCGAAGCGGATGAGACGCAACGTCGGCAAGCCCACGGCCGCCGTCATCCGCCGCACCTGCCGGTTCTTGCCTTCGGTCACCGTGATCCGAAGCCAGGCGGTCGGGATGGCGCGCCGCACGCGTATCGGCGGATCGCGCGGCCACAGCAGGTCCGGTTCGGGCATCGGCGCGACGTCGGCCGGCGCCGTGGTGAAGTCGGGAAGCGCCACGCCGCGGCGCAGGCGATCGAGCGCCGGCGCGTCCGGCTCGCCTTCGACCTGCACCCAATACGTCTTGGGAAGGTGATGCCGCGGGTGGGCGATCCGCGCCTGCAGCGCGCCGTCGCCGGTCAGGACCACCAGACCTTCGCTGTCGGCGTCGAGTCGACCAGCCGGATAGACACCCGGAACCGCGACCAACGCGGCCAACGTCGGCTTGCCGCTGCCGTCGGGCGAGAACTGGCAGAGGACGCCGTAGGGTTTGTTCAGAAGGATGACCACGAAGCGGGCGCCAAGCGGCGGGTAAGCGGTCGGCGCCATGGCGGGACCGGGCGAGTTCAAGGATAATCGGCTGGCGCTACTTTCTGCCACCCAACCCAGCAGGGTTGCCGACGACGCGGCTCGGCCTCAACGAGGCGGCGCGGCGGCCACCGATCAAGGAGAGACCCCATGGCCAGCTTCCAGCACGTCAAGATTCCCGCCGGTGGACAAAAGATCACCGTCAACAAGGATTACAGCATCAACGTTCCCGACAACCCGATCATCCCCTATATCGAGGGCGACGGCACGGGTTTCGACATCACGCCGGTGATGATCAAGGTTGTCGATGCGGCGGTCGCGAAAGCCTACGGCGGAAAACGCAAGATCCACTGGATGGAGATCTACGCGGGCGAAAAGTCGACGAAGGTCTACGGTCCGGATGTCTGGCTTCCCGAGGAGACGCTGGCCATCCTCAAGGATTACGTGGTCTCGATCAAGGGTCCGCTGACCACCCCGGTCGGTGGCGGCATCCGGTCGCTGAACGTCGCACTGCGCCAGGAGCTCGACCTCTACGTCTGCCTGCGCCCGGTGCGCTGGTTCAAGGGCGTGCCGTCGCCGGTCAAGGAGCCGGAAAAGACCGACATGGTCATCTTCCGCGAGAATTCCGAGGACATCTACGCCGGCATCGAGTGGCAGGAAGGGACCGAGGCGGTCAAGAAGGTCATCGATTTCCTGATCAAGGAAATGGGCGTGAAGAAGATCCGCTTCCCCGCCACTTCCGGCATCGGCATCAAGCCGGTGTCGCGCGACGGAACCTATCGCCTGGTGCGCAAGGCGATCCAGTACACGATCGACAACGACAAGCCGTCGTTGACGCTGGTGCACAAGGGCAACATCCAGAAATTCACCGAGGGCGCGTTCCGCGACTGGGGCTACGAAGTCGCACAGAACGAGTTCGGCGCCAAGCCGATCGACGGCGGACCGTGGTGCTCGTTCAAGAACCCGAAGACGGGCAGGGACATCATCGTCAAGGATGTGATCTGTGACGCGTTCCTGCAGCAGATCCTGCTGCGGCCGGCCGAATACAGCGTGATTGCCACGCTCAACCTCAACGGCGACTACATCTCCGACGCCTTGGCGGCGCAGGTGGGCGGCATCGGCATCGCGCCGGGCGCCAACCTGTCCGACTCGGTGGCAATGTTCGAAGCCACGCACGGTACGGCGCCCAAGTATGCCGGCAAGGACTATGTCAATCCGGGTTCGGAAATCCTGTCTGCCGAGATGATGCTGGTCCACATGGGCTGGAAGGAAGCCGCTGCGCTGATCGTGTCGAGCCTCGAGAAGTCGATCGCCGACAAGGTCGTCACCTACGACTTCGCGCGGCTGATGCCGGGGGCGACGCAGGTATCGTGCTCGGGCTTCGGGCAGGCGATGATCGAGCGGATGTAGCGTACGAAGCGGCCGCTGCCGCGCGAAAGGAGCCCGCCACCCGGCGGGCTTTTTTCTCGGCCTCGTCGAAGGTTGCCGGGAGAGTCCCGGCGCTTCCACAAAAAAGCCCGCCGGGCGGCGGGCTTCGACTCAACCGCGCACCGATCGGGTGCGCGTCGAAAATCGGCAATCGTTCACGCGGCCTGGATATTGGACGCCTGCTTGCCCTTGGGCCCCTGAGTCACTTCAAAGCTGACCTTCTGGCCTTCCTTCAACGACTTGAAGCCTTGCATGTTGATTGCAGAGAAGTGCGCAAACAGATCTTCGCCGCCGCCATCCGGAGTGATGAAGCCGAAGCCCTTCGCATCGTTGAACCACTTGACGGTACCAGTTGCCATAGTGCTACTTCCTTACAAAATGAACGGAGTGGTTGGCGTTTGGACAGCAAGTACCACTTGCGGCAAGTGCGGCGTCAGGGCGCGTAACGATACCGGTGGAGCAGACACTCGGCAGCCAAACACCGCTTTTTTAAACGCAGGATCCGGTCGGCGTCAAGCCGTACGTCGGCGGTTTCCGGTTTCACTTGAAAAATCTGTTGCAATCATCAAACATAGGGTCAGCCCATCACTGCCCACGACTGGAAAATGGCCATTCAGCACCAGCATGGCGGTTTGCTTGAAGCCGAAAAGACCCAGGTCAAGCCGCCGCCGATGTACAAGGTGTTGCTGCTGAACGACGATTACACGCCGATGGACTTTGTGGTGACGGTATTGCAGACTGTTTTCGCGATGAGCCGTGAAAAATCGATACAGGTGATGCTGCAGGTCCATCGCGAGGGTGTGGGGCAGTGTGGAACCTACACCCGCGAAGTCGCGGCAGCGAAGGTGGACCAGGTCGTCGGTATTGCGCGGCGGCACCATCATCCATTGCAGTGCACGATGGAGGAAGCTTGAGCGTTAAAGTCGTCGCTGGGCCCGCGATCCGCAGGGGATCCGGGTGGCATCGGCGGGCAGGCGTGAAGGGCCGGACACTATGATTGCGCAGGAACTCGAAGTTTCCCTACACATGGCTTTTGTCGAGGCGCGGCAGAAGCAGCATGAGTTCATCACCGTCGAGCATCTGCTGTTGGCGATGCTCGACAACCCGTCGGCGGCCGAAGTGCTGAAGGCCTGCGGTGTCGATCTCGAGGAGATGCGCGGGGTGCTCGGCGATTTCATCAACGAGCACACGCCGCGGCTCGCGCCGCATTCGGACGCCGACACCCAGCCCACCCAGGGTTTCCAGCGCGTCATCCAGCGCGCGATCCTGCATGTGCAGTCGTCCGGCAAGAAGGAAGTCACCGGCGCCAACGTGCTGGTGGCCATCTTCGGAGAAAAAGAGTCGCACGCGGTCTATTTTCTGAACCAGCGCGGTGTGACGCGGCTCGACGTCGTCAATTTCATCTCGCACGGCATCAGCAAGACGCCAGCGCAGAAGCCCGAGAAGTCCGAGGCCAAGGAAGAGAGCGAGGCCGCCGAGCAGGAAAAGGGCGCGCTCGACAGCTACACGATCAACCTCAACCAGATGGCTAAGGCAGGCAAGACCGATCCTCTGATCGGCCGGGCGCTCGAACTCGAACGTGTGGTCCAGGTACTGTGCCGTCGGCGAAAGAACAATCCGCTGCTCGTCGGCGAGGCCGGCGTCGGCAAGACCGCCATCGCCGAGGGGCTCGCGCGGCGCATCAACGACGGCGAGATCCCGGACCTCCTGAAGGAGTACCAGGTGTACTCGCTGGACATGGGCGCCCTGCTGGCCGGCACCAAGTACCGCGGCGACTTCGAGCAGCGCCTGAAGGCCGTGCTGAAGCAGCTGGCGGACAATCCCAAGTCGATCCTGTTCATCGACGAGATCCACACGATCATCGGCGCGGGTGCGGCATCGGGCGGAACGCTCGACGCATCCAACCTGCTGAAGCCCGCGTTGTCCACCGGCGCGATGAAGTGCATCGGCGCGACCACTTATTCCGAGTTCCGGCAGATCTTCGAGAAGGACCACGCGCTGTCGCGCCGCTTCCAGAAGGTCGACGTTCCCGAGCCGTCCATCGCCGAGACGATCGAGATCCTCAAGGGTCTCAAGTCCCGGTTCGAGCAGCACCACGGCGTCAAGTACGCCCCCGCCGCGCTGACCACGGCCGCCGAGCTGTCGGCGCGTTTCATCAACGATCGCCATCTTCCCGACAAGGCGATCGACGTGATCGACGAGGCCGGGGCCGCGCAGCGCATCCTGCCCAAGTCGAAGCAGAAGAAAGTCATCAGCAAGGCCGAGATCGAGGAAATCGTTGCCAAGATCGCGCGCATACCGGCGAAGAACGTCACCAGCGACGACCGCAACTCGCTCAAGACGCTCGACCGCGATCTCAAGAACGTCGTGTTCGGACAGGACCGCGCGATCGACGCGCTGGTGTCCGCGATCCGCATGTCGCGCGCGGGACTGGGCAATCCGCGCAAGCCGATCGGCAATTTCCTGTTCAGCGGCCCGACCGGCGTGGGCAAGACCGAAGTCGCGCGGCAGCTCGCCTACTGCCTCGGCGTCGAGCTGATCCGCTTCGACATGTCCGAATACATGGAGCGGCACGCGGTGTCGCGCCTGATCGGCGCGCCTCCCGGCTACGTCGGATTCGACCAGGGCGGGCAGCTCACCGAAGCGGTCACCAAGACGCCTTACAGCGTCCTGCTGCTGGATGAGATCGAGAAGGCGCATCCGGACATCTTCAACATCCTGCTGCAGGTGATGGACCACGGCACGTTGACCGACAACAACGGGCGCAAGGCCGATTTCCGCAACGTGACCATCATCATGACCACCAACGCCGGCGCGGAGACGCTGGCAAAGGGATCGATGGGTTTCACCAATGCGAAGGCAGCCGGCGACGAGATGGCCGAGATCAAGCGCATGTTCACGCCGGAGTTCCGCAATCGGCTCGATGCCACCATTTCATTCGGCGCGCTCGATCACGACGTCATCCTCAAGGTCGTCGACAAGTTCCTGCTCGAACTCGAGAACCAGTTGCACGAAAAGCGGGTCGAGGCCGCGTTCACCGCGGGTCTCAAGGACTTCCTCGCCCGCAAGGGCTTCGATCCGCAGATGGGTGCGCGCCCCATGGCGCGCCTCATCCAGGACACCATTCGCAAGGCGCTGGCCGAGGAGCTCTTGTTCGGCCGCCTGGTGAACGGCGGCCACGTCACCATCGACGTAGACGGCGACGACAAGATCCGCCTCGTTTTCGAGGAGAAGAAGGAGCCCGCACCGGTCGCCTGACGCGCGGGACATGCGGAGCCATCCGGTACACTGCAGCCGGGTCGGGTGTCCAGGAGGCTGTCGATGACGACGCACGCGCGGGCGGAAGTTGCAAGGGATGGCGTGGCCATCACTTTTCTCGGCGCTGCCGGGGAGGTCACGGGCTCGTGCTACCGGGTCGACGCCGACGCCGGGACGTTCCTCGTCGATTGCGGGATGTTTCAGGGCGGGCGCGAAGCCGACGAAAAGAACGGGTGCGCGCTGGATTTCGATGCGCGGGCGATCGACTTCGTGATCCTCACCCACGCACACATCGACCATTCCGGACTGTTGCCGCGGCTTTGCGCGCGAGGATTCAAGGGCCCCATCTACGCGACGCCGGCGACCGCCGATCTGTCGGGCGTCATGTTGCCCGACAGCGCGCATATCCAGGAAAAGGAAGCCGAGTGGGCCAGGTCGCATGTGCGCCGGGCGCCGCGCAACCGGGACCGGCTGGCGGGTGACCGCCATGCGGGCCGGAGCGGAACCCCACGCGCGAGCGATGCCGCGGCGCCCGGGGCGACGCCGGACGCGAACCCGCTGTACACGGTCGCCGACGCCGAACGCTGCCTGCAGCAGTACCGGCCGATTGCCTACGACGCGGAGACGTCGGCGCGCGCCGATGTTTCGTTCCGGTTTCGCGATGCGGGTCACATCCTGGGGTCGGCCATCGCTGAAGTTTGGGTCGGCGCCGGCGGTGCGCGACGCAAGCTCGTGTTCTCGGGCGACCTTGGCCAGCCGGGGCGGCCGGTGCTCGCCGATCCGACGTTCATCGCCGACGCCGATGTCCTGGTCGTCGAGTCGACGTACGGCAACCGGCTGCACAAGAGCCTCGCCACGACCTACGATGAAATCGCCGACGTGCTGACGCGAACGCTCCCGCGCGGCAATGTCATCGTTCCCGCGTTCGCCGTGGGCCGCACGCAGGAAGTGCTGCACGTGCTGGCCGACCTCGTGCGCCTCGAACGCGTCCCGGCGCTGACGATCTTCGTGGACTCGCCGTTGGCGACGCGCGCCACCGAGATTACGGCGAAGTACGCAGCGACGCTGGACCGCGAGAGCCGGGATCTTGGCCGCTGGGTGGCCGGGCACCACGATCGCGTGCGCGTGCTCTTCACCGAGACGCCGCAGGATTCGATGGCGATCAACGCCATCTCGCGCGGTGCGGTGATCGTCGCCGCGAGCGGCATGTGCGACGCGGGCCGCGTCAAGCACCACCTGCGCCACAACCTTCCGCGCGAGGAGTGCGCGATCGTCTTTACCGGCTTCCAGGCGGCGGGCACGCTGGGCCGCCAGATCGTCGACGGCGCCTCACGGGTGCGGTTGTTTCGCGAGGACGTGCCGGTACGGGCGTCCGTGCACACCATCGGCGGATTGTCGGCCCACGCCGACCAGGCGGCGCTCATGGGCTGGCTCGGAGGATTCAAGGCGCCGCCCGCGCGCACGCTTGTCGTCCACGGCGAGCGGGAGACCGCCGAGGGATTCGCGGCGTTGATTCGGCAGGACAGGCACTGGACGGACGTCGAAGTTCCTGCCCGTGGCGATCGCGTCCGGATTTCCTGACCCCGCCGACGCTGCACCCCCGGCGCGCGTACCTGCCAGCAGCGGCATCGGGTACGCGCTCTCGCCGGCTCCGGCTCCGCGCCGCCCATCGTGCGCTGCAACAGACACTTGGCCGGGATGGCGTCAATTATTTCCGCCTGGCGGAAATAGTTTCTAACCGTATGATTTTTTTTGAGTTTTTTCGTATTGCATTGCACTAATCGGCTTGTCACCAACGCCAGTGTTTGCTAACGTTCGGCTTGTCACGAAGGGCCGTGCGCGAACCACAGCGGCGGCCGCAAGCTGGGCCTGGGTACCACTTGACCCCCATCCATGCCCGCCAGACTTGCCGAGCCATCCTCGGCGGGTCCGTGCAGTGGAGCGCTGGCGGCTGGGTCCGCCCTCTGCTTCACGCTGCGGCAACCCGCGCACGCCAATCGCGTAGCGGGGGACCGCCGACCAAGGTTCCGGCACGCGGCCTTCGATGGCGAGGCGGCGGCCGGATTGGCCATGACGCGAGACGATGGGAGCAGGCAATGAACTACGATCTGGAAGCAGGAAGACTCAAGAAGGACTGGGCGGAGAATCCGCGGTGGAAGGGCATCAGGCGCGGCTACACGGCCGAGGACGTCGTGCGCCTGCGCGGCTCGATCCACATCGAGCACACGCTGGCGCGCCGTGGCGCGGAAAAACTCTGGAAGCTCATCAACGAAGAGCCGTACGTTAACTCGCTCGGTGCCATGACCGGCAACCAGGCAATGCAGCAGGTGAAAGCCGGCCTCAAGGCGGTCTATCTCTCCGGCTGGCAGGTCGCGGCCGACGCCAACATCGCCGGCGAAATGTACCCCGACCAGTCGCTGTATCCGGTGAACTCGGTGCCGCATGTCGTGCGCCGGATCAACAACGCGCTGATGCGCGCCGACCAGATCCACCACATGGAAGGCAAGAACGACGACATCGACTTCTTCGCCCCGATCGTCGCCGATGCCGAAGCCGGTTTCGGCGGTGTGCTCAATGCGTTCGAACTGATGAAGGCGATGATCGAAGCCGGCGCCGCGGGCGTCCATTTCGAGGACCAGCTGGCATCGGTCAAGAAGTGCGGCCACATGGGCGGCAAGGTGCTGGTGCCGACGCGCGAGGCGGTCGAGAAGCTGATCGCCGCGCGACTCGCCGCCGATTGCATGGGCGTGCCGACGATCCTGCTCGCCCGCACCGACGCCGAGGCAGCCGACCTGGTCACGTCCGACGTCGACCCCAACGACAAGCCCTTCCTCACCGGTGAGCGCACCGTCGAGGGCTTTTTCAAGTCGCGCAATGGCCTCGAGCAGTCGATCTCCCGCGGCCTGGCTTATTCGCCATATGCCGACCTGATCTGGTGCGAGACCGGCAAGCCCGATCTCAAGTTCGCCAAGCAGTTCGCCGAAGCGATCCAGGCCAAGTTTCCCGGCAAGATGCTCGCCTACAACTGCTCGCCGTCTTTCAACTGGAAGAAGAACCTCGACGACGCGACGATCGCCAAGTTCCAGCGCGAACTCGGCGCGATGGGCTACAAGTTCCAGTTCATCACGCTGGCCGGCTTCCATAGCCTCAATTACTCGATGTTCAACCTGGCCCACGGCTACGCCCGCACGCAGATGAGCGCGTTCGTCGAGTTACAGGAAGCCGAGTTCGCGGCGGCGGAAAAGGGCTTCACGGCCGTGCGGCACCAGCGCGAGGTCGGAACCGGGTACTTCGACGCCGTCACCACTGCCGTACAGGGCAGCAAGGCATCGACGACCGCGTTGTCGCATTCGACCGAAGACGAGCAGTTCTTCGATAACAAGCGGACCGCGGCCTGACCTCGACGACGACCGCACCGCGGTCGCGCGCCCCGCCGGCCCGGGAAGGGCGGCGGGGCTTTGTCTGAATAGGGCTCCAGCAGCGCATGACGATCGGGAAATCCAGCGTCGGCGCGGATCCGGCGGCGCCGCGATTGCGCGTCTTCTACGCGATCTGGCCCGACGCGAGCGCCCGTCGCCGGCTCGAAAGCGCTGCGACCCGCACCGCGGAGGAGGCGTGCGGTCGGCCGACGAAGGTCGACAACTTCCACGTCACGCTCGCATTCGTGGGGGAGGTCGCCGCCGACACACTGGATGCGCTGCATGCGATCGGCGCCGGAGCCGCCGGTGGCGGCCAGGCCTTTACGCTCACGCTGGACCGCTGCGGCAGCTTTCGCCGGCAAGGCATCGCCTGGATCGGGCCGTCCGTGGTGCCCGAAGCGCTGGCGCGGCTGGCCGCGGATCTCGGCGATCGTCTGGCGCAGGCGGGGTTTCGGACCGAGCGCGAAGCTTTCGCCCCGCACGTCACGCTCGCCCGCCGCTGCACGCAGCGGGTCGCTGCGGCCGCCGCCGCGCCCATCTGCTGGCGCGTCGATGCGGTGACACTGACGGCATCGACGCTGACGCCTCGCGGGCCCGACTATCGCCTGCTGGCGCGCTGGTCGCTGCCCGGTCCGGGCGGTTGAAGCCCGTTCAGGCGCCGCCCCGGGCGACCGGGCGTGCCGGATCAGCGCACCACTCGCTCCACGAGCCCGGATAGAGCCGGGTGCCGGCAAGGCCGGCGACTTCCATCGCGAGCAGGTTGTGGCAGGCGGAGACGCCGGACCCGCATTGATGGACGACGGAGGCGAGATCGCGACCGGAGAGCAGCGCGGTGAACTCGGCACGCAGTTCGTCCGCCGGGCGCATGCGTCCGTCAGCGTTCAGATTGATCGCAAACGGCCGGTTGAGCGCGCCCGGAATGTGCCCCGCCACCGGGTCGAGAGGCTCGATGTCGCCGCGAAAGCGCTCCGGCGCGCGCGCATCGACGAGCGTCAATGCGCCGCCGCGCAGTCCGGCCTCGATCTCCGCCGCATCGGCCGTCGGCGCGGGACGCCCGGGGCCGAAAACCGCTGCCCGCGGCGTACGGACTGAGGTGGTGGTCGCCAGGCCCGCGCGCTGCCAGGCATCGAAGCCGCCGTCGAGCACGGCCACCGCGTCGTGTCCCAGCCAGCGCAGCATCCACCACAGCCGCGAAGCGAACATCCCGCTGTTCTGGTCGTAGGCGACGACCTGCCGGTGGGCGTCGATGCCGAGGCGTCCGAACAGGGCGGCACAATCGGCCGCGGAGGGCAGCGGGTGGCGTCCGTTGCGTCCGTTCTTCGGCGCCGACAGGTCGCGATCGATGTGGACGAATTGCGCGCCCGGCAGGTGACCGGCTTTGTACTGCGCTTCGCCCCAGGTCGCGGGCTGCGCGAGGTCATGGCGGACGTCGACGACGATCCAGTCCGGATCATCGAGGTGCGGTGCGAGTTCGGTGGTGGAAATCAGGGTCGAGTAGGCCATGGCGGTCAGTCGTTGGTCACCTGCGGCGCCGGTTCCTTGCGGGATCCCGGCTGCAGTTGCACGGCAATGATACCCGCGGCAATGATGAGGCCCATGCCGATCCAGGCGGGCAGCGGCAGGACGTCGCCGAACAGCGCGATGCCCAGCGCACAGGAGAACACGATGCCGCTGTACGACAGCGCAGCGGTGACTAGGGTGGGGCCCTTGCCATAGGCACGCGTCATCGTCAGCTGTCCCAGGCTGCCGAATACGCCCACCGCCAGCAGCGCGCCGACGTTGTCGAGACTTACCGGATGCCAGGTCTGAGGTGCCATCCACACGAACGAACCGACAGACGCGAACAGCGCGAAGTAGAAAACGACGCGGGCCTCGGGCTCCCTGGCTTGCACCAGCTCGCGCACGTTCCAGTAGGCGATCGATGAGGCGGCACCGGACGCGAGTCCGATCGCCGCCGGCCAGAGCTGGTCATGGGCCAGCGTGGGCCGCAGCAGCAGAACAGCGCCGACGAAGCCCATGCCCACGGTCGCGAGCAGCCAGCGCCCCGGCCATTTGCGGGCGAGCCAGGCCAGCAGCAGGGCGAGGAACATCGGCGACGTGTAGTTCAGCGTCATCGCGGTCGCGACGGGCAGCGTGGTCAGCGCGTAGAAGAACATGAAAAGGGAAACGAAACCCGAAACGCCGCGATGGACGTGCGTCCCCAGCCGCGTCGTCCGGATCGACAATCCGGCCCGGGCGAGCACCGCCCAGGCGACGATCATCTGGAATACCGAGCGGTAGAGCACCAGTTCGGCCGCCGAGAACTGCGCGGAAGCGTATTTGACGAACACGCTCATCAGCGCGAACGACAGGCCCGCAACGAGCATCCAGAGGGATTGCATCAGGAATCGGGGTCAGACTCGACTTTTTCCGTGGAGAACGATTTGAGGCCAGCGCACGAAAGTCGAGTCTGACCCCAATTCCTCAATTCCTCAGCCGGGCGCGACCTCGCTGCCCATCTCGCGACGCAGGAATTCGTGGAAGTGCTGCATTCCGTCTTCCATCGGCGACTGGTACGGCCCCTCTTCGCTCCGTCCCTGCCGGTACAGCGCCCTGCGTCCCGCGTCCATCCGCTCGGCGATCTCGTCGTCCTCGATCGCCGTTTCCATGTAGGCGGCCTGCTCGGCTTCGACGAACTCGCGCTCGAACAGCGCGATGTCCTCGGGGTAGTAGAACTCGACGACGTTGGTGCAGCGGTCGAGGCCGCGCGGTATCACGGTGCTGATCACCAGCACGTGGGGGTACCACTCGAGCATGATGTTGGGATAGTAGGTGAGCCAGACCGCGCCGTGCCTCGGCGTCTCGCCCCGGTAGTAGTCGCGCACGGCCTGGTGCCAGCGTTCGTAGGTCCGGCTGCCGGACCGTACGAGGTTGGTGATACCCACGGTCTGCAGCGACGCCCACGGAGCGAATTCCCACTTCAGGTCGTCGCAGGTGACGAAATTGCCGAGCCCCGGGTGGAAGGGCACGACGTGATAGTCCTCGAGATAGACCTCGATGAAGGTCTTCCAGTTGTAGTTGCACTCGTGGATCTCGACGCGATCCAGGATGTGGCTCGAGAAATCGAAGTCCTGCACGCCGAGCGCGGCGAGATCCCCGATCACGTCGCGCTTGCCTTCGAACAGCAGGCCGTTCCAGTTGGACAGCGGAGTGCGGCCGAGATTGAGGCAGGGGCGGTCGTCGAAATGGGGTGCGCCCAGAAGCTCGCCCTTGAGATCGTAGGTCCAGCGATGGATCGGGCAGACGACATTAGGCACGTTGCCTCGGCCTTTGAGCATGATCGCCTGCCGGTGCCGGCAGATGTTGGAGACGAGTTCGACGCCTTGCGCGTTGCGGATCAGCGCCTGTGCGTTGTCGCGCCACTCGAGCACATGGTAGTCGCCGGGGTTCGGCACCATCAGCTCGTGTCCGACGTAACCGGGCGCTTGCGCGAACAGCAGACGCTGCTCGGCGTCGTAAACCGCGGGATCGCAATAGCTTGCGACAGGGAGCTGCGACGTCGCACGCCGCAAGTGCCCCGCCGTGGCGAGATTCGACATCGACCTGCCCTTTCGTCCGGATTCCGTTGAAATTCAACCAACCCAACCCAACAACCCGGGACGATTGCGGCGTTCCCGGCCGCCCCGGACCGCTTTGCTAAGTCGGCCGCTCGAAGGACTTGTGAAGGGCCGCGTCGCCAAAACGTGCTATTATAGCGACCGTTCGAAAATTCGGTCAACCAATCGGCGAAACCCGACACCTGCCCGCGCGGATCCGCCTTCTTTCCCGCTGGTGCGTTGGATGAACCCCGAGTCCGGCAGCTGCCGGATCCGCCGTCGCTGCGAATGTCGCTGGCGCACTGCATTGCCCGGCCCGATGACCGTCATTTGACCGCAGACGCGCTGTGCGCCTAACCTTCCGCTCGCAACCGGAAGCCTTCGATACCACCCGCCGCCACCAATTCTCGCGCCGCCGACCATGGTCAAGACCTCCGATGCACCCCGAAGTTTCGAGTCGGCGCTGTCCGAACTCGAAACAATTGTCGCCACCATGGAGTCCGGCGACTTGCCGCTCCAGGAATCGCTCGCGGCCTACAAGCGCGGCGCCGTCCTGCTGCAGTACTGCCAGGGTGCGCTCAAGGATGCGCGCGCGCAGGTCGAGGTGCTCGAAAAGGGCGTGCTCAAGGCGTTCGACGCCGACGCAGAAGCCGATGAGCCCTGATCTCGCCTGGGCCGTCTGGTCGGGCGAACGGCAGCGCCGGATCGAGGACGTGCTGGCGCGCAGCCTGCCCTCCGAGCCCGAAGCGCCCGCCACGCTTGCCCGGGCGATGCGCCACGCGGTGCTCGGCGGCGGCAAGCGCGTGCGGCCGCTGCTCGCCTACGCGGCGGGCGAACTCGCAGGCGCCGATCCCGGCGTCGTCGACACGGTCGCCGCCGCGGTCGAACTCATCCACGCGTACTCGCTGGTTCACGACGATCTGCCGTGCATGGACAACGACACGCTGCGCCGCGGCCAGCCGACCTGTCACGTGGCCTACGGCGAAGCGACTGCGTTGCTCGCGGGGGACACGTTGCAGGCGCTGGCGTTCGAGCTGCTGGCGCGAAGCGCCCTCGCGGAACCGGCGGCGGCGGTCGCGTTGCTGGCGGCCGCGTCGGGCGCGTCGGGGATGGCGGGCGGACAGGCGCAGGATCTCGATGCAGTCGGCAGGGCGCTCGACCTGGATGCGCTGGAGACCATGCACCAGCGCAAGACGGGTGCGCTGATTCGCGCCGCGGTGCTGCTGGGGGCACGGTGCGGCCCGGCGCTCGATGCCGCGGGACAGGCGGCGCTCGACCGCTATGCGCGGGCAGCGGGACTTGCGTTCCAGGTGGTCGACGACGTGCTGGACGTCGAAGGCTCGGCGGCGTCGCTGGGCAAGACGGCAGGCAAGGACGCGGCGCAGGGCAAGCCGACGTTCGTCTCGGTGCTGGGATTGGCCGCCGCCAAGGACCGCGCCGAGCAACTCCGGCGGGATGCGCACGCGGCGCTTGCCGGTTTCGGCACGCGCGGCCGCCGCCTCGCCGAATTGGCCGACTGGATCGTCCTGCGGAGGCACTGATGTTTTCGCTGCTGGAAAAGATCGACGAACCCGCCGCGCTGCGCAAGCTCGATCAGTCGCAGCTGCGCGACCTCGCGCGCGAGCTGCGCGCCTTTGTCATCAACTCGGTGGCGCAGACGGGCGGGCACCTGTCGTCGAACCTCGGGACCATAGAACTCACCATCGCGCTCCACTACGTGCTTGACACACCGCACGATCGGATCGTCTGGGACGTCGGGCACCAGACCTACGCGCACAAGATCCTCACCGGCCGGCGCGCCGAGATGAGCCGCCTGCGGATGGCCGGGGGGCCGTCGGGGTTTCCGCGTCGCTCGGAGAGCGTCTACGACACCTTCGGCACCGCGCATTCGTCGACGTCGATCTCCGCGGCACTGGGAATGGCCATCGCAGCCAAGCGCAGGGGCGAGGAGCGCCGCGTAGTCGCCGTCATAGGCGACGGGGCGATGAGCGCCGGGATGGCTTTCGAGGGACTCAACAACGCCGGCACGGCGGGGGCGGATCTTTTGGTCATCCTCAACGACAACGAGATGTCGATCTCGGAGCCGGTGGGGGCGCTGAACGGCTACTTTGCCAAGCTCCTCACCTCGCGGCTCTACAACAGCATGCGCAGCGGCGGCAAGGAAGTCCTCGCCAGGCTGCCGCCGGTCAAGGAACTCGCCAAGCGGGCCGAGGAACACTTCAAGGGCATGGTGCTTCCCGGCACGCTGTTCGAGGAGTTCGGCTTCAACTACATCGGGCCGATCGACGGCCACGACATCGACGTGCTGGTGAAGACGCTGTCGAACCTGCGCGAACTCAAGGGACCGCAATTGCTGCACGTGGTGACGCGCAAGGGCTACGGCTACGCGCGCGCCGAGGACGATCCGATCCTCTACCACGGCGTGTCGAAATTCGATCCGGTGACGGGCATCGTGGCCCGGCCCGCGGCGAAGCCCGGTTACACGCAGATATTCGGCGACTGGTTGTGCGACATGGCGGCGAAGGATTCGCGCCTGGTCGCGATCACGCCGGCGATGCGCGAAGGTTCCGGCCTGGTCCGGTTCTCGCAGGAATATCCCGATCGCTACTTCGACGTCGGCATCGCCGAACAGCACGCGCTGACGTTCGCCGCCGGTCTCGCCTGCGAGGGCATGAAGCCGGTGGTGGCGATCTATTCGACGTTCCTGCAGCGCGCCTACGACCAGCTGGTCCACGACATCGCGCTGCAGAACCTGCCCGTGGTGCTGGCGGTCGACCGCGCCGGCGTCGTCGGCGCCGATGGCGCGACGCACATCGGCGCCTTCGACCTTTCGTTCCTGCGCTGCCTGCCCAACATGACGGTGATGGCGCCAGCCGACGAAAACGAATGCCGCCAGATGCTGTACACGGCGTTCACGCTGGAAACGCCCTCGGCCGTCCGCTACCCGCGCGGCAGCGGCCCCGGTGTTGCCATCGCGGCGGCGATGTCGGCGTTGACGGTGGGGCGCGGCGAGGTCCGCAGGGAAACGCGGCGGCGAGGGGAGAGGGTCGCGATTCTCGCCTTCGGCAGCGTCGTTTCGAGCGCGGTCGCGGCCGGCGAAGAACTCGATGCCACGGTCGCCAACATGCGGTTCGTCAAACCCATCGACGCCGAACTCGTTGTCCGGCTCGCGCGTGAACACGACGCGATGGTCACGGTCGAAGAAAACGTGGTCATGGGCGGGGCGGGCAGCGCGGTGGCCGAGACGCTGGCCGCGGCAGGCATCGTCATACCCCTGCTGCATCTGGGGTTGCCCGATCGTTTTCTCGATCATGGCGACCCGGCGCAGCTGCTGGCCGAGTGCGGCCTCGACGCAAGGGGCATCGTCAACGCGGTGCTGGCGCGGTTCGGATCGCCGCGTCCGGAGGTGGTCGCCAAGCCCGCGGCGTGAACCGGGGGTCACATCGGCTAACATACGCATGATGAACCGTCCCCAAACCCCGCAGCGGTTGTTTCCGATGCCCGATACCCAGTCGGGGCGCGATGACCGCCGCATCGCCATCGACCAGGTGGGCATCAAGGGCCTGAAATACCCATTGCTGTTCGCCGATCTCGACGGTGTTGCGCAGCCGACCGTGGCCGACTGCAATGTCGTTGTCGCGCTGCCCGAAGATCAGAAGGGCACGCACATGTCGCGCCTGGTCGCGCTGCTCGAGACGCGCACCGCCGCCGGTCAGCCGCCGCTGTCGGTCGCCGGCTTTCGCGACCTCGTCGACGACCTCGTCGTGCTGCTCGAGGCTCCTGGCGGACGCCTCGAGGTGGCGTTCCCGTTCTTCATTCGCAAGCTCGCCCCGGTGTCCGGGGTGGCGAGCCTGCTCGACTACCAGGTGCGCATCGCCGGCGAGCTCTCCGGCGATGCGTACGTGCAGACGCTGACCATCGCCGCGCCGGTCACGTCACTTTGCCCCTGCTCGAAGGAAATCTCCGATTACGGCGCCCACAACCAGCGCTCGCTGGTGACGATTTCCGTGCGCCCCTCGGCGCCGCTGTTCCTGACCGAGATCATTCGCATCGGCGAGGAAGAGGCTTCGTGCGAACTCTACGGGCTGCTCAAGCGCGCCGACGAGAAGTACGTGACCGAACGCGCGTACAACAACCCGCGTTTTGTCGAGGACCTCGTCCGCGGCGTGGCGGCGCGGCTGCAGGCCGATCCGCGTGTCGACGGCTTCATCGTCGAGGCGGAGAATTTCGAGTCGATCCACAATCACTCGGCGTACGCGCGGATCGCCCGCGGGCTCTGACCTCGCCGACTTGCAGACATCCCGGTTCGTCGCTGCCGGTCGTCGTCCGGTGCCCGGTTGCCGCCGTTCGCGCATTGCGCATGCCGCGACGTGCTCCCGCCAATTAGAATGAGCTTCGCTGCTGGTTGCCCGGCCATGCCCATCGCCGCTCTCAAAGCCCGTTACGACGCCTTCGCCGACCGCGTGCTCGCTTCCCTATCCGAAGTCGAGCGGCGCGACGTGCGCGCCTTCGACCACTGGCTGTACCGGCAGGGTGGCTGGCGCTGGATCGTCGTCATCGTGGGCGTCGCGACGGGCGCCGCGTGGATCGCTGCGCAGCTGCCGTGGAACATGACCTTCACCGAAGCGGCGATCCTGTTCAACCTGGTCGTGTTGATGCTGGTCTGGTCCGGACTCACCGCCTGGTTCGGGTACCGGAAGTTTGCCGGCCGCCTGTTTCGCGTCGTCGTCACCGGGCCGCTGCTGGCGCTCGGCGGTGCACTGATCGGGGCAAGCGTCGGCGGGTTCATCAAAGGCGTCGAGCCGTTCGCCTGGCTCAACGACAGCGCAAAGCTCCGGCACGTCGTCATGGCCGGGCTGGTGTTCGGCTTTCTGTACGCACTGGTCGTCGCGCTGATCGCGCATCTGCGCAACCGCGAGTATGCCGCGCTCACCGCCAGCCTCGAGGCCGAGGCCCGGCAGAGCGCGCTGTCGCGACAGCTTGCCGAGTCGCGCCTGAAGATGCTGCAGCTGCAGATCGAGCCCCACTTCCTGTTCAACACGCTGGGCAGCGCGCAGCAACTGGCCGAGAAGGCCGCACCCGATGCCGCGCGCCTGATCGCCGACCTCATCCGGTTCCTGCGGGCGACGACGCCTTCGATGAAGGACGAGGTCGCCACGCTGCAGCAGGAGGGGACGCTCGCCGGCGCCTACCTGTCGATCATGCAGCGCCGCCTGGGCGCACGGCTCGACTTCCGCATCGACATCCCGCCGGTGCTGGAGCTGGCAACGGTTCCGCCCGGCATGCTGATCACGCTGGTCGAGAACGCCATCAAGCACGGCATCGAGCCCGCACCGGACGGTGGCCGGATCAGTGTGACGGCGGCGCGGGGAGGTGATGCCAGCGCGCGCCTCATCGTCACCGTCGCCGACACGGGAGCGGGCTTGTCCTCGCATCCCGGGCAGGGCATCGGCCTGGCCAACATCCGCGAGCGGCTGGCGCTGCTGTACGGCGGCGACGCCGAACTCACGCTGGAGGAGAATGTGCCGCGAGGATTCGTCGCCCGGCTGCAATTGCCGCTTCCGCCCATCCCGATGCCACCACAACCCGCATCACGACCATGACCTCGATCACTGCCCTCATCGCCGAAGACGAGCCGCTGATGCGCGAACGGCTCAAGGAGAAGCTCGCCGAGACGTGGCCGGAACTGTCCATCGTTGCCGAGGTGGCCGACGGCGATGCGGCGCTCGCGGCCTTCGACGCGCACTCGCCGCAGGTGGCGTTCCTCGACATTCGCATGCCGGGTCGCAGCGGACTCGATGTCGCAGCGTTGATCGGCGGCGAGTGTCACATCGTGTTCGTCACCGCCTACGATCAGTACGCGGTGCGGGCATTCGAGACCGGAGCGGTCGACTACCTCCTCAAGCCGGTGGAGGCAGACCGCCTGGCGGCGACTGTCGACCGCGTCCGGGCGAAGCTCGCGTCGCCGCCCGCCGATCTCGCCCATCTGCTCGACGACCTGCGCGCGCGTTTGCAGGGGCAATCCGCGCCTGCGCGGCTGCGCTGGATCAAGGCCGCCATCGGCAAGCAGGTCAAGCTCATCGCCGTCGACGACATCGTCTATTTCCAGTCCGACACCAAGTACACACGCGTGGTGCTGGCGCAGTCCGAGGCGCTGATCCGGACGCCCCTGAAGGATCTCGTCGCCGAACTCGACCCGCAGCAGTTCTGGCAGATCCACCGCGGCACCATCGTCAACGCCGGCGCGATTGCCGGCGTGCTGCGCGAGGATGCCGAGAAGCAGTACGTGCAGCTCAAGGGGCGCACCGAGCGCCTGCCGGTGTCGCGACAGTTTGTTCACCTGTTCAAGCAGATGTGACCGCTGCCCCGCCTTCGACCCCAGCCGCCCGTTGATGCGTCCCGTCGCCGTTTTCCGCTTCTCCCCGACCGAAGGCCCCGCCGGCTTCGCCCGCTGGCTCGACGCGCAACGCATCGGCTGGCAGTTGCTGCCGCTCGATGCCGGCGTTGCAGTCCCGGTGCGCGCGCGCGACTTTGCCGGCATCGGCATGATGGGCGGACCGATGAGCGCAAACGACGACCTGCCGTGGACGGCGCCGCTGCTCGATTTGCTCCGCGACGCGGTCAGCGAAGGCGTTCCGGTGATCGGGCATTGTCTCGGCGGGCAATTGCTGGCCAGGGCGATGGGGGCGCCGGTGACGCGCGCAGCGGCGACGGAGATCGGCTGGATCGACGTCGAGACCACCGACGACGCGTCGCGGCGGGCGTGGTTCGGCGATCGCGCCGCGTTCACGACCTTCGAGTGGCACAACGAGGCCTTTGCGCTGCCGCCGGGCGCCGTGCGCGTGCTGACCAACCGCTTCAACGCCGAGCAGGGCTATGTGCTCGACGACCGCCACATCGGATTGCAGTGTCACCTCGAGATGACGTCCGACCTGGTCGAGGCGTGGCTCGCCACCGGCGCCGACGAACTGCCGCCGGCGACAGTCGGCGCGCGCCAGTGCGCGGCCGAAATCCGCGTCGATCTCGCGGCACGCGTCGCGGCGCTCGACGCGGTGGCGGGCGACGTCTACCGCCGCTGGGCGGAAGGATTGCGCGCATGACGGCCATCCATGCGCTGTCCGACCACCTGATCAACCAGATCGCGGCGGGCGAGGTCGTCGAGCGCCCGGCCGCCGCACTGAAGGAACTGCTCGAGAACGCGCTCGATGCCGGGGCGACGCAGATCGATGTCGATCTCGCCGGCGGCGGCATCCAGCGCATTCGCGTCGCCGACAACGGCGCGGGCATCGAGCGCGAGGACCTGCCGCTGGCCATCGCGCGGCATGCGACGTCGAAGCTCGCCACGGTCGACGACCTTGAAGCGATCGCCACGCTGGGTTTTCGCGGCGAGGCGCTCGCCTCGATCGCCGCGGTGTCGCGGTTTTCGATCGCGTCCCGCGCGGCCGACCGTCCGCACGCATGGCGGATCGAGGTGGAGGGCGGAGCCGTCGGCGCGACGTCGCCGGCAGCGCTCGCCTCCGGGACGACGGTAACCGTGCAGGAGCTCTACTACAACACGCCGGCGCGCCGGAAATTCCTGCGCACCGAAGCCACCGAATGGGGCCATTGCGACGAGGCGTTTCGCCGCGTGGCGCTGGCGCACCCGGACGCGGGCTTCACGTTGCAGCACAACGGGCGCGTCGTCCACCGCCTGCTGGCGCAGGGACGCCGGGCGCGCGTGCTGTCGCTGCTTGGCGAGAGCTTCGTCACCGGCGCGGCGGAAGTGGATGCCCGCGCGGGACCGCTGTCGGTCACCGGCTTTGCCGTGCGGCCCGCGTACGCGAAGGAGTTCGGCAGCCAATACGCATTCGTGAACGGCCGATTCGTCCGCGATCGCGTGCTTTCCCACGCGCTGCGCGAAGCGTATCGCGACGTGCTGCACCACGAGCGCCAGCCGTCTTATGCGCTGTGGCTGAACCTCGACCCGCGGCTGGTCGACGTCAATGTCCATCCGCAGAAGACCGAAGTGCGTTTCCGCGACTCTGGCGCCGTCCATCAGTTCGTCCGCCACGCGGTGCAGCGGGCGCTGGCCGATACCGGGGCCGCGCAGGCGGCGGTGTCGGCCGCGGAAAAACTCGGCATCGCGGCCGCGATGGTGCCGCCGCGCGTGCCGATGGCGGAGCCTATCGACGCATGGCCCGCAGCGCCGGTTTCCCGTCCACCGTGGCAGCAGGCGATGCCGCTCGGCGCGTCCGAACCGGCGGCGTTTTACGCCAGGCTCTTCGGCGCCAGCGCGCCAGCGGCAAGCGACGCCACCGGGTTGCCCGATACCGGCGACGAGCATCCACTGGGATTCGCGCTTGCCCAGCTCCACGGCGTCTACGTGCTGGCGCAGAACCGGTCGGGCCTGGTGCTCGTCGACATGCACGCCGCGCACGAGCGGATCGTCTACGAGCGGATGAAGTCGGCGTTGAACGAGCGCATCTCGCAGCAGCCGTTGCTGGTGCCGGCGACCTTCGCCGCCACCGCGCTCGAAATGGCGGCGGTCGACGATCATGCGGCTGCGCTCGATCGCCTCGGATTTTCCGTCTCGCCGCTAGGTCCGGCGACGCTGGCAGTGCGCGCGCTTCCGGCGCCGCTGGCGGATGCCGACGCGGTGACGCTCGCCCGCTCGGTGTTGCACGAGCTGCGCGAATTCGGCGGCAGCGACGTCCTCGACGCTCATCGCGACGAACTGCTGTCGACGATGGCCTGCCACGGATCGGTGCGCGCGAACCGCGCGCTCACCGTGCCGGAGATGAACGCGCTGCTGCGTGACATGGAAGCCACCGAGCGTGCCGGGCAATGCAATCACGGCCGCCCGACGTGGTACCAGCTGACGCTGGCCGATCTCGACCGCCTGTTCATGCGCGGACGCTGAGTTGAAAATGGGGTCCGACTCGACTTCTTCCGGGGCAGGCCTGATCCTTGGTCTCGGTAGTCGAAAAGTCGAGTCGGACCCCATTCCGGCCACGCTGCCGGTTGTGCTGCTGATGGGGCCGACCGCTTCGGGCAAGAGCGCGCTCGCGCTCGCGCTCGCCCGGCAATTCCCGGTCGAGATCGTCAGCGTCGACTCGGCGCAGGTCTATCGCGGCATGGACGTCGGCACCGCCAAGCCCGACCTCGCGACGCGTGCACGCGTGCCGCACCACCTGATCGACCTCATCGAACCCACCGAAGCGTATTCGGCGGCCCGCTTTCGCGCCGATGCGCTGCGCGCGATCGCGGACATCCGGGCGCGGCGCCGCATTCCGTTGCTGGTCGGCGGCACGATGCTCTACGTGAAGGCGCTGGTCGAGGGGTTGAGCGCGCTGCCGCCGGCCGACCCGACGTTGCGCGCGGCGCTGGATGCACGCGCGGCCGCCGAAGGCTGGCCGGCGCTGCACGCCGAACTCTGCCGCGTGGATCCTGCGACCGCCGCGCGCCTCGCCCCCAACGACGCGCAGCGCATTCAGCGCGCGCTGGAGGTGCATCGGTTGACCGGGGCGCCGCTGTCGCAGCTGCAGGGGGCACGGGAAGCGGGCGAGGCACTGGGCGAGCACCTGGCGCTCGCGCTGATGCCCGCCGACCGGGCCCGCCTGCACGCCGACATCGCAGCGCGCTTCGACGCGATGCTCGCCGCGGGCCTCGTCGACGAGCTGCGCGGTCTGCGGTCGCGCCACGCGTTGATGCCGACCATGCCGTCGATGCGCTGCGTCGGCTACCGGCAGGCCTGGGAATTTCTCGACGGCGCGATCGATGCCGGGCAACTGCGGGCGAAAGGGATCGCCGCGACGCGGCAGCTGGCCAAGCGCCAGATGACCTGGCTGCGTTCGATGCGGGCGGTGGCGTTCGACTCTGGCGCGGACGCGGTCATCGGCGCTGTCGCAGCGACGATCGCGGCGCGGCCGGCGATTGCGGCGCTCGTGCGATAATCCTGCTTTTCCCTGCAGCCGCAACGGCTCGATCCGGCTCTGACTTCATGGTCGCTCGCACGCTCTACGACAAGCTCTGGGATGCGCATGTGGTCCGCACCGAAGCGGACGGCACGACGCTACTCTATATCGACCGGCATCTGGTCCACGAGGTCACCAGCCCGCAGGCCTTCGAGGGCCTGAAGCTCGCGGGTCGCAAGGTGTGGCGCAGCGATTCGATCGTCGCCACGGCCGACCACAACACGCCGACCAAGGACTGGGCACAGGGAATCCGCGATCCCGTTTCGCGTACGCAGGTCGAGACGCTGGACGCCAACATCCACGCGTTCGGCGCCAAGGCCTATTTTCCGTTCCGCGATGCGCGCCAGGGGATCGTCCACGTGATCGGCCCGGAGCAGGGGGCGACGCTGCCGGGGATGACCGTCGTCTGCGGCGACTCGCACACCAGCACCCACGGCGCGTTCGCGGCGCTCGCCTTCGGCATCGGCACCTCCGAGGTCGAGCACGTGCTCGCGACGCAGTGCCTGCTGATGAAGAAGGCGCGCTCGATGCTGATCCGCGCCGACGGCCGGCTCGCGCCCGGGGTGACGGCGAAAGACCTCGTGCTGGCGATCATCGGCCGCCTCGGGACGGCGGGGGGTACCGGGCACGCGATCGAATTCGGCGGCAGCGCGGTGCGCGCGCTGTCGATGGAAGGCCGGATGACCGTGTGCAACATGGCGATCGAGGCGGGCGCGCGTGCCGGCATGGTCGCGGTCGACGACGCGACGCTGGCCTATCTGCGCGGACGGCCCTATGCGCCGTCGGCCGCGCTCTGGGAGCGGGCGGTCGCGGTGTGGCGGACGCTGGTGAGCGACGACGGCGCCCGGTTCGATGCGACGCACGCGATCGACGCGGCGTCGATCGCGCCGCAGGTGACGTGGGGAACCTCGCCCGAAATGGTCACCTCGATCGAGGCCCGCGTGCCCGACCCCGACCGCGAGAAAGACGCGACCCGGCGCGAAGGCTTCGAGCGTGCGCTCGTCTACATGGGACTCGCGCCCGGCACGCCGATCGCCGACATCCGCATCGACAAGGCCTTCATCGGTTCCTGCACCAACTCGCGGATCGAGGATCTGCGCGCGGCGGCGGCCGTCGCGCGCGGGCGGCGCGTGGCGGCGAACGTGAAGCTGGCGATGGTGGTTCCCGGATCGGGTCCGGTCAAGGCGCAGGCCGAGCGCGAAGGTCTCGACCGTATTTTCCGTGACGCGGGATTCGATTGGCGCGAGCCGGGCTGCTCGATGTGCCTGGCGATGAACGACGACCGGCTGGAGCCGGGCGAGCGCTGCGCGTCGACATCCAATCGCAATTTCGAGGGGCGGCAGGGCAATGGCGGCCGCACCCACCTCGTCAGTCCTGCGATGGCCGCCGCCGCTGCCATTGCCGGGCATTTCGTCGACGTGCGTCGACTGGTGTAACGACCCAAGGAGAGCGGAAATGGTGAAAAAACTCGTTGCGCTGCTGGCACTCGTGGGCTTCGGCATCGTCGTGACCGGTTGCAATACCGTCGAAGGCGCCGGCAAGGACATCAAGGCTGGCGGCGCCGCCATCGAAAAGTCCGCCGGCCAGGCCAAGAAGTACTGATCGCATGGAGCCGTTCCGCATCCTTACCGGCATCGTGGCGCCACTCGATCGCGCCAACGTCGACACCGACGCGATCATTCCCAAGCAGTTCCTGAAGTCCATCAAGCGCACGGGCTTCGGCCCCAACCTGTTCGACGAATGGCGCTATCTCGATCGCGGCGAGCCCGGACGCGACAATGGCGGGCGGCCGCTCAATCCAGGATTCGTCCTTAACGAAGCCCGGTACCAGGGGGCGAAGATCCTGCTCGCACGGCGCAATTTCGGCTGCGGCAGTTCGCGCGAGCACGCCCCGTGGGCGCTCGCCGATTACGGCTTTCGCGCGCTCATCGCCCCGTCCTACGCCGACATCTTTTTCAACAACTGCTTCAAGAACGGGCTGCTGCCGATTCAGCTGCCCGAGTCGCAGGTCGACCGGCTGTTCGCCGCGGTGCAGGCGTTTCCCGGTTTCGCGCTCAGCATCGATCTCGAGCAGCAAACCGTCGCCACCGCAGATCGCAGCATGGTCTTCGGCTTTGACGTCGACGCGTTCCGCAAGCATTGCCTGTTGAACGGCCTCGACGACATCGGCCTGACGCTGCAGCATGCCGACGCGATCCGCGCGTTCGAAGCGCGCCGGCTCGGCGAGCAACCCTGGCTCGCATAGACGAGAGTGACCACATGAAGATCGCCATCCTTCCCGGTGACGGCATCGGCCGAGAAATCGTCGGCGAGGCCGTCAAGGTGCTCGAACTGCTGCGACGGGAGGGCGTTCCCATCGAGACCGAAACCGCGCCCATTGGCGGCGCCGGTTACGATGCCGCGAAGCAGCCGCTGCCGGACGCGACGCTCGCGCTGGCGCAGGCGGCGGATGCGGTGCTGCTGGGCGCCGTGGGCGGCCCGCAGTACGACGCGCTGCCGCGCGCGCTGCGGCCCGAGCAGGGAATCCTCGGCATCCGCAAGGCGCTGCAGCTGTTTGCCAACCTGCGCCCGGCGCTCCTCTATCCGGAACTCGCCGCCGCGTCGACGCTGAAGCCCGAGGTGGTCGCGGGGCTCGATCTCATGATCATCCGCGAACTGACCGGCGACATCTATTTCGGCCAGCCCCGCGGCAGGCGCAAGAACGCCGCCGGCGACGATGAAGGCTTCGACACCATGCTCTACAGCGTGCCGGAGATCGAGCGCATCGCCCGGGTGGGCTTCGAGACGGCGCGCAAGCGCGGAAAGAAGCTCTGTTCGGTCGACAAGGCGAACGTGCTCGACACGTCGATCCTCTGGCGCGAGGTGGTCACCGCCGTCGGCAAATCGTACCCGGAGGTCGCGCTGTCGCACATGTACGTCGACAACGCGGCGATGCAGTTGGTGAAGAACCCGAAGCAGTTCGACGTCATCGTCACCGGCAACATCTTCGGCGACATCCTGTCGGACGAGGCGTCGATGCTGGCGGGTTCGATCGGCATGCTGCCGTCGGCGTCGCTCGACGCGAACGGCAAGGGGCTCTACGAGCCGATCCACGGCTCGGCGCCGGATATCGCCGGGAAAGACCTTGCCAATCCGCTGGCGACCATCCTGTCGCTTTCGATGATGTTCCGTCACACGTTTGCGCGGGCGGATCTCGCGCTGCGCATCGAGGGCGCGGTACGCCGCGTGCTGGCCGCGGGCTTGCGCACCGGCGACATCGCGCTGCCCGGTGAAGCGACGGTCGGCACCCGGGCGATGGGCGACGCCGTGGCAGCGGCACTGGCCTGAAGAGATTTCGACACTGTAACGATAAGGGTGATGACAATGCGAGTCGGTTTTGTGGGTTGGCGCGGCATGGTGGGTTCCGTCCTGATGCAGCGGATGCAGGAGGAGCGCGACTTCGAGCACTTCGATCCGGTGTTCTTCTCGACCTCCGCGGTCGGCGGCAAGGGCCCGGCGATCGGCAAGGACACGCCGCCGCTCAAGAGCGCCAGCGACATCGGCGCGCTCAGGGCACTGGACGTCATCGTCACCTGCCAGGGCGGCGACTACACCAACGACGTCTTTCCGCAACTGCGGGCGGAAGGCTGGAAAGGCTACTGGATCGATGCCGCATCCGCGCTGCGGATGAAGGACGACGCGGTCATCATCCTCGATCCGGTCAACCGCAAGGTCATCGACGCGGCGCTTGCCCGCGGCGTGAAGAACTACATCGGCGGCAACTGCACGGTCAGCCTGATGATGATGGGGCTGGCGGGCCTGTTCGAGCGCGACCTCATCGAATGGATGACCTGCATGACCTACCAGGCCGCCTCCGGCGCCGGCGCGCAGAACATGCGCGAGCTCCTGGTGCAGATGGGCGAAGCCCACATGGCGGCGAAGGGCCTGCTGGCCGATCCGTCGTCGGCGATACTCGACATCGATCGCGAAGTGGCCGGCATCCTGCGCGACCCGGCGTTCCCCAAGCAGCATTTCGGCGTTCCGCTCGCCGGCAGCCTCATTCCCTGGATCGACAAGGATCTCGGCAACGGCATGAGCCGCGAGGAGTGGAAGGGCGGCGCCGAGACCAACAAGATCCTCGGCCGCGAGCGCAACCCGATTCCGGTCGACTCGATCTGCGTGCGCATCGGGGCGATGCGCTGCCACAGCCAGGCGCTGACGATCAAGTTGAAGCGCGACGTTCCGCTCGACGAGATCGAGGCCATGCTGGCGACGGCCAACCCCTGGGCCAAGGTGATTCCCAACAACCGCGACGCGAGCATCGCCCGCCTCAATCCGGCGGCCGTCACCGGCACGCTCGACGTTCCGGTCGGGCGACTGCGCAAGCTTGCGATGGGTGGCGATTATCTCGGTGCGTTCACCGTCGGCGATCAGCTGCTGTGGGGCGCCGCCGAGCCCCTGCGCCGCATGGTGCGCCTGCTGCTCGAACGCTGAACGCGCGCGCAACGCTGGTTCGCGCTCGCGCCCCGGCCGCGCGACTTGGCGCTGGCACGTGTTTTCTGCCGCGCCGGGGGCGCCGTCAACACTGGCGCAACGGCGCCGACGAAGCGTATGTTTCCGCCGGCAGACGGCGACGGCACTACATCTGGTGGCGGACTGCCCGCGACCACGCTAGTGCTTGCGGGGCATCGGCGGTCTGCGCCTTGGGTCGTTACGACGCGTGCACGGGCATGCGTCAAAGTCCAAGCTAATACCGGGGTTTAGCTTGCACGGCTAAATCCATGATGTTATGTTCTCTTGCAAAATCCGACCCATCGGAAGGGACTGGCATGCAAGCAAAAACGATGTTCAGGTTGAGCGTGCTTACGAGCGCATTGGCGCTTGCGGGTGCGGTCAACGCACTGGGCTTGGGCAAGCTGACCGTTCAATCGTCCCTGGGTCAGCCGCTGCAAGCGCGGATCGAACTCACGGCGGCATCCCGGGAAGAACTCGATACGCTTTCGGCCAAGGTTGCCGATCCCTCGCTGTACCGGCAGAACAACCTCGCCTATGCAGCGGCGTTGTCGCGCGCGCGGGTGTCGATCGAACGCGATGCCAATGGTCAGGCCTACCTCAACGTCACGACGGCGGGATCCGTCAACGAGCCCTACCTCGATCTCATGGTCGAGATCAACTGGGCGTCGGGTCGGGTGGTGCGCGAATACACCTTCCTTCTCGATCCGCCGGGTGCCGGCATTCCGGCGCCGGTCGTCGATCCGGTAGCGCCCGTCCGCCAGGGCGCCGCGCCGGCGCGTGCAGCGCCCGCCGCTGCGGCGGCGCCTCAGGCGCGGGCCGAGGCCCAGGCGAAAGCCGGCGACACCTACACAGTCAAGCGTGGCGACACGCTGTCCAGGATCGCCGCCGAGGCGAAGCCCGGAAACGTGACGCTGGAGCAGATGCTGGTCGCCATCTTCAAGGCCAACCAGAGCGCTTTCGACGGCAACATGAACCGCTTGCGCTCGGGTTCGATCATCACGCTTCCGAGCGCCGACGACGCGGGCGCTACCGCGGCGCCCGAAGCGACCAAGATCGTTCGGGTGCAGGCTGCCGACTGGCGTGATTACCGCGATCGCGTCGCCGCCGGCGCACCCGAGGTCAAGGACGCCGGCGGTCGTGCGGCCGCCGGCAAGATCGGCACCACGGTGGAAGAGAAGACGCCTGCGGCGCCGCCGGGGCGCGACCAGTTGAAGGTGTCGCGCGAGGCCAGCACGGGCAAGGCGGCGGCGGCCGAACAGTCGGTCGCCAGCACCCAGCAGTTGAAGGATGCGCAGACGCGCATCGCCGATCTCGAAAAGACGTTGAAGTCGCTGCAGCAGGCGGTCGATCTCAAGAATCAGACATTGGCGCAGTTGCAGGCGCAATCCGAAGCCGCGAAGGGCAAGGCGGCCGAAGCCCCGAAGGCGGCGCCGCCGCCACCGGCATCTGCGAAAGCGCCGGAACCCGCCAAGGCGGTGGAGCCGCCGAAGCCCGTGGAACCGCCGAAGGTCGAGGCGGCGAAGCCGTCCGAGCCCCCGAAGGTCGAGCCGCCAAAGGCGGAGCCTCCCAAGGCGGCTTCCCCGGCACCCAAGGCGGCGCCCAAGCCCGCCGCCGAGCCCTCGTTCGTCGAAGATATCGTTGCCAACACCTCGCCGTGGGCGATCGGCGGTGGCGCGCTGGTGGTCCTCGGCGGTATCGCGGCGTTGATCGCCGCCCGCCGGCGGAAGACGACGAAGTTCGAGGACAGCATCATCTCCGGCACCGACATCAAGACCAACACGGTGTTCGGTTCGACCGGTGGCGGCGTGGTCAATACCGGCGAGAATTCGCTCGCCACCGATTTCAGCCGCGAGGGGCTGGGCAACATCGATACCGACGAGGTCGATCCGATCGCCGAAGCCGAGGTCTATCTCGCCTACGGGCGCGACGCGCAGGCCGAGGAAATCCTCAAGGAAGCGCTCAAGAAAGACCCGCAGCGGCAGGAAATCCATCTCAAGCTGCTGGAGATCCACGCGCAGCACAACAAGCCGTCGGCCTTCGAGACCGTTGCCAACGAGCTGTATTCGGTGTCGCGCGGGCAAGGGGAGATCTGGCCCAAGGCCGCGGCCCTCGGCCGCGAGCTCGATCCCGCCAACCCGATGTTCGCCGAAGGTGGCGCCACGCCCGTTGCCATGGCCGCGTCCGCAGCGGCGGCCGTCGCGGCACCGGCCGTGATCGAACCCGCGGCGCCCGCGCCTGCCGCCGAGCCGGCACCGGTCAAGTCCAGACTGGGCGGCACGCAGGAAGGGGACAGCAGCGTCGAGTTCCGGCTCGATGATGACCTTTCGGTTTCGCCGACGTCCGGTGCCAAGGCCAAGTCGCCCGCCGACATCCTCGCCGGTGCCCAGAGCGCGCTGGACAAGACGGCGCGCAGCGCCGCCGAGACAGGCGCCCACACGATCGACTTCGTCGGCGACAGCGGGAAGGCCGCCGCGGCGGGTGTCGCCGGTGCGGCAACGGCTGCGCTGGCCGGCACGGTGGCACTGGGCACGACGGCTGCCGCCAACATCCTGCCGTCGGATGGCAAGTTCGATCTCGATTTCCAGCTCGACGAAGCCGACAAGCCCGAGCCGATGCGGGCTCCGGCAGCTGCGGCGCCCGCGATCGGTGGTGCCGCGGAAGCCACTCCCTCGTTCGCCCGCCCGCAGGCGGCCATCGATCTCGAGAAGCTCGACCTCTCGTTCGATCCGGACAAGGCGACGTTCGACGATCCCACGCCGTCGGTGCTCGACGGCCAATGGCACGACGCTGCGACCAAGCTCGATCTCGCCAAGGCGTACCAGGAAATGGGCGACGTCGAGGGCGCGCGCGAAATTCTGCAGGAAGTGATGCACGAGGGCGACGAGCAGCAGAAGGTCGAAGCGCAGTCGCTGATCGCCAAGCTGGGCTGAACGGCAGCGCCGATCACTGCGGGCGGCGGAGACATCCCGCCGCCCGCTGCGTTTCTGCTTTCGCCCTTACCATCCGCCTGCACCTTCCCGCCGACCATGCGCATCGCTCTGGGACTCGAATACGCAGGCGATGGCTTTTGCGGCTGGCAGTCGCAGGCGGACGGTCGTGGCGTTCAGGATGCCGTCGAATTGGCATTGGGTGCGATCGCCGGTACGGCCGTCCGCTGCATCGCCGCCGGGCGCACCGACGCCGGTGTGCACGCGACGTCGCAGGTGGCGCATTTCGACGCCGCGGTCGAACGTCCGCTCTCCGCCTGGGTGCGTGGGGTCAACCGGTACCTGCCGGCGACCGTCGCGGTGCAATGGGCGCAGCCCGTCGCCGCCGACTTCCACGCGCGCTTCTCTGCCACCGGGCGGCACTACACCTACCTGCTGGCCAACTGCGCGGTGCGGCCGGCGCTGCTGGCGCGCCGCATCGGCTGGTACCATCGCCCGCTCGACGTCGCGACGATGGCGGCGGCGATGGCGACACTCCTCGGGACGCACGACTTCTCCGCATTCCGTGCCGCCCTCTGCCAGGCGCGGTCGCCGGTGAAGACGCTCGCGGTTGCGTCGGTGGCGCGCAGCGGCGACACTCTGCGCTTCGACTTCTCGGCCGATGCGTTCCTTCACCACATGATCCGCAACCTCGTTGGCGCGTTGATCGTCATCGGCTCGGGCCGGATGCCTGCCGCATGGATCGGCGAGCTTCTGGACTCGCGCGATCGTACGCGCGGCGCACCGACGTTCATGCCCGATGGCCTGTACTTCACCGGCGTCGACTACGGCACGCAGTGGCGCCTGCCGCCAACGCGGCGCAACGTCGCGCTGCCGGGTTGCGGCTGAACGCGCGATGCGGACCCGGATCAAGATCTGCGGCATCACGCGCGGCGACGACGGCCTCGCGGCCGCGCAGGCAGGCGCCGATGCCATCGGCCTGGTGTTCTGGGCGGGAAGCCCGCGGGTCGTCGCCCCCGACCAGGCCCGCGCGATTCGCGCGCTGCTGCCGCCTTTCGTCACGGCCGTCGGTCTCTTTGTCGATCCGTCGCCGGACGAGGTTCGCGCCGTGCTCGCCGCCGTGCCGCTGGACGTGCTGCAGTTCCACGGTCACGAGCCGCCGGAGTTCTGTCGGGTCTTCGCCCGGCCCTACCTCAAGGCGATCCCGGTGCCGGCAGGGGCGACCGAAGGGGGTTTGCTAGAATACGCGGCTCGTTACGGTGACGCAGTCGGCCTGTTGTTCGATGCGCCCCCCGCGGGGGGGTTGCCGGGCGGGACGGGCCGCAGTTTCGACTGGGACGCGCTGCCGCGCGGCCTCGCGCGGCCCCTGGTGCTCTCGGGTGGCCTGCACGCCGGCAACGTGGGCGCGGCGATCCGGCGTGTGCGTCCGTGGGCGGTCGACGTTTCGAGCGGGGTCGAGGCGGTGGATGCCGCGGGTGCTCCGATCAGAGGATTCAAGGATGCCGCGCGGATCGCGGCATTCATCGAGGAAGTCCGCAATGCAGATGGTCGATCTCCCTGATTCCCGCGGCCACTTCGGCCCCTACGGCGGCGTTTTCGTTGCCGAGACGCTGATCAGCGCGCTGGACGAGTTGAGGGAGCAATACGCCCGGTACCAGCACGATCCCGAATTCATCGCCGAGTTCGAGGACGAACTGGCGCACTACGTCGGCCGGCCGTCGCCCGTCTACCACGCCAGGCGCTGGTCCGAGCGGGTCGGCGGCGCGCAGATCTGGCTGAAGCGCGAGGATCTCAACCACACCGGCGCGCACAAGATCAACAACTGCATCGGCCAGGCGCTGCTCGCCAGGCGGCTCGGCAAGCCGCGGGTGATTGCCGAGACCGGCGCCGGTCAGCACGGCGTCGCCACCGCGACCATCGCCGCCCGCTACGGCCTCGAGTGCGTCGTTTACATGGGCTCGGAAGACATCAAGCGCCAGGCGCAGAACGTGTTCCGCATGACGCTGCTGGGTGCCAAGGTGGTGCCGGTCGAGTCGGGCTCGAAGACGCTGAAGGATGCGCTGAACGAGGCGATGCGCGACTGGGTGACCAACGTCGAGACGACGTTCTACATCATCGGCACCGTCGCCGGGCCGCACCCGTATCCGATGATGGTGCGCGATTTCCAGAGCGTGATCGGCAAGGAATGCCTCGCGCAGATGCCGCAGTTCGCCGGCCGCCAGCCCGACGCGATCATCGCCTGCGTCGGCGGCGGCTCGAACGCCATGGGCATCTTCCATCCGTACCTCGCGCACGAAAACGTGCGCCTGATCGGCGTCGAGGCGGCGGGCGAGGGCATCGCCACCGGCCGCCACTCGGCGTCGCTGACCGCCGGCCGCCCCGGCGTGCTGCACGGCAACCGCACGTATCTGCTGCAGGATGCCGACGGCCAGATCATCGAGACGCACTCGATCTCGGCGGGGCTCGACTATCCCGGCGTGGGGCCCGAACACGCGTGGCTGAAGGACAGCGGCCGCGCCGAATACGTGTCGATCACCGACGACGAAGCGCTCGCCGCGTTCCACGAGTGCTGCCGCACCGAGGGCATCATCCCGGCGCTGGAGTCGTCGCACGCGCTCGCCTACGCGACCAAGCTCGCGGCGACGATGCCGAAGGATGCGATCCTGCTGGTCAATCTCTCGGGTCGCGGCGACAAGGACATGAACACCGTCGCCGAGCGCTCGGGGCTCAAGTTCTACTGCCGGCCGGAATGCGATCCGGGGCACCGGGCATGAGCACGATGGGCCGCCCCAAGTGCGAATACCTTCGTTCCCAGCACGAAGGTAGTCCAGTGAACCGCATCGACGCCACGTTTGCGAAGCTGAAGGCTGCGGGACGCACCGCGCTCATTCCCTACATCACGTCGGGCGACCCGTCACCCGTCGCGACGGTGCCGATCATGCACGCGCTCGTCGCCTCCGGCGCCGACATCATCGAGCTGGGCGTGCCGTTTTCCGATCCCATGGCCGATGGCCCGGTGATCCAGCGCGCCTCCGAGCGCGCGCTGGCGCAGCACGTCGGCCTCGCCGGCGTGCTGGCGATGGTGGCGGAATTCCGGCAGCGGGATGCGACCACGCCGGTGGTGCTGATGGGTTACGCCAATCCGGTCGAGGCGATGGGCGTGGCCGCGTTTGCGGGCCGCGCGCGCGACGCCGGCGTCGACGGCGTGCTGATCGTCGACTACCCGCCGGAGGAAGCGGAGGCGTTTGCGGCGCTGCTGGGCGCGCGCGACCTGGCGCCGATCTTTCTCGTGTCGCCGACCACGCCCGCCGCGCGCATCGCGGCGGTGGGCCGCATCGCGCGCGGGTATGTCTATTACGTCTCGCTGAAAGGGGTGACCGGGGCGGGGCACATCGATACCGCCGAGGTGTCGCGCAAGCTCGCCGAGATTCGCCGCGAAATCACGCTTCCGGTCGGCGTCGGCTTCGGCATCCGCGACGCTTCGAGTGCGCAGGCGATTGCCGCGGATGCCGATGCGGTCGTCATCGGCAGCCGCATCATCCAGGAAATCGAAAACGGCCCGGCGGAGACCGCACCACAGCGGGCGGGCGAATGGCTGGCCGGCATCCGCCGCGCCATCGATGCAGTGAACAAGCGCGCCGCATGATTGTTCGCCGCGCGCCGCCCTGAAACGGCGGTTACCGCGTCACCGGGGAGAACACGATGAGCTGGTTGCAGAAGCTGCTGCCTCCACGCATCAAGAGCACGCCGGGAACGAAGAAGACGGCGGTGCCGGAAGGGCTCTGGATCAAGTGCCCGTCCTGCGAGGGGGTGCTCTACCGCACCGATCTCGAGAACAACCTCAATGTGTGTCCCAAGTGCGCGCATCACGCGCGGGTGTCGGCGCGCGAGCGCATCGAGCACCTGCTCGACGGCGAGGGGCGCTTCGAGATCGGCTCCGAGGTCCTGCCGGTCGACCCGCTCAAGTTCAAGGACACGAAAAAGTATTCCGACCGCCTCGCTGCCGCGATGGAGGAGACCGGCGAAACCGACGCGCTGGTGGTGATGCAGGGCAGCATCAAGTCCGTTCCAGTCGTGGTCGCCGCGTTCGAGTTCGAGTTCATGGGCGGATCGATGGGCTCGGTGGTCGGCGAGCGGTTCGCGCGCGGCGTGCGCGTCGCCTGCGAGAACCGCGTGCCGTTCGTCTGCATCGCGGCGTCGGGCGGCGCGCGGATGCAGGAAGGCGTGAACTCGCTGTTCCAGATGGCGAAGACCACCGCCGTGCTGCAGGAACTCAACAAGGCGGGGCTGCCGTTCCTGTCGCTGCTCACCGATCCGACGATGGGCGGAGTGTCGGCGTCGTTCGCGTTCGTCGCCGACTTGGTGATCGCCGAACCCGGCGCGCTGATCGGCTTCGCGGGGCCGCGCGTGATCGAGCAGACCGTGCGCGAGACGCTGCCGGAAGGCTTCCAGCGGGCCGAGTTCCTGCTCGGGAAAGGCGCGATCGACATGATCGTCGACCGTCGCAAATTGAGGGACGAACTCGCGCAACTCCTCGCGCTGCTGATGCGGCAGCCGGCGCCGGTGGCGTAGGGCTTGTGGCGGAGACCCGCCCGCAAACGCTGGCCGCGTGGCTCGCGTACCTCGAGACGCTGCACCCCAAGGCGATTGCGATGGGCCTCGATCGCGTGCGCGCGGTCGCGTCCCGCCTCGTATCGCCGCCGCGCTGCCCGGTGATCACCGTCACCGGCACCAACGGCAAAGGCTCGACCTGCGCACTGCTGGACGCGGTCCTGCGCTGCGGCGGCTACCGCGTCGCGCTCTACACTTCGCCGCACCTACTGCGCTACAACGAGCGCGTGCGCGTCGACGGCCGCGAGGCGTCCGACGACGAGCTGATCACGGCTTTCAACGCCGTCGAGGATGCCCGCGTCGCCGCCAGCCCGCACACCGCGCTGACCTATTTCGAATTCGGCACTTTGGCGGCGCTGTGGCTGTTTGCGCGCGCGGCGCCCGACGTCATGATCCTCGAGGTCGGATTGGGCGGGAGGCTCGACGCGGTCAACATCGTCGATGCCGATGTCGCCGTCGTCACCACCGTCGAACTCGATCACATGGACTACCTGGGACCTTCGCGCGAGCACATCGGCCGCGAGAAGGCGGGCATCTTTCGCGCCGGGCGCCCGGCAGTCTGCGGCGATGCTACACCTCCGGCTTCGCTCGTCGACCACGCCCGCGAGATCGGCGCGCCGCTGACGCTGATGGGCCGCGATTGCGGCTATTCGAGCGCCGACCACCAGTGGCAGTACTGGGGTCCCGGCGGGCGTCGTTTCGGCCTCGCCGCGCCGGCGCTGCGCGGCGGATATCAGCTCGCCAACGCGACCGCCGCCTTCGCGGCCCTGGGGCTGCTGTCGGCGGCGCTGCCGCTTCCGGCCAGCGCACTGCGCGATGGTCTCGCCCACGTGGTCCTGCCGGGGCGGTTCCAGGTGCTCCCCGGTCGCCCGACCATCGTCCTCGACGTCGCGCACAACCCGCACGCGGCGCGGGCGTTGGCGGGCGCACTGGGGACGATGGGCTTTCATCCGCGGACGCTGGCGGTATTCGGCATGCTGGCCGACAAGGACATCGCCGGTGTGATCGAGGCGGTCGCGCCCCGTGTCGATCGATGGTATGCGGCGACGCTGCCCGGACCGCGCGGTGCGACCGCGGCGACGTTGTCCGCGCAGCTCACGGCTTCGGGCGTGGCGGCAGATGCGATCCGCCGCTGCGACGATGTGGGCCAGGCGCTGGCGGCCGCTCGGGACGACGCGGCCGAAGCTGATAGAATTCTCGTCTTCGGTTCCTTCCTCACCGTTGCCGCGGCGCTGGCCGCGGTGCGCGCATGAATTCTTCCCGATACCTGCATGGCTGAACGCAACCCCGACAACGCCGACCCCACGCTCTCGGTCGATGAACTGCGGCGCAAGGCGCGGCGTCGGCTCGTCGGCGCGGTCGTCATTGCGCTGGCCGCGGCCATCGTCCTGCCGCTGCTGCTCGAAACGGATCCCAAGCCGCTGGGCGAGGATGTGGCGGTCAAGATTCCGGCGGTCGATGACAGCCGGTTCGTGAGTCGGCTGTCCGGCAAGTCCGGCGACCCGGCGGGCAGCGCCACCGCGACTGCGCCTGTGGCGCCCCCCCCGAAGGCGGCCGCCGCGCCGGAACCCGCGCCAGCCCCCGCGCCGACGGCCGCTGCTGCTGCCCGCCCGCCGACGGCTGCCGTGCCCGTCGCCGCACCCGTTGTTCCGCCGCCGAAGAAGACCGTGGCCGAGGCCGAGCAGCGGCTCCTGACCCCGGCCGTCAAGGCGCCTGTCGCAAGTCCGCCCGTTGCAACTCAGCCCGTGGCGAAGCCAGTCGTTCCGGCGCCGGATCCGGTGTCGAAACCCGCCGTTTCGGCACCTGAGGCCAGGACCGCCGCAGCGCCCCCGCCCGCACCGAAGTCCGTCGATCCCGGCACCGCCGCCGCGCCGGCGAAGGAAGGCTTCGTCGTCCAGTTGGCCGCGTATGCGGACGACAAGGGAGCCAATGCGTTTGCCGCTCGCCTGAAGAAGGCCGGTCACGCCGCGTATGTCGAGCCGGTGGAGACCAGTCGGGGCACGCTGTGGCGCGTTCGCGTCGGCGGGTTTGCGACACGTGCCGACGCCGATGTCGCGCGCGCCCGGCTCAAGGACGAAGGCCACAGCGGCATCGTCGCCGCAGCGAAGTAGCCGCGTCCCGGCCCGCGGTTCCATCTCCTCCGCGCCGACGCGCACGCAGACTCCTGCCGATGACGGCCTTCGATCTCGTCGTGCTCGCGGTCATCGGTCTGTCGACCACGATCGCGCTGGTGCGCGGGTTCGTGCGCTCGCTGGTGTCGCTGGTCGCGTGGCTGATTGCACTGGTGCTCGGGTTGCAGTGGGGGCCGGCCGTCGCCGCGCTGGTCCCCGGCAACGCGATTCCCCCGCCGGCGGCGCAGGTCATCGGCTTCGCTGCGGTGTTCATCGTCGTCGTCATCGCCGGCGCGCTCGCAGGGACGCTGATGGCCAGGCTGCTGCACGCGGTCGGGCTTGGCATCGTCGACCGCCTGTTGGGCGCCGTGTTCGGTCTGGGCCGCGGCCTCCTGCTGGTGGCTATCGGGGTGCTGCTGGCGGGGCTCACCACCCTGCCGCGGCAGGATTGGTGGCAGAATTCCCTGTTGGCGGATCCGCTGGTCCGCATCGTGTTGTCGTTCGCGGCTGAGCTGCCCGCCGGCTGGGTCGAGCGACTCGATTATTCGGCGGCCGGCAAATTGCCCGTGCCGGGCCGTGCCGCCGATCCGCGTAGCCAGAGGATTTGAGCCATGTGTGGAATTGTCGGCGCCGTCGCCCATATGCCGGTCAACCAGCTGCTGTACGACGCCCTGCTGCTGCTGCAGCATCGCGGCCAGGACGCCGCCGGCATCGTCACCAGCGAAGGGCCGATGTTCCACATGCACAAGGGCAGCGGTTACGTGCGCGACGTGTTCCGCACCCGCAACATGCGCGACCTCTCCGGCACGCTGGGCATCGGCCATTGCCGCTATCCGACCGCCGGGTCGGCGGTGTCGGAACTCGAGTCGCAGCCGTTCTACGTCAACTCCCCGTTCGGCATCACCCTTGCGCACAACGGCAACCTCACCAACAGCGAAGCGTTGAAGCGCGAACTCTTCCAACTCGACTTCCGCCACGTCAACACCAACTCCGATTCCGAGGTGCTGCTCAACGTCCTCGCGCTCGAGCTCGAACGCGCAGCGCATCACGCCCGCCTGGATGCCAACGCGATCTTCACCGCGGTCGCCGGTGTCCACAGGCGCTGCCGCGGCGCGTACGCCATCGTGTCGATGATCGCCGGCTACGGGATGCTGGCGTTTCGCGATCCCTTCGGCATTCGGCCGCTGATCATCGGCGTCAGCGAAGCGATGGGGGGCACCGAGTACCTCGTCGCGAGCGAGTCGGTGGCGCTCGAGGCGCTGGGATTTTCGGTGCTGCGGGACGTCGAGCCGGGCGAGGCGGTCTACATCGACCAGGCGGGCGGGTTCCACAGCCGGCAATGCGCCGAAAGCACATCGCTCAACCCCTGCATCTTCGAATACGTCTATCTGGCGCGGCCGGACTCGGTGATCGACGGCACGTCGGTGTACGAGACGCGCCTGCGGATGGGCGAGCAGCTCGGGCACAAGATCCGCGGCATCCCCGAAGCGCAGGACATCGACGTCGTGATCCCGATTCCCGATTCGAGCCGGCCATCGGCGCTGGAGCTCGCCAACGTCCTGGGTCTCAAGTATCGCGAGGGCTTCGTCAAGAACCGCTACATCGGCCGCACGTTCATCATGCCCGGCCAGGCGATGCGGCGCAAAAGCGTGCGCCAGAAGCTGAACCCCTGCGGCATCGAGTTCAAGGACAAGGTGGTGCTGCTGGTCGACGACTCGATCGTTCGCGGAACGACCTCGCGCGAAATCGTGCAGATGGCCCGCGAAGCGGGCGCGCGCAAGGTCTACTTCGCGTCGGCCAGTCCCCCTGTGCGCTTTCAGAACGTCTACGGCATCGACATGCCGAACCAGAACGAGCTGGTGGCGACCGGCCGCAGCGAAGCCGAGATCGCGCGTGAAATCGGCGCCGATCTTCTGGTCTACCAGGACCTCGCGGCGCTGAAGACCGCGGTGCGCAGCGCCGGGAGCCGGCTCTCCGAATTCGAGGCATCCTGCTTCGACGGCAAGTACATCACCGGCGACGTGACGGCCGATTATCTTTCGCACCTGGCCCACGAACGCGACATGCTGCGGGGCGAGGACGACGACGGCGATGCCAAGCCGCTGGAACGCGCGACGGCGTGAGCGAACGCGGCGCGCAGGCCGCGCTTCGGGTGCGGACGCCCGGGTCGGGAGGTTACTTCGCTGCTGCCGTCATGTAATCGACGCCGGCCTTGATTTCGGCGTCTGACATCGCCGCGAAGCCGCCCTTGGGGGGCATCGCACCCTTGCCCTTCAATACGCTCGCGTACAACGCTTCGGCGCCGGTCTTCAGACGCGGCGCCCAGGCGGCCTTGTCGCCCAATTTGGGTGCGCCCGCCGCGCCGGTTGCGTGGCACGCCATGCACGCCGTGTCATAGACCTTCTTGCCGTCGGCCGCCGCAGCCGGGGCGGAGGCGGCAACCGTGGGCGCTACCGCCGCCGGGGCCGCCGCAGCGACCGGCGTCGCCCCCGAATTCAGCATGTACTCGATCGCGCGCTTGACCTCGGCATCGGACAGGTCGGCGAGTCCGCCACGGGCCGGCATGCCGGCGTGCCCCTTCAGCGCCGACGCGAGCACCGGATCGAAGCCCAGCTTGACACGCGATATCCACGCCGTGCGATCGCCGATCTTCGGCGCCCCGCCCTGACCGGTCTGGTGACACTTTCCGCAAGCTGCAGCCACGACCTGCTCGCCGCTGCGGCCTTCCATCGGCGGGGCCGGTCGGGCGATCGCCGCCGGTCCGGCGGGCTCCATCCATCCGGCGCCGGCCTTGTTGATCATGAACACGACTGCGCGCTGCACTTCGATATCCTCGAGATTGGGATTTCCCCCCTTGGCAGGCATCGCCCTGATACCGGCGATCGCGTGCTCGAAGGTGAGCTTGGGCCCCTGCGCGATGACCTTGGCCCACGCGGCCTTGTCGCCGAGCTTGTGCGCGCCTGCGATGCCCCCTTCGTGGCAGGACTTGCACACCTGTCCGTACACCTGGTCGCCGGTGAGAGCGCCCTTGGGGCCGCTGGCGATGGCGAGCTTGATGTCGCCGACGGGCTTGATGCGGTCGATGACGCCGCTGTCGTCGTCGCCACCACCCTTCTTGCCGCTGGTGACGAGTTGCGAGAACAGGACGATCAGCGCGATCGGGATGACGAACGCGGCCACGACGACGACGACGAGTTGCTTCCAGTTCTTGATCGGGGATTCGTGCTGATGGTCGCTCATGGGCGTTCCTGGTCCAAGGGTGTGCAATGGGCGCGCGGTTGGCAAAACGAAACGATCCTGCGGCCGGAGACGCCAGTGCCTGCCGCTGCGGCCGGCGCCCTCCGGAGGGCTTCGGGAAAACGTTCCATTATAACGTGCCGACCGAGGTGCGAAAGCACGGCTGGACGCTCCTCCCGTCACCGGGGTAAACTACTCGGCTGCGCGCCCGTAGCTCAGTTGGATAGAGTGTTGGTTTCCGAAGCCAAAGGTCACAGGTTCGACTCCTGTCGGGCGCGCCATTCGACGTTCGATCCGCACCCGGGTGTCGTTTCCCGGCGCTTCGCTCAGGTTCCTGCCCGGATTGCGATCCGCTTCGCGCGCGCCCGGATGTTGAGGGCTTCGACCAGCAGCGAGAACAGCATCGCGGTGTAGATGTAGCCCTTGGGCACATGGGCACCGAAGGCCTCGCCGATCAGCGCCAGGCCGACCATGTTGAGGAACGCGAGCGCCAGCACCTTGATCGACGGATGACGGTGGACGAACTCGCCGATCGGGCGGGCCGCGAACATCATCACGGCGACGGACGCGACAATGGCGGCGACCATCACCCCCACCTGGTCGACCATGCCCACGGCGGTGATCACCGAGTCGAGCGAAAAGACGATATCGATGACGCCGATCTGGGCAATGATGCTCCAGAACAGCGCGCGGCCGGTCCTGCCGTCGATCGTCGCGGCGGGCAGCACCTGCTCGTCCTTGGCCTCGACTTCGATGAATATCTCGTGCGATGCCTTGTACAGCAGGAACAATCCGCCGAACAGCAGGATGAGGTCGCGGCCGCTGAAGTCCTCGCCGAGCACCGTGAACAGCGTTCCGGTGAGCCCCATCACCCAGGACAGCGAGACCAGCAGCGCCAGCCGCGAAAGCATGGCGAGGCCCAGGCCAAGCCGGCGCGCCTTGTCGCGGACCTCGGACGGCAACCTGGAGACGAGAATGCTGATGAAGATGATGTTGTCCACGCCTAGCACGATCTCGAGCGCGGTGAGCATCGCGAACGCCATCCAGATCTCGGGGTTGGTCAGAAATGCCATGTCGTCGTCGCCCTTCGTGTCGGTGGGTTGCCATCGTTGATCGGGGCTGCGGGCATCCGCCGCTTCGCGCTGCCCACCGCCGCAATCGCGCCGGGGATAGCGGAGTCGGTCAGGATGCTAACCATCGGGCGCGCGTTCGGCAATGCAAATTTCGCATTGGATGGAAAGGCGGCGGGCGGCACAATGGCGTCTTGCCCGTCCCGGCCCCCGCGTCGCGCGACGTGCCCCCTGTAACGGAGACCGCACCATGGAGATCCTCCACCCCTACCTCATGTTCCTTGGTGACGTCCCCGACGCGCTGGCCGCCAAGACCGCGCACGGCATCGTCGACTGGCGCCGCGAGTGGTGCCTCGCGCAGTTGCGGCTGCCGGGCTGCCGCGCCGACCTGGGCCTGCCGGACATGGCAATCGCCGACGCTGCCGCCAGGGGTGCACGGACGCTCGTGATCGGCGCGGCGAATGCCGGCGGCGTGCTACCCGACCATTGGGTCGACGCGATCGTCGCGGCGCTCGAAGCGGGGCTCGACGTGGCGAGCGGACTGCACACGCGGCTCGACTCGATTCCTTTGATCCGCGCCGCCGCCGCGCGCCATGGCCGCCAGCTGTTCGACGTGCGCCATTCCGATCAGCGGTTCGACACCGGGAAGGGTGACAAGCGCCCCGGTCTGAGGCTGCTCACCGTGGGCACCGATTGCTCGGTCGGCAAGAAATACGCGGTGCTCGCGCTGGAACGCGAGATGCGCGCGCGCGGCATGGACGCCGATTTCTGCGCCACCGGACAAACCGGCGTGTTCATCTCCGGCCGCGGCGTTGCCGTCGACGCGGTGGTCGCCGACTTCATCTCGGGCGCGGTCGAGTGGCTGTCGCCGGCCGCCGCGCCGGGCCACTGGGATCTGATCGAAGGGCAGGGATCGCTCTTCCACCCATCGTTCGCGGGGGTCACGCTCGGGCTTCTCCACGGCGCGCAGCCCGACGCGTTCGTGATCTGCCACGAGCCGACGCGCACGCACATGCGCGGCGTCGCGCAAACGATGCCTTCGATCGGCGATGTCATCGACCTGACGCTGCGCTGCGGGCGCATCACGAATCCAGGCATCCGGCCCATCGGCATCGCCGTCAACACGGCAGCGCTCGCCGAGCACGAAGCGCGCGAGGTCCTGGCGCGTGCCGCGGCGGACTATCAGCTGCCGGCGACCGATCCGGTGCGCTTCGGCGTCGCGGCCATCGTGGATCGGCTGCAGCGCGAATTTCCGCCGCTGCAGGGCGGCGCCTGATGCGCACGCTCGAGGTCGCGGTCGAGCGCTGGGCGATCGCCGGCGGATTCACCATCGCGCGCGGCAGCAAGACCGAGGCCGTCGTGGTCGTCGCGACGATCACCGAGAATGGATGCCGCGGGCGCGGCGAGTGCGTGCCCTACGCGCGCTACGGTGAGACGATCGAGGGCGTGGTCGAGGCGATCGAAGGCCGGCGCGCGGCGGTCGCGGCAGGGCTCACCCGCGCCGAATTGCAGCGAACCATGGACAGTGGTGCGGCGCGCAACGCGCTGGATTGCGCGCTCTGGGATCTCGAAGCGCGAACGAGCGGACGCCGCGTGTGGGAGCTGGCCGGCTCGCCCGCGCCGGATGCGGTCACGACGGCGTTCACGTTGAGCCTCGGTACCCCCGACAGCATGGCGAACGCCGCGCTCGCCGCACGCGCGCGGCCGCTGCTGAAAGTGAAACTCGGCGGCGCGGGCGACCCCGCACGCATCGCGGCCGTGCGTCAGGCGGCGCCTGCGGCGACGCTCGTCGTCGACGCGAACGAAGCCTGGACCCCGGCAAACCTCGACGACAATCTCGCCGCCTGCGTGGCCGCCCGCGTGGCGCTCATCGAGCAGCCGTTGCCGGCCGGCCATGACGAGGCGCTGCGCGATTTCCAATGCCCGATTCCGTTGTGCGCCGACGAGAGCTTTCACGACCGGTCGAGCTTCGATGCGATTGCCGGCCGTTACCGGGCGATCAATCTCAAGCTCGACAAGACCGGGGGGCTCACCGAAGCGCTCGCGGTCGCGGCCCAAGCGCGCGCGCGCGGCCTCGCGATCATGGCGGGTTGCATGGTCGGCACGTCGCTGGCGATGGCGCCCGCCTTCATGCTGACGCCATTCGCACAATTCGTGGATCTCGACGGCCCTCTGCTGCTGGCGCGGGATCGGGAGCCGGGCATTCGATTCGATGGCAGCACGATGCAGCCGTTCGGGGCCGAGCTCTGGGGATAGCTCAATGCGGGAACGCGTCACGCGGGAATGCCGGGAACAGGCCGGATGACCGTCCGCGTCAGATTGCGCGCGATTTCCGGCACTTCGATCCTTTCGGCGGTGACGGCGCGGCACGAGTGGTCTGCTAAGGGCGACCGTTCTGCCGCCAAGCCTGCCGACGGGAACTCTCCGTCGCCCGAAGGGGCTCATTGCCGTGTTGCAACAGTGGAAAATTCACTGGCATTCAAATTGTAGTGTCGCTACCATCGATCTACGATTTGTAGCCTGCAGCGCATCGACAGCGATGCCACTACGTGCCTCGCTGAGCGCTTCGAGGGTACAGGCATGGAATGTGCTCGATGTACTTCCAGTACGTCGATCCGGCCGTTGCCGCACCCATGGCGCGGCCGGGGAAGCGGGAACCGTCCAAAATCACCAAGCGGGGGTTTTGCCGCGCGCGGCGGCCGTGGGGCGCGCCGCGTCGGATTTGCACCGAAAAAGGCGGGTCGACGCAGCGGAATCGGGCGCGTCTGCCGCGCACTTGCACACGACAACCTGAGCCGGGTCAAACGGAGAAACAAGAGGGATTTCGGCCTTCCATCGCTGCGGGGCGCTTTGGAAGGTACATCAGCAACAATTTGGGCTATTCTCTCGGTCCGAGAACCGGTTGCGGCCGGTGACCGAAAAGGATGCTTGTCGAATTGCGTGAAGAGGGAGGTCGTATGGAGCAGCACTGGAATTCTTTCGTCCGTCTGGTGTAAAGGGTCTGTGCCCGGCATTGGCGGTCGCGCTGATATCCGGTTGCGCAACCGACACGTTTCCGCCCGCGCCAACGGCGGCGGTCGTCCCCCGATTACAACTACATCATCGGCGCGGGCGATACGGTCAATATCGTCGTCTGGCGCAATCCGGAGCTTTCGATGTCGGTTCCGTGCGGCCCGACGGCAAGCTCACGACGCCGCTGATCGAGGATCTGGTCGCCCAGGGCAAGGACGCCACCACGCTTGCGCGCGAGATCGAGAAGGCATCTGTCCAAGTTCGTGCGCGAGCCGATCGTCACCGTGATCGTCGGCGGGTTCGTCGGCCCCTACAGCGAGCAGATCCGGGTCGTCGGCGAGGCCGGCAAGCCGCAGGCGCTGCCCTACAAACAGAAGATGACGTTGCTCGACGTCATGATCATCGTCGGCGGCATCACCGACTTCGCCGACGGCAACAAGGCGTGATTCTGCGCACTTCCGACGGCAACAAGCAGTACAGCGTGCGCCTGAAGGATCTGCTCAAGCGCGGCGACTTTTCGGCCAACGTCGAAGTCAAGCCGGGCGACGTGCTCATCATTCCGCAGAGCTGGTTCTGATTCGCCACCGTACTCGCGACGCCTCGAGAGTCGCCGCGAGTCGCCTGGCGAATTCACTTGAGAAAACCGCATCATGGATGATCTTATTCGCCAGGGCGGTCGCCATTCTGCGCGGCATGTGGCAACGCCGCTGGATCGGCTTGCTCGTGGCGTGGATCGTTGCAGTCGGCGGCACGTCGCCGTGTTGCGCATTCCGGACAAGTACGAAGCCTCGGCGCGCATCTATGTCGACACGCAGTCGGTCTTGAAGCCGCTGATGGCGGGCATCGCCGTGCAGCCCAACATCGATCAGCAGATCCAGATGCTGAGCCGGACGCTGATCAGCCGGCCCAATGTGGAAAAGCTGATGCGCATGTCCGATCTCGATCTCGGCGTCACAGTCCAAGCAGGCGCAGGAGCGATGATCGACGATCTGATGGACGCGCTGACGATCCAGACGACCGGTCGCGACAATCTGTACACCCTTGCGTATCGCAATCCGCAGCCCGAGCAGGCCAAGCGCGTGGTCCAGTCGCTGTTGTCGATCTTCGTCGAGTCGAGCCTCGGGGGCAAGCGCAAGGACACGGACTCGGCCAAGAAATTCATCGACGAGCAGATCAAGGTGTACGAGCACAAGCTCGAGGAAGCCGAGACGCGGCTCAAGGAGTTCAAGCTGCGCAATCTCGACATTGCGACGGCGGACGGCAAGGATTATTACGGACGGTCGAGCGAAGTCAGCGCGCAGCTGAATCAGGCGCGTCTCGACCTGCGCGAGGCCGAGAATTCGCGCGACTCGCTGCGCAAGCAGGTCATCGACGACGAGCCGTGCTGATTGCCGGACAAGCCTGAAGGCCGCCGCGGCATCGGGATCGTCACACCGCAGATCGACGCCCGGATCGCGACGCTGCGAGCGCAACGTCGACACCATGCTGTTGCGGTTTACCGACGAACATCCCGACGTCATCGGCATCGCCGCGTCATCGCCAGCCTCGAGGAACAGAAGCGGCAGCAGATCGCGACGCGTGCGCGGTGGCGCGGCAATGCGTGCGCGCCGGAGCACCTCGATCAACGACCAATCCGGTTTACGCAGCAGCTCAAAGTCTCCCTAGGCCGAGGCCGATGCGACGGTCGCATCGCTGCGCATCCGGGTGGCGGAGTACGAAGTCGCGCTACGCGCGCCTCAAGGAGGCGGCCAAGCGGGTGCCCCAGATCGAGGCCGAGTACACGCAGTTGAACCGCGATTACGACATCCACAAGAAGAACTACGACAGTTTCGTCGCCCGGCGCGAGTCGGTCGAGATCTCGGGGGAGATGGAAGCGACCGGCCGGCGTCGCCGAATTTCGGCTGATCGATCCGCCGCGCGTTTCACCGCAACCGGTCGCTCCGAACCGGATGCTGCTGCTGCCGGAGCGATGCTGGCGGCACTGGCGCGGGGTTGTTCGCGAGCTTCGTCGTCAGCCAGGTCTGGCCGACGTTCTTCGATTCGCGCTCGTTGCGCGACGCTACCGGCGTGCCGGTGCTGGGCATCCGTGTCGCTGATCTCGAGCGAGGGCAGAAGCGCAAGGAAAGGCGCGGCCTGATCGGATTCATCTCCGGCGTCGTGGCACTGTTGGGGTCCTTCGGCGCGGGTTTCTTGCGCTGTTCCTGCTGTCCTCCCGCGGCGTTTGAGCGAGACGACTATGAGCCTAATCGAACAAGCAGCCAAGCGGCTGGAGGAGTTACGACAGGCCGGTGTCGAAGTGGAGCTGAAGCCCGGTTCCGCAGGCGCGACCGGCGATGCGCGTGCGTCCGTGTCGAGCGGGCGATGGCGGCGAGTGCGGCCCCGCCGTCGGCGGCGCCCGCGGACCTGTCGATGGCCGAGCATCGCCATCGGCGCAGAAGTGCACGAACGCGGCACGGGCGTGGCGCCGGGCCTTCGACGCCGATGGTGCATCTGATCTGAAGCGTTGATCGAGGCGGGATGATCACCCCGGACTCGCCGCGGTCGCAGGTCGCCGACGAGTTCCGGGTCGTGAAGCGGCCGTTGCTCAGCAACGCGACCGGGAAGGGCGCGATGCCGGTCAGGAACGGCAACCTGATCATGATGACCAGCGCCCTGCCGGGCGAGGGCAAGAGCTTCTCGGCGATCAACCTGGCGATGAGCATTGCGATGGAACTGGACCACACGGTGCTTGCTGGTCGATGCCGACGTCGCGCGTCCGTCGCTGCCGAAAATGCTCGGCCTGACCCGCGAGCAAAGGGCTTGCTCGATGTGCTGGTCGGGATTCGCTCGAATCTGCGCGAGGTGCTGCTCAAGACCGACGTCGAGAAGCTTTCGATCCTGCCGTCCGGAACGCAGCATGCGCGGGCAACGGAGTTGCTGGCCAGCGAGGCCATGAACCGGCTGCTGGAGGAAATGGCGCAGCCGCTATTCGGACCGGATCATCATTTTCGATTCGCCGCCGCTGCTGGTGACGACGGAGTCGCGGGTGCTCGCGACGCACATGGGTCAGGTGGTCGTTGTCGTCGAGGCGCAGCGGACGCCGCAAAGTGCCGTCATGCAGGCGCTGGCGACGATCGAGGAGTGCCCGGTCAAGATGATGATGTTGAACAAGGGACGGACGACTTCCAGTTCGGACACCTATGGTTACGGCTATGGGTATGGGTATGGGCGCTGATCGCCGGGCGCGGTCCGGCCCGCGGCGTGACAGGGGTCGTGCCGCCGCCATGCGATGACGCTGCGACGCGGGGCCGTTGGCCGGATCGCGATTGCCGATGATCAGGACCGTGCTGGCCGTCGCGTGCTGTACCGCGGTCACCGGCGCCAGTGCGGAGAACTGGCGTTTTGGCGCGTCGGCGGGCATCACGGGCGAGTACACCAACAACGTCAACTATGCGCCGCAGGGGCAGGAGTGACCGGCGACTTCGTCACCTCGCTTTCCGGGGCGCTCACCATTCGCGGCGAGGGCGCGCGCGTCAAGCTCAACGGCTCGATCGCGGCGTCGTTGAACCTGTACTCCACGGAATCCCAGAACAACAGCATCGATCCGAACGTCAGTCTCTTCGGCAGCGTCGAGGCGATCGAGAACTTCTTCTTCGTCGACGCCACCGCCAACGTTTCGACAGTCGTTCCTGTCGCCGTTCGGGCCGCAGCCGGCCAACGTCGTCAACGCCACCAGCAATCGCTACACGCAGCAGACCTATACGGTGAGTCCGTACATCCAGGGCGTGCTGGGCTCGACCAACATCTCGTATCAGGTGCGCAACGACAACATCTGGACGGTGGCCAGCTCGTTCGGCGACTCGTCCAACAGCGTGCCGAACACCTATGCGAACAACCTGACCGCTTCGCTGACGTCGGGGAGCTATCCGATGGGCTGGCGCGCCGAGTACAACCGCTACGCCTACGACAACGGCCTCGCGGACAGCGATCGGTACGCCAACAATGGCCGCTACGTGCTGCAGGTTGCCCGCGCCATCCTCACGCATCAGGTCGAGCCGTCGCTGCAGGTGTCGGGGCGAGTCGGCTACGAGGACAACCAGTTCCTGCTGACCAGTTCCGAAGGCCTGGTCTACGGCGCCGGTTTCGAGTGGAATCCGTCGAACCGCACGCAGGATGGGAGGCTTCTGGGAGCACCGGTACTTCGGGTCGTCCTTCGATTGGCACATGAGCCACCGGCTGCCGAATTCGGCGATCAGCGCCAGCTTCACGCGCGGCCTCAGCAGCTATCCGCAGCTGGCACTCGCCATTCCGGCCGGCACGACGGTCACGCCAGTTCCTCGACGCGGCGTTCACCACGCGCATTCCGGATCCTGCGGAGCGGGCGCAGGCGATCGACCAGTTCCTGGCCCGGACCGGCCTGCCGCCGACCTTGGCGGCGCCTGTCAATTTCTACGGCACGTCGATCACGCTGCAGAACGCGCAGAACCTCACCTATGTGCTGATCGGCCTCCGCAATGCCATCACGTTCTCGCTGTTCAACGTCAAGAGCGAAGCGATCGCGGGCACCGGCGACGTTCTTCCGCCGGCGCTGCAGTTCGGCCAGAACAACACGCAAACCGGCGCCGGCGTCGGATTCAGCCATCAGTTCTCGCCGCTGACCAGCTTCACCGCCAATGCGAGCTACTCGCGCACCCGCTCCAACGATACGGCGCTCGCCGACATCACCTCGAACAACGGCAACTTCAGCGTCAATCTGAACACGCGATTCAGCCCGAAGACCAGCGGTACGGCCGGCATCACCTATTCCGTGTTCAAGTACGATCGCCGCCAGCAACACGCCGGATACGGACGCCGTCACCATCTTCGTCTCCGCCACCCACACCTTCTAGGCGCCGGCATGTACGAAGCCTTCTACGGCCTCACCGACAAGCCGTTCCAGCTCAATCCCGATCCGACGTTCTACTTCGGCAGCCGCCAGCACCGGCGCGCGATGGCGTACCTGGAATACGGGCTGCACCAGAACGAAGGCTTCATCGTCGTCACCGGCGAGGTCGGCGCGGGCAAGACGACGATCGTCCGCAGCCTTCTGGCCAAGCTCGATCCGCACAAGGTGGTGGCGGCGCAGCTCGTCAGCACGCAGCTCGACGCCGAGGACACGCTGCGCCTGGTCGCGGCATCGTTCGGGCTCAAGACCAAGGACGTCGCCAAGTCGGAGCTGCTGCTCGGGCTCGAAGCGTTCCTGGTGTCGGTGACCACGCAAGGCAAGCGCGCGCTGCTGATCGTCGACGAGGCCCAGAACCTCACGCCGCGCGCCGTCGAAGAATTGCGGATGCTGTCGAATTTCCAGCTCGAGACGCACGCGCTGCTGCAGAGCTTCCTGGTGGGTCAGCCCGAATTCCGGCGCACGCTGCAGAGCCCGCACATGGTGCAGCTGCGCCAGCGCGTGATCGCCGCCTGCCACATCGGGCCGCTCGATGCGGAGGAGACGCGCGGCTACATCGAGCACCGCCTGAAGTGCGTCGGCTGGAAGGACAAGCCGCAGTTCCAGCCGGAATGCTTCCAGGCGATCTACAACGCCACCGGCGGCATTCCACGCCGCATCAATGCGCTGTGCGACCGCCTGCTGCTGTCGGGATTCATCGGCAGCACGACGGAGTTCGGCCGCGCCGATGTCGACGAAGTCGCGCGGGAAATCCGCGAGGAGAGCTTCTCCGGGCCGGCGGGCAACGATGTCGAACCGATCGACCCCGTCGATGCCGGCGCCCGCGCCTCGCCTGCAGACCGCGCAGGAAGTGCTCGCCGGGATCGTTCCGCCGCGTAGCGGGTCGCAGCCGGCGTTTACCGTCGACCCGGCGCGCGTCAACCTGGAACCCGAAGTCGCCGCCGAGGCAGCCCGCATCATCGCCAACATGCAGACGACCAACGTCGAAGAACGCCTCGTCCGGCTCGAGCGCCAGGCGAGCGCAACGCTGAAGTTGCTGCAGCAGGTGGTCGATGCGGTCAAGGCACGGCCGCCGTCAAAGGCGGATCCCTCGTGAGCGACACATCCACGCTCGCCCGACCCGGCCCGGGCCCGATCGTCTGCGTCGTCGGCGCGCGTCCCAACTTCATGAAGATGGCGCCGATCCTGCGCGCGCTCGCCAGGCACGGCGGCGGGCTGCCGCACGTCCTCGTGCACACCGGGCAGCACTACGACGCCGACATGAGCGACAAGCTCTTCGTCGACCTGCGATTGCCCCGGCCGGACATCAACCTCGAAGTGGGCTCCGCGACGCATGCGGTGCAGACCGCCGAGGTGATGCGCCGGTTCGAGCCCGTCGTCGACGATCTCGAGCCGTCGTGCGTGCTGGTGGTGGGTGACGTCAACTCGACGCTCGCGTGCACGCTGGTCGCGGTGAAGAAGGGCGTGCCGGTGGCGCACGTCGAAGCGGGCCTGCGCAGCTTCGACCGCTCGATGCCCGAAGAAATCAACCGCGTGCTGACCGACCAGATCGCCGACGTGCTCTACACCACCGAGCGCACGGCGCTGGACAATCTGTTGCGCGAGGGCGTCGATCCCGCGCGCGTCGTGTTTGTCGGCAACGTGATGATCGACTCGCTGCTCGCCAATCGCGAATTCGCGGTGCCGGCGGGCGAAACCCTGCGCCGGGCCGGCGTCGATGCGGCCCTGCTGGAAAGCCCGCCGCGTTACGGCGTGGTGACGCTGCACCGGCCGTCCAACGTCGACACCCGTGACGCGCTGGCGCCGTTGCTGGTGCTGCTGCGCGACGTCTCGGCCCGATTGCCGCTGGTCATCGCGCTTGCATCCGCGCACGCGCGCCAACATCGAGCGCTTCGGTCTTGGCGACCTGGTCGCGCAGCCGCGGATTGCGCTGCTGCCGCCGCAGGGCTATCTCGAAATGCTGGGCCTGATGCGCGGCGCCACGCTCGTGCTCACCGATTCGGGCGGCATCCAGGAAGAAACCACGGCGCTGGGCGTGCCCTGCCTCACCGCGCGCGAGAACACCGAGCGGCCGATCACGCTGGAGCAGGGCACCAACACGCTGGTGGGACGCGATCCGGCCCTGATCCTGCGCGCGGTCGACGAGATCCTCGCCGGCGGCGGCAAGCGCGGTCGCGTGCCGGAACTGTGGGATGGCCGGGCGGCCGAACGCATCGCCGCCGATCTCGCGCAGCGTTTCGTGCGTTCGCCGGCGACGGCGGAGGCGTGACCGTGTCGCCGTCCCGATCGCCCGCAGCGACGATGAACGCGCTGACCATCGACGTCGAGGACTACTTCCAGGTGTCGGCTTTCGCGCCGTACATTCCGCGCGCGGAGTGGGACGCGCGCGAGTGCCGGGTCGAGCGCAACGTCGAGCGCATTCTCGGGCTGCTCGACGAGGCGGGGGCGCGGGCGACCTTCTTCACGCTGGGCTGGATTGCCGAGCGCTATCCGCAGCTGGTGCGGCGCATCGTCGACGCGGGGCACGAACTGGCGAGCCACGGCTTCGGCCACCACCGCGCGACCGACCAGACCGAGGACGCGTTCTTTGCCGACGTCGATCTTGCCAAGCTGGTGCTCGAGGACCTCTCCGGCGTCGAGGTGCGCGGCTATCGCGCGCCGAGTTTTTCGATCAACAACGATAATCCATGGGCGTTCGATTGCCTGTCGCGCGCCGGCTACAAGTACAGTTCCAGCATCTATCCGGTGCGGCACGACCACTACGGCATGCCCGAGGCGCCGCGCTTCGCGCATTTCGTGCGTCCGGAATTGCTCGAGATCCCCATCTCGACGGTGCGCATCGGCCAGCGCAACTGGCCCGCCGGCGGGGGCGGGTTTTTTCGCCTGCTTCCTTACGCAATGACGCGGCAGATGGTGCGCCGGATCAACGGCACCGATGGGCAGGCCGCGATCTTCTACTTTCACCCCTGGGAGATCGATGTCGAGCAGCCCCGGATCTCGGGCGTGGACCGCAAGACGCGGTTTCGGCATTACCTCAACCTGCGCCGCACCGAACACCGGCTGCGGCGCCTGCTGGCGGATTTCGTGTGGGGCCGTGTCGACGAGGCTTTTCCCATCGACGGCGAGCCCGCGGCCGAACAGTGGCCGCCGCTGGCGCAGACGTCCGCCGAGCGCGCAGACCGCGGAGGACCGCCAATGGGGGAAGACAGGGTCGTGGTGCAGCAGGCGGCCGGTGGTCATGGCGGGGTCGACGGGGGCGAAACGTATTACGGCCAGTCGCGCGCGCGGTCCTGACGTGACGTTCGCGATCGGCGATACAGCCCTGGCGATGACGATGCGCGACCTTCCCGTTCGCGAGCCCGCAGTTGCGGCGGCGCCGCCACTCGTCAAGACGCTCGCGCCCGACGATCGCACGATGGGCGCGCGCTGGGACGCGTTCGTGGCGCGGTGTCCCGCCGCGACTTTTTTTCACCGTGCGGGCTGGCAGCGGATCATCGCCGACGTCTTCCGCCATCGCACCCACTATCTGTACGCCGAGCGCGAAGGTGTCGTCGTCGGCGTGCTGCCGCTGGCGCAGGTGAAGAGCCTGCTGTTCGGCAACGCGCTGGTCAGCCTGCCGTTCGCCGTCTACGGCGGAGTCGCAACGCTGGATGAGGAAGCGGGCGCCGCGCTCGAGGCGCACGCGCAGCAACTGGCCCGGCAGCTCGGCGTCGATCACCTCGAGTTGCGCAACGTCGCGCCGCGTCACGCCGACTGGCCGGCGCAGGATCTCTACGTCACCTTCCGCAAGGAGATCCTGCCCGACGTCGATGCCAACCTGCAGGCCATCCCGCGCAAGCAGCGTGCGATGGTGCGCAAGGGCATCAAGAACGAATTGAAGAGCGTGATCGATCCGACCGCAGAGCGCTTTTTCGCGCTCTACGCCGACAACGTGCACCGGCATGGCACGCCGCCATACGCGCGGCACTATTTCGAGGCGTTGCTGCGGGAGTTCGGCTCCGACGCCGAAGTGCTCACGGTGACCGACGCGGGCGGCAAGCCGCTGTCCAGCGTGCTGAGTTTCTATTTTCGCGACGAGGTGCTGCCGTACTACGCCGGCGACGACGTGGCCGCGCGCGACCTCGCCGCCAACGATTTCAAGTACTGGGAGCTGATGCGGCGCGCCTGCGAGCGCGGGCTCAAGGTCTTCGACTACGGCCGCAGCAAGAAGGACACCGGACCGTATGCATTCAAGAAGAACTGGGGCTTCGAACCGCAGCAGCTGCACTACGAATATTGCCTGTACAAGCGCGATGCGGTGCCGCAGAACAATCCGCTCAATCCCAAATACCGGTTGATGATCGCGGCGTGGCAGCGATTGCCGATCGGCGTGGCCAATTACGGACACGGCCACCATCTTCGTATCCGCCACCCATACCTTCTAGGCGCCGGCATGTACGAAGCCTTCTACGGCCTCACCGACAAGCCGTTCCAGCTCAATCCCGATCCGACGTTCTACTTCGGCAGCCGCCAGCACCGGCGCGCGATGGCGTACCTCGAATACGGGTTGCACCAGAACGAAGGCTTCATCGTCGTCACCGGCGAGGTCGGCGCGGGCAAGACGACGATCGTCCGCAGCCTTCTGGCCAAGCTCGATCCGCACAAGGTGGTGGCGGCGCAGCTCGTCAGCACGCAGCTCGACGCCGAGGACACGCTGCGTCTGGTCGCGGCATCGTTCGGCCTCAAGACCAAGGACGTGGCCAAGTCGGAGCTGCTGCTCGGGCTCGAAGCGTTCCTGGTGTCGGTGACCACGCAAGGCAAGCGCGCGCTGCTGATCGTCGACGAGGCGCAGAACCTCACGCCGCGCGCCGTCGAAGAATTGCGGATGCTGTCGAATTTCCAGCTCGAGACGCACGCGCTGTTGCAGAGCTTCCTGGTGGGGCAGCCCGAATTCCGGCGAACGCTGCAGAGCCCGCACATGGTGCAGCTGCGCCAGCGCGTGATCGCCGCCTGTCACATCGGTCCGCTCGACGCGGAGGAGACGCGCGGCTACATCGAGCACCGCCTGAAGTGCGTCGGCTGGAAGGACAAGCCGCAGTTCCAGCCGGAATGCTTCCAGTCGATCTACAACGCCACCGGCGGCATTCCACGCCGCATCAATGCACTGTGCGACCGCCTGCTGCTGTCGGGATTCATCGGCAGCACGACGGAATTCGGCCGCGCCGATGTCGACGAAGTCGCGCGGGAAATCCGCGAAGAGAGCTTCTCCGGGCCGGCGGCCAACGATGTCGAGCCGACGACCCCGTCAATGCCGGCGCCCGCGCCTCGCCTGCAGACCGCGCAGGAAGTTCTCGCCGGGATCGTTCCGCCGCGTAGCGGGTCGCAGGGGGCGTTTACCGTCGACCCGGCGCGCGTCAACCTGGAACCCGAAGTCGCCGCCGAGGCAGCCCGCATCATTGCCAACATGCAGACGACCAACGTCGAGGAGCGCCTCGTCCGGCTCGAGCGCCAGGCGAGCGCCACGCTGAAGTTGCTGCAGCAGGTGGTCGATGCGGTCAAGGCACGGCCGCCGTCAAAGGCGGATCCCTCGTGAGCGACACATCCACGCTCGCCCAACCCCGGCCCGGGCCCGATCGTCTGCGTCGTCGGCGCGCGGCCCAACTTCATGAAGATGGCGCCGATCCTGCGCGCGCTCGCCAGCCACGGCGGCGGGCTGCCGCACGTCCTCGTCCACACCGGGCAGCACTACGACGCCGACATGAGCGACAAGCTGTTCGTCGACCTGCGGTTGCCCCGGCCGGACATCAACCTCGAAGTGGGCTCCGCGACGCATGCGGTGCAGACCGCCGAGGTGATGCGCCGGTTCGAGCCCGTCGTCGACGATCTCCGAGCCGTCGTGCGTGCTGGTGGTCGGTGACGTGAACTCGACGCTCGCGTGCACGCTGGTCGCGGTGAAGAAGGGCGTGCCGGTGGCGCACGTCGAAGCGGGTCTGCGCAGCTTCGACCGCTCGATGCCCGAAGAGATCAACCGCGTGCTGACCGACCAGATCGCCGACGTGCTCTACACCACCGAGCGCAAGGCGCTGGACAATCTGTTGCGCGAGGGCGTCGATCCCGCGCGCGTCGTGTTTGTCGGCAACGTGATGATCGACTCGCTGCGCGCCAATCGTAATTTCGCGGTGCCGGCGGGCGAAACCCTGCGCCGGGCCGGCGTCGATCCGGCCCTGCTGGGCGGCCCGCCGCGTTACGGTGTGGTGACGCTGCACAGGCCATCCAACGTCGACACCCGCGACGCGCTGGCGCCGTTGCTGGCGCTGCTGCGCGACGTCTCGGCACGATTGCCGCTGGTCATCGCCCTGCATCCGCGCACGCGCGCCAACATCGCGCGCTTCGGTCTTGCCGACCTGGTCGCGCAGCCGCGGATTGCGCTGCTGCCGCCGCAGGGCTATCTCGAAATGCTGGGCCTGATGAGCGGCGCCACGCTGGTGCTCACCGATTCGGGCGGCATCCAGGAAGAAACCACGGCGCTGGGCGTGCCCTGCCTCACCGCGCGCGAGAACACCGAGCGGCCGATCACGCTGGAGCAGGGCACCAACACGCTGGTGGGACGGGATCCGGCGCTGATCCTGCGCGCGGTCGACGAGATCCTCGCCGGCGGCGGCAAGCGCGGCCGCGTGCCGGAGCTATGGGACGGCCGGGCGGCCGAACGCATCGCTGCCGATATCGCGCAGCGTTTCGTGCGTTCGCCGGCCACGGTGGAGGCGTGACCGTGTCCCCGTCCCGATCGCCTGCCGCGACGATGAACGCGCTGACCATCGACGTCGAGGACTACTTCCAGGTGTCGGCCTTTGCGCCGTACATTGCGCGCGCGGAGTGGGACGCGCGCGAATGCCGCGTCGAGCGCAACGTCGAGCGCATTCTCGGCCTGCTCGACGAAGCGGGCGCGCGGGCGACCTTCTTCACGCTGGGCTGGATTGCGGAGCGCTATCCGCAACTGGTGCGCCGCGTCGTCGACGCGGGACACGAACTGGCGAGCCACGGCTTCGGCCACCACCGCGCGACCGACCAGACCGAGGACGCGTTCTTTGCCGACGTCGATCTTGCCAAGCTGGTGCTCGAGGACCTCTCCGGCGTCGAGGTGCGCGGCTATCGCGCGCCGAGTTTTTCGATCAACAACGATAATCCATGGGCGTTCGATTGCCTGTCGCGCGCCGGCTACAAGTACAGTTCCAGCATCTATCCGGTGCGGCACGACCACTACGGCATGCCCGAGGCGCCGCGCTTCGCGCATTTCGTGCGTCCGGAATTGCTCGAGATCCCCATCTCGACGGTGCGCATCGGCCAGCGCAACTGGCCCGCCGGCGGGGGCGGTTTCTTTCGCCTGCTTCCGTACGCAATGACGCGGCAGATGGTGCGCCGGATCAACGGCACCGATGGGCAGGCCGCGATCTTCTACTTTCACCCCTGGGAGATCGATGTCGAGCAGCCCCGGATCTCGGGCGTGGACCGCAAGACGCGGTTTCGGCATTACCTCAACCTGCGCCGCACCGAACACCGTCTGCGGCGTCTGCTGGCGGATTTCGTGTGGGGCCGTGTCGACGAGGCTTTTCCCATCGACGGCGAGCCCGCGGCCGAACAATGGCCGCCGCTGGCGCAGGTGTCCGCCGAGCGCGCAGACCGCGGAGAACCGCCGCTGGGCGAAGACAGGGTCGTGGTGCAGCAGGCGGCCGGTGGTCATGGCGGGGTCGACGGGGGCGAAACGTATTACGGTCAGTCGCGCGCGCGGTCCTGACGTGACGTTCGCGATCGGCGATACAGCCCTGGCGATGACGATGCGCGACCTTCCCGTTCGCGAGCCCGCAGTTGCGATGGCGCCGCCGCTCGTCAAGACGCTCGCGCCCGACGATCGCACGATGGGCGCGCGCTGGGACGCGTTCGTGGCGCGGTGTCCCGCCGCGACTTTTTTTCACCGTGCGGGCTGGCAGCGGATCATCGCCGACGTCTTCCGCCATCGCACCCACTATCTGTACGCCGAGCGCGAAGGTGTCGTCGTCGGCGTGCTGCCGCTGGCGCAGGTGAAGAGCCTGCTGTTCGGCAACGCGCTGGTCAGCCTGCCGTTCGCCGTCTACGGCGGAGTCGCAACGCTGGATGACGAGGCGGGCGCCGCGCTCGAGGCGCACGCGCAGCAACTGGCCCGGCAACTCGGCGTCGATCACCTCGAGTTGCGCAACGTCGCGCCGCGTCACGCCGACTGGCCGGCGCAGGATCTCTACGTCACCTTCCGCAAGGAGATCCTGCCCGACGTCGATGCCAACCTGCAGGCCATCCCGCGCAAGCAGCGGGCGATGGTGCGCAAGGGCATCAAGAACGAATTGAAGAGCGTGATCGATCCGACTGCCGAGCGCTTCTTCGCGCTCTACGCCGACAACGTGCACCGGCATGGGACGCCGCCGTACTCGCGGCACTATTTCGAGGCGTTGCTGCGGGAGTTTGGCTCCGACGCCGAAGTGCTCACGGTGACCGACGCCGGCGGCAAGCCGCTGTCCAGCGTGCTGAGTTTCTACTTCCGCGACGAGGTGCTGCCGTACTACGCCGGCGACGACGTGGCCGCGCGCGATCTCGCCGCCAACGATTTCAAGTACTGGGAGCTGATGCGGCGCGCCTGCGAGCGCGGGCTCAAGGTCTTCGATTACGGCCGCAGCAAGAAGGACACCGGACCGTATGCATTCAAGAAGAACTGGGGCTTCGAACCGCAGCAGCTGCACTACGAATATTGCCTGTACAAGCGCGATGCGGTGCCGCAGAACAATCCGCTCAATCCCAAATACCGGTTGATGATCGCGGCGTGGCAGCGATTGCCGATCGGCGTGGCCAATGCGCTGGGGCCGCATGTTGTGCGGTATCTGGGGTGAGCGATACAGCGGCCGCTGGCGAACGAGCGCGGCGCTCCACAGCTGGACCACTTACGTCGGTGTCTGGGTCCGGCGCTTGCCATAAGGTAACGTATATGTTACTATTGATTCAGTGAAGATCGACATCAAGGAATACGTTCGCGAGGACGAAAAAAACCATGACGCTTACCCGCGACTTCAAACACACCATCGTCGAGCGCGTCAAGCGCGATCCGGCATTTGCTAACGCGCTGCTGGACGAGGCGGCTACTCTATTTCTCAGTGGAGAGCCTGACGCGGCTCGCCTGATTCTTCGCGATCTCGTCAATGCAACCGTAGGGTTCGAGGCGCTTGCCGAACTGACCCATAGGCCAAGCAAGAGTCTCCACCGCATGCTCTCTCCGCAAGGCAATCCCCGCATGGATAACCTGGCTGCCATTTTCTCTGCCATCCGAAATTGGCTCAAAGTGACGTTCGACGTTCGCGTTGTCGAAGCGGCATAGGCATTGCTGTGCATCCCGTTGGCGCAATCCTCGCCGGTTTGAGCGCTTGTCATGACCAAGAAGATCCAAGTGCACGTTGACGGCATCGTCGATATGGGCCGTCGCTTTGTCGATGCCTGGCACCGCGCCGAGGCCGGGGAGTTCGTCGACGAGGCGCACGTCACTTTCCTCAGCTTCCAGGCGATGACCGAGACACTTTCGCCGCGGCGGCTGGAACTGCTGCGTTACGTTCGCCAGCATGGTGCCGCGAATGTGCGCGACTTGGCGACTGTGCTGCAGCGCGACTACAAGAACGTGCATCAGGATGTCTGTGCCCTGGAGGCCGGTGGGCTTCTGGTACGACAGGGTCGGCGTTTAACCACGCCCTGGAACGAAGTGCAGGCGAGCATCAATCTCGCAGCTGCCTGATCCATTTTCTTCGACCCGACGCCGTCGCCCGCACACTTAATGATCGCCAGCCGTACCCTTGTCCAACCTCCTCTACCTCGTCCATCGCCTGCCTTACCCTCCGAACAAGGGGGACAAGGTTCGCTCGTTCCACCTGTTGAAGCATCTCGCGGCAAGGCATCGGGTCTTCCTGGGCACGTTCATCGACGATCCTGCCGACGAGCAGCACGTCGACGCCCTGCGCGCGCTGTGCGCCGACGTCCACGTCGAGCGCCTGAACCCCGCTGTCGCGAAGCTGTGCAGCCTGTCCGGACTGCTGCGCGGGGAAGCGCTCACGCTGAGCTATTACCGCCACCCCGGTCTGGCGCGATGGGTGGAGAAGGTCCAGCGTGAGCAACGTCTGGATGCAGCGGTGGTCTTTTCGTCGCCGATGGCACAGTACGTCGATACGCGCGCAGAGGCTCCGCTGCTGGTCGATCTGGTCGACGTCGACTCCGCCAAGTGGACCCAATACGCATCTGCGCACAGTTGGCCGCTGTCGTGGCTCTACCGCCGCGAAGGGCGGATGCTGCTCGCGTTCGAGCGCGCTGTCGTGGCGCGCGCTGCGCACTCGTTCCTGGTCACCGACGCCGAGGTCGAGCTCTTCTCCCGCCTTGCCCCCGAATGCGCGGGCAAGGTCGAGTCCGCGGGCAACGGCGTGAATGCCGACTATTTCTCACCGGAGCACGCCTTTCCGTCGCCCTACGCCGCTGGCGAAGTTCCCGTCGTGTTCACCGGAGCGATGGACTATTGGCCGAATGTCGACGCCGTGGTCTGGTTCGCCGCCGAGGTCCTGCCCCGGCTGCGCGAGGCCCATCCCGATGTCCGCTTCCACATCGTCGGCATGCGCCCCACCCCGGCGGTGCAGGCGCTGGCCGGCGACGGGGTCGCGGTCAGCGGCACGGTGCCCGACGTGCGCCCCTACCTTGCGCATGCTGCCGTCGTCGTTGCCCCGTTGCGCGTCGCGCGCGGCATCCAGAACAAGGTGCTCGAAGCGATGGCGATGGCACGCCCGGTGGTGGTGTCTGCCGACTGCGCGTCCGGCATCGACGCCGCCGCGGGTGTGGATCTGGATGTCGCCGCCGACACCGAAGATTTCGTGGCGCGCGTCGACGCCTTGCTGCGCGATCCTGCACGTGCGGTGCGCATGGGTGCGGCGGGACGCGCCCGCGTGCTTGCGCATTACGATTGGGACGCGCGACTATCCCGATTCGATCGTTGGCTGCAGGCGGGAGCGGTGAACTGCAAGCTCGACGAGCCTGAACCTGCCAATTCAGTCGCCGAAAGCAGAAATGCCGAAATCGGCGCTGTTGTGTCGGTACGGAACTGATCATGCCCACGATCTTGATCATTGGGGCGTATCGGTTCTTCTTTTACTCGAATGAGTATGGGGAACCGGCGCACATTCACGTTCAGCGTGATCGCGCCGTCGCAAAATTCTGGCTGGAGCCGACATCGTTGGCACGGAGCACTGGCTTCGCGGCCAACGAGTTGACGCGAATTGCGAGTTTGGTCATTGAATACAAGACGACATTTGAGGAGGCATGGAATGAGCACTTTGGTCGTTGAGTCGGTGCCGCGGGCGGCGGGAGTCCGCTGTGATGAAGACGAGTTGGTCGTGCAGTTGACCGATGGGCGGACCCTGTCGGTGCCGTTGGTCTGGTTTCCACGCTTGGCAGCGGCCAAGCCGGAGGAGCGTGGCCGATATCAATTGATCGGTGAGGGAGAGGGAATCCGCTGGCTGAGTGTCGATGAAGATATTTCGGTGGCCGGGTTGCTTGCAGGGCGCGCCTCTGCCGAGTATTTGCGGAGCCGCGGTTGAAGTCGCTCCGACGAAAACCGTGGGTTGGCGGCTTACGGTCCCGAATCAAAAAAATGTTGCCCATCCTTCCGATTGATGCCCTTGCATAACGCCATGCGTCGCAACCCTCTTCCTGACGATACATTGATACCACTGCCCACGGCCACTTCGTGGCGCACCACGTTGCCGCTCCTCATCCTGGCACTGGGCGCGCTCGTCGCGCTGTACTGGCCGACGGCGCAGTCGATCGTGGCCATCTGGGACCGATCCGAAACCTTCGCGCACGGCTTCCTGATCGTGCCCATCGTGCTTTACCTCATCTGGACGCGGCGGCATCTGATTGCGCGCGAGACTCCGGTCACCGATTGGCTTGGATGCGCGTTGCTGGCCGGCTGCTGGACTGGGGTGGCTGATCGCGGGTGCCGGCAAGGTGCAGGTGATCCAGCAATTCGCGTTCGTGGCGATGATTCCGGCGGTCGTCATTGCCATCGCCGGGCGCCATGTCGCGTGGTCGATGGCCTTTCCGCTGGCGTTCCTGTTTCTGGGCGTTCCCGTCGGCGAGGGACTGATCCCGCCGCTGATGGATTTCACTGCCGATTTCACCGTTGCGGCGCTGAAGCTCACCGGCATCCCCGTCTATCGCGAAGGGACGTTCTTCACCATTCCGTCCGGACAGTGGTCGGTCGTCGAGGGGTGCAGCGGCCTGCGCTACCTGATCGCGTCGATCACCGTCGGCACGCTCTACGCCTATCTCACCTATCAGAGTTTGGGCAAGCGTCTGATCTTCATTGGCATGTCGGTCGTCGTCCCGATCATCGCCAACGGCATGCGCGCCTACATGATCGTCATGATCGCGCATCTGTCCGACATGAAGCTCGCATTGGGCGTCGACCACCTGATCTACGGCTGGGTCTTCTTCGGCATCGTGATGCTGCTGTTGTTCTGGATCGGGTCGTACTGGCGCGATCCGGAACCGGACGTGCCGCCCGTCGTGCCGTTGACCGTGACGCAAGTCCGCGACAGCCGTGCCCGTCAATCGCACGCAGGCGATTGCGGTCGCGACCCTCGCCATCGCCATCGCCGCCGCCTGGCCGCTATACGCCGCGTGGATGGATCGCGCGCGCACCGATGCGACATTGACGCTTGCGGCTCCCGTGCCGACCGGAGGATGGACGCTCGAATCGGCACCCGCCACCGATTGGCGTCCGCGATATCTCGAGCCGACGGCCGGAATGTTCCAGACCTACCGCAAGGGCGATCGCGTGGTCGTGCTCCACCTCGGCTATTACCGCCACCAGCTGCCGGGGTCGGAGCTGGTCACGTCGCAGAACATCATGGTGGTACAGAAGCATCCGGTGTGGTCGCAGGTCGGAGAGAGTGCGCGGACCGAGCCTTTGGCAGATGGCCCGACCGATATCAAACAGTCGCTGTTGCGCTCCCCGGCGCAGCGGCTGTTGATCTGGGACTGGTACCGCATTGCGGATCGCGATCTGACCAATCGCTATGTCGCCAAGCTGCTGCTGGCGCGCGACAAGCTGCTGGGGCGCGGCGACAGCGGTGCGGCGGTGATCGTCGCCACCCCGTACGAATCCGAGACCGCCGCCGCCGAAGAGACGCTGCGCTCGTTCCTGCGCGACATGCAGCCCGCGATTCACCAGGCACTGCGGCAGGTCGAGACTTCGGCTGCCAACAAGGCCGGGGCGGCACGCTGATCATGCAGCGCCCGGCGCCTCCGCTGATCGTCCACGTCGTGTACCGCTTCGGCGTGGGCGGGCTCGAGAACGGTGTGGTCAACCTCATCAACCGATTGCCCGAAGATCGCTGGCGGCACGCCATCGTCTCGTTGACCGACGTGTCCGAGGAGTTCGCCCGAAGAATCCAGCGCACCGATGTCGAGACCATCGCACTGGGCCGCGGACCGGGACACATGGTGCGCGACTATCCGCGCATCTACCGCCTGTTCAGGAAGCTCGCGCCGGCGATCGTGCACACGCGCAATCTCGCGGCGCTGGAGGCGGTCGTTCCCGCGTGGGCGGCGCGCGTGCCGGTGCGGATCCACGGCGAGCATGGATGGGACATGCAGGATCCGGCCGGGAAGCGCAAGCGCTACCGCATCGTCCGGCGGCTTTACCAGCCGTTTGTCACGCGCTATGTCGCGCTGTCGCAACACCTGGAAACCTATCTCGAACGTGCGGTCGGGATTCCTTCCGGCAAGATCGAGCAGATCTACAACGGCGTCGACACCGAGCGTTTCGGTCGTGCGCGCGGGGCGCGCGTTCCGATTCCGGGTTGTCCGTTCGACGCCGGCCGACATTGGCTGGTCGGAACCGTCGGGCGAATGGAGCGCGTCAAGGATCCCGTCAATCTGGTGCACGCGTTCCTTCGCGCCATTGAGTTGCAACCGGCCGCGACGGAACGCATGCGGCTGGTGATGGTTGGCGACGGCGCGCTGCGCAACGACATCGCGCGGATCGTCGAGGAAGCCGGGGTCACCGACCGAGTGTGGCTCGCAGGTGAGCGCGCCGACGTCGCCGACGTGATGCGCGGGCTCGACTGTTTCGCGCTGCCGTCGCTGGCCGAAGGCGTGTCGAACACCATCCTCGAGGCCATGGCGACCGGCCTGCCGATCGTCGCCACCCGCGTGGGCGGCAATGCGGAACTGATCGAACCCGGACTCACCGGGACGCTGGTTCCGGCTGCCGACAGCGAGTCACTGGCACAGGGAGTGCTTGCGTATTTCAACGATGCGGTCGTGGCGCGCCGGCATGCGGCTGCCGCAAGGCACGCGGCCGAGCGCCGCTACAGCCTCGCACGCATGGTCAACGATTACGGTGCGATGTACGAGCGCGCATTGTCGGAGGCGGGCGTGGCGACGCACCCGCAGAAGGCGAAGATGGCCCAGAACCATGAAGGATGATTCGATTTTCGTAGCAGCGGCTTCAGCCGCGAACCTGCGCGGTGGCACGCGTACTGTAGGAGCGGCTTCAGCCGCGAATGGCGGTCACGCAATTGCGTTCGCGGCTGAAGCCGCTCCCACACGTTCTATCCGCTGACTCGGATCGATCATGTGCGGCATCACCGGCATCTTCGACACCCGCGGCAAGCGCGACATCGATCGCGCGGCTTTGGTGCGAATGAACGAATCGCAGCACCACCGTGGCCCGGACGAGGGCAGCGTCCACGTCGAACCGGGCCTGGGCTTCGGCCATCGGCGATTGTCGATCATCGACGTCGCCACCGGCCAGCAGCCGCTGTTCAACGAGGACGGCAGCGTCTGCGTCGTGTTCAACGGCGAGATCTACAACTTCCAGGAACTGGTGCCGGAACTGGAAGCGCTGGGCCACGTCTTCCACACCCGCAGCGACACCGAGGTGATCGTTCACGCGTGGGAGGCCTGGGGCGAGGCGTGCGTGACGCGTTTCCGTGGCATGTTCGCGTTCGCGCTGTGGGACCGCAACCAGCAGACGTTGTTCCTCGCCCGCGACCGGCTCGGCGTCAAGCCGATGTTCTATGCGGTGCTGCGCGACGGCACGCTGCTCTTCGGCTCCGAGTTGAAATCGCTGCTGGCGCACGGCGGCCTGGAGCGCGACATCGATCCGTATGCGATCGAGGAGTATTTCGCGCTGGGTTACGTGGCCGAGCCGCGGACGATCTTTCGCGGGGCGAAGAAATTGCCGCCCGCGCACACGCTGGTGGTGCGGCGCGGACAGCCGCTGCCCGAGCCGCGCGAGTACTGGGACGTCAAGTTCTCGCTCGACAACAGGATTGGCCTGCCCGAAGCCTGCACCGAACTCGAACGCCGACTGCGCGAATCCATCAAGCTGCGGATGATTTCCGAAGTGCCGCTGGGCGCGTTCCTCTCCGGCGGGGTCGATTCGAGCGCCGTCGTCGCGATGATGGCGGGCGTCTCCGCCGACCCGGTCAACACCTGCTCGATCGCATTTGCCGACCCCAAGTTCGACGAGTCCGCCTTCGCGCAGCAGGTGGCCGACCGCTACCACACGCGCCACTTCGTCGACCGCGTCGAGAGCGACGACTTCGACCTCATCGACACGCTGGCCACTCTCTACGACGAGCCCTACGCCGACAGTTCGGCGATTCCCACCTATCGCGTGTGCCAGCTCGCGCGCAAGCACGTCACCGTCGCGCTGTCCGGCGACGGCGGCGACGAGAGCTTCGGCGGCTACCGGCGTTATCGACTGCACCTGATGGAAGAGCGGATGCGCTCGGCATTGCCGCTCGCGTTACGTCGCCCCGTATTCGGCATGCTGGGAAGAATCTACCCCAAGCTCGACTGGGCGCCGCGCGTGCTGCGCGGCAAGACCACGTTCGAGGGCATGGCGCGCACCTCGGTCGAGGCGTACTTCCACTCGGTGTCGATCATGCGCGCGCCGATGCGCCGGCAGTTGTTCAGCGCCAGGCTGCGCGCCGAACTGGGCGGCTACGACGCGTTCGAGGTGTTCGATCGCCATGCCACGCGCGCCGGCACCGACGACGCGCTGTCGATGATCCAGTACCTCGATCTCAAGACCTACCTGGTCGGCGACATCAACACCAAAGTGGACCGCGCGAGCATGGCGCACTCGCTCGAAGTGCGCGAGCCGCTGATGGATCACCCGCTGATCGAGTGGCTGGCCACGCTGCCGGTCGACCTGAAGGTGCGCGGCAACGAGGGCAAGTTCCTGCTGAAGAAGGCGATGGAGCCGCACCTGCCGCAGGAGATCATGTACCGGCCGAAGATGGGGTTCAGCGTTCCGCTGGCGCGCTGGTTCCGCGGACCGCTCAAGGCACGGGTCCGGGAATCGGTCCTCGGCCCGCGATTGCTCGGCACCGGGTGGTTCAACGAGCCCTATCTCCGCCATCTCGTCGATGCGCACCAGTCGGGCAAGAGCGACTACAGTTCGCCGCTGTGGACGCTGCTGATGTTCGACGCGTTCCTGCGCAATGTGATGGGGGACGCGCGCGGTGCGCTGTAGGAGGTCCTTGGGGCCCAAATGCTCTTCGCGGCTAAAGCCGCTCATAAAGAGACGCGTCGGTGGTGGAGACTCTTGTAGGAGCGCCTTCAGGCGCGAACGCCTTTTCCGGCTGGCACGACGGGAGTCCCACGGCGTCAACCTTGTGGCGTACGGCAAAAAGCCGTACAATCGCGGCAAGGAGAGATGCGATGCCACCGGTTTCCACTACCGCCCGACTTGAAGCGCGTATCAGCGCGGAGTTGCACGCCACGCTCAAGCGCGCTGCGGCATTGGAAGATCGCACGATTACGGATTTTGTGATTGCCGCAGTGCAGGAAGCTGCGCAGCGCACCATTCGGCGGGCAGATGTCATTGCGCTGACGATGGCCGATCAGGATCAATTCGTCCGCGCGCTGATCACGCCTCCGATGCCCAATGTGGCATTGAAGCGCGCCTTTTCTCGTCGGCGAAAATTAATCACGCCGGGCTGAGCGGTGTATCGGATCGCACCGCTTGATCCGGATATGGAGCGGCAAGGGTTTTGTTCCGGAGTCGACCCGCTGGACCGCTATTTTCACGAGCGGGTGTCCCAGGACGTCCGTCGCCGCATCACTTCCTGTTTTGTTGCGCTGAGTCTGGATGGCCGAATTGCAGGTTTCTACACATTGGCGGCTGCCAGCGTACTGCTGACGGAACTTCCGGAACCGGTTGCCCGGAAGTTGCCAAGGTACCCGACCGTGCCGGCTATTCGCATGGGCAGACTGGCGGTTGATCGGGCAGTTCGAAACCGGGGACTCGGCGCTGCACTATTGGCCGATGCATTGTCCCGCAGTATCGATTCTGGGGTCGCCGCATTTGCGCTGGTGGTCGATGCCAAAGATGAGACCGCGACCGCCTTCTACCGGTACCACGGATTCGTCCCGCTCGCGGACTCGCCAAGAACGCTTTTCCTGCCACTGGCAACCGCTCGCACGATCCGCCGATGACGGAAGTAGATCGAACGCAGCATTGACGCGCAGCTTGGAGGATATACAATACAAAATGTATATCATAAGGGGTGCGCAATGCAGGTTTCGAAGTGGGGCAACAGTCTGGCAGTGCGTCTGCCAGCGATAGTGGTGGAGGCGCTCGGGCTCAAGGAAGGCGATGACATCGAGATCGTGGTAGCCGGAGCGCGCAATTTCGAGGTGATCAGGGCGCCTCGCCGACGCGATATTCTGGCGCGCTTGAGAAAATATCGCGGTCGGCTACCCGCCGACTTCAAGTTCGACCGGCTCGACGCGAATGAGCGCCGCTGACACTTTCTTCGACACCAACGTCATTCTGCATCTGTTTTCTGCGGATACTGCCAAAGCCGGTCGTGCGGAGGAGTTGTTGGCAAGTGGCGGACTGATCAGCGTGCAGGTGTTGAATGAGCTGGCCAGTGTCGCTCGCCGCAAGCTTGGGTTCTCCTGGCAGGAGGTCATCGACACAACCACGCAACTGCGGCGTGTGTGTTCGGTGGCGCCGCTGACCGTGGAGACGCACGCACGCGGACTGCAAACTGCCGAGCGCTACGGGATGTCGGTATACGACGGGATGATCGTTGCGTCGGCGCTCCTGGCAGGGTGCGTCACGCTGCTCACCGAGGACATGCAGGACGGTCAGGTCATCGATGGTCAGCTCACCCTGCGCAATCCGTTTGCGTCGGGCTGAAGCAGATCGCTCGGCAATTCGTTCCGGATGTCAAGAAATTGCACTCAGGCAGACTTGGCAATTTCGGAGAGGACACGAACTTGTCCGATGATACAATCCAGCTTGTTGTCTAGCTTATTGGCAGGAGGAACCATGCGCGAAGTGGGAGCATTCGAAGCCAAGAACCGGCTGGGGACCTTGCTGGATTGGGTTGAAAACGGCGAGGAGGTCCTCATCACCCGCCGTGGCAAGGCGGTTGCGCGGCTCGTCCCGAACGTTCCCGGCGTTGACAGCGCAACAGCCGCGCGAGCGGCCGCCAGTATCATTGCCCGTCGCGCGGGCGTGACGCTCGGCGGTCTCAAGATCAAGGATCTCGTCGCCGAGGGCCGTCGGTGAGCCTGGTTCTCGACAGCTCCCTTACGCTGGCGTGGTTCTTTGAGGACGAGCGATCTGCGCTTGCCGATGCAGTGCTGCGGCAGGTGGCAGAGTCGGGGGCGGTGGTTCCATCGCTTTGGCGACTGGAGATAGCCAACGCATTGCAGATGGCGGTGCGACACAGACGGATCGACGCCAGGTTTCGCGACGCGTCGTTGGCGGATCTTCGCTCGCTGCCGATTGATGTCGATCCGGAGACCGATCGCCACGCGTGGGCCGCGACGCTCAAGCTGGCCGAACGCTGCAACCTGACGCTGTACGACGCTGCGTACCTCGAATTGGCGCAGCGCGTTAGCCTTCCGCTGGCCTCGCTCGATCAGCAGCTGCGCGCGGCTGCGAAATCCATCGGCGTTCCGCTGCGGGGAAAGTGATCTTCCACTTTGGCCTCCGGCGCGATCAGTATCACGCCGGAAAAAACGCGGCCACCAGTCGACGTCGATTTCCGCTTCCGGGTTTGCTGAGGCAGGCCCCTACACCCGCTCGGCCAGCAACCGAACCCGCTGCGCGTTGGCGGAACACGTCGAGCGAAACGGTTCGCTGATCCGGGTATCGATGCTCGCCTGCTGCCAGAACTCGATGGCCTGCGTCGCGGCGGTGCGCCACGCTTCCGCTTGTGCCAACGAAGGCAGTGCCGGATCGAAACGCTGCGGCGGCACTTCGCCGCCTCGTTGCGGCGCGTAGAGCATCGGCAACATGTCGTATGCCGGGGCCACCGTCAACACGGGGGACACTCGAAAACTCAGGTTGCCCAGGTGCATGTCCGAATTGGCGATCAGCTGGCCGAACCACCAGAGCAATTCGATCTGCCGGACGGACTCCGCCGCAAGCAGGCCTTCGCGCTGCAGCAGCGTGGCCAGCGCGGGCCAGTCGCTGAGCTTGCTGCCCACGAACGCTGCAGCGATGACTTCGAGCGAGCAGATCGGCAGCCGGCCGAACAGCCCGATGCGGTCAAAGCGTTCGGATTCGAGAAAGGTGCGGCCGGCGTGCCGGACGATACGCGTGCGCGCGCTCGAAACGTTCGGCATGCGTGCGGCGCAATCGAGCGCCAGGTGTTCGCACACCAGGAGGTCGGACCATCGCTGCTCGGCAGCCGACCCTCCGGCGCCGGAGAATTTCACCAGAACCCGGGGCGTTGTTTGCGCCTCCCGGCGCAGCGCCGCGAACTTGGGAAACTCGCCCGCGGCGCTGGAGCCGGCGACGCCACCGGCAAGCGTGCGCTCGGCAAGTTGAACGTAGTGGCGGCCGATGTCAGCATCGCCTACCGGTTCGGCAGGCGTCGATCTTGCTGCGCTGCCATCGTGCGTACGCGGTGTCGCCCAGGATGAGATTGCCGGGCGTGTCGGCACCCGCCTGGCTCAACGCGAAGACGATGTCTTCGTCCGTCCATTCTTCCGGATCGGGAGATACGCCGAGATTGACGTGCTCGGCGCGCGCGAAGCTGCGTCCGAGATAGCCTTGCGGTCGAATGTCGTACAGCGGGTAGGGAAGTCCATCCCACCACCCGTCTCGGGCTTCCGGGGGAACCGGCCATCCAGTTTGCTCCAGGCGCAACTGCGTGCCTTGGGGATGGATCAGCGCGAGGTTCGAGAGCAGGGCAGGGTTCCCGGCTGCGTCGATCGCGTAAAGCGGGATGTCCGCAAGGCTCCCCCTCAGCGGTCGCCTGAGCGCGTGTCGAGTGCGCACCGAGCGCCCGCCGCTCACCACCGACCCGGCGGGGCACTCGCGCAGTAGCTTGTGCAGCGTGGGCGTCGCGACGCCCAGTACCGCTGCCAGCTCGGAAACGCTCGCCCGCGGCATTCTCCTCAGCGTGGGCAGCAGCAGGTCGCGGGCTCGCTGGTTGCGGGGGCGCATGGCTTCGCGGGTAGTTAATATAGGCGTTTGTATTAGCTTATATTACAAAAACACTATATTTAACAATAAAAAACTAATTGTTATTGGACTATTTCATACGCGAAAATAGATGCGCATCAATGGACATTTCCTCGAGCAGCGAGGTTATCGCCGTCCGCGTCCGGTGCTGCCGGCGCAACTCAAGCGGGAAACCCCGCGGGCGTGGCCGGATGCACCGTTCCACCGGCGACTGTTCGGCCCGGGTGTTGTTGGCTTCAGCGCGCGCTCGGCGGATATTTCGGCACCGTCAAGCCCGCGCGGCCTCGCGCAGCGCTTCCGTTGCCCATTGATTGAGACTAACGCCTTCCGCCTGTGCCGCCACCAGTGCGGCACCATGCACCTCGGGCGGAACCCGTAGCATCATCTTGCCGCTGGCAGGCTTTTCCGGAACTTCGCCACGCGCCTTGCAATCCTCGATCATGAGATCGATTGCCGCCTTGAAGTCGGCGTGCAACTCGGACACCGTCTCACCATGGAAGCCGATGATGGCCTTCACGCCCAGCACGCGGCCGACGAAGATGTTGTCGCGCTGGTCGTACTCGATGCGGGCGGTGTAGCCCTTGTAGGTCATGCTGCTCATGGCTTGATCTCCAGTCGTTCCAGGAACTCGCGCACGCCTTCCACCTGGTACTTCCGGGCCTCTTTGCCGGGGTGGGGTCGATGCGCGTGCCACTCCACGCCACGCAAGGAAAATTTCACCCGGGAGCCTTCGCGTTCGGCGATAGTCGCGCCCAGTCCTGCCAACAGCGCCTCGATGTCGGCGAAGACGACGGACCCTGAAGTCGGTTTTGCGTAGATCGCGAGAAGCGTCTTGCGGTGTCTCGTCTTCACGGTCGTACGATAGCATTTTCTGCAAGCAAAGCAAGCGGTTTTTGATAGCGTATTTCTGAAACACCTTCCGCCCCCCGGCTCCGTTATGCGTGATCACACCTGCTCGGGTTTCGATGATTATCGACAACAGATACCAACGGAGGGGGCACTGCCAAACGACGTGAGCGTGGGGCCAGTCAGCACCGTCGAGCGGCGGCAACGACAGGTTTCGCCCAATCCGGCGTGCGGGTGAGATCCTTGGGCTCGACGATCAGACCGTGCTCCATGCGCAGCACCAGCGTGGGCGTCGGGGTTTGCCCCACCGCCGGGTCGGCTTCGACGCTGTTGTCGTACATCCGCAAGGCGGCAAGGCGTGGCAGCAATTCAATCAGGTTGAGGCGGCTGTGTTCGAAGCGACGACGGATGTCCGCCTCCGGGATCGGGTGCCCGCCCCGGTTGACGCGAGCGTGAACACGGGCGATATGCAGCTCGGCACTTGCCAAACCCACATACCAGACCCGGATCGCGATTCGATCGGACGCCGCCGCCGACAACAGCTTCGGAATGGTGCTTCCGCCCAGCGTTGTCTCGAGCGCGAAGTCGAGATGCTGCTCGATGGCACGCTCGAGCAATGTCCTGCCATGAAGCCACGCCACCGCATTGGCTTCCGTTTGGCTGAGGGTTGTGCGGCGCTGCATGAGCACACGCGCAAACTCGTCGGGATTGAAGTAGTCTCCGCCCAGCGCTCGAAAGGTCGCGCCGCCGATACTGCTCTTGCCCGCGCCGTTTACGCCCGCGAGGACGTAGATGTTCGACCGTACAGTCAAGAGCTATCGCTGCTCTTTCGCCGCGCGTACGGCCGCCTCGCCAAGTTCCAGTGGCGTGGCCTCGAAGGCGGCAGCCAAGCCCTTTCTTGCCGCCGGCGTTTGCATCCGGGCGAGCAGGGCATCGTCGAATTCCTGGCTCAGATCAGCCAGCGAGGTGGTGCGCGCCTTGGTCAACGCCTCGAACTCGGCATAGGAGAGCAGGACTGCCCTGGGACGAGCGTGTTTGGTGATGGCAACGACGCCGCCCGCAACCGTCTGCTCGAAGATGCTGCCAAAATGGTTCTTGAGCTGGGTCGCGGTGACGGACAGGACATCGACCAGGCTGCCTTCGCGATTGCGATAGACGATTGAAGACATAAAGTCCTCCGTGGGCATTTCGACCATTCTAGACGAAACGGCCAATTCGTGCGAACGTCGCGGATCGGCCGGTACCACCGGGCGGTATGCCCCGTGTGTTCCAGGAAGCATTGTTCGGGATGGATTGCAAGGCTTGCGACAGGCACGTGATTTGCTTTTATGCTTCGGTACCTTTCTGGATGCTGGTCCGAACCTGCACGTCGCCAGACGCAACCTCCAGAAGTCGCAGCGGACACCAGCCTGAAAGAGGACGCGCCCACCAAAAATGTATATACTGTGTGTATATCTTTTCTGAGGGGCCGCCCATGACCACCGCCCGCGTTTTCCGGTCCGGCAACAGCCAGGCAGTGCGCCTGCCGAAGGAGTTCCGCTTTTCGACCAGCGAAGTCGAGATACTTCGTCGGGGTGACGAGGTCATTCTGCGGGAGCGACAGTTGACGCCCGCCGATGGCTTTCGTTTGCTCGCTTCCCTGCCTGAGGACTTCATGAGCGCTGGCCGCGAGGACGACCTGCCGCAGGAGCGCGAGGTGCTCTGATGGCTCGGTACCTCCTGGACACCAACATTTGTATCTACATTGCCAAGCGCAAGCCGCCGGAGGTGCTCACCCGTTTCGAGTCGCTGCGCGCGGGAGATGTCGCGATGTCGTTGATCACTTATGGAGAACTGCTCTACGGCGCCGCACGCAGCTCGACATCGAGTCAAGCCATTGCCACGATTCGCAAAATGATCGAAGCCGTTGCCGTATTGCCGATGGAGCCCGAGGTTGGGGCACACTACGGCGCCATACGTGCACTTCTGACCGCTGCCGGCACTCCGATCGGAGGCAGCGATCTCTGGATTGCCGCGCACGCCCGTGCAAGCCGGCTGACGTTGGTGACGAACAATGAATCCGAGTTTCGCCGCGTTCCCGATTTGCGGGTCGAGAACTGGGTAAATCAGGCGGGCAATTAGGGCCTGTTAACGCTACGGGAGGGTTCGCGTGACTCGACAAACGGGCGCCCGCAAGGCGCAAAGCGCAGGCGTAGTGCCGACTACGGCGAGCATTTGCAACGCGGCGGACGCCCGTTTGTCGAGATCACCCTCCGGGCCGGGTGCGGGCAGGGCGCAGGGCTGCGTTGCTCACTCGTCGTGTGCATCGAGCACACGTCCTCGTTCGCGCCTTGCCCTGCGCCCTGCCCGCACCCGGCGCGAGTCCTCCCGTAGCGTTAACAGGCCCTCGATCCACGCTGACCAGGATATGGGTGTGCCCAAGACAATTTTCGCGGCGAAAGCCGCTCCTACAACCGCGCCCGTTGGGTCAGGTTCTGTAAGAGCGGCTTCAGCCGCGAACGCCATGCACGCGAGGTCTACTCGCGACGAGCGCTGCCTCTACGAAGATCCTCATCCGGGTCATCATGGTGCGGCACAATAATACACATTGACGGTACTAACGCATCGAAGTACTATTAACCCGTGATTCGCTCGTTCGCCGACAAGCAGACTGCGGCGGTCTTCGACGGCCACCGGGTTAGAGCGCTTCCCACGCATGTGCAGGACGTTGCGCGGCGCAAACTGAAGGCCATCGACGCAGCGAAGGAGATCGATGATCTACGCGCTCCCCCAGGCAATCGATTGGAAAAGCTGTCGGGCGACAGAAGTGGTCAGTGGAGCATCCGTATCAACGACCAGTGGCGGCTCTGTTTCCGTTGGGCAAATGGCGATGCGCATGATGCGGCGATTGTCGACTATCACTAAATGAGGCGACCATGACCATTCGGCGCGACCAGCTCAGGAAAGTCGACTACTCCGATGTATCCACCGGTAGGCGGCTTGTGCCAGTGCATCCTGGTGACGTATTGCTCAAGGATTTCATCGAAGCCTTGGGGATTTCCCGCTATCGCGTGGCCAAGAACATCGGCGTGGCGCAGCGGCGAATCGACTTGATTTGCCGTGGCGAAGCGTCCATCTCGGCGGAGATGGCGCTGCGTCTCGGATCCCTGTTCGGAACGACACCGGAGTTCTGGGTAAACCTGCAAGCGCAATATGATTTGGAAGTCGCGGAGCGCGCGGTTGGCAAGCAGATAGCAAAAGTCGTCGTGCCGTTGGCGGCGTGACGGTCGAATTTCCGCAGGCACGTGACTTGCTGCGTGGGTTGCGTGCGTTTGGTTCCTGGCGATCTGCGCGACGATCGGTAGTGCTCACCCCGCCTGAAGTGGCAGTGAGATAGCTTGGTCGAGACTGGAAAGTTTGCAATGCCGTTGATTCTGCATGGAGTAGGGTCTTGCCGACAGGAGACACTTGAGCCGTGGCGGCGGCTGTCTGCACGAGCGCCTTCTGGCGCGGACGCCTTCGTTGGACCGCGACATACGCTTGTGGGAGTGCCTCTAGGCGCGAATGCCTTTTTGCAACCGTCCTTCGCGGCTAAAGCCGCCCCTACAAGAGCGACGCGCGGGGTGGAATTTGTGCGAGCGGCTTTAGCCGCGATTCGTTCGCCTGCCATCTACGCTTTCGCGCCTGAAGCTCCTGCAAGTTCTGCTCATGCACCATGCGGCGTCTCGCCATGACCTTCCGCATCCTCCACATTCTCGACCACTCGATCCCGCTGCACAGCGGCTACACGTTTCGCACGCTCGCCATCCTGCGCGAGCAGCGCAAGCTCGGCTGGGAAACCTTCCACCTCACCAGCCCCAAGCACCTGGGCGCGACTATGGCCGAGGAAGACGTCGACGGCCTGCACTTCTACCGGACGCGCTGGCAAGCCTCGGGCCTCGCGGACAAGCCGCTCATCCGTGAATACGCGCTGATGCGGGCACTGGAAACGCGGCTGGACGAAGTCGTCGCCAAGCTCAAGCCCGGACATCCTGCACGCGCATTCCCCGGTGCTCAACGCGCTGCCGGCGATCCGGGTCGCGCGCCGTCGCGGGATCCCCATCGTCTACGAGATCCGCGCCTTCTGGGAAGACGCCGCCGTCGATCACGGCACGACGCGGGAAGACGGCATGCGTTACCGGCTGACGCGCGGGCTCGAAACCAGGGCCGTCTATCGCGCCAATCACGTCACCACCATCTGCGAAGGACTGCGCAACGACATCGTCGATCGCGGCATTCCCGCCGACAAGGTGACGGTCATCCCCAATGCCGTCGATATCGACAAGTTCTCGCTCGGCGGCCAGCCCGACGCCGAACTCAAGCGCAAGCACGGCCTCGACGGCTGCCGCGTCCTGGGCTTCATCGGCTCGTTCTACGCCTACGAAGGGCTGGACCTGCTGCTGCGCGCGTTGCCGGACATCGTCAAACGCGCGCCCGACGTCAAGGTGCTGTTGATCGGCGGCGGCCCGCAGGACGCTCAGCTGAAGGCGCTGGCGAAGCAACTCGACCTGAACGATCGCGTCGTCTTCGCCGGCCGCGTTCCGCACGCCGACGTCGCCCGCTACTACGACCTCATCGACGTGCTGATCTACGCCCGCCATTCGATGCGCCTGACCGAACTCGTGACCCCGCTGAAGCCGCTCGAAGCGATGGCGCAGGGACGCCTGATGGTCGCCTCCGACGTCGGCGGGCACAAGGAACTGATCCGCGACGGCGACACCGGCGTGCTGTTCCGCGCCGGCGACGCCGGTGATCTCGCGGCCAAGGTGCTGCATCTGCTCGAGCAGCGGGACGAGTGGGACGCGATGCGCCAGCGCGGCCGCCGCTTTGTCGAGGCCGAGCGGAACTGGACGGCGAGCGTGGCGCGGTATCGAGCCGGTCTACGCACGGCTGGTCGGCAACAAGGCCGAGGCTGAACGTGGCTGAGCCCACGCATCCTCGTGCTGAGTTCCCTCTTTCCCAGCCCCGCGCGTCCCAACGCCGGCGTATTCATTCGCGAGCGCATGTTTCGCGTGGCGAAGCACCTGCCGGTGACGGTCGTCTCGCCGCAGCCATGGTTTCCGGGCCAGGGCCTGATCCGGCGCTTCCGGCCCGGCTATCGACCCGCCGCACCACGCCACGAAATCATGGACGGCATCGACGTCTTTCGCCCGCGCTTCCTGTCGCTGCCGGGCATCGGCCGATCGCTGGACGGCTTGTCGATGGCGCTGTGCACCTTCAGGACGGTGCGGCGTTTGCAGCGCGAGCGCGGCATCAATGTGATCGACGCGCACTTCGCGCATCCCGATGGCGAGGCGGCGCGTGCGCATCGGCCGCTGGCTCAAATTGCCTGTAACGGTGACGATGCGCGGGACCGAGGTGCCGCACAGTCGCCAGCCGCGTCTTCGCCGCCGCATCGCGCGTACGCTTGCAGCAGGCCGATCGGGTCTTCTCGGTGTCCGGTTCGCTGCGCCAGCTGGCGCTGGAACTCGGCGCGCCGTCCGAGCGAACGCAGGTGATCGGCAATGGCGTCGACCTGCAGCGGTTCTTCCCGGTGGACCGCGCCGAGGCACGCCGTGAACTCGGCCTGCCGCCGCACGCGAAAGTGCTGATTTCGGTCGGCGGATTGGTAGAGCGCAAGGGCATGCACCGCGTCATCGAGTGCCTGCCGACGCTGGTCGCGAAGTACCCCGATCTCGTCTACCTGATCGTCGGGGGTCCCAGCCCCGAAGGCGATTTGACCGCCGAGCTTCAGGACCAGGTGGCGCAGGCGGGCTTGCACGAGCCATGTGCGCTTTCTCGGGCCGTTGGCTCCCGATGCACTTCGGGTACCGCTGTCGGCCGCCGATGTCTTTGTGCTGGCCACCCGCAACGAGGGCTGGGCCAACGTCTTTCTCGAGGCGATGGCCTGTGGCCTGCCGGTGGTGACCACCGACGTCGGCGGCAATCGCGAGGTTGTTTGCCGTCCGGAACTGGGAATCGTCGTGCCGTTCGGCGATACTCCGGCACTGACCGGCGCTATCGAAACGGCGCTGAGCAAACACTGGAACCCTGCGGCAATTCGCGCCTACGCCGAAGACAATCCTGGGACCAGCGGATCGCGACGCTGGTGGATGCATTTCGCGCAGTCGTCGGTCGTCCATGAAATTCGACCGAATGCAGCGCTTGGCACCGGGTTTGTAGGAGCGGCTTAGCCGCGAATGAGGTGTTGCGAATGGGTTCGCGCCTGAAGGCGCTCCTACAAGATCACCATATGGCACGGTTTTCGTAGGAGCGGCTTTAGCCGCGAATGACGTTCTATGACAAGCCTCTACACCCGCTGCGTAACCAACGTCCTCTTTCCGCTGCACGAGCGGCTCAAGAGGCCACGACTCGGTTCGCGTGCGCCGGGAACTGGAGGCCACCCAATGGTGGTCCGCCGACAAGCTGGCCGCCTTGCAGACCCAGCGCCTGCGCGAACTGTTGATCTATGTCGGCACGCATGTCCCTTACTATCGGGATCTCTTTCGAGAACTTGGCTTCGAGCCGACCATCGGTCAAGTCGACCGCCGATCTCGCGCGCCTGCCATTCCTGACCAAGCCCATCATCCGCGCCGAGACCGACCGCCTGAAATCCGACCAGGCGAAGGATCTGGCGCGATTCAACACCGGCGGCTCGAGCGGCGAGCCACTGGTGTTCTTCATCGGCAAGGAGCGCGTAAGCCACGACGTCGCCGCCAAGTGGCGCGCGACACGCTGGTGGGGCGTCGACATCGGCGATCCGGAGATCGTCGTGTGGGGTTCGCCGATCGAACTGGGGGCGCAGGATCGCGTGCGCCAGTGGCGCGACCGCGTGATCCGCACCAAGCTGCTTCCCGCATTCGAAATGTCCGAAGCGAAGCTCGACGGATTCGTCGCCGAGATTCGCGCCATGCGCCCGAAGATGCTGTTCGGCTACCCGTCGGCGCTGTCGCACATCGCGCGCCATGCCGAGAAGCGCGGGCAGCGGATGAACGACCTGGGCATCGAGGTGGCGTTCGTCACCTCGGAGCGCTTGTACGACGACCAGCGCAAGACGATTTCGCGTATCTTCGGCTGCCGCGTGGCCAACGGCTACGGCGGTCGCGATGCCGGCTTCATCGCCCACGAGTGTCCGCAGGGCGGCATGCACATCACCGCCGAGGACATCATCGTCGAGGTGGTCGACACCGAAGGCCAGCCCGTCGCCAAGGGCGAGCCCGGCGAACTGGTCATCACCCACCTCGCCACGCGCGACTTTCCGTTCATCCGCTACCGTACTGGCGACATCGGCGTACTCGACACCAAGCCGTGTGCGTGCGGGCGCGGATTGCCGCTGCTGAAGGAAATTCAGGGCCGCACGACCGACTTTGTCGTTGCGCGGGACGGCACCGTCATGCACGGACTGGCATTGGTCTACGTGATCCGGGATCTCCCCGGGATCGCGGCCTTCAAGATCGTGCAGGAGAGTCTCGACCTGACGAAGGTTATGGTGGTATCTGGGCCAGGCTTCGTGGAAGAGAACCTGAGGCAAGATCAAGAAGGGGCTCGGTGCCCGACTCGGCGAGGGCGTACGGGTGGATGTCGACCTCGTCCCCGAACTCGCCCCCGAAAAATCCGGAAAGTTTCGCTACGTCGTCAGCCGCGTGGCGCCGGCGCCGACAGCCTGAGCAGGTCAGACATGCGCGACATCCTGATCACCGCGATCGTCTTCGGCAGCTTGCCGTTCATCCTCAAGCGGCCATGGTTCGGCATCATCATGTGGTGCTGGTTGAGTTACATGAATCCGCACAAGCAGGCGTGGGGATTCGCGACCAACATGCCGTTCGCGATGATGGTGGCGCTGGCCACGATCGCTGGGGATGTTCTTCTCCCGCGAGCCGAAGAAGATTCCATGGACGCGCGAGACGATTATCCTGGCTAATGTTGATCTGCTGGATGGTGGTGACAACGTGCTTCGCCTACTTCCCGGGCCTCGCATGGCCTCAGTTCGAAAAAGTCATCAAGATCCAGTTGATGACCTTCGTCACGTTGATGCTGATCACTAACGCGCGAGCGACTGATCGCGATGGTCTGGATGATCGCGCTCTCGCTTGGCTACTATGGAATCAAGGGTGGCATCTTCACGATCGTGCACGGTGGTGCGTTCCGCGTCCAGGGGCCGGCCGGAACGTTCATCGGTGGCAACAACGAAATGGCGCTGGCGCTGATCATGTGTGTGCCGCTGATGCGTTTCCTGCAGTTGCAGGATCCACGTCGCCTGGATGCGATTGGGACTGGGCGGCGCAATGGTGTTGACGACCATCGCTGCGATGGGTAGCCAGAGTCGCGGGGCGCTGGTGGCGATCGCTGCGATGGGTGGATTGCTTTGGCTGAAGAGCCGGAACAAGATCGCGACGGCGATCCTTGTTGTGTTTGCCGGGGTTCGTCGCATTCTCGATCATGCCGCGAGTCGTACTTTGAGCGCATGGCGACGATCAAGACGTACGACCAAGATGCGTCTGCGCTAGGGGCGCATCAATGCCTGGGGGTTGGCATGGAATCTGGCCAAGGACCGCCCCTTGGTCGGCGGCGGATTCGAGACATTCCAGCCGCTCGCTGTTTCGCATTTACGCGCCGAATCCTGTCGGATGTCCACGACGTCCACAGCATCTATTTCGAGATGCTCGGCGAGCATGGCTTTGTCGGCCTTGGACTCTTCCTGCTGCTCGGGTGCTTCGCGTGGCGATCGGCGAGTCGATTGATTCGGGAGACGCGCGGGTCGCCCGACAGCAATGGATGGCCGACCTGACGGCGATGGTGCAGGTGAGCATCGTCGGCTATGCGGTGGGGGGGCTTTTCCTCGGATTGGCCTATTTCGACTTACTATCACCTTGTGGCAATGATCGTGATTGCATCGCAGCTGCAATCTTCCCAAGTCGGCGAGGAGAACGTAGGGACTGTGGCTCAAATACGCGCCTCGAGTGCGGGAACCGGGTAAGCGTCCGGCAAACCTTTCAATTAACCTCATCCTGGACGCCGAGTAGGAAACCGATTTCGATATCGGTCAGCCGTGACATTCCGCGCCAGATGACAGTGTTGCCGGGCGGTGCGTCTCCGGAGCGTGCGAGGTAGCCGCCAAGGCGGGCGAGTTGAGTCGAGTCAAGCAGGATTGCAGCGAAGCAGGTCCTCGGGATTTCGGGGACGCGCGGATAGGTGCGAGTTGATTCAAGAGTTTGATTTCGAGCGGCGTGAACGCGAGTGTCGACGCAGCGTGGCGAGTTGAGCGGTTCAGCATCGTCAGCCAGAAGATGCGCCACCCAAGAATGCAGAACATTGCGAGTAGATTGACCAGCCGCTCTGCGGTCCGCAGCTTCGAGTGCTGGGGCATCGCGCCTAGCTTTGCCTTCGTCGCCGAGCCGCAGACCAACGGCGTCGCCGAACGCTTCAACCGGACGCTGAAGGAACAAGTCGTCCTCGCGCTTGAAGGAGAACTCGGTCGTGTCATGCAGCACCAGGATCGGGCCGTCCGTCGCGGAGGCTGCGTCGCGCGTTGCTTGGAAGTGCTCGGCCAGAATCTCTGCTTCGCTGACGCGGTCGTTGTCGAGAAACCGATACGCCGCTTTTGTATTGGCCGAGTCCTGGCACGCGAGCGGGATAGTATCTCCGGGACTGGCCGCCAACTGGTCGAGCAGCGAGCGAAATCGCTTCCCGAGCCGCTGATCACCGAATTCACAGCCAGCGAGTTCGGCGATCGACCCACGCGTTGGGCAATTGCGCGTCGGCGACAGCCTCCCGCCGGCGCTCTCGAACAGGGTTGTCCGACATTCAGCACCGTGTGGAAGTGGCACACGGAAACTACCTTTCTCACATTCTAGAAACAGCAGCAAGAAATTTCAATAAACTATTTATTCAGAAAAAAAGTTGTGGGTAATTGAAAGCATCACCAGACGCTTACTCCTAAACAGCTAGCGCCTTGATTGCCCTCGCATACATTCGCGTGACGGGCCATCCAAGGACGCGCCCCGGAACTGGCCGCATCCATCGTGAGAATCGGAAGGAGCGTGCTATGAATTGCTCGATGTCCTTCCTGCCGTGGTATCGCGCCGCGCACGCGATTTCGCTAAAAATGCGCGGTCCAGCCAATTACTTATCAGGAGAGGTTCTATTCGTTCGACCCGATATTCCGACCAGTCGAACGACATGGCACTCTCCTTGGCGCCAAATAGATCCAAAGTCAGCATAGTACGTATACATTTGGAGCAATGGGAACAGTTGCTTGCCGAGTCGTTCTTGTTGCAAACATGAAGCGACGCGAGCGCGATGGGATGCTGCACGAGGAGGGCGGTCTTCTCAACGCGAGTCCAGGCTGCGCCGTCGTGAGTAATAGTCATAGCGGACGAACTGTACAATGGATCGATGAAAGGGTGTGACCCCCATGGATGCAGATTGCGATAGTCGAAACTAGAAGCAATCCGAGCTTCGGGTCCTGGTGGGCGACAAGAGATGGGCAATCGCTGCGAGTGCTGCGCCATGCCCCTTCGCACCCCACTGCGCAGATCGGCTCGGCTATGGTACGCATGTTGGTGATAATCGGTGTAAGACGTTTACCAGTTGCCGCCGCGATCGGAAGCAATGAGTCGTGCAAAGCGGCGAATTCGCTGGCTTGCCACAGCGGGATGTCGAAGCCCCAGAGACTAGTATAGATCGGAAATGTGCCGATCTAGGCCGAGTTCCTCGTTCCCGACCAGCGAAAACATCGAATCGACGCCGCCCGAGAGAAACAATCCATTTCGACCAGTGCTGCCGGGTCGCATGCGCGCCATCTTCACGGACGATATATGAACTTCATGTCGACTCTTGAACCAGTCGTTGAAGAGGAAATTTACGCCACGCAGGTTTCGCGCCAACAACGTATCGATTTCGCCGTCCACATGGATATCAGTGTGGAGTTCAAGAGCAATAAGAAAGCCGATAGTGAGCCAATGGTTAGCGAACGTTGATGTAACTGGCTGCAATTCGATCGGAATGTCAATCCAGACGATCTTCGGCTTCGCACCTGCTCTGACATCGATGGTGGCTGATTCGCGCCAGTATCCTTCGTATTCGGGCGATGGAGCACCTTGCAATGGAGAGATTGTGATCATGGGGCAAGCCATCTCGTGGGCGTATCTTGGACTTGGAGTGTGAACGTCAGATCATCGAGGCCGAGTCGCCTGGTCACCGTGCTTACGCTCGATCTTAATGATTTTCCGCGGCCACCCACGAGACGTTTGAAAATTTATCTCTCATTGAGTAGTCGTAAACCGCGCGACACTTGAAGTAGCTGTTTGGATAGAACTTGACTGCCTTTCCCAACAAAGCTGCACTGATTGCCATATGAAGTCTGTTCGTGTGTATCTCATCAAATCTTGATAGAAACCGTAACACCTCCCGTGTCGCCAAGGTGGCTACGGGTTTAGTTTCGACTCCAAAGGCAAATACCTTGGATAGGTCAACGTTATCGGCTGGAATCGCGATGTCCGTCCGTTCGCCGTCTGTACGGAGGCAGTACAGTCGAGAGGAATGCTGAAGCACCTCAAGCGCGCGACGGGCTCTGCTGACGTTCGATGCTCTCAACACGTTTGCCAAGCCCGGGATGTTCTCTCGACCAAATAACTTTTCCTTGGCGAAATGGGCCAACTCCGCGATGCCGCTAAACTTTGCCGTGGCGGTAAGTATCGCATCTGGTGATAGGCTAAATGCCATGTCATCCATTCGCAGTACATTCGCTCTGGTTGCGTGACTGGAGACGTAAGCGAACGAATGCTGCTCACGACAAATCACGTCGACATTTGGTCCAAAAGACTCCAGTAGTTGATCGACGTCCTTGATCGTGTGGGGAAGTATGATGAATCGCTTGGCCCGGTGGTGCAGTGCACAGGCTACTCGCGCGGAAAACGTGCTCGGGCCAACCAAGTTTCCGCCTCCGCCATAAACAACGACTCTCTGCAAGGGATCAAACCGCCCAAAGCGAGGTGTTTCGTAGCTCAGCGCCAATCGATCGAAAAGCTGGTATGTGGCAGCCGCAATGACCGAGTCGCCCGCATTGCCTGGATTGGGGAGGTAAATCAGGCGCTCTGACGCGAACTGACGCAGATAGGTTTCAATTGAGCTCATGGCGCTTGCTCAAGATTTGGGTAATTGCATCCGGGGTTCCCGCGGGTGCCGGTAGATGAACGTTGTCACCATCACCCGATCTTCCCCCCAAGCAACATGGCATAAATTGATTCTACGGCCACCGTATGGTGCTTGATGGAGAACATTCCCAACGCGCGGACTCGTGCGGCACGTCCTAACCGATTACGAAGATCCGAGTCTAAGTAGAATTGCTCGATAGCAGTCGCGAGGGCGACCGCGTTGCCTGGCTCGAATAGCAATCCGGTTTGCCCATGCTCAACCATCTCAACTGCGCCGCCGTGTCTGGGTGCAACCAACGGCCGCGCCAGAGTCATCGATTCAATAATCATCGTTCCGAGCGGTTCGGGCGACGTCGAAGCCGACACCACAACGTCCAACGCGTTATACGCTTCGGCCATGGAGCCGACATGACCCGTGAATACCACGCGACCTTCGAATTCGTGTCCGGCGCTGCGCTCACGAAGCCTGCATTCGTAAGACCTACATTCGTCAGGGGTGCCCCCGACGATTACGAAGCAGACATCCCGAAGCTTTTTAACCAGGAAAAGGCACGCATCAAGGAATAGTTCCTGCCCTTTCCACGGGATCAACAGCCCGACTATGCCCACGGCAAACGCTTGTTCGGGAATGCCATACCGCTTCCTGAAGGCACTACCATCGGCGTGCAAGTCCAATTTCTCAAGTTCAATGCCATCGTAGATGTAGGTTCGCTTATTGGCTGGAACTCCCAAGCGACCGATACTCTCGGATATCCACCGTGAGACCGGGATAAAGTGATCCGGCAATCCAAACAGCCAATGCATCATCCGTGACCCCTGCTGGTCACCGCGAACATGGCAAACAACCGGTACTCGTAGGATCTTGCCGACCAATATAGCGGCTCGATTACACAATGGCTCGTTGTTGACGTGGATGATCGCCGGGCGGTGCCGCATGGCGGTCCAAAAAAACTGAAAAAAGAATGGCACGAAGTTTGCGAAATCATCGAGACGCGCTAGGGCTTGTCTCAGTAATGGCCGTAGCACTGGGATTCGGTCCGGCCAGATCGCGGCAGCGAGGGCTCGCTGTATCCCAACAACATCAATTCGCCTATCCGGGATGTGAAGCCAATGCGCCTCCGTCGCAATCTCGCTGTACGGAGGCCCCCCCCTACCCGTCACCACAATTGGGGAAAATCTGATCCGGTCTAGATTGCGAACCAGATGGCGCATGCAAATAATCGCGCCACCATAACCGATCCCGTTTTCCACAAACAAGATCGGATGGCGCGGAGTTGTGTTTGGAGCGGGGTTCGACATATCTAGGCACCGAGCCTATTCCGTCCGCTCTTCGCTTCTCTTAGACGAGACAGCAAGGGGCTAGGTACGAAGGTGGCAGCAAGGTACCGTGCTGCACGAACAGTCGGACGCACACGAAAGCTCTGCAAAAGAGCTTGACGCGACTTCGTCATCGACCGTTGCGAGAAATGCCAATACCCTAGATCGCACCAGGCATGGGCAACCAGTCTGTCCGGATCAACATGCACCCGCATGAAGTGCTGGCGATTGTTGCACGCGATCTTCTCCATTACGCGAACAAGATCCCGGAGCATTGGTTCGGTGTTCTTTGTGACGTTTGTGGCGTGCTGCCGGTATAGCCCCAGTTGGTCGGCAACGGCGATGATTGGAAAGCGTGCAGCGATTCGGGTCCACAATTCCAAATCCTCGCCGTACCGGATGCTGCTATCAAACAGACCCACCTCCAGCAGCGCGCGCCGCCTGATAAGCACAACGCTTGTGTTGATAAAGTTTGTCTTAGTCAACAACACAAGTGCGCCAGGGATTGGCTCACCAGCCAAACCGCAAATCATATCTAGCACTCCATTGCGCTGGTACCACGACTTGACGACTATCCGCCCATCGCTATCAATGATGGACTTGTCAGCGGTGACAAGCGCAACTTCAGGGTGCGCGTCAAATGCAGCGATCAGGCGGTCGAGCGCCGGCGGGAACCATAGGTCATCTGCATCAAGAAGCGCAATGAAGTCTCCCGATGCCAACATGATTCCTTGGTTACGGGCGAGCGCGGGACCGGAATTCTCTTGACGAAAATATGATATGCCAGGGCCAAGCTCGCGCACGAGGTCTGCTGTCTCGTCGGTCGATCCGTCGTCAATGACGATGATCTCATGTACAGGTACACATTGCATTCGCACGCTGGCAATTGCAGCGGGCAGAAATGCGGCGCTATTGTATGTCGGAATGACTACGCTAATTGAAGGCATTGAGTGGGATCGACCGATGTTGCTCAGTCACCTCGTCCATTGCAACCCATGACCATGCAGCCTACTTGAGTAAGCGACGGCGTTCAGCAATGTCCCTGAGGCGTTGTTCGGCCAGGGGACGAAGCATGCAGTCCGGGTACTCGATCGTATGTCGCAGTGTGTAATGCATCTCCTGTTCAGCGATGCGAAGCAACTCCAACTTTCCGCCTTTTGTCTTCTCGGTGCGCACTTTCGCCATTAGGACCAAAGCCGGGCAATAGTGATTTGCGTATACGCCACAGCCTTGGATTTGATAACGGGGATCGTCCTCAAGTCCATCGATGTATTGTGCACCACAAAACGGGGGTAGCGTCGCGATGATCGCAGCTGGGGCTTTGTATTTTGCAGCGTCCGCAAAAGGTGGCATCAACGAGAGTGCGAGCACGAAGACCGCGTAACGGATAGGTAACATGGCACCTCTAGAGTGTAGGTTGGTGGGGCAGTCCGTGGAAGCTATCGCTCCCGCTTGAGGGTGCCGACGAAGTACGCCCCAAGACGCCCGTAAAGGCCGCCTCCAAAGCGGCAGTTACCCACAAAATGCATGAAGCTTGCGACCTTCGGATCATACGGCTCGCTACAGTCGCCATACTTCGGAAAAGGTAACACCATCGTGCGCGTGAAGTTAGCGACCACGATATTGGACATAAACTGCTCACTGCCCCATGCAGACCACTTCGATCCTAGCCGAGACTCCATCTCGCGGGACACTCGCTCCACAAACTCAATGTTTACGCTGCTGCGTGGGAAACCGGAAAATCCCGCGCAGCCGCGAATATAACTCATCGACGCGAAGCCGCCGACGGCATCCAAATTAGCCTCCGCAAGCATCTGGACGTGCGACTTTGCGGTGAGATCCAGCTTCCGCGCGTCGGCAAGGCGCTCTTGCATTGATTCGAGGCGCTGGTTGCGCCAGGTCCCCAACGTGAACGCAGTTCCGTTGGCTACGCACGAAGCAACTTCTTCCATAGGACCGATACTCAACGTGTCGCTGTCAAGCTGTATAACGTAGCCGCTTGGTACGAGGCTGACAATCGCGAGCAACCGCTCCCAGCAGCCTCCTGTTGGGCAGTGTGGATTCGAGAATTTTGAAATGGAGGTGAGGGCGCAATGCGGGATGTGATGCCGGAGCAGCGCTTCATCGCCGGCTGTCAGACTTCCGTCGTTCAAAATGTGAAATGCCCGAGTCGGAATGCGGAGAGAAAACGACTTCGCCGCAAGTAGAAACAGGCCAACGTCCTTGTGTTGCAACTGGCTGACAACAATGAGCTCAGACTTTGGCTCCAACGAAACGGGCGCGGTTTCAAAGACGCCCGCCGTTCGGGCGGCAAAGCGGGCGCGATTCAGCCTGTCCTTCAATGCGTAGAACATTTCATTTGTCTCGTCGGGTCGCTGGCAAGCGTAGCGAGTGTCTCGAACAAGGGTTGGATCAGTATGACATCATCGCATCCAACTCTCGAGCCGCGCTCGCAACTTTATCGCTTCATGTGAATGCTCGTGCGCGACGTCCGTCGTGCACATGGGATCCGCAAGAGTGTCGAACAACTGTTGTCGCGCGGTGCCGTCCTGCATCGGCATATAAATGAGCTTCCAATTGTTGTCCCTGACCATACGGTCCTTCGCGGCGACGACACAAGTCGCATAGTCGGTGCGTATGGTCAGCGTTCCGGCGCGCTTGTCCGGAACTGCCAACAGTTCGGGCAGCGGCGGATAGAGTCGCGTGCGCTTCGTCCATGCCCGGCAGCCGATCGAACCAGAGTCCGGTTTCGGCGAATGCCTCTAACTGGGGGGGGGGCAACTCCGCACGGATGGTCGAGGACAATGACATGCCCTCAATTGTAGGAGGTACCGGCAACCCCACCAGTTCCAGGAGGGTCGGAGCAATATCGACGTTTCGGGTGATCCCGGAGATAACTTTCGGCTTTGCATAGCGCGGGTCCAGAATGATCACCGGAATGTGGGCACTTTCGTCCACCACGACGCTGTTGCCTTGTCCCCACGTATCGCGCTCGAAGAACTCGATGCCGTGGTCGCTGTAAACGACGACAATAGTGCTTTCGGCGAGGCCGCATTTATCCAAATGCTCGACGATGCGCTTGACCTCATCGTCAAATCGCCGTACGCAGGCGTCGTAGAGATCGATGATCTGGGCAAGATCGAAATTCTCCGCGCGCTCGCGCTGGCGTTCAACGACTTCAAAGGGTTCCGACAGTCCTGCCATTACGAACTTGGATGGCCCGGAATAGTCGCGACCGGCAAACATCGTGTAATACGGATGCTCCGTACCAAATGGCGCGTGCGTCGTCGACAGAAAGACATTGAGAAAGAAGGGTTCCCGTCGGGTCGCGCAATCCCGCAGATGCCGGCGCGTTGCGAGGCCAAGTTCATCGGTCATCGGTACGCCGGCCAGGTAGTAGAGTTCGGGAAGAAACTTGCGCCCGAACCAGTTGTGCGTAAAAAGGCTGAGAAACAATCTCACATCCTTGGGCCCTTGGCGAATCAAATATTTGATGTTCCATTGATCGTCGGGCAGTTCGCGCACGTCGAAGCCCAGTGGGTACTTGCCAAGGTCCGCTCCAGCCCAGTCACTGATCGCGATGGTCCGGTAACCCGCATCCCGAAACACTTGCGGCAGGTATGCAATGTCAGTGTTCGCATCCTGCGGCAACGCGAAGTTATCCCGAATTCGATGCGTTTTAGGCCAAGTGCCAGATAGCAGCGACAGCAGGCTTGGGGCGGTACGTGCGCAAGGTACATAGCACTGGGACAGGTACGTCCCTTGGCTCATCAGGTAGTCCATGAAAGGCGTCAGCGGCCGTTTGTAACCGGCTACACCCAAGCGATCAGCGCGCAGGGTATCGGCACCGATCATCAAGACATTCATGCGTGTATCCGATGGTTCAGCACGCTTGATGGAAGTAACAGGTGCAGGTTCGGGCACCCATTCGCTGAGCAAGAACAGGGCGATATAGAGCCCAGTGATGCCGAGCAACATCGTGCATCCCGCCGAGTTTCCGGCAAGCAGCCAACGCAACGCCCCAATGCCAATGATGGCAAGTAGTGCGGTGAGGGCGACAATCGCAATCGCTTTGAGCGCACCTGGCGAAAGGAGATTCCATAGCGGATAGAAGCGGCTCAACCGATAGTTGAGCGAAGCCGCAATGCTCGCCGGCAGCAACACCAGGTGGCGGCAGAATTGGAAACAGGTTACTAGCACCAGGGAGATGGTGGCAGCCAGCCAAAGCGGGATGGGCGGCGCTCCAAGTTCTGCGGCGGCGCCATACCCCGCGAGTGCGAGCGCGCCGACGCCAGCGAGAGATACGCTGAGGGCAAACGACCACAAGACCAGCCGTGCGAAAGCCTGCATCGCATAGGCCCGGTAGTAGGTCTGGATCTCGTCCTTCAATTGTGGTCCGGTCCGCGAGAAGTTGCGTAGCGAGCCGATCACTAGCAAGAGCGTTACGACGCCCGCCGGAGCCAGCACGGCGAAGCGCCATGCATGGATGATCGCCACCAAAAGGCATGCCATCATCGCGGCTAGCGCCATCTTGCGCAGACTCGGCAACGGCGGCCACGGCTCCAGCGAGGACACTCCCATCCATTCCCGCTGGCGCCTGATGAACTTCGGGTCCCGCCAGCGATCGAGACGGCCGGCAATGAAGCCGGCCATGCCGCCGATGCGCACGACTTCCATCGCCAGCAGAACATGCAGGAACATGGCGATGCTGCCGGTCTGCTGTCGTGCGTATGAAGCTTGTTGCCACAGCCTGCGTCGGATGTGATCGGCGGCGAAAGCAAGGGCAACGATCGCCAACGGTCGCCACGCGAAGGACCCTAGAACGGAAGCAAGGATCAGTGCGTGCGTCTGGATGTTGGCGATGTAACCGAAGATGCCCAGGCCGATCCGCCCGTTGCCGCGCGCGTAGTTGTAGTACTGCTTGTACAGCGCTTTCCATGTCCGCCGTGGGCGCCAGCGCACGATTGCGTTTCGTGCGAATGCGAAGCGGAAGCCCTTTTGGCGCAGTCGAATGTTGAACAATGTATCTTCGGCCGCGTACAACCAGTCGGGATAGCCGTCGACGGCCTTCCATGCTGTCTTGGTGAAGGCTACCGACCGGCTCGATGGATAGTACTTTCCAAGATCTCCGTCCTCGCGGCCGGGTGTATCGGTGGCGTAGACACTTGCTTCCTCGAAGCAAGAGTGCGTATCGAACGCGTAGTTGCCGGCGATCACGTCGGGCCGTTGCTCACTTAGAAAACACACCTCAATCTGCGCCAGCCAATCCGGATCGGCGCGACAGCCGGCATCGGTCACAGCGATGTGTTCATGACTGGCTGCGGCAATGCCCAAATTGCGTCCATGCGCAATGTTGCAGTCTTCGGAGATCAGGAGCAGGCGCCCGGCGCTTGCGTACTCCTGCAGGATCTCGGCCGTGCCGTCGTTGCTTTTGCCATCGACGATGATCAACTCGTCGGGAGGCCGTTGTTGCTTCAAGAGCGAGTCAATGAACTCACGGATCGAACCGCGCTCGTTGCGAACGGTTGCGATCAGCGTGATCGCCAATGATCCAACGGGAGCGCCTGTCCGGTCGTTAGATTTCGCTGAAGGGGTGGTCACACCGAATCCTTCATCCAACCCAGGATAAACCCGGACATGTAAACCGCGGTCATTTCCAGGCGCAATGAATGGTCGCTGCCTTGCCGAAACCTCTGTGCGAGCGCCTTTTGCCACGCCCGCCCGACCTGCCCCCATAGATACGGGGGTGGGACACGCGTCTGTGATGCGCGCTTTCGCACGCCGGCCATCTTCCCCTCTCGAAAATGGAGATCCAGGAAATAGCCACGGCGTAGTTTTGGCGTCTGGATCCGGTGCTCGATGATTGCCTTGGGTACCCAGCGTACCTTGCAACCCGCTTCGATCAGGCGCGCATATATCTCCGTATCTTCGCCACCGATGTTGGCGGCGCCCTGTCGCCCTAGCCGCGCATCGAACTTGCCAATGCGTTCGAAGACGCTCCGGCGGAAGCAGAAATTGCCTCCGAAGATCGGAGTGTCAGGATCCGTCAACCACCGTGCCGCGCCATGATTCAGTTTGCCGAGAAAGCCGAGCAGCTCGTCCTGCAGCCATGCTGGCCGATCACCATCCTCAAAGAAGACATCAATACGACCACCGAGGGCGTCGGGTTGGTGCTCGAGGATGGCCGCCTCATAGGCCGTTAGCCAGTGCTCGTCCGGAGTTTCATCATCATCCATGAATAGCAGAAACTCACCCCGAGCCTCGACGAGTGCCCGGTTGCGCGCGTTGGACAAGCCGAGCTTCGCTTCGCGTACGACACGAACATCGACACCCGCGGGTCTCCAGTCGACGGTGCTCAGCAATGCCGGGGTGTTGTCAGAGCTGGCGTTATCGACAAGCAACAACTCCCATGGGCGCGACGGCGAAGCTAGGCGAAGTAGACCTGGCAGCGTCCGCGCCAGTCGGTCGGCGTGGTTGTGCGTGCACAGCGCGACCGTAATCAGCGGGGGAGTAGCGCCAACCGGCATCATTGATGCGACACGTCAATGGCGAAACTCTGTAGGAGCGGCGTCAGCCGCGATAAGCGGCCATTCGCGGCTACGGCCAATCCTACAAACGCGACGCATGGGCTGGTACTTGTAGGAGCGCCTTCAGGCGCGAATGCCTCCCCGCTACGACCACGATTGGCGGCTAAAGCCGTTCCTACAGCAAGGCTCAGATGATTCGAATCAAGCTTCATTGTGTCGAGTCAATTCGAGTTGGCGCGGGGAATGGACAGACGAGCGGCGACGCGATCAACACCGTAGCGCAATACGTTGCGGATACTGCCATCATTACTGCCAAGCATGATCTTGCGTTTCAACGCTGCGGCGCTATCACTGCCGAAGACATCGAGACGCCGCAACCGAAATCGATCCACACCCTGGCGATTGAATCCTGGCTGCACCGAGAACGCAGCACGATATCCGGCCTCCCTCGCTGCGGTAACCACGCGTTCGTCGAAGCGGCCGTAGGGGTACGCGAGGAAGTCGACCGAGTCTTCGAGCAAAGCTTGCAATTCCGCACGTGAACCCATCAACTCCTCGCGCAAAGCAATGTCATCGAGTGTGGGCAAATCGGCATGCGTACGCGTGTGCGAATGAAAGCTGAAACGCTGTTTGCGCATTTCCTCGATCTGGCGAGCGTTCATCAACGGGTGGGTCGTGCCGCTGGGATTGCTTGCCGCGGTCCACTGATCGGTCCTCCCCAGCAATCCGCTGACCAAGAATACTGTCGCCGGCCACCGCAGTTCCGAAAGCAGAGGCGCCGCATGATCGTAGACGCCCAGGAACCCGTCATCAAAGGTCAGCAGGAACCCTTTGTCCGGTAGCTGCGTGTGCCCATCAAGCCAAGCGAGAAAATCGACGATGGAGATGGCCCGCCAGCCCGCCTCCGCAAGCGCGTGCATGTGCGACGCAAACTGCTGCGGCGTCACACAGTACTTGCGCTCCCAATCGCTGTTGATGGCGCCGATCCGGTGATACATCAGTATTGGAACCCGTTGCGCACTCACGCCCGTCTGCCCTTGATGTGATCGGCACCCCGGACAAGCCACGCAAAAAGTGGGCCAGGTAGCAGCGCAGGCAGGATATAGCGGAGGTCACCAAGTTTCCAGGATCCTTGGACGAAGGCGCGCCGAAAGAGCCGCTGCGCGTCATCGAGATTGCGTTGCCAGTAGCAACGGAAACCCTCGCGGAGCAGGAATCCGTCGGCGAGATCGCGAAGCTTGGTGGCGGGCAGATGGGCAACTCGTTGAGGGTTGTGCTTGATGAAATCCATGCGCACTTCGCGGGCGTCTACGACCTGCTTCCAGCGCGTCTTGGAGATTTGACCTTTGTCGTGCCACCGGTAGAAGGCGAGCACCTCCGGCACCCGGACCAGCTTCTGGGTATGCGCGTAGAGCCGCAGCCACAGGTCATAGTCCATTGCGGAAAACCGGCGCTCAGAGAAACCCCCCACGGCATCGATAACTTCGCGCCGAACCAAGCGCTGCATGGATCGGCCACGGGCAGGAGCGTAGGAATTCCTCAGTCGTGTCCAATTGCAGATAGTCTGGGGGAACATACGGCTGCGTCCCAGGGGATCCCTCGCCGACGTTCTGCCAGCCGCTGTACGCAATGTCCGCACCTTGTCCCTCCAGCGCAGCAGCGAGCTTGACCAGTGCCTCTGCCGTCCAGTAGTCATCGGCATCGAGAAACGCGACATACTCACCGCTGGCTTGGCGCAGTCCCAGGTTACGCGCTGGGTATGGCCCCAGACGAGCCTGGAAACAGCAGGGACATCCGCGGCGCGAACTTAGCCACGAGCGATTGCAGGATCTCCACACTGGCGTCCGTCGAGCCATCGTCGATGACGATCAGCTCGACGTTGGGATACGTCTGGTTCATCACGCATTCGACCGCCTCGACAACGAACGAGGCGGCGTTATAGCAAGGCATGATGACGCTGATGCGCGCAGCGGCAGACGGGGCGGGAGTCGATTCGCTCATGGCCGGCAGTTTGGCACAACTGCCTGATGATAGGACTGCTCAGCCAAGTCGGCGACACTGGCCCAGCAGAAGCGCCGAGCGAAATCACGGCAGCCCGCCGGGTCGCACCGAATCTTCCCCGAAAGAAATCGCTCCAGTGCTGCGCTGACCGATGAGCAGGTCGGGTACATCGACGAAGAAGCCAGATTCCGGCTCTTGTACCGCTTCGGCAGCCCCGGCGAGCCGTGCAGCCAAGCTGGGCACACCGCTAGCGGCTGCTTCGAGGTAGACGATGCCGAAGCCTTCGTGGCTCCCGGAGCGATCGATGCGGTCAGCACGAAGAGATCCGCGCCAGCGTAGAGCGACCGAAGTTCACCATCGCTGACGCGCCCAGCAAAACGTACGCGGTTACCGAGACCCAGCCCTGTCGCCAATTGCTCCAGATTGCGCCTCTCGGTTCCGTCGCCCGCAACCACGTACTGGAAGGCATAACGGTCCTTGAGCATTGCAAGCGCGCGCAATACCAGATCGACGTTCTTTCGCGGCTCGGAAAGGCGCGCCACGGTGAGGAGTGTCGGCGGACCTGACTCGTGGTGCGCGTGCGACATCGAAGAACTTCGGATCCACGCCGACCCAGCTCACTTTCGATCGGGACGCGCATTCGGGCCACTCGCGGGCCAGCGCTTCGGCAGTGTATCTGCTGTTCGCGATGATTGTCCTGCAGCGGGGCAGGGCACGACCCAGCATCCTTCGCGTCTCGGACTTCCATCTCGGCTCGAAGGCGCGCCATGACCACGACCGCCATCGCCAAAGAATTGGCAGGCTTACGGGCGGCCTGGCGGTAAGCGGATAGGGCGCGAGGAAATCGTTGCCGTGTACCGAGACCACGGTCGGTCGGCCGCGGAGTGCAATCCAGGAATGCGCGGCCGACAGCGCGTGCCAGACGTCGATGGGTTGATTCTGCAGCTTGGGCCAGTCGAGCCCCGCGCAACTGGTCAGTATCGGTTTGAGCGCGACTCTGTCCGGCATGACGATTCCCGCCGAGGCCGGCGGGGCGTATACCGTTACTTCTAGATCATTCCGGCGGCCCAATTCGCCTGCGAGTTGCCACGCATAGGTCTCGACTCCGCCGAGGTCCGGGGGAAACTCCGAGGTGATAAGACCCACACGCACCGACGAACCTCCCTTTCGGACTTCCATTGGCGCTACTGTAGGAGCGCCTTCAGGCGCGAACGCCCATCACGACCAAACATCGCCGCTCGAATTGTGCCGTTCCACGATCGATCAAACTGAACCGCTGAGTCGCATCCACCCGCCCGAGGATAGTGGTTCGGGTGGAAGTACCCAGCCGGTCGGGACCTCACAGAGTCCCTCCTGCATCGAGATTGGACTATCCCCGCAGTTCACCACCAGACAGATGCTGTGACCGGGCGCGGAGAGATCGGCCACAACCATGCTATGTATTACTGGTAACGGTACAGCACCTTCGACGGGAAACGGCTGCGCCTCACGATTGCCGTTATTAATCGACGGCGGCAGTCCCAGGCCATGGCGCACCACCAGAACCAACGCATTTGCCAACGCCGCATCCACGTCCGTTCGCTCGACGCGCAGCGCGAGAAGATAAAGTGCCTCGGCGTAGAACCCGACCGCATAGGCCTTGCCAGGATGCTCCAGCCATCGCTTGACAATCGATGTCCTGTCACAGAACGCGATGATGTCATCAACGTACGGCATCAGCATGGCCTCCCGATCTCCACGCGCCGCTCGAACAAGGTCCATCAAATTGACGGCCAGGTAATCGTAAGCCCATGTTTGCAGACTCAGTTCTCGGTCGATGTAGCCGCCAGGCATCACCAGTCGAGGGAATCGGGTCTTGATCCGCGGCAACCAGGGGATGAAATACTGCCAGCCGATACGCTTCCACATACGCTTCCACAGCGGGAGCTGCGCAGCTACCTCCGTTGGCAACAACGTCAGATTTATGGCCGAAAACAAAAGCCGGTAGAGCCACTCATGCGGCCGCAGGCCCAGCACCTTGGCTACCGCGGAAAACCCGGACTCGACACGGTCCGCGTAGCGACTATCGCCGGTAAGCGTGCGATAGCGGTCCAATGCCACCAGAGTATCGAGCTGCGTATTGAGCACCACCATGTTCTGCGGAGCTTTGCCCAACACACGGCTTGGCCACCACTTGAATGGGGCACGGTGCATGGACGACTCGTTGCATTCCAACTCATCATGAAAGAACCAAGCACCGACCGCCGTGTCATCGAACTTGTCGGCGATGTACGTGGCCGCCCGGGCAAGTGCGGCGCGTACCGATGCATCGTCACGCTCGGCCAATGCGTCCATCATCAGGTGCATCGCCGAACAGTGCAGGCGGAAGTGGGATTCCATCCCCTCGGTCCACTCGCCGTGCCGGAAGGCTCCATCCTCGGATTGCCGCGCCAGCACCGCTAGCAGCACCTGCTGCTTCAGCAGCTGATAAAGTTGCTTGCCGGTCCGGCGCTCGAGCCCGCTGAAGATGAGGTAAAGCGCGTGTGCGTCGTTTTCGGAGCAGATGCGACGCTTATGGGGCCAGGAAAAGCGATCCTCGTACACCCAACCGTGGACAACGTGGCGGTAAAGATCGGCGGGGTGCGCGTAGCGTGTATGCGAGCCCAGCAAGAAGTGGCCTTGCCTCTCTGCGGGCGCAACGGCTTGAAGTTCCGCGACCAACGCTCGTTCCTCGAGACGCCAGATTACTGCGTCAAGGGACCATTCTCCTGGGGGTGCCACGTACGCAATTTCAATGTGTGTTGCATCGACGTCGAAGCTATAAATCTCTCCCGCACGTTCCACAAGGATGTGGCCCTGGATGCTCAAACATCGCACGGTGGCCGTCGCCGGGATCCAGTAGGACGACTCGTCGGAGTTGCGATTCAGCAGCAACCACCCGCCTGCATCGGGGCGTAATACGCGAAACGACCCCGAAACACCCACGGAAGCTAAGCGTGCGCGGTCTTCGCTGTTGACGCGCACGAATAAGCAGGTTGCCGATGCGAAGAAGGTTCGCTGGCACTCAATAGCACTAAGTTGCCCGAGGTCCGTGCAAAGGGCTGTCGCAGTCTCGGAGGCGGACGGCCCCGAACCGAATAGAGATTCGAGCGAGTGTCGCACGCCTATACCGCCACGAACACGAGCGCCTGCCGGCGACTCACAACGCTAGCTCGCGATGTTCGAGCCCCCGAGTGGCCCGGGCGAGTTCGCGCGCAACACTACCGTCGTTGCGCCCCGCCGTGCTTGCAGTTCGGGTCATATCTTTCGCAACGTCTTCCAGTTTCTTTGCAGTTCCCACACTTCAGGGGGACACGTGCCAAAACGACAGCGCCAGTAGTCGCGAATGCCTAGCCACCACGCTCGGTTGTTGGCGCTCTTCAGCGCGCTGGCCGCACGCCAAAGCAAACCCCTTAGCGTCCGCCGATCGCCGCCTTCGGTACGCAATAGGTGACCAAAAAAGCGAGCATTAACTTGCGCATAGATGGACCAATGAATCGCAACCCGCTGCCGGAACGGAAGGTTCCGCTTCGCCCATAGTAATCGATTGCGAAAGGTGAAGTAGGTCTTGAGGGGTGAATCCTCTCCTCCGAACGAAACCGAGATCTTGTGCCAGAGTTTCGCAGTAGGGACAAATACATTAGCAAAGCCAGAACGCGTAACCCGGGTACAAAAGTCAATTTCCTCGTAGTTAAGGAAATACATGGGTTCCAGCAACCCGATTTGACGAAGGACCGGCGAGGGAATAAACATTGCACAGCCGATCACGAACTCAGTTGTAACAATGTCCTCAAATTGGCCGTGATCCGTGTCACCGTCGCCGACCTGCATGAAACACATGCTCTTCGGCGCCCAAGCGCCCCCCGCATACCAGATCTTACTTGGCTCCGCGTGATAGTAGATCTTTGCACCGAACACGCCACCGTCGGGCCGACACCTTGCACCGTCCACGAATGACTGAAGAATGCCCGGGTGGACAATCGTGTCATTGTTGAGCAACAGGACAAAATCGGCGCCTCGCTCTAGCGCATATCGAATGCCAACATTGTTGCCCTCTGCGAACCCAAGATTCTCTCCAGTTTCGAGGACAATCGTATTCGGGATACTTCGCACGGATCACCTGCACCGAGTCGTCAGCAGACCCATTGTCCACTACGATCAGTTCGGCGTTCAGGTACGTCACTGCATGAAGCGAGCCCAAGCATTCGAGTGTATCGTCCCTTCCGTTCCAATTGAGGACGACAACGCTGACTTTTGGCAACTGGGGCATCCGAAAGAAATCAAAAGGTCTTCAACCCGACATGGTGTGGAGGCTAAGGTCACCACAAAACACCTACAACCCCCAAATGCCAAGTCGCCCAGAACCTATTCTGGCACGCGCTTGAAGAAGAATGCGGCGCGACCTGCGGTCCCGTTAGCGTTAACTTGCTGCGCTCGCGCTTCGAATTCCCTTATCCGCTCTCGGGCAAATAGCGTGCTCTTGGGGTTGACCCAAAGCGAGTCTGGAGATGTTAACGGAATATCGAGCAGATATTGTTCGCTACCGTAGAATTCGAAGGACGTCGTATCGAATTGGATATCGAACAATTCAAGGCCTGCACTGCTCGCTAAATTTCCAAGGCTTGCTTTCGAATGAACATATAAATGTCGCGGGGCATCGAGTTCAACCCAGTTCACCCCATAAAAATCCCACGCATATGAAGAGATGATTGGAATGCGGATAACGCAAACACCTGAAGGAGACAAGAGTATGCGTATTGCCTGGAATGGTTCCGCTTGGTCTGGCATATGTTCAAGGGAATGATGCAGGTAATCAGGTCAAACACCTGACTCGATTGTGCGGCAAATGTCGTAGCGTCGACCCGGCGAATGGGAATGCCGTCGACATTTAGATGCCGATCAATCATTGGGTCGATTCCGCACAGGCGTCGAAAGCCAATGGCACGCAGATCGCGAAGCCACTGTGCTTGGGCGCCGCAGCCTATATCAAGAATCGCAGACTTGAAACTGCGGACACCTGCCCTACGCAGGAGTTGTGGGCGTGCGCGAAAAAAAATCTCCGGGACAGGAGCGAACTTACTCGCTAAACGACTCAGCTTGAAACCGCGTTCGAATAGCGCGGTCCTAATCTGCAGATATTCGAGGCTATTTCGGAATAACCCCACAGGGTGCCGGATCGGTTCACGGTTGTGCGAATAGTAGGTACCTGGGTAGTGCCTGGCGAGGTCTGGGGGAATTGTTGCTATCTGAAGGCACCCGCACGAACCGCACATGAAGTACTCGAACTCCTCGCGGGTGCCGAACGTCATTTCGCGGACGCTGAACACGCTGTGGCTGGCTCGTGTCCGCATACCCGGCATCGCGCGTCGATCTCCGTAGTCTTGATCGAGCCCGGCGCCATGGTTACGATGCATCAATCGGATGAGATGTGTTGCTGCGCGCACCGCGGGAGCTGGGTTCCCGCATTGCTTTAGGGATCGGGCCAAAATCCCAAGCTCCTTCCAAGGCAAAGAAACCGTCGCGCATGGCCGCGGGTATAGGGCTGCTGTGAGGCGCAACCACCGAAAGGTGGACCAGGTTCTCACCGTAGAATGCTGTCCGCAGAATCTCTCCGCAGCTGATTCCCATACGCAGCATATAGACGCCCGGTAGCAGGGGCAGGTGGTCAACGCGAAAAACGACCTCGTGGTCTCCGGCATCAAGGTCGGTTCGTGAGCCAGAAATCTCGCTGCTATGCGTCGTCAGGTAAACAAAATCCGTCGTATGTACACCCAAACCGATTGTGACGTTGGGTATGGGAACGTTGGCTCTCAAGCGTATGTGCACCAAGAAAGTTGCGCCAGTAGGAACAATGGCTATTGCAGTTCCAGCTTCATCGCTAAGCGTCAGACCCAATATCTCGATTTCCCCGGTCGACTCAAATCTGCCTACGGACCGCGGCTGGGCGGCTATTGTCGAAGATATCTTTTCCTGACTTCGAGCATCGAAAGCATCGCACACGACCTTAGGGGCATCGTCTGCAACTAGACACCCGCGATCCAGCAACATTACCCTGCGACACATCCGCTCGATTTGGCGAATATTGTGACTAACGATCAACACGGTCCGCCCCTGAAGCTTAATCAGCTCCTCCGTTCGATCAAAGCACTTCCGCTGGAACGCCAGATCGCCCACGGCAAGTACTTCGTCGACAATCAGTATGTCGGACTCTACGCTGGTGGCGATAGCGAAACCGAGACGTACCTGCATGCCGGACGAGTACCGCTTGATCGGCGTGTCGATGAACTCTTCGAGCTCCGCAAAGGCCACGATTTCATCGAACTTCCGGACAATTTCGCGTTCGCCATGCCGAGGAATGGAACCGTTCAGGAAAATGTTTTCGCGGCCGGTCAGGTCGGCGACCAAACCCGCTCCGACCTCTATCAGTGGAGAGACCCTTCCCTGGACTCGATGCGGCCGGACGTCGGCGTGGAGATCTTGGCGAGCAACTTCAGAAGCGTGCTCTTGCCGGCACCATTATGGCCGATGATGCCGACCACCTCGCCCTGTTCGATGGAGAAGCTCACATCGTCGAGTGCCTTGAATGGGGCGCGCCGCTCTACCGGCTTTCCCGACGAGCCGTCGCAGCCCGTTGAGTGTGGTCGTCTTCAGGCTCTGCAGTTGGCCGAGCTGAAATTCCTTGGTAACGTGGTCGACTTCGATGATGGCCATGGTCACACCACGTCTGCAAAGTACGTCTCGGCCCGCTTGAAGTACAGATAGCTGAAGGGCAACAGGACGAGCGTCAGGATCAGGCCGGGAACGATGACGGTCCAGTCCGGCGGCAGCCCTTTCAGTACGGTGCGTTGGAAGGTATCGATGATCCCCGCCAGCGGGTTGAGCGTGTACAGCGCATAGAGTGTCGATCGACCAATCGCCAGCCGCTTGTTGGACGATAAGCTTGTCATGGACGAGACGGAGCGGATAGATCACTGGCGATAGATACATCATCAGGGACAGCGCTACCGGCAATGCGGCGGCGACGTCTCGGTAGTAGACATTGAGCGCTGCGCCTGCGAACGCGATTACTAACGAGGCGAGCAAGGTGTAGAGCAGCAGGGCCGGCAGCCAGAGGATGTGGATGGTTGGCACGAATTGGTACCACGCCATTAGTCCGGCGAGGATGACGAGATTGATGCCGAACTCGACGGTCTTGGTCACTACCGATGTCAGCGGGAATACCTCCCGCGGAAAGTAGATCTTGCGGATCAGGTTGGCGTTGCCGACGACGCTATTGACCCCCTCCGAAGCGGACTCCTGGAATAGGATCCACGGCATCAGCGCGGCGAAGGTCAGGATCGGGTAGGGAATGTTGCCGCTGTCGATGCCGACGAAGCTGCGAACGACGGTGAAGATCGCCACCAGCATGATCGGCTTCAACACCGACCAAGCCACGCCCAAGTATGCTTGCTTGTAGCGCAGGACGATATTCTTCCGGGCGAGCACCGCGATCAACTCCCGGTACTGCACAGTATTCTTGGAAAGAGTGAGCATAGTGGAACTGAAGCGGATCAGGGCGCGCGAGACGCTCCGAGCAATTGTTCGGAAGGTGCATGGGCACATAACAACTTGAGTTCGTCCGCGGAACCTTTCGAGCGCCGTGAAGCGAAAACAGTCATCAATGTAGTTAGTGCGGACACGTGGACAGTGGCGCAAGCGATTTAGATAATCGCCAACGCCAAACGCTCGACTGTAGTCCGAATCCAAGCTGCATCTCACCTGCAAGTGTCTGCGAGGCGCTTCCTATGCATCGAATTCCGCGGACTGTGGTTACACGAATACATAGGGCAACGACCATATGTAACGGGCGGAGCTTGTATTGCTCTTCGGGAACAACGACGCATAAACTTCGCTAGATTCGCGGTTCACACCGGATTGCGCGCAGATTGACAGAATTAGATCAACAAAGACCTTACGATGACGTTCGATGCGCTCCAAAGTGCGTGCTGTTATTATGTTTGTGATCATTCGTCTTTCGATCACTTGTTGGACGCCAGGTCCGCACCGACTCGGGATTGGGTTCCACGATCTGGACGAATTCATTGTCGAAGAATACGTCGGCGACCACCGAGGCTCTCCGTCGCGACGATGGGCAAACCGCATAGTAAGTACTCGATTGAAGACACCATGGCACCCTCAGCTGGGGCGGGATAGGCAGAGGCCCACTTTTGCTTGACTGAGGACTGGGCCGAGCTGATCTCTAGGAATCGACTTATACCCGGTGGCGATTGTAGGTCGTGATGAAGAATTCATCCAGTTGGCAGAGGCCAGCGATTCTGATATGCGCGCGAAATACTTGGCGTGTTGCGGCTGGAGATAAGTGACAATTGCTAGCCGTGGCACAGTTGCGCTAACTCGTGCCTTTTATATGGCGCGAGCACACCGTTGTGAATGGCGTCAAAGCGCTTTGTCGCCTGATGGTCTCTCCAAAGTAGGTCTCGTTGACCAGCGCGTTATGGTTTACGAAAGCTGACTTGATTCCGCCGGCAACATACATGCGCTGTTGGGAAAGATTGTTCGCGAGCATCGTGAAGGTATGTTTCGGGTACCGTACCTTGTGCGATTCAAGCACTACCGAAGTACTTTGCATGTGGGCGTCTGGAGACCGTTCGACAGCGCCTCTGATTAGGCAAAGAAAGTGAACGGGGCGCCGCTTGAGTGCATCAAAGAAGGGTAGCCATCGAGGCATGTCATCATTGAAATCCTCTGGAATCAAGACGACTAAGGGAGTCGTACTGAGGATCATGTAATCAGCCCGTCGGCGGCGGTGCACGGCGCTTCATGGGACCCGCTAGCGCCCATGGCAGGTGATCGAGCCAATGATGCTGTGAAGGGGAGAGGCTCTTCATCGGTCGGTCCGCTAGGTCGGTCGCCGAGTTTGCAGATTGGGCAGTTCAATGGTCAACGCGGCGGATGCGCGTCAGCGGCGGCGGGTACAACAGCTCGCGAGAGACGCTGCATCCACTGCTCCATCATCATGAGTATCCAGACCATCTCGCCATAGTAACCGGGGTGCTGGGGAAGATGCTCCTTCACCAAACGGTCGAGGAACTCCCTGCGCACAATTCCGCGTTGCCCAGTCGTGGACAGAGTCCAGCGCCAGCGCCTTGAGCCCAGCGTGCTTGTTGACCCACACTCCAAACGGTAATCCGAAGCCGTGCTTCTTCTTGGCGAGGATCTCGTCGGGTAGAAATCCGCGCAACGCCTCCTTGAAGAACCAGCGCAACTGCAGCCCCTTGAGCTTGAGCTTCGGGTCGAGCTTGAGCGAGAAGTCGACCAGCGCGTCATCGAGGAACGGGAAGCCGACCGCAATCCCGGCGAGCGCAGTTGCGCCGATCACCTTCGGGAGGTCGTTGTCCGCCAGCGTGTAGCGCCAGTCGAAGAACAGCATCCGGTTGATCAAGGCTGAAGCTTCGCACGCGGCATAGACTTCGCGCTGCTGGTGCAGCGGCGCCTCGGAATCGACGGCGGAAAGAAACTCGGGCGTCAGCACTTCCGCCAGCCCCAGCCGGGCCAGCAGGTTGTACATCTGCAGCCGGTCCGGCATCGGGACCCGTGCCTGCTCGACGTAGCTCGCGGCCTTGCGCAAGAGCGGCAATCGGCCGATGGCGCCGGACCCGAGCAACAGCGGCTCGAGCAGGCCGCGGCGCACGATGCCTGGCACCTGCTCGTAGATGCCGAAGACGCGTTGCTTCGCGTAGCGGGCGTTGCCACCGAAGAGTTCGTCGCCGCCATCGCCGCCGAGAATCCGATCGACGCCGGCATCGCGCGCCAGTCTCGCGCAGTAGTAGGCGGGCACCACCGACGAGTTGCCGAAGGGCTGGTCGTACGACGCGGCCACTGCGGGAATGCCGGTGACGAGGTCTTCCGGCGTGACGTAGTACTCGTGATGGTCGGTCTCGAAATGGCGCGCGGCGATGCGCGCGTACTCCATCTCGTCGTAGCCTTCGGCGTCGAATCCGATCGAGAACGTTTGCGCTGGCTTGCCGGTGACTTCGGTGAGCATGCCGGCCACCGTGGAACTGTCGGTGCCGCCGCTGAGGAAACAGCCGACGTTGTTTGCCCCTTCGATCTGGCGTGCTGTCGCATCGCGCAGGAGGCTGCGAAACTCATCGCGCAACGGCTCGAATGGTTCGTGGTGATGCTCCTGAAACACCGGATTCCACCATGGGGCGACGGTCAACCGACCTTGCTCGAGGCAGGCGCAATGCGCCGCCGGCAAACGCTGTACACCTTTGAAGATCGTGCGCGGGGCAGGAATGACGTGGAAGTAGAGGTAGTCGAAGATGGCCTGCGGATCCCACGATGCCGATGGATCAGCGACGACGTCGGCGCGCTCTGGACCACCATCGAGTCGCCGTCAATGCGATAGCAGAGCGTCCGAATCGCAAAGCGATCCACGGCCAGGAAGATGCGCCCTTGGTGGTCGCGAACCGCAACCGCGAAGTCCCCGTGGACCTTGGTTGGAGCTGCGGTGCCGTACTGCTCAAATGCGGCGACCCATGCCGCGCCTGCGCCATGGCGGGCGGCCGTGTCTGCGAGTTGGGGGTCGGTGAATTTGTGCGAACCCGTGACGAACGCGTCGCCGGCAATGGCGAGGCGAATGGCACCCGATGCCGTCGTGGCGACGTGCTGCGAATCGGGGGCGGGGTGGTACGGGGTGGTCATCGATCGGGTTGGTTGCGTGACGTCGGGAGGGTGGCGAGTGGTAGGATTCGCGGCTAAAGCCGCTCCTACAGGGTTGGCGCGGTGGTCGGGATTCGCGGCTGAAGCCGCTCCTACAAAGGCACCGGATGGATTGGGTGTGTAGGAGCGCCTTCAGGCGCGATTGAATTGACTCATCCGCGGCTACTTGTCAAAACGCACCAGGTCACTTGCCACGACCCGCACTCGTCTAAAGCATTGCCCGTTGGCCGGAGACCATTTGTTCAGGTCACCCATATCGCACCGGTCGCCGCCGCCGACCTCGACCCGGGCGATATCCTTGCAGGCGATGCTTGTAAACTGAACTTCCCGGCGCTGCGTGTCACCCGGCTTGAGGAGCGCAAACGCGGATCTGGCAAAAACGGTTTCGTAGAGGACGCCGTTCGTGCGATAGGCCGAGAATTGCGGTACGAAACTGCGAATCTCGTAGGGAAGGTTGTTTGCCAGCGAAATTGCCAACCGGCAACCGCTGTCGCCCTCCACCTTCCGCTCCAGCCGCAGAACTGCCTCGGCCTTGTCGCTCTCTGGGGCCCGATTCTTGTCCGTTGATTCGAGGTACTGCCAGGTGCCGTCGTCCTTTAGCAGGACGCGCCGGCCGTCCGGGCGGGTGAGTTCGAAGTCCGCCTGTGCCGGGGAAGAGAGCACCATGCCAGTGACGAGAAGGATTACGCCGGCCACTAACCAAGACAGTCGTTGGATGCTCGGCGCCCGGTTGCCGGTACCCACGCTGCGGCCGCTATTGCACCCATTCGCTGCTCAATTCGTCGTGTGCTCCATAGCGACTATCCTCAGCGCGAGTGTTCAAATGTGCTTCTAACCGCAGAAGCAAGAACGGTGCCCGATTATAGCGGCGGTCATTCACAATCGCCCGGTGGGCTGGGGTATTGCAATGACAGTTTCTTGCTTCGGAGCGCGGTGTTCCTTTGCGCGGGGCATCGAAATCCGACATTTCAGGACCTGATGCCCCAAGGCCCTCGCAAAGTCTACGCGGGGACGTGCTTTCGTTGCGGACAGATCAGACTTTCGGCGGGGATGCCAAGGGTCTCGTGAAGCTTCCGATCATGTTCAGCGTGGGCCGCTTTCGATTCCCGATTTCGTCACCCGATCGAGTCTTCCGATCGCCGGCACTAGTTCCTTGGCGGATAAACCCACCTGTTCCTACGAAAGAAGTAAATACGGTGGTTTATCAGCTGTTGACGCTCGAATATGCGAGATTGCGCGACGCGGCTTGACCGATGGACATCTGTTTGCAATCTGTAACGTCCATATATAAATCATTAGTCGCTTTAAGACCGGCTGCCTATTTGATGGATACACCTGTCCCATTGCCGGTGCCGAGCGAGCGTTTGAAGCGGCTCGGCCACACCCTTTCCCTCGCGCGGCGGCGACGGCGCATGTTCGCCAGGACATGCTCGCCGAGCGCATTGGAGCCTCGGTGGCCACCGTACGCCGTATGGAGGACGGCCGCCCGGGGACAGCGCTCCAACATCTGCGCGCGCCCTGCATGTCTTTGGCGAACTCGAAAAGCTCAACGCGTTGCTCGACACGTCGACCGACGAGTTGGGGCTTGCGCTGATGGACAGCGTCTGCCGCAGCGTGTGCGTAAACCGAAGCGCTCCGACACAAGCGGTGCACTCTCGTTATTGCGATGAAGGTAACGGCTCCCACCAAGGTCACCCTCGACGTCTGCGTCGGTAAGGCTGGCGTGCGGTGGTGAGCTTGTCTACGTAAAGGACGGCGCGCGCGAGTTCTCCAGTTTCGGCTACACCGACGAGTGGCTCGCTTCTGCGACACGCTGGGGAGCGCCGCCCCGACCTTCCGCTGCATAGCGGCCGTCAGTTGCGCAGGGCGCCCACGAAGGACGACTCGCACTTCTTCCTGGCGCTCGGGGACACCGAACCCGACACCTGGGGCCGGCGCGTCATCGCGCGTGACCAGAGGCACGAGAGACCCGACGCTCAAAGTGCTGCGAGCTTGATTATCTCTGCGCTGTTCGACGAGCTTCAGCCGTGTGGGTGCGCTGCGCATTCGCTCTGCTGGCGGCTTCCTTGGCACTTGACATAGAGAGCGGCACAACACCGCCGCTGCTCGAGCTTGAACACGTGTGCCTGCACCGCCTCGCGCGCGGTCGCGGGGCGGGGCGGGGACAGAGCAAGAGGGCGCCTGGATCCCTTCTATGGGCAAGGGCACGTCGCTCGGCGGCATGCGGCCCAAATGCTCGGTCCTCGACAAGGACGGGTTCATGACGCTCGGCAAATTTCCCTCGGTGAAAGACAATGAGCCGTAGTGCGCGGCGAGGTGCTCGCCGCACTCCAGGCTTTCGCGGCTCGCGCGGGCGTGGATGCCGCGAGCGCGCGGGTGGAGCTCGTTCAGGGCACGCCCGTTGCCATCATCCAGCAGTTCGACCGTACGGTCGATGACGGCCGCATTCACTACTGCGTACCGCACAACGATACTGCAGGGCCGAGCAGAAGAAGCAGGAGCGCGCGTACCTGAAATCGTCGACGCGATGCGCTCGCGCTGTGCCCACGCCGCAGACGACGCGCGGCAGCTATGGCGGCGCATCGTCTACAACCACCTGGTCACTAACGTCGACGACCACCTGCAAGACCTGGGCTTCCTGTATGCGGGCAATGGACTGTGGCGCCTCGAGCACTGCCGGAGCTCAACTCAACCCTTTCCCCGACAAGGGCCCGCGAGTCGAAACGTCGTGCGCGAGGACACCGGGCCCGTCACTTCGGTGCGCGACCTGATGGTGCAGGCGCCCTACTTCCACCTCGATGCGGCGAAGGCGCGCTCCTCGCTGGGCGATCGTCGTCCGCTCGGTGGAGCGCTGGCGCGAAAGTGGCGCAAAGCGCTGAGGTCGGCGTGGAACAGTTCGCGACTCGGACGACTCGCCCCTGCGTTCGAGCACGAGGAACTCGAGGCGGCGGCGATTGCTCGGCC
>CAWBGE010000025.1:0-94165 GCA_963788185.1 uncultured beta proteobacterium
CCAGAGGAATGCCGGCCGCCGGGAAACTTAACGTATGCATTGACGCATTCTCACACGCATCCCTTCGGCAGCGCAAGCGGGGGCGTGGGCGATCGCTCCGGGCAGGGGCACCGGACCATTGCGGGACCACCATGGCGGTGCGGTGTGCCCCAGGACGCCGCGGCAGCGCGGCGCCCTGCCCCCTGGGATGGGCAGGAGTCTCGGCGCGGTGCCGGCGAAAGGTCAGGACCGCGGGACGAGATGCATGTGCCCGTGATGGCGGTGCGCACCGGGCAGCCGGTGAAGATCACCAGTCTCGACAGTGATGAGGTTGAGCTGCGCGTGGCGCACCCCGCGCTCGGCGGTGATGCCGTCGGCAAGCGCCCGCACCGCCGCGGCCGACCCCTTCAGGACCGACGTCTCGAGGCAGTGCTCGTGATCGAGGTGCACGTGCATCGTCGACACGACCAGGTCGTGCTTCGCGTGCTGCGCTGCATTGATCCGCTCGGCAAGGTCGCGGGTGTGATGGTTGTAGACGTAGGAAAAGGTTGCCACGCAATAGGTCTTCTTCGCGTCGCCCGCGAGCCGTCGATGCTCCACCTCGCGCCGCAACAGGTCGCGCATCGCTTCGGATCGGCTCGCGTAGCCGCGCGCCGCGATGAGTTCATCGAAAGCCCGTGCCAGCGCCTCGTCGATCGACATCGTGATCCGTTCCATCGCCACCCCCTCGCGGCTACGGGCCGCTGCTGCAGACGGGGCATGCCTGCATCGACAGCGGACGCTCCAGCCGGCATTCTCGCAGCAACGCCCGGTTGCGGAAAATGTCCAGCGTCGGCGCGTCCGCCATCACCCGGCCGCGGTCGAGCACGATGGTCCGCGGGCAAAGTTCCAGCACCATGTCGAGGTCGTGGCTGGTGAATATCCGCGTGTGGCTGAACTCCGAAAGCAGCGCCAGCAACTGCCGGCGCGCAAAGGGGTCGAGACCGCCGGTGGGTTCGTCCATCGCCAGGATGTCCGGCGCCATCGCAAGCACGGTGGCGATCGCGACGCGCTTCTTCTCGCCTCCCGACAGCCGGTAGGGCGGTTTGGCACGCAGATGCCAGACGCCCATGCGGCCGAGCGCGTCGCGAGCCCGACGCTCGACCTCCTCCCCAGGCAGCCCCATGTTCTGGGGCCCGAAGGCGACGTCGTCGAACACGGTCGCCATGAACAGCTGGTCGTCGGCGTCCTGGAACACCAGTCCCACGCTGCGCCGGATCGCCTCCAGGGTGTCACGCGTGACAGGCATCTCGCCGATCAGCACTTCGCCTCGGGTCGGCGTGAGATGCCCGTTGAGATGGTGCAGCAACGTCGACTTGCCGGCACCGTTGGCGCCGATGATCGCCACCGCTTCGCCGTGGGCGATGCGGAACGATACGTCCTCCAGCGCGACGGTCCCGTCCGGGTACACGTGCGTGAGCCCGCGCGCTTCGACCCGGTGAGGGTTCATCGGGCGAACTCCAGCACCGCGGCACCGAGTCGCTCCGGCAGCGCCTGCGTGCGCAGCGCAATCGCGAGTGCGCACCAGAGCGCGACAAAGAGACCGTCGCGCCAGCCGAAGGAGGCGCCGCGCCGGGCACGGAACTCGCCGTCGAAGCCGCGGGCACGCATCGCCATGTAGATGCGTTCGGCCCGTTCCCAGGTGCGAAGCAGCAGATTTCCGGCCAGCAGCGCGAAAACGCGCGGCGACAGCGGCCGGCCGCAGGCGCGGAGCTCCCGAGCGGTCTTCATCCGCATCGCCTCGTCGCCCAACACCGTCAGGTAGCGATACAGGAACAGCAGCTGCACGGCAAAGGGTCGGGGCATGCCCATGCGCTCGAGCGCGCCGCAGATCGCCGGGAAGCCGGTCGTCGCCACCAGCACGACCGCGGCCGCGGCCGCGAGCAGCGAACGCAGCAGGATCGAGGCGAACGAGACCCAGCCCCCGGTCAGCGCGACGCCACCGATGCGCGCGACAATTTCCCGGTCGAACCATGGATTGGGGAGTGCGACAGCCAGCGCAAACGGCAACACCAGCGCAACCTTGCGCGCAACGTAGGCCGCCGGCAATCCGGCGCCGGCGACCATCAGGATCGGAAACGCGAAGAAGGGCAGCAGCGGAACGACCGCATGGCGGCCGAACGACACCACGCAAACGATGAAGACGACGGCGACGATCACCTTGGCGCGGGCGTCGATCCGATGCAGCGTCGAGTCTCCCGCGGCCAGGGCATCGAGGCGGCGGAAGTCAAGGAGGCTGTCCTCGATCGACATGGCGGCGGGAGGCCATCGGCGATGGCCTGTCGGTGGTCGATCAGGCCGGCCGCGCCCGGCGTTTCAGCAGCGCGCCGATCGCCAACGCCAACACGAGCGTGAGCAACCCCCCGACCAAGCCGGATACCGACATGCCCAGGCGATCGTCGTCGCTGCCGCCGCGTTCCGTCGCTGCCACAGCCGTCTCGACCTTTGGAAACGCATAGTCGGGCAGCATCGCCGTCTTCTGCTGCAGCGCGGACAGCGCCTCATGCACGCCGGTGGCGGGTGCGGTCGCCTCGGCGCTTCCGGCCGCGCGCGCGATCGACCACTCGAGCCCGTCCGGATCCTTCGACGCGAACCACGACATCGCGCCCCCCGTCACGAGCGCCAGTGCGAGAAAGGCGGCCACCACCGGCCGACGCGAGCGCATTGCCGATGGCATCGGTTCGACGAGTTCCGGCCGCACCCGGCGAATGAACGCGACGATCGTCGCCGTGACCACGCCTTCGACGACACCGATCGCGAGATGGATGGGCAGCATGAACAGCACGAACGTCGTCAGCGGCAGCGCCGAGATGCCCGACGCCACCGTCTGGACAACCACCGCCAGCGCGCCCAGTTGCAGGCCGGCCACGGCGGCGACGATGCTCGCGAAAGCGGCACGCGACGAACTCGCGCCGGCGGGCGCAAGCCTGCGATAGATCAACGGATACGCGACAAACGCCGGAAAGAACCCCAGGTTGAAGATGTTGCAGCCCAGTGCCAGCAGTCCGCCATCGGCGAAGAACAGCGCCTGCACCACGAGCACCGATGCCATCACCAGGAGAGCCGCGTGCGGCCCGAGCAGGATGGCGAGCAGCAGTCCTCCGCCCAGGTGTCCGCTGGAACCCGTGCCGGGTATCGCGAAGTTGATCATCTGGGCCGCGAACAGGAACGCGCCCAGAACCCCCATCAGCGGAACCTTGCGGTCATCGGCCCCGGCACGAACCTGGCGCGCGCTCCACGCCAGCGTCGCCGCGGTGGCGGCCCACATCGTCCCGCCGACAGCAGGGGACAGCAGGGCATCGGCCATGTGCATCGTCGGCGCCTCGGATCGATCGTAGGAAGTAACGCATGATTATTCTTACACGATCGGGTCAGTGCCGCAACGCGTCGATGCCCTCGGCGATGCCGTCGAGCGTCAGCGGAAACATGTGCGGGCCGATCGCCTGCAGCACGATCTGTGTCGAGCGCGTGTATTCCCAGGCGCGCGGCGGCTCCGGGTTCCACCAGATGACGCGGCGAAAGTGTTCGACGATGCGCGACAGCCAGACGACCCCCGGCTCGTCGTTCATGTATTCGACGCTGCCCCCGGCCTGCAGCAATTCGTACGGACTCATCGCGGCGTCGCCGACGAAGATCACCTTCCAGTCGGGGCCGTACCTGTGCAGGAGGTCGAAGGTGGCGACGCGCTCGTGCCGGCGCCGGTGGTTGTCGCGCCACACATGGTCGTAGACGCAGTTGTGGAAATAGAACGATTCCAGATGGCGGAACTCGGTGCGCGCCGCCGAGAAGAGCTCCTCGCAGTCGCGCACATGCGGGTCCATCGAGCCGCCGACGTCGAGGAACAGCAGCACCTTCACCCGGTTGCGGCGCTCCGGCACGAGCTGCAGGTCGAGCCAGCCGGCATTGCGCGCGGTGCCCTCGATCGTGCCTTCGAGATCCAGTTCCTCGGGCACGCCCTCGCGCGCAAAGCGGCGCAGCCGGCGCAATGCCACCTTGATGTTCCGGGTGTTGAGTTCGACGTCGCCGTCGAGATTGCGAAAGCTGCGCTCGTCCCAGACCTTGACTGCGCTGCGGTTGCCGCTGCCCGCCTGACCGATGCGGATGCCCTCGGGGTTGTAGCCGTAGGCCCCGAACGGGCTGGTGCCGCCGGTGCCGATCCACTTCGAGCCGCCGGCGTGACGCCCCTTCTGCTCCTCCAGGCGCTTCCTGAACGTCTCCATCAGCTTGTCCCAGCCCCCCAGCGCCTCGACCTTCCGCTTGTCGTCGTCGGAGAGCAGTCGCGCAAACTCCCTGCGCAGCCAGTCTTCGGGGATCTCCTTCCGGACGTCGAACAGCGCACTGGCGCCCGCGAAATAGCTGCCGAACGCCAGGTCATAGCGGTCGTAGAGCGTCTCGTCCTTGATCAGCGACGCGCGCGCAAGGTGGTAGAAATCCTCCAGCGACAGCGACACGATGCGCGCCTCCAGCGCTTCGAGCAGCGTCAGGAACTCGCGCGTCGACACCGGCAGCTTCGCCGATTTGAGGTGCAGGAAGAAGCCGATGAGCATGGCCCCGGCAGATCGTCAATCGCGCGGACGGTCGAGCTCGAACGTCAGATGCCGCTTCACCGCCGGCCACTCGGACGCGATGATGCTGAACACCACGGTGTCGCGCAGCGTTCCGTCGGGCAGGATCTGGTGCTGGCGCAGGATGCCATCCTGCTTCGCGCCCAGCCGGGCGATCGCCGCGCGCGAGGCGAAGTTGAGGTGGTGGGTGCGAAACTCGACGGCGACGCAGTCGAGCGCCTCGAACGCGTGCGTCAACAGCAGCAGCTTGCACTCGGTGTTCGTGCCCGTGCGCTGCACGCGCCGCGCGTACCACGTGTGGCCTATCTCCAGCCGGCGATGCGCGGCGTCGACATGAAAATAGCGCGTGCTGCCGACGATCGCACCGCTCGCGCGATCGCGGACCGCGAAGGCAAGCGCGCCTTCGTGCTCGCGCATCGCCAGCGCCGCCGCGATCCAGGCATCGACCGCGTCGGACGCAGGCACGCCGGTGTACCAGAGCCGCGAGAGTTCGCCATCGGCGGCGGCGGCCCGCAAATCGCGGGCGTGCGTCTCGCCCATCGGCTCGAGCGTCACCCGCCTCCCGGCAAGCGTGACGGAGGCGACAAAGCGGGGCTCGTCGGCCGTCATCCGCGCCCCGCGCGCGCCATGAAGGCGATGCGTTCGAACAGATGCACATCCTGCTCGTTCTTGAGCAGCGCGCCATGCAGCGGCGGGATCAGCGCCTTCTTGTCCGTACCCTTCAGCGCCTCGGGCGGAATGTCCTCGGCCAGCAGCAGCTTGAGCCAGTCGAGCAGTTCCGACGTCGACGGCTTCTTCTTCAATCCCGGCACCTCGCGCAGGTTGAAGAACACTTCCAGCGCCTCGGCCAGCAGCGCCTTCTTGAGCCCCGGGAAGTGGACGTCGACGATCTTCACCATCGTCTGGCGGTCGGGAAAGCGGATGTAGTGGAAGAAGCAGCGGCGCAGGAAAGCGTCGGGCAACTCCTTTTCATTGTTCGACGTGATGACGACCAGCGGCCGGTGCCGCGCGACGACCGTGCGCTGGATCTCGTATACGTAGAACTCCATCCGGTCGAGCTCGCGCAGGAGGTCGTTGGGAAATTCGATGTCGGCCTTGTCGACTTCGTCGATCAGCACCACTGCCGGCGTCCCGGCCTCGAACGCGTCCCACAGCACGCCGCGCTTCAGGTAATTGGCGATGTCGGCGACCTTGTCGTCGCCGAGCTGCGAGTCGCGCAGCCGCGACACGGCGTCGTACTCGTAGAGCCCCTGCTGCGCCTTGGTCGTCGACTTGATGTGCCACTGCAGCAGTGGACGCCCGAGCGCGCGGGCGACCTCCTCGGCCAGCATCGTCTTGCCCGTGCCCGGCTCGCCCTTGATTAACAGCGGACGTTCGAGTGCCAGTGCCGCGTTGACGGCCAGCATCAGGTCGGGCGTGGCGACATAGGTGTCGGTGCCTTCAAAACGCATGCGCGCCTCGACAAAGTGAGATGGAAACGGCGATGGTAGCCGATTCAGTTCGCGACCGCCCCCAGCGCCCATTGCGCGACCCACAGCGCGATCATGCCCGCGGCCATCGTCGCGGTGACACTGCGCCAGCGCCAGGCGACGGCCGACGCGACCAGCGCGGCAATCAGCCTGGGATTTCCGCTCCCCGGATCCAGCACCCCGGGCGCTGCGAACACGACCGCGGGCACCACGATGGCCGTGAGCATGGCGGCGGGGACGTAGCGCAAGGCACGCGCCATCAGCGGCGGCATTTCGAGCCGCGCGAAGAGGGCGATGAACGAAAGCCGCGACAGGTAATTGAGCAGGCCCACCGCGACGATCACCACCCACAGCGTCAGCGTGCCGCTCATGGTTCGCCCGCGTGCCCGACGGGCCTGAGCACGCGCCCGGCAATGAGTCCCGCGACAATGCCGATCAATCCGGAGCAGATCAGCGACAGCCGCATCGGCAGCGCGTCCAGCGCGACGACGGCGATCCCGGCCGCCACCGCAGCGACGAGCATCGGCTTGTCCTCGAGGGCGGGCACCAGCAGCGCGAGAAAGCACAGCGGCACGACGAACTCGAGCGACCACGCCGCCGGGATCACGTTGCCGGCAAGATAGCCAACCAGGTTCGAAACCAGCCACGCACCCCAGAGCACGGCACCGGTGCCGAGAAAGTAGGACGCACCCTCGCCTGGGTGCCTGGCAGTCCGAAACCGCCGGATCGCCGCCGCAAAGGCCTGGTCGGTGAGGACGAAGGCGAGGATGTGGCGCCAGCGCGCCGGCAAGGGCTTGAGGTGGGGCGCGATCGCCGCGCTGTACATGAGGAAGCGCAACCCGACGACGAAACAGGTCAGGATGATCACGGTGACCGGTGCCTGCGCCGCGATGAGCTGCGTGGCGAGAATCTGCGCGGCGCCGGAGAAGACGATCATCGCCATGCCGAGGGCTTCGAAAGTCGAAAGACCGGTCGCCTGCGCCGAAACGCCGCATACCAGACCGAACGGAAAGATGCCGATCAACGGCGGTGTCATGTCACGGATGCCAGACACGAAATCCGGGCGCGAGAAATATCGGGACAAGGGATGACCGCGCGAAGCAGCGCAAGGAAGCGGCAGGCGCAATGGTAGCGCGCCCGCCTGTCGTCGGCCAAAGACCGCGTCTTCGCGGCGGTTCAGCCTTTGACGCCGCCGGCGGTCAGCCCGCCGACCACGCGCTCCTGGAACACCGCGATGATGATGCAGATCGGCACCAGCGCGATGATCAGTGCGGCCGAGATGAGCGGCCACGGAAATGCGAACTCGCCTTGGTACAGCGTGATGCCGACCGAGAGTGTGCGCATGCTGACGCGATTCATCATTGTCAACGCCAGCAGGAATTCGTCCCAGGCATTGACGAAGGCGAGTATGCCCGCGGTGAACACGCCGGGCGCCGCCAGCGGCACCACCACCTTGAACAGCGCGCCGACGCGCGAGCAGCCATCGACCATCGCCGCCGCTTCGAGGTCGGGTGGGATGTCCTGGAAGAAGGCGGCCATCACCAGCGTGCACACCGGCAGCGACAGCACCGCGTAGGGCAGGATCAGCGCGAGGTAGGTGTTGAGAAGCCCGAGTTCGCGCATCACCTTGAACAGCGGCACCATCAGCGAGATGAGCGGGAACATGCTGATCGCCAGCAGTACCGACATGATCAGGTTGCGATTCGCCATGCGGAGCCGCGTGAGCGCGTAGGCGGCCAGCGCGCTGACGAGAACGCAAAGCGCCGTCGACAGCCCGGCGACGACAACGCTGTTCAGCATGAAGCGGCCGATCGGCTGCGCGGTGAACGCGGTCATGTAGTTCTCGAGCGTCGCGGCTTCGGGCAGATAGGTGATCGGGCTCCTGATCAGCTCGGTCTCTGTCTTCAGCGAGGTGAGGAGGATCCAGACTGCCGGAAAGAAACCGTTGACCATGACGATGATGGCGGCAAACCAGACGGTCGTGCGCCGGGTGAAAGTCATGTCCGAACCTTCCTTTCCGACCAGTCGGCGCACGCGCCGGTCGCGTCGACGAAACCTGTTCTGCGGATCATTCCTCGGCCCCCCGTCCCGAACTGCGGCGCGTATAGCGCAGGTAGCCCGATGTCGCAACCATCGAGAACACGAACATCAGCGCAGCGAGCGCCGAGCCGTAGCCGAAGTCCAGGAAGTCGAGCGTGGTCTTGTGGATGTACATCGCCAGCGTCTCGGTGGCGTCGCCGGGGCCACCACCGGTCATCGAATACGGGATATCGAACGTCTGGATCGCGGTAATCGTACGGAAGATCAGCGCGACGAAGATCGCGGGCCGCAGCATCGGCAAGGTGATCTCGATGAACTGCTGCCACTTCGACGCACCGTCGACCTCGGCCGCCTCGTACAGCGACTTCGGAATCGTCTGCAGCCCGGCAAGCAGCATCAGTGCCATGAACGACGACGCCTTCCAGATGATCGCGATGCAGATCGCGACGGTCGCCAGCGTCGGATCTGACAGCCAGGAGAGCGGCTCGATGCCGATACGGACAAGAAGGTCGTTGACGATGCCGGTCTGATATTCGAAGAACCAGCGGAAGATGAGTCCGGCGAACACCAGCGGCAGCGCCCAGGGCAGCAGCAGCGACAGGCGCACGGGCCACTGGACCTTGAACGGCTGGTTTGCCAGCAAGGCGAGACCCAGGCCCACGACCAGCGCACCCGGGACGGTGACCACGATGTAGATCACCGTCTGCAGCGTGGCGTGCCAGAATCGGCCGTCGTCGAAGGCGCGCAGGTAGTTGGCGATGCCAACCCACTGCTCCCCGGCTTGCGGGTTCGCCTGATCCACGCTGTGGAGGCTGGTCCAGAAAAGCGTGCCGATCGGGTAGACGACGACGAGCAACAGCAGGAGGGCGGCCGGCAGGAGCATCAGCGCCCCCAGCATCGGCTCGGACATGTCCTTGTGCTTGGTTACGGCGGCGTCGCTCATCATCGGCTCCGGGTGGCTACGGCTTCTGGGCTGCGGTCACCTGCAATACGGCGGGGCACCCGCCCGGCACGCCTCGCGAGGTGGCCGGGCGGTTCGTGTCAGCCTCGAACTACTTGTAGATCGGCGCCAGCTTGTTCTTCATGTCGGCAAGCGCGGCGTCGGTGGTCCTGGTGCCGGCGAGGTACGCATTCATGCTGCCGCGGACCGCGTCCGAGACCTGCGGATACTGCGCCGAGACCGGCCGCGACTTGGCACTCTCGACCACAGGCAGCGCATCGGCGAACCAGGGATTGGCCTTCAGCACCTCGGCGTCCTTGTAGACGCTGGGGAACACCGGCATATGCGAGGCCATGATCGCCTGCATCTTCGACACTTCGGGGCTGGACAGGTAGCGCGCGAACTTGACGGCCGCCTGCTTGTTCTTCGAGTAGGCCGAGACGGCGACCTGCCAGCCGCCGATGCATGTCGCGCTGCCGCCGCCGGCATCGTGGGGAAGCTTGGCGACACCGACCTTGCCCTTGACCTTGGAATCGGCATCGTTCTCGGCGCGGTTCCACACATAACCCCAGGTCTGCGCGAACACCACGTTGCCCGCCTGGAAGTCGATGCGGATGCGGTCGGTCGCAATCTCGGCGATGTTCTTCGGCAGAACGCCGGCCTGCTTCATCCGGCCGTAGAGCTGGAACGGCTGGCGCGCCTGCGGCGTGTCGAGGTTCAACCTGCCATCTTTGATCATGTCGCTGCCCGCGCCCCACAGTGGCACGAGATAGGTGCAGACCGTACCCTCGATCGGAGCGCCGGCGGTGGAGAAGCCTTGCAGCTGCGGACTCTTCTCGCCGTCCATGATGAGCTTGGCGGTCTCCATCATTTCGTCCCAGGTCTTGGGCACCGGCCGCTTGTACTTCTCGAGCAGATCCTTGCGGTAGTACAGGAACTGAGAATCGGCGAAGTACGGCAGCGCCATCAGCTTGCCGTTGACCTGATTGGCGTCGGCGTAGGCCTTGATGTAGGTCGACAGCAGCTTCGCCTTGTCGGCGCCGAGGTAGCTGTCCAGTGGCTCGGCCCAGCCCTGGGCGGCCCACTGTGCCGGGCGGATGACGTCGATCAGGATGAGGTCGAGCGCCGAGTCCTTCGACGAAAGCACCGTCGACAGGTACTGCTGCTGCGCCTCGGAGGTCGCGCCGCCCACTTCGATCTCCACCTTCACGGCCGGGTTGCGCTTGGTGTATTCGTCGGCGATCTTGCGCATCACGTCCGGACGCTGCTGCCCGCCGGTGAAGATGCGCAGCGTGGTCTGCTGCGCCCACGCGCTGCCAGTGAATGCAACGGCGAGCGTTGCGGTGATGAGCCATTTCGAAAGCTTCATGCGTTCCTCCGTCGTTGGAAGGTGAAGTCGGGATGGTCGTCGGTCCTGGGTCGGCTCTACCAGCCCGCACCCCGGATCGCGAGACCGGTCTTGCTGTCGAACAGGTGAAAATGGTTGAGGTCGAGCGCGATGGGAAGGTCCTGCCCGACCCGCAAATGCGCATCGGGCTCGAAGCGTCCGGTCACCTCGGCCGCGCTGTCGCTCTCTCCCAGCTTGATGAGTCCGAGGGTCTCCGCGCCGAGCGGCTCGACCAGCAGCACCCTGCCGTCGATGCGCTCGATGCCGGGCGCTTCAATGGTCGGGACGCCGATGTGCTCGGGCCGCAGGCCGAAGGTCGCTTCCCGGCCGATGTGGCGCGCGCACTCGTCGACGCAGTGCACCGGCACCGGCAGGTCGACGCCGCCCTTGAGGTGCAGCACCCGGCCGCCATCGCCGACCCTGCAGGGCGCGAAATTCATCGGCGGCGAGCCGGTGAAGCCGGCGACGAACTTGGCCGCAGGTCGGTTGTAGATGCCGTCCGGTGTGTCGTACTGGATGAGGTTGCCTTCCTGCAGCACCACGATGCGGTCGGCGAGCGTCATCGCCTCGACCTGGTCGTGGGTGACGTAGATGATGGTGTTGCCGAGCCGGTGATGCAGCTTCTTGATCTCCACGCGCATCTCCGCGCGGAGCAGTGCGTCCAGGTTCGAAAGCGGCTCGTCGAACAGGAAGGCCTTGGGCTGGCGGACGATTGCCCGGCCCATCGCGACCCGCTGGCGCTGGCCGCCGGACAGCTCGCGCGGCTTGCGCTCGTACAAGTGCTGGATCTGCAGGATGCCGGCCGCGTCGTCGACCCGGGTACGAATTTCGTGTTCGGGCAGCTTGCGCAGACGCAAGCCGAAAGCCATGTTCTCGAACACCGACTTGTGCGGATAGAGCGCGTAATCCTGGAACACCATCGCGATGTCGCGCATTCGCGGCGGCAGGTCGTTGACGATCGTGCCGCCGATCGAGATCTTTCCGTTGGTGATGTCCTCGAGTCCGGCGATCATGCGCAGCAGCGTCGACTTGCCGCAGCCGGACGGGCCGACGAACACGACGAATTCGCCGGACTTGATCTGTAGATCGATCCCCTTGATCACGTTGACGGAACCGAATGACTTGGCGACGTTGCTGAGTGTGACTTCCGACATGGCCCCACCCGCGCCGGCCATCGCACCGTGACGCGGGTCCTCCTTCGTTTGTGGGTCGATCAATTCAAGCGAGAAGCATTCCTCAAGCCGATCCGGTCACCAAAGCGCAGGACACGAACAAGACGCAGCGCGCATTCGCACTTGCACCGGGCCCCCGCCCAGCGGCGATGGACAAAAGCGACGCTCCTCGCAGGTCCAGCAAACTCCGAGTATATCATATAGATCATATAGCTCATATATATCACATAGATGACCACGATGTCTAGTGGGCGTAGAATGATGTCTTTCTGCGCCCCCGCGCGCCATTCGGCGCCAACCTTGCTTTCCGGGAACCGATCAGTCGGGCAAAACGCGGGGCTGCGCGGGCGACGACTTCCGGCCCGACACGCTGCACCACAGAATCGCAGCCCCACCTCCGAGAGAGACCCCCCATGGACCTTCCCAAGAACCCTTTCAAGCAGGCAATTCGTTCGGCCTCCATCCCAATCGGCACCTGGCACACGCTCGGCTCGACGGCTGTCGTCGACGCTTTGGGACACGCCGGCTTCGATTTCCTGGTCCTCGACATGGAGCACGGGCAGATCGACCTGCCGCAAACGGTGGAGTTGCTGCGGGTGATGGCCGGCACGCGGGCGGCGCCGGTCGTGCGCCTGCCGTGGAACGACATGGTGCAGGTGAAACGCCTGCTCGATGCGGGCGCCCAGACGGTGATGCTTCCGTTCATCCAGAACGCCGACGAAGCGAGGGCCGCTGTCTCGTACACCCGGTACCCGCCCGAGGGCGTGCGCGGCGTCGCATCCGTCTATCGCGGCGGCGGCTACGGGCTCATCCCCGATTACTGCCAACGTGCGGCAAGCGAGCTTTGCGTGATCCTGCAGATCGAGACCGTCGAGGCGCTGGAGCAACTGGAGGAGATCGCCGCGGTACCAGGCGTGGACTCGATCTTCATCGGCCCGGCCGACCTCTCGGCGTCGATGGGTTACCTCGGCCATGCGGACCATCCCGCCGTGCGCGAAAAGCTCGCCCAGGGCGCCCGCGAGTGTCGCCGCCTCGGCAAGCCCTGCGGCATCATCGGCTTCTCGACCGAAGCCGCCGTCGACTATCTGAACTACGGCTATTCGTGGATCGCGGTGAGCACCGACGTCACGATGATGCTGCGATGCGCGGGAGAGGCGCTCGCCACGGTCCGCACGAGCGCCGCCGCAAGTGCGCCGCGATGGCATGGCGGGGCATGAGCGCGACGGGCCGCCCCTGGCGCGAGTAGTCCTCGACGCGGGGGCGTCCAGCGTCGAACTGGCGCCATCGGCCGGCGGAGCCGTGGCCGCCTTCACGCTGGCGGGCGTGGATGTGCTCCGCCCGACTTCCGCCAACGCCCGCGCAGCGGGCAACGTGCTCGACCATGCCGCGTATCCGCTGGTGCCCTACTCCAACCGCATCGCCAACGCGCGCTTCGAGGTCTCCGGGCGGAGGCATCAACTCGACGCCGACCCCGGCGTTCACCCGCACAGCCTGCACGGCGTCGGCTGGCGGCGGCGCTGGTCGGCGCTTGCCTGCTCGCCGACCGTGGCGACGCTGACGCTCGAGCACCACGCTACGGGCACGGACGCCCGCGCGTGGCCTTACGCATTTGCGGCGCGACAGGAGTTCGTCCTCGAAGCGACGAGTTGCTCGGCCACGCTGGCGTTGACGCTCACGCTTGCCAGTCGCGACACCGAGCCGTTTCCCTGCGGCCTCGGCTGGCATCCGTTCTTTCCCCGCACGGCTGCCACGAGACTGCGCTTCGGCGCCCGGGGGCGGTGGGAATCCGATGCCAGTGGCCTGCCGACCGCGCGCACGATCCCCGAGCCGGGCGCATTTGCCGCGGGCCGGGAGCTTGGCGGCACCGTGCTCGATCACGTGTTCTTCGGCTGGTCGGGGCGCGCCGAACTGACGCAACCCGACACCGGGTTGCGCATCGTCGTCACGGCGTCGGAGCGCTGCCGGCACCTGGTCGTCTATGCACCGCGCGACGAAGCGTTTCTGGCCGTGGAACCCGTCACCCACGTCACCGATGCGTTCAATCGTGCCGCCGCCGGGGAGGGCGACACCGGCGTGGCGCTGCTGCAACCGCGCGCCGAAATTTCCTGTTCGATCGCAATTTGCGCGACACTTGCGGCATGACCTCCAAAGCAGCCGTCGCCTCTCCCTTCCAGTGCGTGCTCGATGTCCGCGCCCGCCTGGGCGAATGCCCCGTGTGGGCAGTCGACGAGCAGGTTCTCTATTGGGTCGACATCGATGCGCCGGCGCTGAACCGCTTCGACCCGGCCACGGGCCGCAACCACGCGATGCCGATGCCGTCGTCGATCGGTTGTTTCGCCAGACGCCGGGCGGGCGGATTCGTCGTGGCGTTGCGCGACGGCATCTGGCTCGCGGCGGCGGACGGCACGCTCGCACGCAAGGTCGCCGACGCGCCTTACGACCCCGAGCACCACCGTTTCAACGACGGCGGTTGCGATCGGCAGGGGCGTTTTTTTGCTGGCTTCATGAACGAGCGTCGCGATGCGAACTCGGCAGCGCTGATGCGGCTCGATCCGGACCTGACGCTGACGACGGTGCTTGGCGGCATCACCATCAGCAACGGCCTCGCGTTCAGCCCCGACGGCCTGACGATGTACCACGCCGACACGCCGACGCACATCGTGCACGCGTACGACTTCGACCCCGCAACAGGGACTCCATCGAACCGGCGCGTGTTCGCGCAATGGGAGGGCGAGACCGAACGACCCGATGGCGGCGCGGTCGATGCGGAAGGGTGCTACTGGACTGCGTTCTTCCGCGGCGGCCGCGTGCTGCGCATCGCGCCGACCGGCGACGTGCTTGTCGACATCCCGGTGCCGGCGCTGTGCCCGACGATGTGCGCTTTCGGCGGGAGCGACCTGCGCACGCTCTACGTGACGAGCGCGCGAGCGGGACGCGATGCCGGGGAGCTCGAACGGCACCCGCACTCGGGGGGCATATTCGCGCTCCGGGTCGATGTCCCGGGGCTTCCTTCGTCCGACTTCGCCGGCTGACCCGCCTTTCGCGCATGTTCTTCGACTCCAGCTATTTCGCCCGGCTCGACGCCCCGCAGAGCCTGGGCGCCACCGCATCGGGCGCGGCCTTCGCCACGTCCACCGGCGACATGCTCGAAGTCTCGTGCTACGGACCCGGCGTGTTCCGCCTGCGCGCGGGTCCGCACACGCGACCTGACTACGGACTGGTGCAAGGTCGCACCAAGGCCTGCACGACGCGGCGCGGCGACGACGGCCAGTGGTCGTTTGGTGCCGGCGACACCGCGTTCGAAATCGGCGGGTCGCCCATCCGTTTCCGCCTGCTGCACAAGGGCATCCCGGTGCTCGAATCCACCACCGACCTGCGCTTCGACGGAACCACCAACCTGCCCGCACTGGCCCGCCTGCGCCAGCGCGGGCAATGGATGGCGGCGTTCGCGCTCGCGTCCGGCGAGCCGGTCTACGGCCTGGGCGAGAAATTCGGCCCGCTCAACAAGCGCGGCCAGCTGATCCATTCGCAGGTTGTCGACGCGCGCGGCGTCAACACCGGGCTTGCCTACAAGAACGCGCCCTTTGCCTGGAGTCCGGGCAACGGCCACGGCGCGTGGGGCCTCTTCGCCAACACGCCGGGGATGGTGTCGCACGGCGTCGGTCATCCCGATTGGTCGCACCGTTCGTACGCGTTGCTGGTCGACGACGAAGCGCTCGACCTCTTCGTGTTCGCGGGCGACACGCCGGCCTCGATTCTCGACCTCTACACGCAATTGACGGGGCGGGCACCGGCCGTCCCCGACTGGAGTCTTGGTGCCTGGGTGTCGAGAGCCTGCTACAAGACGCCCGAAGACGCCGCCGAGGTGGCCGCCAGGCTGCGGGCGCGCAAGATCCCCTGCGACGTTCTCGCGCTCGATGCCCGCTCGGCCTGGAAGCCCGACACCCGCTTCAACTTCCGGTGGGATGCCGATCGCTATCCCGATCCGAAGGCAGCGCTGGCGGCGATCAAATCACACCATCTGCGCATCTGCGTCTGGGAGCATCCGTACGTCTCCGTGCACGACCCGCTGTTCGCGGATCTTGCGGCGCGCGGCTACCTGCTGACCGACCCCAGCGGCGATCCCTACGTGTTCCAGCCGGATGCCGCGCCGAATGCCTCTGCGAGCGATGATGGGTCGACCCGCGCGCCGGAATCGGGACTCGTCGACTTCACCCACCTCGGCGCGTACGAATGGTGGCGCGACGCGCACGCGGATCTCTTTGCCGACGGCGTCAACGCGATCCGGACCGACGGCGGCGAGCACGTCCCCGATGATGCGGTGGCGTCGAACGGCGATCGCGGCACGCGGCTGCACAATGTCTATCCGCTGCTCTACCAGCGCTGCGTGTTCGAGGCGACGGCGATGTTCCAGCCGCGCACCGACGAGACGCCGCTGGTTCTCTCCCGCGCCGGGTGGTCCGGCAGCCAACGTTACCCGCTGCAGTGGGCCGGCGAGCCGCAAAGCGACTGGGAAGGGCTCGCGGCGTCGATCCGCGGCGGCCTGTCCTGGGGCATGAGCGGGGCCCCGTTTCACGCCACCGCCGTCGGCGGATTCTACGGTTCCGGTGAACCGACGGCAGAACTGTATCTGCGCTGGCTGCAGGCCGCCGTCTTCAGCTCGCACCTGTGCCTGCACGGTGCCGGCGAGCGCGAGCCCTGGGCCTTCGGCGCCGAAGCCGAAGCCATCGCACGCAAATGGCTCGCATTCCGCTATCGCCTGATTCCGTATCTCAAGGGCGTGATCGCCGAAGCCGCGCGCACCGGCGCCCCGGTGATGCGCGCGATGGCGCTCGCGTTCCCGGCCAACCCATTGCTGCGCAACAGCGAGACCCAGTTCATGTGCGGCGACACGCTGCTCGTGGCGCCCATCGTGGCACCCGGGGGCGCAGTCGAGATCGCGCTGCCGCCGGGCGCGTGGTACGACTTGAACTCGCGACAGCGCCTTGCCGGCGGACGGGTGATGCGCTACCGCGCCAGGCTCGACCAGTTTCCGGTATTCGGACGCGAGGGCCACGCGCTTCCGCTTGGACCCGCCGTCCAGCACACCGGCGAGATCGACGCTTCGCGTCCGCTTGAGCAGATGTGGCTGTTCGGCCCGCCGCAACGACCGCTGGCCGGGTTCGCGCAAGCTTCGGTCGAGGTCGTCGGTCAGGGCGAGTTCCGGGTTGCCGCGCGGCGCGACGTCAAGGTGGAAGTTTTCGGCGATCCGTCAGGCGTCGCGGTGACGCTTCGCGATTGAATCGGCCCGGGACGGCATGAACACGAGCAGCGCGTTCGCCTTGCGTGAACCTCCGGTCATCGCCATCACCGTCGGCGAGCCGGCCGGGATCGGCCCCGAGTTGCTCGCGCAACTGGGCGAACGTCATCGCAACCGCCCGTTCGCAGCCCGCCTCGTCTTCATCGGCGACCGCGAGTTGCTGCAGATGCGCGCCGCGCTGGCCGGTTTCACCCCCCGCTATCGCGACTATCAGGCCGCCACGCTGCCCCCCTCGGACGGCAGCATCGAAATCTGGCATCAGCCCGTCGGCGTGCCGGTGACGCCGGGACACCCCGATGCGTCGAATGCGCACAGCGTCCTGGAAATGCTCACCCGCGCCGCCGACGCCTGTGCGACGGGCGCCTTCTCGGCGCTGGTCACGGCGCCGGTGCAGAAGAGCGTGCTGCAGGACGCCGGCATCCCGTTCTCGGGCCACACCGAGTTCTTCGCCGCGCACACCAGGACACCGCGGGTCGTGATGATGCTCACCGGCAGCGGCAGGACCGCCTCGCTGCGCGTCGCGCTCGTGACCACGCATCTCGCGCTCGCCGATGTGCCGGCGGCGATCACCCGCGCGAACGTCGAGGAAACGCTGGTGATCGTGGCCCGCGAGCTGCGCTCGAAATTCGGAATCGCCGCTCCGCAGCTCGCCGTCTGCGGCCTCAACCCGCACGCCGGGGAAGGCGGCCACATGGGGCGCGAGGAGATCGACGTCATCGCCCCGGCGATCGCCGCCGCGCGGGCGCGGGGCGTCAACGCCGACGGCCCGATGCCGGCCGATACCGTCTTCGTGCCTTCGATCGCGCAGCGCTTCGATGCCATCGTCGCCATGTACCACGACCAGGGTCTGCCCGTGCTGAAGGCCTCGACCTTCGGGCGCGGCATCAATGTCACGCTCGGACTGCCGTTCATTCGCACGTCGGTCGACCACGGCACCGCGCTCGATCTCGCCGCCGATCCTGTCAAGGCGCGCGCAGCCGATCCGGGTAGCCTCGTCGCCGCGCTGGAACTGGCCATCGATCTCGCCGCGCGCAGTCCCGGGCGCTAAGATGGAACGACCCCCACGCTCACTACGTTCGCTGCCCCCCGAGGGGGCGCAGTCAGTACCCTTCGGGCGGCCGGGCGGGTACTGGGATAAACGGCCCCCACGCTCACTGCGTTCGCTGCCCCCCGTGGGGGTGCAGTCAGTACCCTTCGGGCGGCCGGGCGGGTACTGACGTGCAAGGCCATCAGGCACGCAAGCGCTTCGGCCAGAACTTTCTTGTCGATGCGCACTACGTCGCGCGCATCGTCGACGCCATTGCCCCGCAGCGCGGCGACAACCTGATCGAGATCGGCCCGGGGCTCGCGGCACTGACGGGGCCGCTGATCGAGCGCGCCGGACACCTCCATGCGATCGAGATCGATCGCGATCTCGCCCTCCGCCTGACCGGGCGCTTCGGTCCCACGCAGCTGACGCTGCACGTCGCCGATGCGCTGGAATTCGACTTCTCCGCGCTCGGCGAACGGCTGCGCATCGTCGGCAACCTGCCCTACAACATCAGCTCGCCGCTGCTCTTCCACCTCGCCCGATACGACGACAGGATCGTCGATGTCCACGTGATGCTGCAAAGGGAAGTCGTCGCCCGGATGACCGCCGTCCCCGGCACGGCCGACTACGGCCGGTTGACGGTGATGCTGCAGGCGAAATTCGCGGTGCGGCGCCTGTTCGTCGTGCCCCCCGGCGCGTTCTCGCCGGCGCCCAAGGTCGACTCCGCGGTGGCGCGCCTCACCCCGCTGGGCAGCGCGAAGCCGGTCATCGGCGACGAGGCGCTGTTCGCCCGCATCGTCGCCGCGGCGTTCGGGCAGCGGCGCAAGACGTTGCGCAACGCGCTGGCGACGATCTGCGGCGAAGCCGTCCTCGCCGCCGCCGGCATCGACCCGAAGGCGCGGGGTGAAACACTCGGGATCGCCGATTTCGTCCGCCTTGCCGACGCATCCACCGCAAAGGATACGGAATGGACAGCAACGAAGTGACATCGACCGCCGCCGAACTCGCGTTGTTTCGCGACGCCGTGCGCCGTTTCGTCGATACCGAACTCGTACCCCACGAGTCGCGCTGGCGCGAGCAGCGGCATGTCGACCGCGCGGCCTGGCGCAAGGCCGGGGAAACGGGACTGCTGCTGTGCGCCGTGCCCTCGGAACTGGGCGGCGTGGGCGCCGACATGCGCTACGAGGCGGTGGTGTACGAGGAACTTGTCCGTGGCGGCGCGATGGGCTTCGGCAAGCACGTCCACGAGATCGTCGCCCATTACCTGGTTGCCTACGGCACGCCCGAGCAGCAACAGCGCTGGCTGCCGAGGATGGCGAGCGGCGAGTCGATCGCGGCGATCGCGATGTCGGAGCCGGGCGCGGGCTCCGACCTGCAAGGCATCCGCACGCGCGCGGCGAAGGACGGCGGTCAGTACGTCATCAACGGCTCGAAGACGTTCATCTCCAACGGCCACATCGCCGACCTCGTGCTGCTGGTGTGCAAGACCGACCCGCAGGCCGGCGCGAAGGGCACGTCGCTGCTGGTGATCGAGACGCCGGAGCTGCCCGGCTTCCGGCGCGGACGGATCCTGGACAAGATCGGGCAGAAGGCGCAGGACACCGCGGAGCTCTTTTTCGACGACGTTCGCGTTCCCGCTTCGAATCTGCTCGGCACCGAGGAGGGGCGCGGCTTCGCCCAGCTGATGCAGCAGCTGCCGTTCGAGCGCACGATCATCGCGGTGTCCGCCGTTGCGGTCATGGAGCGCGCGGTCGAGCTGACGGCCGCCTACGCAAAGGAGCGGCGCGCGTTCGGCAAGGCGCTGATCGAGATGCAGAACACGCGATTCAAGCTCGCCGAGTGCAAGACGATTGCGCGTGTGGCGCGCGTGTTCGTCGACGACTGCGTCCGGCAGTTGATGGCCGGGACGATGGATGCGACGACCGCATCGATGGCCAAGTGGTGGGCGACCGAAATGCAGTGCCAGGTGGTCGACGAGTGCCTGCAGCTCTTCGGCGGTTACGGCTACATGCTCGACTATCCGATCGCGCAGATGTACGCCGACAGCCGGGTGCAGAAGATCTATGGCGGCACCAACGAGATCATGAAGGAGCTGATCGCGCGTTCGCTGTGACCGCAGTGAGCGCGAAGCAGGTCGCCGCGGTTCCTCTCGTCCGTCAGCGGCAGTTTCGCAGCGGTCACGATCAACGCGATGCCGGGCACTGCAGCCATGCAAGATCCGGACGCAAGGCCGGGCGCTCGATGCGTACGGACTTCTGCCGCGACGTCTCGCCCCGGATGAGGGTTACCTGGCGCAGCGGAACGCCGAACGCTGCGGCAAGGTAGCGCCGCAGTTCGGCGTTGGCCTTGCCGTCCACGGGCGGCGCGGCGAGGCGCAGCTTGAGCGCATCGCCATGGGGTCCGACGACTTCGGTGCGCTTCGCGCCCGGCTGCACGTGCAACGCGAGAACGAGTGCCTCTCCGTCCTCGCGCAGCCAGACGGCGGGTGCGGGCTCCGCCACGACGCGGTCAGCGGAAGACCTGCAGCACCGCGAGTTCCAGCCAGCGCACGGGCAGCATCAGCAGCAACTGGACGATGACGATCAGGATCAGCGGCGAAAGGTCGAGCGTGCCTCCGAGCGGCGGAATCACTCGCCTCATCGGCGCCAGAAAGCGGAAGGTCAGCGCGTTGAGCACGCCGGCGAACGGACCGTCGGGCGCCGTCCACGACAGGACCGCCTGCACGATGACGACGATGATCAGGAGCCACAGCATCGCCTTGATCAATTCGACGACGGCGAGCAGCGCCAGCACCGGCAGCGCCATTCCGCCCCACCCGCCTGCGCCCGACACCGCGTGCAATGCCAGCAGCCAGACAAATTGCGCGCACCAGGCGAGCACCAGCGTCGACGCGTCGAAAGCGCCGACCCCGCGGATCACGCGACGGACGGGCTTCACCGCCCAATCGGTCAGCGCGAGGACGGCATGACCGGCCGGGTTGCGGAACGGCGCGCGCAACCACTGCATCGCGAAGCGCAGCAGGAACGCGTAGGTGAGCAGCCCGAAGGCGGTGTCGAGCAGGAACTTGAGTGCTTGATCGAACATCGTCGATTCCGCGTCAGGCATCCCTGCCCAAGGCATCGCCCAGTTCGCGCGCTCGCTCGCCTGCGGCCGCGACCGCCGCGACGATGTTGGACTTGACGGCGGCGGCTTCCATCGTTGCCAGCGCGCGCTCGGTGGTGCCGCCCTTGGACGTGACGTGCGCACGCAAGGTCGCGGGCTCGAGGTCGCTGTCGCGGGCAAGGGCGATTGCGCCGTCGAACGTCGCGTAAGCGAGCCGGCGGGCTTCGTCGCTCGCGAAGCCCTGCGCCCGCGCCGCCTCTTCCAGCGCCTCGAGAAAATAGAAGACATACGCCGGGCCGCTGCCGGAGACGGCGGTCACCGCGTCGAGCGCGGCCTCAGTCGTCACCCAGAGAACCTCGCCCGCTGCCCGCAGGATCGCCTCGGCCGATGCGCGAGCCGGCGCATCGACCGCCGGCGCGGCATACACGCCGCTCATCCCCTTGCCGATCAGCGCCGGGGTGTTGGGCATGGCACGCACCATCCGCGCATAGCCGCCCAGCCAGCGCGCGAGGTCGGGGAGGCGGATGCCCGCCGCGATCGACAGCACCACCGGCGTCAACGAGCCGCCCAGACGCGGCGCGAGCGCGAGCGCGGCTCGACGCATCTGTTGCGGCTTCACGGCGAGCACGACGACGTCGGCGCCCAGCAGCGCTTCGGCGCCGACGACCTCGTGCAATTGCACTCCCGGATATGCCGCAGCCAACCGGTCGCGCGCTTCGGCAAAGGGCTCGACGACGCGGAAGTCGGAGGCGGAGGCGCCCCGGGCAATCAGGCTGCCGATGAGTGCGGTGGCCATGTTGCCGCCGCCGATAAAGGTGAGGATCATCTGTGGAGTCGTTCCCGAAGGACCCGGTGTGGGCGTGACGCTGCGCGATGGGCGAATGTTACGCGATCGGGGTACTTAGGTCGGCGCGACATCGCGCGCGCCGAAGATCGCCGTGCCCAGCCGCACCAGCGTCGCGCCCTCGGCAATCGCGGCCTCGAGATCGCCGGACATTCCCATCGACAGCGTGTCGACGGCAAGTCCCGCGGCGCGCAGCGCGTCGGCGCATTCGGCCAGCCGGCGGAACTGCGCGCGCTGCCGCGTGACATCCTCGGTGTCCTCGGCGATGCCCATCAAACCGCGGAGCCGGAGGCGGGGCAGCGCCGCGACGGCTTGCGACAGCGCAACCGCGAGTTCGGGCGCGACTCCGCTCTTGGCGTCCTCGCCGCTGATGTTCACCTGCACGCAGACGTTGAGCGGCGGCAGCCCGGGCGGCCGCGCCGACGACAGCCGGGCGGCGATCTTCTCGCGATCCACCGTATGCACCCACGCGAACCGTTCCGCCACCACTGCCGTCTTGTTGCTCTGCAACGGACCGATCAGATGCCACTCGATGCCGGCAAGGTCGGCGAGCGCGTCGATCTTGGCCACCGCCTCCTGCACGTAATTTTCGCCGAAAGCCCGCTGCCCCAGGGCGTGCAGCGCGCGCACTGCCGCCGCCGGAAATGTCTTGCTCACCGCCAGCAAGCGAACGTCGGAAGGCGAGCGCCCACCGGCCGTTGCCGCGGCGGCAATCCGCGCCTTGGCGTCTTGCCACGCCTTCTCGTAGTGGAACATAATCGGTCGGGAATTGGCGCGCGGGGGCTTTTTGGCATACATCTTGCGTGCACGTTCGGATCGTGTCGCATCGCGGCGCGGCCGACATGGCGCAAGTACCCCGGGATTATAAATGGACATCACCGAACTCCTCGCCTTCGCCGTCAAGAACAAGGCCTCCGACCTCCATCTGTCGTCGGGCCTGCCGCCGATGATCCGCGTCCACGGTGACATCCGGCGCATCAACCTGCCGCCGATGGAGCACGACGACGTCCACGCCATGGTGTACGACATCATGAGCGACGCGCAGCGCAAGACCTACGAGGAAAGCCTCGAGTGCGACTTCTCCTTCGCGGTCCCGAACCTCGCCCGGTTCCGCGTCAACGCCTTCGTCCAGGCACGCGGCGCCGCGGCGGCGTTCCGGACGATTCCGTCGAAGGTGCTGTCGCTGGAAGAACTGAACGCGCCGAAGGTCTTCGGCGAACTGACCAACCGGCCGCGCGGCCTGATCCTGGTCACCGGTCCGACCGGCTCGGGCAAGTCGACGACGCTGGCGGCGATGGTCAACCACGTCAACGAGAACGAGTACGGCCACATCCTCACCATCGAGGATCCGATCGAGTTCATGCACGAGTCGAAGAAGTGCCTGATCAACCAGCGCGAGCTCGGCCCGCACACGCTGTCGTTCCCCAACGCGCTGCGCAGCGCGCTACGCGAAGACCCCGACTACATCCTGGTCGGCGAAATGCGCGACCTCGAGACCATCCGCCTCGCATTGACGGCCGCCGAGACCGGCCACCTCGTGTTCGCGACGCTACACACCAGTTCGGCCGCCAAGACCATCGACCGGATCATCGACGTGTTCCCGGCGGCCGAGAAGGAAATGGTCCGCGCAATGCTGTCCGAGTCGCTGGTGTCGGTGGTCTCGCAGACGCTGCTGAAGACCAAGGACGGCCAGGGCCGGCTCGCGGCGCACGAGATCATGATCGGCACCCCGGCGATCCGCAACCTGATCCGCGAAGGCAAGATCGCGCAGATGTATTCGTCGATCCAGACCAGCCAGGCGCTGGGAATGCAGACCCTTGACCAGAATCTTCAGGAACTGGTCCGCCGCAATCAGGTCAACGTCGCCGAAGCGAAGAACCGCGCGGTGAACAAGGATCTCTTCATGGGTTGAGCGCTGTCTGAGCGTCGCGTCGACGACGGAGAACCCCGGCCTCGAAATCCCAAAGGACCCGCAGCATGGAAACCGAACGCGCCACACGATTCATCCACGAGTTGCTCGAGCTTCTGGTCAAGCAGAACGGGTCCGATCTCTTCATCACGGCGGGCTTCCCCCCCGCGGTCAAGGTCGACGGCAAGATCCAGCCGGTGTCCAAGACCGCGCTGACGGCGCAGCACACGATCGAACTCGTGCGCAGCGTGATGAACGACAAGCAGGCGGCACAGTTCGAAGCGACGAAGGAATGCAATTTTGCGATCAGCCCGCCCGGGGTCGGGCGTTTCCGCGTCAACGCCTTCGTCCAGCAGAGCCGCACCGGCATGGTGTTCCGCACCATCACCACCGACATTCCCAGGTTCGACGAACTGGGACTGCCGCCGGTGCTGCGCGACGTCATCATGTCCAAGCGCGGCATCATGATGTTCGTCGGCGCCACCGGCTGCGGCAAGTCGACGTCGATGGCCTCGCTGCTCGGCTACCGCAACGAGAACAGTTACGGGCACATCATCACCATCGAGGACCCGATCGAGTTCGTCCACGATCACCGCAATTGCATCATCACCCAGCGCGAGGTCGGCGTCGACACCGACAGCTGGGAGGTGGCGCTGAAGAACACCCTGCGCCAGGCGCCCGACGTCATCCTCATCGGCGAAGTCCGCGAGCGCGAGACCATGAACTACGCGGTGTCGTTCGCGGAGACAGGTCACCTCTGTCTCGCCACGCTGCACGCCAACAGCACCAACCAGGCGCTCGACCGGATCATCAACTTCTTTCCCGAAGAGCGCCGCGCGCAGCTGCTGATGGACCTGTCGCTCAACATCCGCGCGTTCGTCGCCCAGCGGCTCATTCCGCGCCGCGACGGCAAGGGCCGCGTGCCGGCGGTCGAAGTGATGCTCAATTCGCCGCTGGTGTCCGACCTCATCTTCAAGGGTGACGTCGGCGGCATCAAGGAAATCATGAAGCGGTCGCGCGAGATCGGCATGCAGACCTTCGACCAGTCGCTGTTCGACCTCTACGAAGGCGGCCTCATCAGCTACGAGGATGCGCTGCGCAACGCCGATTCGCTGAACGACCTGCGACTCGAGATCAAGCTGCACGGCAAGGAATCGAAGAACCGCAACGTGTTCTCGGGAATCGGCGGTCTCGACATCGTTCCCGAAGCCACGCCGCCGCATTCGCTTTAGACCTTCCGCGCCTGCGGCGCAGGGCTCGCGGGGCTTGTGCTAACCTAGACGGCCGTCCAACACTCTCCCGCTGCCTCGCCGGCGCGGCACTCGACCCTATGGCCGGTCTGACCGCCTCGACCCCCACGCCGACCGAAGTCCGCCTCCACAAGGCCTCGCGGGTGCTCGAACTTGCGTTCAGCGACGGGCAGCGCTTTCGACTTCCCTGCGAGTTCCTGCGCGTATGGTCGCCGTCGGCCGAGGTGCGTGGCCATGGCCCCGGGCAGGAGACGCTGCAGGTCGGCAAGCGGCTGGTCGCCATCGACGAACTGGAATCCGTCGGCCACTATGCGCTCCGGCCCACGTTCTCCGATGGCCACAGTTCGGGCATCTATTCGTGGGATTACCTCTACGATCTCGGCATGCGGCAGGACGAACTTTGGCGCGACTATCTCGACCGGCTCGCCGCCGCCGGCGCCGGGCGCGACCCGGTTTGACGACGCACCGAGACCCGCCATGAGCGACTCCACGCACTTCGGCTTCGAACAGGTCAGCCCCGACGACAAGGCGCGGCGCGTGCGCGGCGTCTTCGACTCGGTCGCGACGCGGTACGACCTGATGAACGACCTGTTGTCGGCGGGAATGCATCGGCTCTGGAAGCGGTTCACCGTCAACGCCGCGGCGGTGAGGGCCGGCATGCAGGTCCTCGACCTCGCCGGCGGCACCGGCGACCTCGCACGCCTGTTCGCCGACCGCGTCGGCCCCACCGGACGCGTGGTCCTGACCGACATCAATGGCGAAATGCTCGCAGTCGGTCGCGACAAGCTGCTCGACGGCGGGCGAATCATTCCCGCGGTGCAATGCGATGCCGAGCGTCTCCCGTTTGCCGGCGGCCGCTTCGACTGCGTCAGCATCGCCTTCGGCCTGCGCAATGTCACGCACAAGGAAGTTGCGCTGACGGAAATGCGGCGGGTGCTGAAGCCGGGCGGCGTGGCGGTGGTGCTGGAGTTTTCGAAGATCTGGCGGCCGCTGGCGCCCGCCTACGACTGGTACAGCTTCAACGTCATGCCCCGGATCGGCAAGCTCGTCGCCGGCGACGACGCGAGCTACCGCTACCTCGCCGAGTCGATTCGCATGCATCCCGATCAAGCCGCGCTGAAGACGATGATGGAACAAGCGGGCTTCGGCCGTGTCGAAGTCCACAACCTTGCGGCGGGCGCTGTCGCCCTCCATATGGGGTACGTGTTTTGAAATCGGCCGGGTGACGGCCGAATCCACCGGAGAGAGACCGTGAAACAATCAGGGTTTATTGCCATTGCCGTACTCGCGATCGCTGCCGTGGTAGCGGCCGACTTCGCCGATGCCAGGCGCATGGGCGGCGGCAGGAGTTTCGGCGCCCAGCGGCAAAGCGTGGCGCCATCGAACACCGCGCCTCCGGCCAGTGCGCCGTCGGGCGCGGCTTCGCAGCCGGTGATGCCGGCGCAGGCGGGTGCTGCCGCAGCCGCCAAGACGGCAGCGCCTGCCGCCGCGACGTCCGGGTTGTCGAAGTGGATGGGTCCGATCGCAGGTCTCGCCGCGGGGTTGGGCCTTGCCGCCTTGCTGTCCCATTTCGGCCTGTCGGAAGGCTTCGCCAGCATGCTCCTGATCGGATTGCTGGTCGTGGGCGTCGTCCTCGTGGTGCGGATGTTCCTCGCGCGGCGCACGCCGGTGAAGCCCGCGATGCAATACGCAGGCCCCAGCGGCCTCGATACCAAGCCGGGGGGCTACGAAACGCAGCCCGCGCCCGGTATCGGCAGCACCAGCCGTCTCGAACCCACGCTTGCCAGCGCGGCAGCACCCGGCGCGTCGTTTTCGCGTCCGCTGCCGCCGGATTTCGACGCCGCCGCGTTCGTCGAACAGGCGAAACTGCAGTTCATCCGCCTGCAGGCGGCGTACGACCGTGGCGATCGCAAGCTGATGGCGGATGTGATGACGCCGGCGATGCTGTCCGAGATCGGACGCGATCTCGACACCCGCGGCGAGCATCGTCCCACCGCCATCGTCGAATTGCAGGCCGCGGTGCTCGAGGTCAAGACCGAGGGCCGCGACCACTGGGCAAGCGTGCGTTTCACCGGGATGCTGCGCGAGGACGACTCGTTGCTGCCGACGCCGGTCGACGAGATCTGGAATCTCACCAAGCCGGTCGATGGCCGCTCGGGCTGGCTGCTCGCCGGAATCGAGCAGATGCAGACCGCCTGAGCGTTCGGCCGCGCGAACCGCGGCCGGACCTGCTGCTCCCCGACCGCCAATCGCGATGGAACCCGCCGCCCGCCTCGCCAACCGCCTCCTCGAGCGCGAGGCCTGGGCGCGCGAGCGCCTGGCTGCGCACGCGGGGCGCGTCTTTCTGATCGTCGTAGGCCCCGTCGCCACGGCGTTTCGCATTGACGGCACGGGCCTGCTCGACACGACGCCGATGAGCGGGGTCGCCCCCGACCTGACGTTGCGCCTTTCGGCCCTCGCGGTGCCCGCGTTCCTGTCCGACCCCGCGCGCTGGGATCGCCTGGTCGCGGCGGAGGGAGATCCATCGCTGACAGCAACGCTGCGCGATCTGGCGTTGACGCTCCCCTGGTTCGTCGAACAGGCGTTCGCCAAGGCGCTGGGGCCGGTCGTCGGACAACGCATCGCCGATACCGGGAAGCGATTGCTCGCCTTTCCGGAGTACGTGTCCGAGCGCGTCGGCGAGGGCATCGGCAGTTACGCCCGCGACGAGGCGGGACTGCTCGCGCGGGGCGACGAAGCCCGATCGTTCGCGAACGAGACTGCGGCGCTCGCGGCGCGTGCGGACGCGCTCGCCGCGCGGCTCGACGCCGTCGAGGCAAGACTCGCGGCAGCCCCGGTCAAGCGCGCCTGACGCACGGGCCGCCGTAGGGAGCCGGCGGGCAGCAGCCCGCAATCCCTTACAATCGGGCCCATGCGTTTGCTGCGCCTCGCCAAGATCGTCCGTGTCGCGCTCAAGTACGGGCTCGACGAATTCCTGACCGGACACGAGCGTTTTCGCGCGGTGCGCCCGTTGGCACGCGCGCTCACGTTCTGGCGCGACACCTCGGCGCCGCGCGGCGAGCGGCTGCGGCTCGCGCTGCAGGATCTGGGGCCGATCTTCGTCAAGTTCGGACAGATGCTGTCGACGCGCCGCGACCTCCTGCCGCCGGACATCGCCGACGAACTCGCCCGGCTGCAGGATCGCGTGCCGCCGTTTCCGTCCGAGCAATTCGTCGCCACGCTCGAGCGCGCCTACGGCAAGCCGGTCGATCAGGTCTTCCGCTCGTTCGACCGGGAGCCGGTGGCGAGCGCGTCGGTCGCGCAGGTGCATTTCGCCGAACTGCCCGACGGCAGGGCAGTGGCGATCAAGGTGCTGCGGCCCAGCATCGGCAAGGTCATCGAGAACGACATCGGGCTGATGCAGACGGCGGCGATGCTCGCCGAGAAGCTGTGGTCCGACGGCAAGCGGTTGCGCCCCCGCGCTGTCGTCGCCGAGTTCGAGAAGACGTTGCGCGACGAACTCGACCTCGCGCGCGAGGCGGCCAACTGTTCGCAGCTGCGGCGCAATTTCGCGCACTCGCCGCTGCTCTGCGTGCCCGAGGTCCATTGGGACTGGTGCACCAGCGAAGTGATGGTGATGGAGCGGATGACCGGCATCCCGATCGCCCAGACCGAGCGCCTGGTCGAAGCGGGCGTCGATCTCAAGAAGCTGTCGCGCTTTGGCGTTGAGCTCTTCTTCACGCAGGTGTTCCGCGACGGATTCTTCCACGCCGACATGCACCCGGGCAACATCTTCGTCGCCGTCGATCCCGCCAATTTCGGCAAGTACATTGCGCTCGACTTCGGGATCGTCGGCACGCTGTCGGAAAGGGACCAGGGCTACCTCGCGCAGAACTTCCTGGCTTTCTTTCGACGCGACTATCACCGCGTCGCGACCGCGCACCTGGAATCGGGATGGGTTCCCGCCGACACGCGGATCGACGAACTCGAGACCGAGATCCGCGTCGTCTGCGAACCGATGTTCGACCGGCCGCTGAAGGAAATCTCCTTCGGCCGCGTGCTGTTGCAGCTCTTCCGCGCGTCGCGCCGCTTCAACGTCGAGATCCAGCCGCAGCTCGTGCTGCTGCAGAAGACGCTGCTCAACATCGAGGGCCTCGGCCGGCAGCTCGACCCCGATCTCGACCTGTGGGTGACCGCGAAACCGTTCCTCGAGCGATGGATGGACAACCAGATCGGCTTCGGCGCGCTCAAGCGGCGCCTGCTGGCCGAGGCACCCTACATCGTCTCGGCGCTGCCGGAGCTCCCCCGACTGCTGCACCAGAAGCTCCTCGCCCCGCCCTCTGCGTCCGACGACACCATCCGGGAACTTGCCGCGGCGCAGCGGACCCGGAACCGGCTGCTGGGGCTGGTCGCGATGTTGCTGGTGATTGCCATTTTCGTGCTGCTCGGCCGGCCCGGATGACCGCGCAACGGACCGTCGTGATGACGCTGTCATGAAATCCGGTGTGTAGTCGCCGCGCAACAGTTTCCGGCGCGAGCATGGTTCGAGCAAATGTTTCTGGCGAAGCTGTTGCGCATCCGGCAAGGTTGTGTTTAGTATCCTCCGTCGAAACTGCGACAGGTAGCTTCGGGGCTCGCCGACGGGGGTTGGCGATGGGAGCGCGTGACGATGGGCGCCGACGGGTTGGCCCGGCCGATGTCCATCGCTAACCAAACGGGGAATACATGAAACATCGCTCGATAGTGAAGAAGGCGATTGCAGTTGCCGTGTGCGGCGCGATCACCGCCGCCGCGATACCGGCGCAGGCCGGCAATCTGGCCGCGTTCGCCACCGTACCGAACACGGATTTCGCGTGGGCGGGCTATGGCGGCATTCGCGGCAATGGCACGGGCAGCATCGCCGTGGCCGGGGTCACCGGTACCGTCACCTACGCGGTGCTGATCTGGCAGGGCCCGACCGACAACACGACCGACGACGCGGCGAACGCTGCCGTGACGTTCAACGGAACGGCGGTCACGGGCACCAACATCGGCAACTCGTCGGACAACTGCTGGGGATTCTCCAACTCGCGCGCCTATCAGGCCAACGTGACTTCGCTCGTCACCGGCAACGGCAGTTACTCGCTGGCCAATTTCCGCAAGGCCGGTCCGCCGGCAGTCGACATCAACGGTGTCAGCCTGCTGGTGTTCTACAACGACGGCAACGCGTCCAACAACCGTGACTACGCGATATTCCTCGGCAACGACTCGAACCAGTCGAACTCCTTCGATGCGGCGGGCTGGAACGCCGCGCTGAACGGTATTACCTATACGTCCGGGACCGCGACCATGCGCCTGATCGTCGCCGACGGCCAGACGTTCGGCGACAACGGCTTCGCCATCAACGCCACCACGGTCCTACCGCCGGGTGCCAACTGGAGCGGCGCCGGCGGCGGCCTCAACGGTGTCGTCAACGGCCCGGCCGACAACAGCGGCGGCCTCTGGGACCATTCGGCGAGCGACATCACGGCGCGCCTGACCGTCGGCAACAACAACCTCGTCCTGACCGACGTCCCCAGCTCCAGCGACTGCCTGTCGCTGATCGGCGCGATCTTCGACCTGCCTGGCGGCTCCGCGCCGCCCGGACCGCCGCCGCCGGTCGGCCCGCCGGTGATCGCGGGTCCCGTCGTCGTTCCTACGCTGTCGGAATGGGGCGTGATGCTGCTGGCACTGCTGACCGGTGGTGTCGCCGCGCTCAACCTGCGCCGTCGCCGCAAGTAACTTTCTGCAGCATGGCGCCCGAAAGAGCCCGGTCCGCCGGGCTTTTTCTTGGTGCAGTCGAATCCTGCGGTGCTTCAGCGCCCCTTTGCCGAAACGGGAGCGATCGTCGCCTCCGCCTTGCTGGCCGCGACGTGGCGGGCCGGACCCACGCCCGTCAAGGGCGCGCGCCGGAGAAAGGTGTTGGCCTCGCCCAGCACGAAGCGGAACAGATCCTCGAGCACGGACTCGTCGACGGCGTCGGCGCGGAACTCGAGGCTCACCGACTCGAAACGGTCGACGTTGCGCAACGTGACCTCGACCCTCTGCGTGCGGTAATCGGGGGCAAAGCGAATCGACGACGTGATTTCCGGCGTGACCCTGAACACACCGTTGCGGACGATGCGATTCTGGTCCATCTCGGTCTGGTAGCGGTACTCGAGGTTCGCCGCCCGCAGCCGGTCTTCGACCCCGCGCGCCGCACCAGGCGCCAGCTTGAACATGATTTCGCCGCTTCCGTTCAGGCGGTAGAAGACCTCGACGTGCTCGAGCAGCTCCAGCCCTGCGATGGCGCGCCGCCGGTAGGACACGAAGCCGCGATCGAAATGCGGTGCGTCGATCGCCAGGATGGGATCGAGGCGGAACGAGTGGGCCACCGCAGGCTTGATGACTTCGAGGTGATGAAGCGCTTCTTCAAACCAGCGGAACGCCTTCCACAGCCGGCGGTCGATGTCCTGCAGCGCTTCTTCAGCCGGTCGGCGCCGGGCGCCTTCCTGCTGCTGCAGTGCTTCGGCCTGTACGCGCAACTTTTCCAGCAGCGAAGGTTTGTCCGGAGTGCTCATGGGCTCGAACTTTACTACGGCTTATCGGTTCCAAAGCGATTTTCTGCAACGTGGACGGGCGCCGTGCAGAACGCCGGAGGACGGTGAGGCAGCACCTCGATCCACCTCGTCAATTCAGTGTATGAAACATCCTGGTCGCGTCGCACGCCATTGCACCGGCAGCCTAGTCCGAACGAGCAGCCGTTCCCGTCGGCGCGCCTGAATTGCTATACAATTCGCGGCAGAAAAACCTGCCTCCCATCCTGCCCAACGAGCTTCCTGCCGATGGCGCTCCTCGAGATCAAGAACGTCACCCGCCGTTTCGGCGACTTCACCGCGGTCGACAACGTGAGCTTCGCGGTCGAGGCCGGTGAGTTCTTCACCCTCCTCGGCCCCTCCGGCTGCGGCAAGACGACGCTGCTCCGCATGATCGCCGGGTTCGATCTTCCCGACAGCGGCGCCATCGTCCTCGACGGCGTCGACCTGAAGGACACCCCGGCCGAAAAGCGACCGATCCACACGGTATTCCAGAGCTACGCGCTGTTTCCGCACATGACGGTGACGCAGAACGTCGCATTCCCGTTGCGGATGGCGGGCAAGAGCGACCAGGAGGTGCGCACCAAAGTCAGGGAGACGATCGCGCAGGTCAAGCTCGACAAGCTGGAACAGCGCTTTCCGCACGAACTCTCCGGTGGACAGAAGCAGCGGGTCGCGCTCGCGCGCGGGCTCGTCAACCGCCCGCGCCTCCTGTTGCTGGATGAACCCCTGGGCGCCCTGGACGCGAAGCTGCGCGAGCAGATGCAGATCGAGCTGATCCGGTTGCAGCGCGGCGTCGGCGTCACCTTCGTCTTCGTCACCCATTCGCAGGCCGAAGCGTTGGCGCTGTCGCACCGGATCGCGGTGATGAATCTCGGCGTGATCGAACAGCTGGACGAACCGGACAAGCTCTACGGCTTCCCGAAGAACCGCTTCGTCGCCGACTTCATCGGCAACGTCAATATGCACGACGCCACCATCGAAGCGGCGGGCGCCACGCTGACGCTCGCACTGGGGACGCTGGGCCGTATCTCCGCGCCCGCCCGCGACGGCGCCAAGGCGGGCACCAGGGGCGTGTTCGTCATCCGCCCCGAGCAGGTGTCGATCCGCGCCGCCAGCGAGCCCTCGTCGGACCCCAACCAGTTCGAGGGCGTCGTCAACGACTTCCTCTACATCGGCGACGTCACCACCTACATCGTCGACCTGCCGGATGGCAAGCGTTTCGAGGCGCTGCTGCCGAACTCGGCGCCGGGCCGGGCGAAGTTCTTCGAGGTCGGCGACCGTGTACGTCTGTCCTGGAAGGCCGAGGCCGGCGCCTTCCTGGACGCCTGACCCCGCGCGGCGCGCGAAACCCATGCACGCGGACACTTCGACCCGCACCCGTTCGGGACGGCTGACGCAGTGGCTGGTCAGCGGGCCGCCGTTTGTCTTCCTCCTGGTCTTCTTCCTCGTTCCGGCCGCGATCATGGTCGTGGCGAGCATCCGCTATCCCGGCGAGTTCGGCGCGCTGGCGCCGCTGTTTGCGCCCGCGCCCGGCGAGGATGGCGGAATCACCTTCGAGAACTACGCCGTCTTCTTCGGCGACTGGATCTACGCGCAGATCTTTGCCAAGAGCTTCGGCGTGGCGCTCGCAACGACGCTCATCTGCCTCGTGATGGCCTACCCGGTGGCGCTGCTGATCGCACGCAGCCCCAAGAAGTACCGCGACCTCATGGTGCTCCTGTGCGTGCTGCCCTTCGCCAGCAACTTCCTGGTCCGCGTGTACGCGTGGATGATCATCCTCGGCCCCTTCGATCTGTTGTTCTCGCGCTTCGCCGTCATCGTCGGCATGGTCTACGTGCACCTGCCGTTCATGATCCTGCCGCTGTACACCAACCTGGAGAAGCACGACCCGGCGCTGCTCGACGCGGCGCAGGACCTCGGTGCCGACGCGTGGAACCGTTTCTGGCGCGTCACCTTCCCGTTGTCGCTGCCGGGCATCTTCTCCGGCTCGGCGCTGGTGTTCATCCCCGTGCTGGGGATGTTCGCGATTCCCGAGATCCTCGGCGGCAAGGACGACTGGCTGGTCGGCAACCTCATCAAGGAGAGCTTCCTCGGCACCCGCGACTGGCCTTTCGGCTCGATGCTGTCGCTGATGCTCACGATCGCGGTGCTGGCCATCGCCGCCGGCGCCGCGTGGCTCGCCAAGCGGGGGGTCGATCGTGCGTAGGTCGCCGCTGCTGTGGGCGACGTCGCTGGCCGTCTACGCGTTTCTCTACGTGCCGCTGGTCGTCGTGGTCGTATTCTCTTTCAACGACTCCAAGCTCAATGCCGAATGGGTGGGCTTCACGCTGGACTGGTATAAAAAGCTGTTCGGCAACCAGGAGATGCTCCACGCCGCGGCGAACTCGCTGCTGATCGCGATCGTCGCCTCGGCGCTGGCCACCGTGCTGGGCACGATGGCGGGCATCGCGATGCACCGCTTCAAGTCGAGGCTGCTGCCGTTCATGACGCTGACTCCGGTGGCGATGCCCGAGATCCTGCTCGGCGTGTCGCTGCTCATCTTCTTCATCTCGGTGTTCGGCGAAGAGTCGCTGTCGCTGCTGACGGTGATCATCGCCCACACCACGTTCTGCATCGGCTTTGTCGCCATCATCATCCGCGCGCGACTGGCCGGCATGGACGAGTCGATCTTCGAGGCAGCGCGAGACCTCGGGGCAACGCCGTGGCAGACCTTCCGTCTGGTCACGCTGCCGCTGATCATGCCGGGCGTCATCGCCGGCGCGCTGATGGCGTTCACGCTGTCGATCGACGACTTCGTCATCACCTTCTTCACCGCCGGCGCCGGCGTACCCACGCTGCCGCTGACCATCTACACGATGATCAAGATCGCGGTGACACCGGAGGTCAACGCCGTGTCGACGCTGCTCATGCTGCTGACGCTGACGATGATCGTGCTGGCCGGGAAGATCGCGCCCGACCTGCTGCGCGGCGGCGAGCCGTCGGGCGACTAGGCGACATGGCGCTCCGCCTCCTCTTCTCCCGCTGCGCGTGGCTCCTCGCGATCGCTGCCGTCGCGATTGCGCTCGCGGGCTGTGCGCGGGAAGCCGATGACGCCGGCAAGGCCGGCGGCGAAGCCGGTGCCGGCCGCGCCAGCGGCAACGAACTCCATCTCTACAACTGGAACAACTACCTCGCCGAGGAAACGGCGAAGAAATTCGAGGACGCCTGCAAGTGCAAGCTGGTGCAGGACTACTACTCGGACAACGAGGAGATGCTCGCCAAGCTCGCGGCGGGGGCGACCGGCTACGATCTCATCGTCCCCACCGGCAATGCGGTGCAGACGCTGATCGCGCAGGGCGCGCTGCGCGAGATCGACAAGAGCAAGCTGCCCAACCTCGCCAACCTCAAGCCCGAGTTCCTCGACCAGTTCTACGATCCGGGCAACCGCTATTCGGTCCCTTACGCATACTCGATCACGCTGCTCGGCTACAACGCGGAGAAGATGAAGGAGTTGGGGCTGCCTACCGACACCTGGGCGGTGCTGTTCGAGCCCGAACATCTGGAGAAGCTCAAGGGCAAGGTGACGGTACTCGACTCGCAGCGCGAACTCTTCGCCGCGGCGCTCAAGTACCTCGGGCACTCGGCGAACGAAACCGACGAGGCCAAGCTTCGGCAGGCGCGCGACCTCATCCTGCGCGCGAAGCCCTACTGGGCCGCGTTCAACGCATCGTCATACATCAAGGAACTCACCATCGGCAACATCTGGCTCGCCCACGGCTACTCGAACGACATGTTCCAGGCGGCGCAGGATGCCGCCAAGGCAAAACGCCCGTTCACCATCGGCTATTCGACGCCGAAGGAAGGCGCGGTGCTGGCGCTGGACAGCATGGTGATGCACAAGTCGGGGCCGCGGCCCGATCTCGCGTATCAGTTCATGAACTTCATGCTCGAAGGCAGCAACTCGGCCGAGCTCTCGAACATGATCGGGTCCGGCAACGCCAATGCGGCGGCGATGCCCTACATCGAAGATGCCGTGAAGAGCAACCCGGCGGTCTTTCCCGATGCCGAAAAGCAGAAGCGCCTGGAGATGCTGAAGGATCTTCCGCGCAAGGAGCGGCGATTGATGAACCGCTTCTGGACCGAGGTCAAGGTCCGCTGAGGAAGCACTTCGTTTGCAGCAGGAGCAGTCGTAGGAGCGGTTTCAGTCGCGAAGATCTTTGCGATGCCCCGCATTCGCGCCTGAAGCATCTCCTACAGGACGTCGCGGCCGGATCGCGCAGCGGCCGCGGCAACTGCGCTAAGCTCCCGACCATGGACACTCCACCGATCCGCGTCGAGCCAATGACGCCCGCGAGGCGCGACGACTTCCTGCGCTTCTTCGATCACGAGCGCGGTCCGGCGTTCGCCGACAATCCCGGGTGGGCGCGCTGCTATTGCCACTACTACCACGTGCCCAAGGCCATGGACTGGAGCGAGTTCACCGCTGCGCAGAATCGCGTCGCGATGACGTCGCGCATGGATGCCGGCGAGCAGGAAGGCTATCTCGCCTACATCGGCGCCGACGTGGTCGGTTGGCTCAACGCGCATCCGTATCACAAGTTGCCGCATGCGTGCGCGCGGCTCGGCGTCGACGCGCCCGACCTCGATGTGCCGCCGTTTCAGGCGGCGGCTTTGCTCTGTTTCGTCATCGCCCCCGCCTGGCGGCGCAAAGGCGTCGCGCGCGCGCTCCTCGCCGCTGCCCTCGACTCGCTCGAAGCGCGGGGCATCCGTGTCGTCGATGCCTTTCCCTTCAGGGCAATGGACAGCGGCGCGCCGGCTGATCACTACCACGGCCCCGAGTCGTTGTTTCGCGCTGCCGGGTTCTCGGTGCTGCGCGAGGACCGCGAACTGACCGTGATGCGCAGGCGATTGGGCGCTCCCGGCCGCTAACGCACCGGCGCAGGAAGCGGTCGCGAAAGCCGCGGCCACCAGCCCTATAATCAACGCTTCGTCCTCGCGGCGCAGAAACGGCAGCGCCGTGCGGGACCGTGGCCGCCGCCCTCGATGCAGACCCGTTACCGCACCCTGCTGCCGCACTTTCTGGCCGCGCTGTATGGGCTGTCGATTGCCTATGCGAGCCTGCAGCCCTTTGCGCCGTGGATCGACCCCGAGCCCGGCACGCGTTTTTTCCTGTTCGCGCCGTGGCCCACGCGCTGGACGCGGTTCGATGTCCTCGCCAACGTCCTCGCCTATGTGCCGTTCGGCTTTTTCGTGGCAGTCGCGTTGCGCGACCAGTCTTCATCGCCGCGACTGCTGCTCGCCACGGCCGCCGGCACGTCGCTGTCGTTCGCGCTCGAAGCGCTGCAGATGTTCCTGCCGCCGCGGGACGCCAGCACCATCGATCTCCTGGCCAACACGGCGGGCAGCCTGCTCGGAGCGGCCGCGGCCGCGATGCTGCTGCGTTCGGCCAGGATCCGAAACGCCGTCACCGATTGGCGCCTGCGCTGGTTTCTGCACGGAAGAACCGGCGACCTGGGCCTCGCGCTGCTGGCGATCTGGCTTGCCGTGCAGGTCAACCCCGGCATTCCGCTGTTCGCGACGGTCTTCGATGTTCCTTTGCCGGCAGGTGGTCCGGCGGGCACTGTCGCCGCAGCGCCGGACGTCGCCGGCGCGCTGATCGAAGGCGCGCACAGTGCGCTGCAGGTGCTGGGGGTCGGACTCTTTGTCGCACTGCTGGTGCGCGAACGGCGCCACGTCGGCGTCTCGGTGCTGCTGCTGCTGAGCGCCGGGATGCTGGTCAAGGGCGTCGCTGCGGCATCGCTGCTCAAGCCGGCGGCGTGGGAGCACTGGCTGTCGCCGGGGGTGTCCGCCGGAATCGCCGTCGGCGCACTGGCGCTGCCGATGGTGATCTTCCTGCCGCGCCCGGCGCAGGTGGCTATCTGCGCGATCGCGCTGCTTTCGTCGTTGCTGTCGATGCTGTTCGCGCCCGAGCTGCTGCTCGCGCAACCCCCGCTGTCGCTGTTCAACCGTGGCTACGGTCACCTGCTCAATTTCAACGGCCTCACGCGGACCGTGCTCATGCTCTGGCCGCTGGCGGCAAGCGGCTTCCTGTTCGCGCTCGCCGGACGTCCGCACTGGGGAGACCCGCACTGACCGGACGCTCGCGGCACCGTTTGGACCCGCCGCAGCGCATCTGCTATCGTTGTCCCCATGCTTTCCCCCGCCGTCGCCGACGCGATCGATCTCACCCGCGTCCGCCGCGTGCTCGTCATCAAGCTCCGCCATCACGGCGACGTGCTGCTGGCCTCGCCGGTGTTCACCGTGCTGCGCCGCGCCGCCCCGCACGCCGAGGTCGACGCGCTCATCTACCGCGACACCGCGCCGATGCTCGCCGGACATCCTGCGATCAGCGAACTGCACACCATCGACCGCAGCGCAAAGCACCGCGGCCGCGGTGCGCAGCTTGCCGCCGAGTGGGCACTGTGGCGCGCATTGCGCGCGCGGCGCTTCGACCTCGTCGTCCACCTGACCGAACATCCGCGCGGCGCCTGGCTGAGGCGCCTCACCGGTGCGCAATTCGGCGTCGCCCGCGAGCGCAGCGACGCGGGTGCGTGGTGGCGCGCCTCATTCACCCATCACTACCTGACGCCTCGCACGACCCTGCGCCACACCGTCGAGACCAATCTCGACGCGCTGCGGCGCATCGGCATCTGGCCCTGCGACGAGGACAAGCGGCTGGTGTTCGTTCCCGGCAAGGAGGCCGATGCGCGGGTAGCGACGCTGCTTGGCGAGCACCGCGTGTCGCGCGATCGCATCGTCGTCGTGCATCCGGGCTCGCGCTGGCTGTTCAAGTGCTGGCCTCCCGCCGCCACCGCGGCGATCATCGACCGCCTCGCCGCCGATGGCTGGACCACGGTGCTGACCGGCGCACCGGACGCCGCAGAGCGTTCGCTGGTCGATGCCGTTCGCGCCGAAAGCCGCGCGCCGGTCGTGGACCTCGCCGGGCAGCTGACGTTGCCGGAGCTGGGATCGCTGATCGGCGCCGCGCGCCTCTTCTTCGGCGTCGATTCGGCCCCGATGCACATGGCGGCTGCGATGGCAACGCCGACGGTCGCCCTGTTCGGACCCAGCGGTGATGCCGAGTGGGGTCCGTGGCAGGTGCCGCACCGCGTCGTGGCGTCGACCGCGCATCCCTGCCGACCCTGCGGCAACAACGGCTGCGGCGGCAGCAATCATTCGGATTGCCTCATCCACCTGCCCGAAGTCCGCGTGGCCGCGGCCATCGAGGATCTGCTCGCGGAAACCGGCAGCACGTCGCCGCAATGATCCTCGGCCTCATCCGCCAGCGCTACACGCCCTTCGGCGGCGCCGAGCGCTTCGTCGAGCGGGCGATGGCAGCGCTGCAGGCGCGCGGCGTGAGCCTGCGCGTGTATACGCGGCGCTGGCCGGCGTCGGCATCGGCGTCGATCGAGCCCGTCATCTGCGACCCCTTCCACATCGGCAACCGCTGGCGCGACGCGAGCTTTGCGCGGGCGGTCAAGGCGGCGCTGGCGAAGGATCGGCCGGACCTCGTGCAGACGCACGAACGCATCGACGGCTGCGACATCTTCCGCGCCGGCGACGGCGTCCACCGCGTCTGGCTCGAGGAGCGCCTGCGCGCCGGGGGCCGACTCGAGCGGCTCTCCATCGCCGCCAACGGCTACCATCGCTACATTCTCGACGCCGAGGCCAGGGTCTTCGCCGATCCGGGAATGAAGGCCGTGATCTGCATCTCGCAGATGGTGAAGGACGACATCCGCGCGCACTTCGACATCGCCGACGACAAGCTGCACGTCATCTACAACGCCGTCGACCCCGCCGAGTTCGGCCCGCAGTTGCGCGTTCATCGCGCCGCCATGCGCCGCTCGCTTCAACTCGACGACGACGCGACGGTCTTCCTGCTCGTCGGCTCCGGCTACGCACGCAAGGGGGTTCCGGCCGCGCTGCGGGCACTCGCGCGCTTGCCTGACGAAGCGCGGCTCATCATCGTCGGTCGCGACAAGAACGCAAACCGCTACCACGCGCTGGCGCGGCGCGAGGGCGTGGCGCGACGCGTGCATTTCGCCGGACCGCAACCCGATCCCAAGCCCTATTACGGGGCCGCCGACGCGTTCGTGATGCCGACGCTGTACGACCCGCTGTCCAACGCCGTTCTCGAAGCGCTCGCCTGCGGGTTGCCGGTGATCACCAGCGACCGCTGCGGCGCCGGCGAGCGGGTGCGCGAATTCGGCGCCGGCGTCACCTGCGGCGCCAGCGACATCGACGCGATTGCCGCGGGCATGCGCGCGTTCATGGAGCCCGGCCTGCGCGCCGACGGATCGCGCCGGGCGCTCGCCGCGGTCGCCGAGCTTTCCCCGGAAGCTATGAGCGGACGCCTGCTCGCGCTCTACAACGCGCTCCTCTCGGCACCCGCGGGCAGCCGGCTATAATCGGCGGCGCGCCCGGCGCCGCAGCGACGGCGGCAGCGCGAGCCCCATCAAGCCGGCGTCTCTCCCAACGAAACTCGTCATGTGCGGCATCGCCGGCTACCTTTCCACTCACCCGAATGCCCGTGCGGCGCTGCCCGCGATGACGGCCGCGCTCGCGCACCGTGGGCCCGATGCCGACGGCTTCCACTACGACGGCCCGGTCGGTCTCGGGCACCGCCGGCTGTCGGTCATCGACCTTGCCGGCAGCCGGCAGCCGCTGGTGAGCGCCGACGGCAAGACCGCGCTCGTTTTCAACGGCGAGATCTACAACTTTCGCGCATTGCGGGCCGAACTCGAAGCCTTCGGCCACCGCTTCGCGACACAAGGCGACGGCGAAGTCATCCTGATCGGCTGGCGGCAGTGGGGGGCGAAGCTGCTCGACCGTCTCGCCGGCATGTTCGCCTTCGCGCTCTGGGACGGGGACCGGCGCGAGATGTTCGTCGCCCGCGATCACCTGGGCGTCAAGCCGCTGTACTACGCGTGGCACGACGGTTCGCTCGTCTTCGGCTCGGAACTGAAGGCGCTGCTGCCGTTTCCCGATCTGCCGCGCCGCATCGACGTCGACGCGCTGATGCTCTACCTGGAGTGCCAGTACATTCCCGCGCCGCGCAGCATCTACGCGGACGTGAAGAAGCTCCTGCCGGGACACTGGCTCTCCGCGAGAAATGGCGCGTTGACCACCGGCTGCTACTGGCGGCCCTCGTACGTGCCGAAGCACGCGCTGACATTGCCCGCCGCGGTCGAGGCGCTCGATCGCGAGCTTGCGCGTTCGATCGAGTCGATGCTGATCGCCGACGTGCCGCTGGGCGCATTCGTCAGCGGTGGCGTCGATTCCGGCGTGATCGCGGCGATCGCCACGCGTGTCGCCGGCCGCAGCATCGACACCTTCAACCTCGGCTTCACCGGCACCGATGTCGGCAGCGAGCACGTCGAAGCCGACGCGGTCGCGCGCCACATCGGCAGCCGTCACCATTGCCTGATGCTCGGGCCGGACGACGTTTTGCCGGCACTCGACCGCTGGGTCGACGTGTTCGACGAGCCTTTCGGCGACCAGGCCGCGCTGCCGACGATGCTGCTGGCCGAATACGCGCGCCGCGAGGTGACGGTCGTCCTGACCGGCGAGGGAGCGGACGAGGTGTTCGGCGGCTACGGCAACTACGCGAAGCGTATGCGCGAAGAGCGATTCACCCGCGTGCTCGGCGCACCGGGCTCGCCGTTTCCCGCGCTCATCCGCCGCCTCCCGCCGCGGCTCGCCCGCGATCGCCTGCTCAAGGCGGCGACGGAGCCGCGCGCGCGCCGCTACGCGACGATACCGAACATCTTCGACTCGCTGTTGCGCGGCGAGTACTTCACCGACCGCTTCAACCGCCTTGCGACCGCGCGCATCGCCGATCACGCCGCCGCGCTCTACGCGCAATGCGATTCGCCCTCGTACCTCGATCATCTGCTCGACATCGACGCGCGACTGTGGCTGCCGGACGACCTCCTGGCCAAGGTCGACCGGGCGACGATGGCGTATTCGCTCGAGGCCCGTGTTCCTTATCTCGATCACGCGTTCTACGGCTGGTGCGCGCGCCTCGAACCGGCGCTGAAGGTCGATGGCAACGCGTGCAAGGTCGTCCTGAAGGCGTTGGCCGAGCGCTATCTGCCGCGCGAGATCGTCCATCGGCCCAAGCAAGGCTTCATGATGCCGCTCGACCGCTGGCTGGCACGCGAACTCAAGCACGACATCGCCGAAGCACTCGGACCGCGCGGCATCGCGCGGCGGGGACTCGTGCGCCCGGAAGCGGTCACCCGTCTGCTCGCCGAGCACACGTCGGGACGCAGGAACCACGCGATGCGCCTGTGGGTGCTGCTGATCCTCGAGCGCTGGTTCGCGCGCTACGAGCCGGAGTTCGCGCTGTGAGCGCGCCGGGCCGCCCCGAGCGCGAGCGCCGTAGCGCGCAGCGCGAAGGCACTGCCGGGCGGTCATGAAGCCGCTTTCCATCGTGCACACCGAGAACTCCTGCGGCTGGGGCGGGCAGGAGATCCGCATCCTCACCGAGGCGCGCGGGTTCCTCGATCGCGGTCATCGCGTCACCCTCATCGCTCCCGCCGAAGCGCCGATCGCTCCGGCCGGCGAAGCGATGGACATCCCGGTCGTGCGCCTGCCGATCGCGAGAAAGCGCCTGCCTGCTTTCGTTGCGCTGCGCCACTGGCTCGCCGCACATCGCCGCGACATCGACGTGCTGAACACCCACAGCTCCACCGACAGCTGGCTCGGTGCGCTCGCCTGCGCCACGATTCCGGGCGCGCCCCCCATCGTGCGCACCCGCCACGTGTCGACCACGGTCCGGAACCGCCCGACGACGCGCTGGCTCTACACGCGCGCCACGGCGCACATCGTGACGACGGGGGAAGCGCTGCGCGCGCAGCTGGCACGCGACAACGCGGTGCCGCTCGACCGCATGACGTCGATCCCGACCGGCATCGATCTTCATCGCTTCGTCCCCGGCGAGCCGCGCGATGCGCGCGCGCGCCTGGGCCTTCCCGACCTGCCGGCGCTCGGAATCGTCGCGACGCTGCGCGACTGGAAGGGGCACGACTACCTCTTCGAGGCGCTCGCCAGCGACCGCGATGCGTGGGCGGGCTGGCAGGTGCTCGTCATCGGCGACGGGCCCTATCGCGATCGGCTGGACATGCACCTCGCGCGCATCGACCTCGCCGACCGCGTGCGCTTCGTCGGCCAGCAGCAGGACGTCGTTCCCTGGCTGCAGGCGCTCGATCTGTTCGCGCTGCCCTCCTACGGCGAGGAAGGCGTGCCGCAGGCCATCATGCAGGCGATGGCCTGCGGGCTGCCGGTCGTCTCGACCACCGTCGGCGCGATCGCCGAGGCGGTGACGGCCGACGTCACCGGCCTCGTCGTCAAGCCGCGCTCGGTGCCGATGCTCGCCGCTGCGCTCGCCCGCCTGCGCGACGACGCGGCGCTGCGGGTGCGATTCGCGCGCGCCGGTCGTGAACGCGCCGTGGCGAATTTCGCCCTCGACATCATGCTCGACCGGATGGAGCGGGTGTTCCGGATGGTGGCGAAGGAACGCTGACGTGTGCGGCATCGCCGGATTTTTCTCCACGCGCAGCGTCGCCCCGACGACGACGGAACGCATGCTGGCAGCGCTGCGCCGACGCGGGCCCGATGCCGAGCACGCGGTGTTCTTCGATGCGAACCTGAAGCGCACCGACGGCGCCGCGCCCAATGCGCTCATCCACACCCGGCTGTCGATCATCGACCCCTCTCCCGAGGCCGACCAGCCGATGGCCAATGCGGCGGGCGACGTCTGGATCGCCTACAACGGCGAAGTCTACGACTGGACCGCGGACGCACAGGCGCTGCGGGACGCGGGTTACGTGTTTCGCACGCGCTCGGACACCGAGTTCATCCTGCATGCCTACGAACACTGGGGGATCGACTGCATCGAGCGGCTGCGCGGCATGTTCGCGATCGCCATCGTCGACCTGCGCCGGCGCTGCGTCTATCTCGTGCGCGACCGCCTGGGCCTCAAGCCCGTCGTCTATGCGCAGCGTCCCGAGGGCCTTGCCTTCGCCTCGACGGTGCGTGCCCTGCTGCCCTGGCTGCCGGCCGAGGCACGGCGATTTTCCGCCGAAGGGATCGACGCCTATCTCGCCCACCGCACGGTGCCGGCGCCGCGCACGATCATCGACGGCGTGTCGCGACTGCCGCCGGCGCACTATCTTTGCTACGACCTCGCGACGCACCGCGCTGCGTCGACCGAGTACTGGCGGCCGGCGCCGACGACGGACGCCTGGCTGCCGACCTTCGACGCAGCGATCCGCATGCGCACGGTGGCCGACCGGCCGCTGGGCGTGTTCCTGTCGTCGGGCATCGACTCGTCGGCGATCGCCTGCCGTCTCGCGGCGATGGGTTTCAATCGCCTGCAGTCGTTCACCGCCGCTTTCCCGGGAACGGCATTCGACGAGAGCGGGCGGGCTGCGCTGGCCGCGCAGCGGCTGGGACTGCCCAACCTCGCCGTGCCGATCCCGCAGCGGATCGAACGCGACTTCAGCCGGATCGTCGCCGACCTCGACGAGCCCTTTGCCGATCCGTCCAGCGTGCCGACCTGGTACCTGTCGCGCGAAACCACGCGCCACGTCAAGGTGGTGCTGGGCGGCGACGGCGGCGATGAGATGTTCGGCGGCTACAAGCGCTACGCGAAGCACCTGCGCACCCGGTGGCGGCGCGGCCTCGTGCTGCCGTCGCTCGGAATCGCGCCCAACATCGGCGGCAGCGGCTGGCAGCGGCTGCGCGAAGAACTGCGCCTCGACTGGAAGAGCGCGTACGCGTTGCGGTTTTCCGGCATGACGCCGGGCGAGCGCGCCTTTCTCGCGCCCGAAGCCGCGCCGTGCGCACATTACTGGCGTATGCCGGGCGCCGATGCACCCGACGACCTTTCGACGTTGCTCGAAATCGATCGCCTCAACTACCTGCCCGACTACATCCTGCGCAAGGCGGACCTGTGCACGATGGCGCACGGCCTGGAGATGCGCGCGCCGTTTCTCGACCATCGGCTGGTCGCGGCGACCATCGGACTGTCGGCCCGCGAGCGGTTCACCGCGCCGGCAAAGAAGTTCCTCGCGCCGACGCTGGCAGCGCTGGGCGACCTCGACCCCTTCGCGCAGAAGAAGCGTGGCTTCAACCCGCCGGTTGCCGGCTGGCTCGAGGGCGACCTCGCGCCACGTCTGGCGGGCCTGGGGGCGCGGCTGGACCAGTTGACGACGGGCTTTCTCGCGGCGCCGCGCGTCGACGCCTTCGTGGCGACGTGGCGAGTGCGTCCGGCCCTGGGCGAACAGCTGCTGCAGCTTCTGATTCTCGACGAGTCGCTCGCCCAGCTTGCCGCGCTGGCCGGGGACGCCCAACCATGAGCAGCCGGGCCTGGGCGCGGCCGCTGGTCGTCGGGCTGGCGCTCGTCAGCATGGTTGCCGACGTCCTGCCCCGGCGGCGGCGCACGCGGCCGACGAACCCGCGGCGCATCCTCATCGCCCATCACCTGCTGCTCGGCGACACGCTGATGGTCACGCCGCTGCTCGCCAAGTGCCGGGCCCTGTGGCCGCAATCCGAGATCATCATGACCTGTCCCGTGCCGTGGGCAGGCCTGTACGCGACGATGCCCTACGGCGTCGAGGCGATCGCCTATGACCCCGCCGACCCGGCAACGCTGGGTCCGTTGCTGAAGCGGCGTGAGTTCGACCTCGCGCTGATCCCCGGCGACAATCGCCTGCAGTGGCTTGCGCGCGCGCTCGGCGCGCGGTGGATCGTCGCCTTTGCCGGCGACAGCCCGGCGTGGAAGGACTGGCCGGGCGACGAGTTGCGCGCGTATCCGGACATTGCGATGGCCTGGGGGGACATCTGCGCGCTGCTCGTCGACGGGCCTGCACCTGCACCGTTCGTGCGTGCCGACTGGCCCCAGCCGCCCGTAGCGATCTTCCGCCAGCCGCCACGGCCCTATGTCGTGCTGCACATCGGCGCGAGCACGCCGCTGAAACAGTGGTCGCCGCGGCGCTGGCGGGCGATCGGCAAACGGCTGGCCGATGCCGGTTATGCGGTCGCGCTTTCGGTCGGACCGGGCGAGGCGCAACTCCTCGACCCGATCGATCCGTCGGGCCGCTGGACGCGCTACGCGGGATCGCTGTCGGTGGCCGAGTTGTGGCGGCTGTTCGTCGATGCCGAACTCGTCGTCTGCCCGGACACCGGGGTGGCGCACCTCGCGCGCATCGTCGGCGTGCCGGCCGTCGTCCTCTACGGGCCGGGATCGGCACTGCTGTCGGGCGCGGGGGATTTCTGGCGCAAGAGTCCGTATACCGCGGTGACGATTCCCGACTTTCCCTGCCGCGATCAGCACGTCACCATGAAGCGCCAGATTTCCTGGGTCCGGCGCTGCGAACGCTTTCCCGGCGATGGCCCCGAACGCTGCGGCGAAGCGAAGTGCATGCTCGCGCTGTCCGAGGAGATGGTGTGGGCTGCGATCTCCGAACGCCTGGCTCACGGCTCCCCCGAGGCCGCATGAGCGCGACGGGCCGCCCCGAGGGCGAATGCCGGAGCGCGCAGCGCGAAGGTAGTCCAGTGAGCGTCGCTTCTCGGCCCTCCGTGCTGCCCGTATAATTCGCAGACTGGACGGTGCAGACGAGCCGTCTTCCGAACGAGTCTGGCCGGATCGCAGCGACGACCGCCGCCAGAACCCACCTGCCGGCCGGAGGCCATGGCGGATCTTCCTCTCGGTGTGCTGACGGCGACGGTCTGGACCTACTGGTTCTGCGTCGGCTACATGATCGTTCGCATCCGCCGCAAGCAGCGCAAGCTCGTCGGCGTCCCCGAACAGGCGCTGGAGCGCACGATGTGGCTCGTCTGGGTGCCGCTCGTCGTCCTGTGGGCGACGCTGCCTTGGCAGGCGCTACGCCACGCGACCGGGCTTCTGGCGCTGCCCGAATTCGCCCGTGGCGGCGGACTCGCCATGGCCGTGCGCCTGGTTGCGGCGCTGGGCGCGGTGACCTGCCTCGCCTTCACGATCCGCTGCTGGATCCAGATGGGCAAGGACTGGCGGATGGAGGCCTCGCGCGACAATACCAACCTCATCACCGACGGACTGTTCAGTCGTATCCGGCATCCGATCTACGCGTTCTCGGTCGCGCTGATGCTTTGCTCGGCGGTGATCCTGCCGTCGTTGCCGATGCTGGCCGTCGCCGTCGTCCACGTGCTGCTGATGAACATCAAGGCGCGCAACGAGGAGCGCCACCTGCTGCAATCCCATGGCGAAGCCTACGCCCGCTACATCGCGCGCACCGGACGCTTCTTTCCGCGGCTCGGTTCCTGAGGCACCCGATCGCGGGCGCCGCGCCTGCGTCGCGCTGGCCGCGCTCGCCCCCTTCGGCGTCGCAGCACAAGCGCTGTGGCCCGCGCCGGATCGCCCGCCGAAGCAGCAACCCGAGGACGTCGACCGCGAAACAGCGTCGAGGCTCTTTCGCCTCGATCCCGATCGCATCGCGGCCGCCGACGTCCGCGAGATTCTGCAGCGCGTTCCGGCGCCCCGCATCATCGCACTGCAAGGCAGCGTTGCGCTGGTGACGATGGAGCCGCTGGCCGAATTCCTGATCGCCATGGGGTTTCCGGCGGACAAGCTCGCGCATCCCCGCGACGGCGCGCTCACGCACGGCAGTTTCGGCAGCAGCGAGGTGCTCGCCGGCACGATCGCCTGGCATTACGAGCGCGAGGGCGTCGTTCCGCTGCTGATCGGGCACAGCCAGGGCGGGATGCTGGCGATCCGCACGCTGCACGAGCTCGCCGGCGCGTTCAACGAATCGCTCGCCGTCTGGGATCCGGTCCTGGACGAGGCGCAGCCCCGGACGACCATCACCGACCCGCGCACGGGACGCGAACGTCCGGTGCTCGGGCTCAAGCTGCCGTGGGCTGCCGCGATCGCCACCGGCAAATTGCCGCGCCTGATGCTCGGCCAGTGGTCGATGCTCGCGCGCCTCACCCGGATCCCCGACACCGTCGGCGAGTTCACCGGCTTCGCGATGGAATGGGATCCGATCGCCGGCAACTTCGGCAGCGTCGATCCCTACGTCGCGACGGGGACGGCGCGCGTGCGCAACGTGCTCCTTCCCTCCGCGTACAATCACATCTCGCTCCCGCAACTCGCCCATCTGGCGGCCCAGCCGGCGACCCGTGCGTGGATCGACGACTACGTGCCGGATCGCGCCGCCGCGCTGCCGTCGGCGGAATTCGACACCGTGAATATCGTCCATGCCGCCGAGATCTGGCACAGCGTGAAAAGACATTGGTGCCGCGAAGCGCAGCGCCTGCTGGCGGCGACTGCGGAAAAGGCGACGTCGTGAGAGGCCGTCTCAATCTGTTCCAGAAGGCGATGTTGCGGTGGCGGGATCTCCACCCGTACAACGCGGTGCACGTCGTCCGGGTCGCGGAACCGCTCGACGCCGCGCGGTTGCGCGCCACGATCGAGTCGACGCTGCAACTGCTGGGTCTCACGGGATTCGAGCTCGACGTCGAAGGCGGGCGCTACGACTATCGCGGCGGCCCCGTGTCGGTCGCGCTCGACGTATTCGACGCGCAGGGCGACGCGCGCGCGGTCGCGTATCGCGAGATCGGGCGCCGCCTGAACTTCCCGTTTCCGCGCTCGGGTCCGATCGACCCCTTCCGTTTTTTCGCGATCGACGATGGCGCCACTTTCCTGCTGGGCCTGGCCTACGACCACGTCATCGCCGGCGGCGACTCGATCGTCGCCCTGATGCGATCGCTGCACGACCGCTACCGCGACCGAACGGCCCCGCCGCCGCGGCCGCTCGACCTCTTTCCCCCGAATTACCTCCGCCTGTTCAGGCTGCACCTCGGCGCGATCTTTCGCGGCCTGCCGGGACTCGCGACGATGCTTTCGAGCTGCCGGCACACGGCACGCCCGTACTACCGGGATGACGTGCCGCCGACCAACGAGTATGCGAGCTACCGCATCGAAAGCGCGGATCTGCAGCGCGCACTCAAGGTGACGAAAGCCTGGGGCGTCACCCTCAACGATCTCCTGCTCGCCCTGCTGCTGCAGGCGATGGCGCCGCTGGCCGAAGAGCGCAAGACCCGGCGCCGGCGGCTGCTGGCGGCCGCATCGATCGTCAACATCCGCCGCGCATTCCAGCCGCCGGCAAGCGAGACCTTCGGCCAGTTCCTGAGTTCGTTCCGCGTCACCCATGCGATGCCGACGGGGATCTCGCTGCCCGATCTGGTCCGCGATGTCCACGAGGAAACCGAACGTACCAAGCGCCGCAAGCTCTGGCTGCAGACGCTGCTCGGGATCGCCGGCAGCGAGCTCTCGTGGCGCCATATGTCGCCCGAGCGGCAATCCACCTTCCATGCCAAGAACTATCCGGCCTGGGGCGGGGTCACCCTCGTCAATGTCGACGCCCTGTGGCGGGAGGCCGGCGAAGGCGAGCCCCCCGAGTACATCCGGGGCGTGCCCACCGGGCCCATGTCGCCGCTGGTTGTTGCGGGCTCGACAACGCAGGGCGCGCTGCAGCTGGGGATCTCGTGGCGCAGCGCTGCATTCACGCGCGAGGTCGTGGATAATCTCGTCGCCCGCATGCTGGCCGGGTTCAACTCGCTGAAATCATGAGCTTTCTCTTCCGCCGACCCGTTGCGGCCTTCGTGCTGGGCTTGGTCCTGCTGCTTGCCGGCTGCGCCAACGCGCCGCTGCATCCCGATTCTGCCGCGCCTGCCGGACCTGCCGCTCCGCTCGACCGCGCGCTCGAAGACCGGATCCTGGCGCTCGACCCCGAGCGCATCAGCGATCGCGATGTTCGCGAGACGCTGGCGCGCGGGCCGACGCCGCACGTGATGCTGATCCACGGCGGCATCTACCCCGTGCACCTGCTGATGGAGTCGTTCTCGGAGTTCCTGACCGGAATGGGCTACCCGGTCGACCGGATCCGCGACCCCGGCGAAACCACGCTTTCGCGCAGCCCCTACGAGAGCGCCGACCGCCAGGCCGGCGTCGTCGCGTGGCACTACGAGCGCGACGGCGTGCGACCGCTGTTGGTCGGCCACAGCCAAGGGGGGATTCAGGTCGTCAAGATCCTGCACACGCTCGCCGGCGCATTCGACAACGAGCTGCGCGTGTTCAACCCGCTGACCGGCGACTTCGAGCCGCGCACGACCATCGTCGATCCGCTGACCGGCCGGCAGCGGCCCGTGGTGGGCGTTTCGGTCGCCTACGCATCGGTGATCGGCACCGGCGGCTGGTCGCTGGCGCTGCCTGTCCACTGGGGCGTTTTCCCGATGGTGAGGACTATCCCCGACACCGTCGACGCGTTTACCGGCTACCGGATCGGCCTCGACCTTTTCGCCTGGGATGTGCCGGGCCTGGAAGACCTCAAGACTTTCCATGCCAGCGGCAAGGCTCGGGTTCGCAACGTCACGCTGCCCGCGACCTATTCGCACGTGTTCGTGCCCGACACCGTGCACCTCGTCGAGGACCCGGCGCTTCGCGAGTGGATCAACGCCTTCGACCCGTCCAGGGAAGAGAGCTGGAAATCGCCGCCGGAGCAAAACGCCGACAACGTGCTGTGGGCGGCCGACGTCTGGCACAGCATCAAGCGCCACTGGGCGCGGGAAGCCCAGCAATTCGTCAACGCGCGGCGCGGCGGCAAGCCTTGACCGGACAGGGTAAAATGTTCGGCTGAACTGCCGAAACCGGGCCGAGAGGCCGGGTCCAGACCCCAATCAGCACCGCGGAGCGCGTAACCCACCATGTCGGGCGCCCTGGAACACAAAGTCGCCCTCGTGACGGGCGCCGCGCGCGGCATCGGCCGCGCGGTGGCACTGAAGCTCGCGTCGGAAGGCTGCGACATTGCCGCCAACTACTACAACAGCGCCGACGATGCCGAGGCGCTGTGCGCCGAAATTCGCGCGCTGGGACGGCGCGCCATCGCCATTCAGGGCAGCGTCGGCATTCCCGACAGCGTCGACGAGATCTTCGCCGAGTTCCGCCGGCACTTCGATCGCCTCGACATCATCGTCAGCAACGCCGCCAGCGGGGTGCTGAAGCCCACGCTCGAGATGGGTCTCAAGCACTGGCGCTGGTGCATGGAGACCAACGCGCTGGCACTCAACCTGCTTGCGCAACGTGGGCTGGAGTTCATGGGCAGCAGCGGCCGGATCATCGCCATGTCGAGCCTGGGCGCCACGCGCGCGATGCCCTCGTACGGCTTTGTCGGCGCGTCGAAGGCGGCCCTCGAGTCGCTGGCGCGCGCGCTGGCGCAGGAACTGGGGCCGCGCGGCATCCGCGTCAACGTCGTCAGTGCCGGCGTCGTCGATACCGACGCGCTCGCGTATTTTCCCAATCGCGACGAACTTCTCGCCGATTTCGCCCGCCGCACGCCGGCCGGGCCGGTGCTGACGCCGCAGGACGTCGCCGGCGCCGTCTACCTCCTCTGCCTGCCCGAGGCCGCGATGATCAACGGTCACACGCTGGTCGTCGACGGCGGCTTCGCGATTTCCGGATGAGCGCGATCCTTCCCGAGTCCGGCATCGCCGGCAAGATCGCCATCGTGACCGGCGGCAGCCGCGGCATCGGCCGGGCGATCGTCGAGCTGCTGGCCAGCGAAGGCGCAGACGTCACGTTCTTCTACCGTAGCGACGCCGCGGCCGCGAACGAAGTCACCGCCGCCGGCATCGGTGCGGGCCACCGGATTGCCGCCGTGCAGGTGGACATCCGCGATGCAGCAGCCTGCGCCGAGGCGGTCGAGCGCGTCGTCGAGCGCTGCGGGCGCATCGACATCCTCGTCAACAACGCCGGCACGATCCGCGACAATCCGCTGCTCGCGTTCGACGACAGCGACGTCGATGCGGTAATCGACACCAACGTCAAGGGCGTGTTCAACGTGACGCGCGCGGCGGCGCCGCACATGGTGAGCAAGCGCGCGGGGCGCATCGTCAACCTCTCGTCGGTCTCCGCCGAGAAGGGCGGCCGCGGCCAGACCAATTACGCGGCCAGCAAGGGCGCGATCAACGCTTTCACCCGCGCGCTTGCCGTCGAACTCGCCCCACGCCGCATCACCGTCAACGCAGTCGCGCCCGGCGTCATCGAAACCGAGATGTCGAGGGAAGTGCGCGAACAGGCCGGCGACGAGATCAAGTCGCGGATCCTGCTGAAACGCTACGGCAAGCCCGAGGAAATAGCCTACGCAGTGTGGTTCCTGGTCTCCGCTTACGCAGATTACGTGACGGGCCAGGTGTTCAGCATCGATGGTGGCTTCAAAATGGAGTGACGACAATGGCAACGGCAATCACGCAAGACGAAATCAACTCCGTATTCCCGACCGTCGCAGGAATGGTGGCCGATGCGCTGGGCTGCGAACTCGCCGAGGTGAAGCCCGACGCGTCGCTGATCGAGGATCTCGGCGCGGAGTCGATCGACTTCCTCGACATGGTGTTTCGGCTCGAACGCGCGTTCAAGGTCAAGATCCCGCGCGGCAAGATCGTCGAGAATGCCCGCGGCACGCTGACCGAAAGCGAGTTCGAGCAGAATGGCGTCATCACCGAAGCCGGCATGGCGCAATTGAGGAGTTACATGTCCGAAGTTCCGGCCGACCGCTTCAAGACGCCGACCAAGGTCAAGGAGATCCCCCGCCTGTTCACGCCGGTCACCTTCTGCAAGCTCGTGATCAGTGCACAGCGGGAAACCAAGGCCGCGGGCTGACGGAACCAAAATGGGGGCTGACCCCGATTTCCATTTCGCCGCGTTTTCGTTCGTCGATCGCATCGACGAATTCGAACCGTCCAGACGTGCGCGCGGCCGCTTCCTGGTCCCCGCAGCGCTATCGGCGTTTCCAGCCTGCCTCGTCGCCGAAGCGGTCGGACAGCTCGCCGCCTGGGTCGCGATGCAAGCCGTGGACTTTCGCGGCCGCCCCGTGGCGGCGCTGGCCGGCGAAACGCGATTCCTGGCGCCCGTTGCCCCGGGCTCGACGCTGGAACTCGCGGCCGACATCGAGAGCTGCGACGACGACGCCGTCTCGTACGCGGGCTGGGCCGCGGTCGACGGCCGGCGCGTGATCGAACTCGACGATTGCTTCGGCCCGCTGCTGCCCACCGCGGAGTTCGACGCGCCGGAAGCCTTGCGCGACCGCCTCGCGCTGCTCCGCGGCGAAGGCGCTCCGCCCGCGCGGTTTCGCGGCATCGACGCACCCGTGGTGACACCCGCAGGAGGCGAACGCGGACAATCGCGGCGCGCGACGCTTGCGGTGCCCGCGACGGCCCCTTTCTTCGCCGACCACTTCCCGCGCCGGCCGGTGTTTCCCGCGACGCTGCTGCTCGATGCCGGCATCACGCTGGCGCTCCAACTTGCATCCGAGCTGCCCGCCTGGCCGGCGGGAACGCCGCTGCGCGTCGTCAACATGACGCGCGTCAAGGTGCGCTCGTTCACGCCGCCCGGGCAGCATCTCGACCTCGCGGTCAGCCTGCAGGAGTCCGCCCGCGATCGCGCCTCGATTGCGCTCGCCGTCAGCGGCGATGAGAAGAGTGTCGCCACCGCGCGGGTCGAGATCCGCGCCGGTGCCGAGGAGAACTGCCGATGAAGAGCCCCCGTCGCGTCGCCATCACCGGCATCGGCCTGGTGACGCCCGTCGGCAACGACGTTCCGGCCACGTGGAGCGCGCTCCTCGAAGGCCGGAGCGGCGGTGCGCCGATCACCATTTTCGATGCCAGCGGCTTCCCGGTGCGCATCGCTGCCGAAGTCAAGGATTTCGACGACGCCGCGGCCGGCGATCGCAAGCTGCGCAAGCTCTCGACGCGCCCGCATCGCTTCGCGCTGGCGGCGGCGGAAGAGGCCTTTGTCGACGCGGGGCTGCGACCGACGCCGGACACGGCGACACGCTGGGGCTGCGCCGTCGGTGCCGGCATGATGACGTCCGAGTACGTCGACCTCGCCGTCACGCACGCGCACGCCGGCGCCGAAGGCACGCTGGACGCGGGGCTCCTGCTGACCGACACGGCGGCCAACGACCCGCTGGTGTTCTGCCGCAGCCAGGCCACCGCCGGCATTGCGCTGCTGACGCGTCGCTACGGCATCCGCGGCTACGCGACATCGGTGCACACGGCCTGCGCGTCGGGCGGACAGGCGATCGGCACCGCGTTGAAGCTCATCCGCCGCGGCGCCGTCGACTGCGCGCTTGCCGGCGGCTTCGATTCGATGATCAGCCCGGTCGGACTGGCCGGATTCTGCCTGCTGTCGGCCGTATCGCCCGACAACGACACGCCGCAGCGCGCGAGCCGTCCGTTCGATCTCACGCGCAACGGCTTTCTGCTCGGCGAAGGCGCCGGATTCCTGGTGCTCGAGGAATGGACGTCGGCGCGCCGGCGCGGAGCGCGTATCTACGCCGAGCTTGCCGGCGACGGCAACTCGCTGTCGTCGTACCGGATCACCGATTCACCGCCCGACGGCGACGGGCCGATCCAGGCGATGCGCGCGGCGCTGGCCGACGCAGGGGCCGCGCCCGGCGACGTCGATTACCTGAACGCGCACGGCACGTCGACGCCGATGAACGACAGGAGCGAGAGCGCCGCGACGCACGTGGTGTTCGGCGACGACGTGGCACGGGTCAGCGTCAGCTCCACCAAGAGCACGATGGGCCATCTGATCGCCGCAGCGGGAGCCGTCGAGGTCGGCGCCTGCGCGCTGGCGATCGCGAAGGGCGAAATGCCGATCAACGCCAACTATCGCGAGCCCGATCCCGACTGCAGTCTCAACCTCGTCGTCGGCACGCCGCGTCGCCAGCGGATCCGCGTCGCGATGTCGAATTCTTTCGGCTTCGGCGGCTCGAACAGCTGCATCGTGCTGCGCCATCCCGAGGAAGTCGACGGCGAACCCGCCGCCGCGGCGCCCTGAACCCACCGGATCGACAGCATGCAGGCAAAGCCCACCAAAGTCGTCGTCACCGCCACCGGCGCCGTTTGCGCGGCGGGCATGGAGCCCGACGCGATCCTCGATGCGATGCTGGCCGGCAAATCGGCGATCGGCCCGATCACCCAGTGGGACACCACCGGCTGGCCGGTGCGCGATGCCGGGGAAATCGCCGACTTCAACGCCCGCGCGCTGGTCGAAGACCGCAAGCTGCACAAGCTCATCCGCCGCAGCGACCTCCTGGGCCTGTACGCCGCGGGGCGGGCGATCGACGGCTCGGCCATCATCGATCATCGCGCCACGCTCGACGATGCTGCCGCGGCCGTCTACAGCGACCGCTCGGGCGTTTACGTGGGTTCGGGCGGAGGCAATTACCAGAATCAGTACGACTTCTTCCCGCTGATGACCGAGGCCAGGGGCGAGCTGCCGGCGTTCGGGCGCGAGCTTGCCAGCACCGTCAACCCGATGTGGCTGCTGCGCACGCTGCCCAACAACGTGCTCGGACACATCGGCATCCAGCATGGCCTGAAGGGTCCCAACGCCTGCATCACCAACCACAGCGTAGGCGGCACGCTGGCGATCATCGAGGCCGCGGAAGCCTTGCGCCACGGCGAGGCCGATCGCGCCGTTGCCGTCGGCCACGAAGCCCCGATCGAGCCGCAGATGCAGCTCTACTATCACCGGATGGGCCTCCTCGCCACGCGCGGGCTCCTGCCCTTCGATGCCCGTCACGACGGCAGCCTGTTCGGCGAGGGCGCTGCTGCGCTGATGCTCGAGACCGCCGCGTCGGCCGCCGAGCGTGGCGCTCGCGTGCTGGGCGAGATCCTCGGTGGCGGCTATGCCTGCGAGGCCGAAGGTCTGGTCGGAATCCGCGACGACGGCGACGGCGTCGCGCGCGCGATCGGGCAGGCGCTCGCCGACGCGAACCTGCACCCCGCCGACATCGGCATGATCGTCGCGCACGGCAACGGCACGCCGGCATCCGATCGCTCCGAGGCCGCCGCGATCGCCCGCGTCTTCGGCGACGCGCCGCCGCCGGTGACGGCTTTCAAGTGGGCGTTCGGCCACCTGATCGCGGCGGCCGGCATCCTGGATGCGGTCCTCGCCCTCGCCGCCCTCGCGCGCGGCATCGTGCCGGGGATCGCGACCTACGTGTCGCCCGACCCCGCTTCCGCTCCGCTGCCGCTGTCGTCGCACACGGTGCGCGCGAGCAGCAACGTGGCGCTGGTGCTTTGCCGCGGCTTCGCCGCCACCGACGCGGCCGTGATCGTCCGTGGCGCGTAGCGGCGCAGCTGCAGGATGACGGCCGCCGCCACGCCGGCCAGCCGCTGCGGCATCGACAACGTCGAGATCGCCCGCATCGAGCGACTGCTTGCCGACACGCCGGTTGCCGATCTCGCGAAGCTCTTCTCGGCGCAGGAACTCGCCGACGCCGGCACCGGCCCGGGACGTGCGGCAAGCCTCGCCGCCCGCTTCGCGGCGAAGGAATCGTGCCTGAAGCTCTTTCCCCGCGAAGCCGCGCTCGGCCGTATCGTGGCCGCCGACTTCTCGGTGGTCCGCGACAACTACGGCGCGCCGCAGCTCGAACTGAGCGCGCCGGCGCAGCAGGTGCTGGACCGCCATCGCGTCGCGCGCATCGCGCTGTCGCTCACGCACGACCGGCACACCGCGTCGGCGATCGCGATGCCCGAATCGGCGACGGTGGCGGCGCCGCTTTCGGGCCGCATGCTGTACCGCCTGTTTCCGTTCCGGCGCGAGGTGATTCGCGCCAACCTGCGGCGCGTCTACGGCGACGCGCTCGACGACGCCGGGATCACGGCGCTCGCGCAGGCCCACTACGGCCACCTGTGGCAGCTGCTGGGCGAGTTCCTGAAGTTTCGCTGGCTGTCCCCGGCTGCAAAGAAGGCATTGGTGCGGGTCGAGAACCTCGACGCCTTCGTCAAGGCGCAGGCGCAGGGCAAAGGCATCCTCATCCTCACCGGGCACTTCGGCAACTGGGAAGTCGCCACCATCGCCGGAATCGGCAACTACCCCGAGGTGCAGGGGCGCTTCCACTTCGTCCGCCGTCCGGTGAAGCCGCCCTGGCTCGAGCGCATCGTCACCCGCCGCTTCAATGAGGCGGGCTTCGGCGTCTTCCCCAAGCGCGGGTCGCTCGACGCGATGCTGGAGAAGCTCGAGCAGGGGGACGCCATCGTGTTCCCGTTCGACCAGCACGCGCGGCCTCCGGACGGAATCGAAAGCGAATTCTTCGACCACCCGGCCTGGACGTTCAAGAGCCTCGCGATCATCGCGCTCGCCACCGGCGCACCGGTGCTTCCGGCGACGAGCTGGCGCGAACCGGACGGCCGGCACGTGCTGCGCTTCGAGGACGCGTTGATGCCGATCGAGCACGAGGACACGGGAGAGGCGATCCGCATCAACACCCGCGCCTACAACGCGAAGCTCGAACAACTGGTGCTGCGCCGCCCCGAGCAGTGGTACTGGATGCACAAGAGGTGGAAGAAGGTCGAACGCAGGAAGCGCTGACCGGCACGCGGTCGTGGCTACCGCAGCCGCTCGGCCAGCGCGGCGAACACCGCCGCATCGTCGAGGTCCGCCACGGCACGCGGCGCGCACAGCACGGCCGCGCGCGGCCCCTGCGGCCCCCAGCGTTCGGGCGACGCCAGCGCCGTGGGCCGGGCAAACAGCGCGACGACGCCGCCTGCGCTCATCGACGCGATGTGCATCAGTCCGCCGTCGGGCAGCAGGCAGGTGCGGGCAAGGTCGACCACGCCCACCGCCAGCGGCAGCCCCTCGGGGATGAGCCGCAGCGATGGCCCGGCCCGGGCGGCCACGTCGCGCGCGAGCGCCTCGCTGCCCGGATACAGCCGATTGCCCGCGTCGCCCGGCGTGTACTGCAACGCGGTGGCCAGCCCCCACTCGCGTTCGAGCCGCGCGGCCCAGCGCAACACCTGATCGGCCGCGGGCTGCTTCTCGGCTTCGCGCGCGCCCAGGCCGATGACGACGTAGCGGCCCGGCGCAAGGTCCACGCTCGCAAGCCAGGCCGCGGCGGCGGCACGCCAGGCCGGCGGCGTCTCGAAACGGGGGATCGGCGAAGTCGGCGGGAGCGCGATCGAGAGCGGCGCGCTCTGGCCGAGCATCCGCGCGACTTCATGCCCCGCCGCGGGCGGCGGCAGCGGGTCGGTGAGGCGGCGGCCATAGCGTCCGGGATCCGCAGCATAGGCAATCGTCCTCGCCGCGCGAACCGCCAGCGCGCGCCGGATCGCCCGCGGCGACTCGTCGCCGCCCGCCGCGATGGCCACGTCGAAACGCTCCCGCCGCAGCGCGACGAACTGCCGGAGCTGGCTCAGCACGGCGCCGATCCGAATGCGCCCTCCATGGCGCGTGCGCGAATAGGTCCACACCCGCTCGACATCGGGGTTTCCGGTCACCACCCACGCGTTGTAGTCGTTGGCGAGGACGTGCACGCGCGCGCCTGGCACCGCCCGCGACAGATGGGCAATCAGCGGCGTCGTCAGCAGGAGATCCCCGATCTTGTCCCGCTTGACGATCAGGATCTTCACGGCTCGGCGGCGCCGTTGTCCGAGAACTGGCGCGAGTGCAGCCGCGCGTACAACCCGCCCCGCGCGAGCAGCGCCGCGTGCGCGCCGACCTCCGCGATCCGCCCGTCCTCCAGCACGACGATGCGGTCGCAGTGCTCGATCGTGGACAGCCGGTGGGCGATGACGATCGTCGTGCGCCCGCGCATCAGCTGATCGAGCGCCGCCTGGATCAGGCGTTCGGATTCGGTGTCGAGCGCCGAGGTCGCCTCGTCGAGGATCAGGATCGGCGCATCCTTGAGAATGGCGCGCGCGATCGCGATCCGCTGCCGCTGCCCGCCGGACAGCCGGATGCCGCGCTCGCCGACGACGGTGTCGAGGTCATCGGGCTGCTGGCGGATGAAGTCGAGCGCATTGGCCGCCGCCGCCGCCCGCTCGATCGCCTCGCGCGGCGCGCCAGCCATCGTCCCGTAGGCGATATTGGCGGCGATCGTGTCGTTGAAGAGGACGATGTCCTGGCTCACCAGCGCGATCTGCCGGCGCAGATCGGCGAGCCGGATCGACTGCAGATCCTGGCCGTCGAGCAGCACCCGGCCCGAAGCTCGGGGTATAGAAGCGGGGAATGAGATTGACCAGCGAGGTCTTGCCGCCGCCGGAAGGCCCGACCAGCGCGATCGACTCGCCGGGGACGATGTCCAGATCGACGCCATCGAGCGCCGCCCGGGCGCCATCGGCATAACGCAGCGTCACCGATTCGAACCGCAGGCCGCCGCTGGCGCGCTCGAGCGTCGCCGTTCCGGCGTCGATCTCGGGCTTTGCGTCGATCAGCGCAAACACGCTCTCCGCCGCGGTCACCCCGCGCTGGATGACACCGTTGACGTTCGACAGCGTCTTCAGCTGGTTCATGAGCTGCATCAGCGCGAAGATGTAGGTGATGAAATCACCGGCGCCGTATTTGCCACCGGCACTCTGCCGGATCGCCAGCCAGAGGATCATCGCGATGGCGAAGGAGACGATGATCTGGTTGATCGGCGTGCCCAGCGCCGCCGCCGCCGCCTGCTTCGCGCTGGCGAGGCGCAGCTTGTCGGCCGCTCCGCGCAGCCGATCGCTCTCGTAACGTTCACCGCCGAACACCTTGACCACGCGATGCGCGCCGATGGCTTCCTCGAGCACGTGGGTGAGCGTCCCCATGCGTTCCTGGACCAGCCCGCTGACGCGCTTCAGCCGCTTGCTGATCTTGCGGATGGCGATGCCGACCAGCGGAAACGCCGCGAACGCGATCAGCGTCAGCTGCCAGTTCATGTACAGCAGATAGGTCAGCATGAACGTGATCGTCAGCGTGCTGCGGATGCTGGCCGTCACCGCCTCCGAGGCGGCAGCGGCCACCTGCTGGGCGTCGAACGTGACCTTCGACAGCAGATACCCGGCCGAAGTCGCGTCGTAGAACGGCGTCGCCATGCGCAGCAGGTGATCGGAAGCCTCGCAGCGCAGGTCGAACACCACGCGCGAACCGATCCAGGCAAGGCCGTATTCGCTGATGTAGGATCCGACCCCGCGCAACACGAACACGCCGACGATCATCAGCGGCAGCCATCGGGTGTTCTCGGCGTCGACCTGGCCGATGTTGTTCAGCAGCGGCTGGATGATCCGCAGCATCAGCACGTCGGTCGAGGCGACCAGCAGCATGCCGACGACCGCAACCGAGAACACGCCCTTGTACGGACGCACGTAGCCCAGCAGCCGGCGATAGAGTTTCAAGCGAGGGGGCGGGTCGGGCGTGGCGGGAGGCGGTGGGATCGCCAACGAGGGCCTTCGATTATAGCGGATGCCTCAAGTGCGGCTGTCGGCCAGCGGAGGGGGTCCGCTATAATCGGCCGACCTGCCGGCGCCGCGATACGGCGCCGTCGCCGACCTTCCCGCCGGATCCCCATGAGCCACTTCCAGCGTCACGTCTTCTTCTGCTGCAACCAGCGCGAAGCCCCCGAGACCTGCTGCAACAACCAGGGAGCCACGGAACTCCACGCCCATGCCAAGGACCGCGTCAAGGCGCTGGGCTTGAACGGAAAGGGCAAGGTACGGATCAATCGCGCCGGCTGCCTCGACCGCTGCGAGGAAGGCCCCGTGCTGGTCGTCTATCCGGAGGCGGTCTGGTACACGTACGTCGACCGCGCCGACATCGACGAGATCATCGACCGTCACGTCGTCAATGGTGAAATCGTCGAGAGGCTGCGGATTTGACGCCGCGCACCACCGAGCGCTTCACGATCGCCGGCCCCGCCGGCGCGCTCGAACTCGTCGTCAACCCGCCCGCGCACGCGCCCTGCGGCATCGCCCTCGTCGCCCACCCCAACCCGGTGCAGGGCGGCACGCTGGACAACAAGGTCGCGCAGACGCTGGCGCGCACTTTTCACGGCCTGGGCTACGCGAGCGTACGCTTCAACTTCCGCGGCGCCGGGCACAGCGACGGCGTCTTCGACCACGGCATCGGCGAGACCGACGATGCGCTGGCCGCGCTCGCGCACGCGCGCGACCGTTTCGGCCACGCGCTGCCGATCGTGCTGGCCGGGTTCTCGTTCGGCAGCTACGTTCAATCGCGCGTGGCGCAACGCGCAGGCGCGCAGCGCCTGGTCCTCGTCGGCCCCGCGGTCGGCCGATTCCCCGTCGAGGCCGTGGCGGCCGACAGCATCGTGATCCACGGCGAGGAGGACGACGTCGTCCCGCTCGCCGACGTCTTCGCCTGGGCGCGCCCGCAGGCGTTGCCGATCGTCGTCTTTCCCGGCTGCGGACATTTCTTCCACGGTCGCCTGCCGCAGCTGGCCGCGACGATCGCCGGCATGTGGCACGGTCGCCCGCCGGTGATTCCGGGGGCGTGAGCGCATGAGCGCGAAGGGCAGCCCCGAGGGCGAATACCGGAGTGCGCAGCACGAAGGTAGTCCAGTCAGCGCGAAGGGCAGCCCCGAGGGCGAATGCCTTCGTTCCCAGCACGAAGGTAGTCCGGTGTTTGGAACACCCGCCCCCGTCACCGCAACACCACCGTCCGCTTGGGGCCCGGTCCCCGACACCGTGCTGCGGGTGGCGGACCTGCGCAAGTCCTACGGCGGCACCGAGGTGGTCCGCGGCCTGTCGTTCGCCATCCGGCGCGGCGAGTGCTTCGGTTTGCTCGGCCCCAACGGCGCCGGCAAGACGACGACGCTGCGCTGCTGCCTCGGCCTCACCGACCCCGACAGCGGCGCCATCGAACTCGTCGGCGAACCCGTGCCGCAGGCCGCGCGCACCGCGCGCATCCGCGTCGGCGTCGTGCCGCAGATGGACAACCTGGACCCCGATTTCACCGTCACCGAGAACCTGCTGATCTATGGCCGCTACTTCGGGCTCGACCCGCGCATCATCCGCGAGCGCATCCCGAAGCTCCTCGACTTCGCGGGCCTGGCCGCCAAGGGCGCCACCGGCATCCGGACACTGTCGGGCGGGATGAAACGCCGCCTCACGCTCGCGCGCGCGCTCATCAACGATCCCGATCTCCTCATCCTCGACGAGCCCACGACCGGCCTCGATCCGCAGGCGCGGCATCTCATCTGGGACGGCCTGCGGCAACTGCTGTCGCAGGGCAAGACCATCCTGCTGACGACGCACTTCATGGACGAGGCCGAGCGCCTGGCCACTCGCCTCGCGGTGATCGACCACGGCACGCTGATCGCCTGCGACACGCCGCGTGCGCTGATCGCCGAGCACGTCGAGCCCGAGGTCGTCGAGGTCTATGGCGACGACGCCAAGGCGTGGGCGGAAGCGCACGGCCGCGCTCTCGCGCAGCGTCTCGAGCTCTCCGGCGAGACTGCGTTCTGCTACACGGCCGCACCGCAGCCGCTGCTTGCCGACCTGGCCACGCGCAGCGGCGTGCGGTATCTGCACCGGCCGGCGAATCTCGAAGACCTGTTCATCAAGCTCACCGGGCGCGAGCTGCGCGACTGAAACGCCAGAGGCGATGCCGACAGGTGAACATGAACCATCGCCCAATCTCGCGACGGCTCGGTCGGTCCCGGCTGTGCTACGCTCCTCCCGGCGACGCGTCGAGCGCTCCCATTCATAACTTTTTCACTGTCCGCCGGCTGTCCTTCCTGGGCAGCGCCCGGGGAAAGCACGATGGTTGACATCAACGGCGAGCGCTTGCTCGCTTCGTTGCAGGAACTCGGACGAATTGGTGCGCTCACCGGCGGGGGGGTGTGCCGGCTGGCACTGACCGAAGAGGACAGGCTGGGCCGCGACTGGGTCAGGGCGCGGATGGAATCGCTGGGCATGCAGGTCACGATCGACGGCATCGGCAACGTCGTCGGAACCTACGCGGGGATGCGCTCGGCCTCCCCGGTGATGACGGGTTCGCACATCGACACCGTGCGCACGGGCGGCCTGTACGACGGCAACTACGGCGTGCTGGCCGGGCTCGAGGTGGTGCAGGTGTTGAAGGATGCCGGCGTCCGCACCGACAAGCCGATCGCCGTGGCCTTCTTCACCAACGAGGAAGGCGCGCGCTTTGCGCCCGACATGATGGGCAGCCTGGTGTTCCAGGGCGACCTGGCGCTGGAGACTGCGCTGCGCGTCAAGGGCATCGACGGCAGCACGGTCGGGGAGAACCTGGAGCGCATCGGCTATCGCGGCACGGCACCGGTCGGCGCGGCGCGCGTGGACAGCTACATCGAACTGCACATCGAACAGGGCCCCGTGCTGGACCTGGAAGGCATCGCCATCGGTGCGGTCGAGGGCGTGCAGGGCATTTCGTGGACGCGATTCGAGTTGACCGGCGTGTCCAACCATGCCGGGACCACGCCGATGCGGATGCGGCGCGACGCCGGGCTGGTCGCGGCGCGGATCGCCTGCTTCGCGCGCGACCTCGCCGGCGAACTGGGCGGCAACCAGGTTGCCACGGTCGGCGCGCTGAACTTGCTGCCCAACCTCGTCAACGTGATCCCGAACCGGGCGAGCTTCACCGTCGATCTGCGCAACACCGACGAATCGATCCTTGCCGCCGCCGAGCAGCGGTTGTGGGCATTCGCCGAGCAGACGGCGCGCGACGAAGGCGTGGAACTGGCACGCGAATCGCTGGCGCGCTTCGAGCCGGTGGATTTCGATCCGCGGCTCGTCGATCTCGTCGAGCGCACCGCGCGCGACCTCGGCCTCTCGGTCCGCAGACTGCCGAGCGGCGCCGGCCACGACGCACAGATGCTGGCACGGATGTGCCCGGCCGGGATGATCTTCGTGCCGAGCGTGGGCGGCCTGAGTCACAACGTGCGCGAGCACACGGCGCCGGACGACCTCGTTGCCGGAGCGCGCGTGCTGCTGCGCGTGCTGCTCGAACTTGCCGGCGGCGCGCAGGCGACCGCCTGAACCCGACCCTGGAACCCTGACTGGAATGGCGATGGACACACTGAAGGCATTGCTCGAACGGATCGCGGCGCTGAAGTCGGGCCTGCACGAGAAGGACTTCCTGCTCTCCTGGGAGCAGACCACCGACGAATTGCGGCAGGTGCTGATGGTGGCCGAGGCGCTGAAGCGGATGCGCGCCGACAACATCGCCACGCGCGCCTTCGCCAGCGGCCTGGGCGTGTCGATCTTCCGCGACAACTCCACCCGCACGCGCTTTTCCTACGCCTCGGCGCTGAACCTGCTGGGACTCGCGCAGCAGGATCTGGACGAAGGCAAGTCGCAGATCGCACACGGCGAGACCGTGCGCGAAACCGCGAACATGATCTCGTTCTGCGCCGAGGCGATCGGCATCCGCGACGACATGTACCTCGGCGCGGGCAACGCCTACATGCGCGAGGTGGGCGCCGCACTCGACGACGGCCACCGGCAGGGCGTTCTGCCCCAGCGTCCGGCGGTGATCAACCTGCAATGCGACGTCGATCATCCGACCCAGGCGATGGCGGATCTCGCCTGGCTGCAGGAGCACTTCGGCAGTCTCGAGAACCTGCGCGGCAAGAAGATCGCGATGACCTGGGCGTACTCGCCCAGCTACGGCAAGCCGTTGTCGGTGCCGCAGGGCGTGATCGGCCTGATGACCCGCTTCGGCATGGACGTGGCGCTGGCGCACCCGGAGGGCTACGACCTGATTCCCGACGTCGTCGAGGTGGCGCGCGCCAATGCCCAGGCCTCGGGCGGCAAATTCCGGCATGTCAAGTCGATGGAGGAGGCGTTCAAGGGCGCCGACATCGTGTACCCGAAGTCGTGGGCGCCGTACAAGGTCATGCAGCAGCGCACCGTGCTGCTGCGCGCCGGCAACCACGCTGGCCTGAAGGCGCTGGAGAAGAAGTGCCTCGCGCAGAATGCCAGGCACAAACACTGGCATTGCGACGAAGAGATGATGAAGCGCACGAACCAGGGCGCCGCCCTGTATATGCACTGCCTGCCGGCCGACATCAGCGGGGTATCGTGCAAAGAGGGCGAAGTGGCCGACACCGTGTTCGAGAAATACCGGATCGCCACCTACAGGCAGGCGGGCTGGAAGCCTTACATCATCGCCGCGATGATCCTGTCGCGCAGGTATGCGCAGCCCGCGCAGATCCTGGCGCGGTTGCTGAAGAAGTCCGCAAAGCGCGTGCGCTGAACGGAGAGCGCCGCGATGACCAGGCAGATCCCGTTCGAACAGGTGCTCGCGCAGGCGGGCCACTACAAGGCGGACATGACGCGCTTCCTGCGCGACATGATCGCGATTCCCAGCGAGAGCTGCGACGAGAAGAACGTCGTCCTCCGCATCCGGCAGGAGATGGAAAAGGTCGGTTTCGACAAGGTCGAGATCGACCCGATGGGCAACCTGCTCGGCACCATCGGCCATGGCCCGCACCTGATCGCCATGGACGCGCACATCGACACCGTCGGTATCGGCAACCGCAGGAACTGGACCTTCGATCCCTACCAGGGCATGGAGGACGACGAGTTGATCGGCGGCCGCGGCGCGTCGGACCAGGAGGGCGGCATGGCCGCGATGGTCTACGCGGGACGGATCATCAAGGACCTCGGTCTCGAGGACGCCTACACGCTGCTCGTCACCGGCACGGTGCAGGAGGAGGACTGCGACGGGCTGTGCTGGCAGTACCTGATCGAGCAATCGAAGATCCGGCCGGAGTTCGTGATCAGCACCGAACCCACCGACTGCCGGATCTATCGCGGCCAGCGCGGGCGCATGGAGATTCGCATCGACGTGCAGGGCGTGAGCTGCCACGGCTCGGCGCCGGAGCGCGGCGACAACGCGATCTTCAAGATGGCGCCGATCCTGATCGAACTGCAGGAACTCGCCAAGCGCCTGGGCGACGACGAGTTCCTCGGCAAGGGCACGTTGACGGTGTCCGAGATCTTCTTCACGTCGCCGAGCCGCTGCGCGGTGGCCGACAGTTGCGCGGTGTCGATCGACCGCCGCCTGACCTGGGGCGAGACCTGGGAAGGCGCCATCGACGAGATCCGCGCGCTGCCGGCGGTCAAGGCGGCCGGCGGCGCCGTGTCGATGTACAGGTACGACCGGCCGTCCTACACCGGCCTGGTGTACCCCACCGAGTGCTACTTCCCGACCTGGAAGACACCGGAGGATCACGTCGCCGTGCGCACGCTGGCCAAGGCCTACGAGGGCCTGTTCAACGCCAAGCCGGTCATCGACAAGTGGACGTTCTCGACCAACGGCGTTTCGATCATGGGACGGCACGGCATTCCCGTCGTCGGCTTCGGGCCGGGCAAGGAGCCGGAAGCCCACGCGCCGAACGAAAAAACCTGGAAGGAGCACCTGGTGAAGTGCGCGGCGCTGTACGCTGCGGTGCCGCTGGCCTACCTGCAGGAACTCGGTGAATAGCCGGGACAGCAGATGAGCCCGACGGGCCGCCCCGAGGGCGAACACCGGAGTGCGCAGCACGAACGCGATCTTGCGAGCAAGGCGATCGTCGTCGCCCTGGGCGGCAACGCGCTGGGCGAAAGCCTCCCCGAGCAGATGGTGGCAGTGAAGGCGACGTCGCGCGCGATCGTCGACCTGCTGGCGCATGGGCACCGCGTCGTCGTGACCCACGGCAATGGCCCGCAGGTCGGGATGATCCACCAGGCCTTCGAGGCCGCCGCCGCGACCCAGGCGCACTCGCCGCACCTGCCGATGTCGGTGTGCGTGGCGCTCTCCCAGGGCTATATCGGCTACGACCTGCAGAACGCGCTGCACGAGGAACTGCTGGATCGCGGCATGCACGTGCCGGTGGCCACGCTGATCACGCAGGTCGTCGTCGACGAGCGCGATCCGGCATTCCAGCACCCGACCAAGCCGATCGGTTCGCACTTCTCCGCGGCGGAAGCGGAAGCGATGGTCCGCAACGGCTGTGTCATGAAAGCAGACGAGCGCGGATTCCGCCGCGTGGTGGCGTCACCCCGGCCGCTGGACATCGTCGAGAAGGACTCGGTGCTGGCGCTGATGAAGGCGGGCCAACTGGTGATCGCCGTCGGGGGCGGCGGAATCCCGGTCTGCCGGCTAGGCAATCACCTGAAGGGTGCGCCGGCGGTGATCGACAAGGATCTTGCCAGCGCCAAGCTCGCCGAACTGATCGACGCCGACATGCTGATCATGCTGACGACGGTGGAGCGCGTGGCGCTCCACTATGGCACGCCACAGCAGCGCTGGCTGGATCGCCTCAGCGTGCGTGACGCCCGGCAGTACATGGCGGAGGGTCATTTCGGCGAGGGCTCGATGCTGCCGAAAGTGGAGGCAGCGGTCGAGTTCGCCGAGTCCAAACCGGGCCGCCGGGCCCTGATCACGCTGCTGACACGCGCCGGGGATGGCATTGCCGGCCGGACGGGAACGCTGATCGGCTGAAGTGGGCCTTGCGCGCAAATAACGAATCGCGCCGGTTGTCTGTTAATGTTTGACGTTTTGCGGATTTTCGCGAGTCGACGAGGTCGCAATGGCACGGTTTGTAAGCGTCGCGATCGGGCAGTTGGGCCCGATTTCCAGGAGCGAAACCCGCACCCAGGTGGTGGCGCGGCTCCTGGTGCTGATGCGCGAGGCGGCGCACATGGGCTGCGACCTGATCGTCTACCCCGAACTGGCGCTGACGACGTTCTTCCCGCGCTGGTTCATGCCGGACCAGGCCGAGGTCGACGCCTTCTTCGAGCGCGAAATGCCGGGACCAGAGACGCGGCCGCTGTTCGAGCTGGCGCGCGAGCTCTCCATCGGCTTCTACCTGGGCTACGCGGAGCTCGCGGTCGAGGACGGCGTCGCGCGCCACTACAACACGTCGATCATCGTCGACAAGTCCGGCGCGGTTGTGGGCAAATACCGCAAGGTGCACCTCCCCGGCCATGCGGAACACGAACCGTGGCGCGAGTTCCAGCACCTGGAGAAGCGCTATTTCGAGCCGGGTCGGGATTTTCCCGTCTTCGCTGCCTTCGGCGGCGTTTTCGGCATGGCGATCTGCAACGACCGGCGCTGGCCCGAGACGTATCGCGAGATGGGCCTGCAGGGCGTGGAGATGATCCTGATCGGCTACAACACGCCAGTGCACAACCCGCCCGCGCCCGAGCATGACGACCTGTCGCTGTTCCACAACCAGCTCGTGATGCAGGCCGGTGCCTACCAGAACGGCGCCTGGGTCGTCGGTGTCGCCAAGGGCGGAATGGAGGAAGGGGTCGACCAGATCGGCGGCAGCTGCATCGTCGCGCCCTCGGGCGAGATCGTCGCCGCCTGCACGACCAAGGGCGACGAGCTGGCGCTGGCCCGCTGTGATCTGGACCTGTGCAATTCGTTCAAGGAAACGACATTCAATTTCGACGTCCATCGGCAACCCGAAGCGTACCGGCGCATCGTCGAACGCAAGGGGCCGCGTCTGATGGCGGATGGAACCCCGGCAAGTTCTGCAAGCAACACTTCTTCTTCATGAGGAGCAAGGAATGAAACGATCGACGTTGGTGAAGGTGGCGCTGCCGATGATGGTGGCGTTGGCTGCGGCATTCGGCGGGGCTGCGTTCGCGCAGTCCGGCAAGGTCATCAAGATGATCCCGGGCGGCGATCTCAAGATCATCGACCCGATCCAGAACGCCTCGTACATCAGCCGCAACCACGGCTACATGGTCTACGACACGCTGTTCTCGGTCGACTCCAAGGGCGTGGTCAAGCCGCAGATGATCGACACCTACACGCTTTCGCCCGACAAGAAGAAATACACGTTCACGCTGCGCCAGGGCCTCAAGTGGCACGACGGCGCGCCGGTCACCGCCGCCGACTGCGTGGCGTCGATCAGGCGCTGGGGTGCGAAGGACGTGTCCGGCACGCTGGTGATGCGGGAGCTCGCCTCGCTCGACGTGGTCAACGAGCGCACGTTCACGCTGACGCTCAAAGAGCCCTTCGGCCTCGTGATCGACGCGCTGGGCAAGCCGTCTTCGAACGTGCCGTTCATGATGCCCGAGCGCATCGCCAAGACCGACCCGAATCAGCAGATCACCGACGCCACCGGCTCGGGCCCGTTCATCTTCAAGAAGGACGAGTGGGTGCCGGGCAACAAGGTCGTGTACGTGAAGAACCCGAACTACGTGCCGCGCAACGAACCGGCCGACGGGCTGGCCGGCGGCAAGGTGGTGAAGGTCGACCGGGTCGAGTGGATCTACATTCCCGACCAGAACACCGCGCTGGCGGCGCTGACCAACGGCGAGGCCGACATCTTCGAGCTGCCGCAGGCCGACTTCATCCCGACGCTCGAGAAGAATCCCAACATCAGGCTTGCCGCCGACTCGCTCGGCAACCAGGGATGGCTGCGTCCGAACCACCTGCAGCCGCCTTTCAACAACCCGAAGGCGCGTCTGGCGCTGCAGCACATCATCAACCAGGAGGAGTACCTGGCGGCGGCCGGTTTCCCCGAGAAGTACCGCGTCAAGTACTGCCCCGCGTACTTCATGTGCGGCAGCCCGAACGAGACGGCGGCCGGCGCCGAGCCCTTCAAGGCCGGCCAGAACATCGAGAAGGCGAAGCAGCTGCTGAAGGAGGCGGGCTACAACGGCGAGAAGATCGTCGTGCTGACGCCCTCCGATCCGCCGGTGCAGGCCGCCGCCGCGCTGGTGACGGTGCAGAACCTGCGCAAGGCCGGCCTCAACGTCGACGCGCAGGCGATGGACTGGAGCACGCTCCTGGGCCGGCGCGCGAAGAAGGACCCGATCGACAAGGGCGGCTGGCACATCTTCCACACCTATTCGGTGGGCTACGACGTCATCTCTCCGGTCAACAACGCCTACCTGCAAGGCACCTGCGATGCGGCGCCGGCCGGCTGGTCCTGCGACAAGACGATGGAAGAGCTGCGGATGGCGTGGGCGCGCGAGAGCGACCCGGTCAAGCGCAAGAAGCTGACCGACGACATCCAGAAGCGCGCGTACGACCAGTCTCCGTACGTGAACTTCGGACAGTTCTTCTGGCCGATGGCGTACCGCGCCAACCTCAAGGGCCTGATCGTCACCGGGATCCCGGTGATGTGGAACGTGGAAAAGTAGTCCGCCCGTTCAGGTCGAATCGCTGACGGGGCCGCGCCTGCGGGGATTCCTGCAGGAGCGGCCCCGGCCGCGATCAGGGGCGCCAGGACAACATTCCACGCGGGCAAGCCCGCTTCTACAAGTTCTCCGATGTTCTACGTCTTCAAGCGCATCCTGGCGGTCATCCCGGTCCTCGGCATCGTTGCCGTGATCGTCTTCCTGCTGATGCACCTCTCTCCCGGTGATCCGGCAGCGCTCATCGCCGGCGACACCGCCAGTTCCGCGGATGTCGAGCGCGTCCGGCAACTGCTGGGGCTCGATCGTCCGCTGCTCGAGCAGTTCTTTTCGTGGCTGTGGCGACTGCTGCAGGGCGACCTGGGCGTGTCGGTGTTCACGGGCCTGCCGGTGACGACGATGATCGGCCAGCGCATCGAGCCGACGCTGTGGCTCACATTCATGACCATCGCGATCGCCGTCGTCCTCGCGGTGCCGATGGGCATCGTCGCCGCGTGGAAAGCCGGCACATGGGTCGACCGCACGCTGATGGCGCTGGCGGTGATGGCGTTCTCGCTTCCCGTTTTCCTGATCGGGTACCTCTTCATCTTCGGCTTTTCGATCAAGCTCGGATGGCTGCCGGTGCAGGGATTCCACAGCCTGAGCGAAGGGTTTGGCCCGTTCATCAGGCACCTGATCCTGCCCGCGTTGAGCGGCGGCCTCGTCTACATGGCGCTGATCGCGCGGATGACGCGCGCCACCATGCTCGAGGTGCTGGGCGAGGACTACATCCGCACCGCACGGGCGCGCGGCGTGGGCAGCCGGCGCATGCTGCTGCACCATGCGCTCAGGAATGCAGCGGTGCCGATCGTCACCACGATCGGCCTCGGCATCGCGCTACTGCTGGGCGGCGTGATCATCACCGAGAGCGTATTCGCGATTCCCGGTATCGGCCGGCTGACGGTCGACTCGGTGCTGCGGCACGACTACCCGGTGATCCAGGGGATCGTGCTGGTTGTCGCGGCCGTTTACGTGCTCATCAATCTGGCGATCGACCTCTTGTACACGGTGCTCGATCCGCGGATCCGGTATTGAGAACGGGATGACGACCTCGTGGCGCTGACGCTCGCAGAGATCGAATCGCGTGTCGACCGGGAGGGGCGCCATCCGTGGTGGTCCTTCGTGCGGCGCCACCCGCTGCTGGTGATCGGCGGCGCGCTGCTGGCGATCATGGCGCTGGTCGCGCTGGCGGCGCCGTGGATTGCGCCGCACAGCCCGATCGACATGAACGTGCTGCAGCGGCTGAAGGCGCCGAGCGCCGAGCATCCGTTCGGCACCGACGCGATGGGGCGCGACGTGTTCTCGCGCGTGCTGTGGGGCGGGCGCGTGTCGCTGATCGTCGGCCTCAGCGTGTCGCTGCTGGCGACCGGCATTGGCGTGCTGATCGGCATGGTGGCGGGTTTTTCGCGGATAGCGGACGCGCTGATCATGCGCGTGATGGACGGCATGATGGCAATCCCCGGCATCCTGCTGGCGGTGGCGCTGATGGCGCTGCTGCGCGCCAGCATCGAGACGGTCGTGATCGCCATCGCGGTGCCGGAGATCCCGCGCGTCGTGCGGCTGGTGCGTTCACTGGTACTGGTGATCCGCGAGCAGCCGTACGTGCAGGCGGCCGAGGCGATCGGCACGCGCTTCCACTGGATCCTGCTGCGCCATGTGCTGCCGAACGCGGTCACGCCGCTGATCGTGCAGGGCACGTTCATCTCCGCGTCGGCGGTGCTGTTCGAAGCCTACCTGTCGTTCCTCGGCGCCGGAACGCCACCCGAGATTCCGAGCTGGGGCAACATGATGGCCGAAGGCCGTGCGGTGGTGCAGCTCGCGTTCAACATCATCCTGTTCCCCGGCATCTTCCTGGGGCTCACGGTGCTGTCGATCAACCTGCTGGGCGACGGGTTGCGCGACATGCTCGATCCGAAGATCGCGCGGCGACTGTGACATGGATGCGATGACGGCAACCGCGGCCCGCGACCCGATCGGCGGGAACGGCGCGTCCGATCCCATCATCCAGGTCCGCGACCTGCAGGTCTGGTTCGCGAACCGCGACGGCATCATGCGCGCGGTCGACGGCATGTCCTTCGACCTGCTGCGGGGCGAGACGCTGGGTCTGGTGGGCGAGTCGGGCTGCGGCAAGAGCGTGACGGCGATGACGATGCTGCAGCTGATCCCGTCGCCGCCGTCGGTGATCGCCGGCGGGTCCGTCCTCTACAACGGCGCCGACCTGCTGCAGTTCGACGAAGAACGCATGCGCGCGATCCGCGGCAACCAGATATCGATGATCTTCCAGGATCCGATGACGTCGCTGAATCCGGTGCTGACGGTGGGCGAGCAGATCGCCGAGGCTGCGGTGCTCCACCAGCAGCTCGATCGGCGCGCGGCGCGCGAATTGGCGGTGGAGATGCTGCAGCGGGTCAACATCCCGGAGCCGCGGCGCCGCGCCGACGAGTATCCGCACCAGTTCTCCGGCGGCATGCGGCAGCGGGCGATGATCGCCGCCGCGCTGGTCTGCAACCCGAAGGTGCTGATCGCCGACGAACCCACGACCGCGCTGGACGTGACGATCCAGGCCCAGATCATCGAGCTGATGCGGGACCTGAAGCGCGAGTTCGGCGCCTCGATCATCATGATCACGCACGACCTGGGCGTGGTCGCGGAAACCTGCGACCGCGTGGTCGTGATGTACGCGGGGCGCAAGGTCGAGGAAGCCGCTACCGGCGAACTCTTTGCAGCGCCGCTGCACCCCTACACGCAGGGATTGCTGCTGGCGACGCCGCGGCTCGAGACAGCGCCCGGCACGCGCCGCGCCGACCGTCCGCGGCTGGCCGAGATTCCCGGCATGGTGCCCACGCTGAAGGGCGAACAGAAGGGCTGCAGCTTCGCACCGCGCTGCCCGCGCGCGACTGCGATATGCCGCGAAGCGGCGCCGAAGCTCGAGGACCGCGGCGGCGGGCACGTGGTCGCCTGCTTCAACTGCGGGGGCGCCTGATGTCCGCCGCACCGCTGCTCGAAGTCAGGGACCTGAAGAAGTACTTCCCGCTGAGCCGCAAGCCTTTTGGCGAGCGACAGGAAGTGCGCGCCGTCGACGGCATTTCGTTCGTGCTGGGCCATGGCGAAACCATCGGCATCGTCGGCGAGTCGGGCTGCGGCAAGTCGACCGCGGCCAAGGCCATCATGCGCCTGATCGAGCCGACGGGGGGGCAGGTGCTGCTCGACGGCGTGGACGTGACCGCGCTGTCGCGGTCGCAGTTCCGGCCTTATCGCAAGCGCGTGCAGATCGTCTTCCAGGATCCCTATGCGTCGTTGAATCCGCGGATGAGCGCCGGCGCCATCATCGGCGAACCGCTCCGGAATTTCGGCGTGGGCGCAGCGGAGCGCACCCGGCGCGTCGAGCAGCTCCTGGACCGGGTGGGACTGCACCGCGATTCGATGCGCAAGTATGCGCACGAGTTCTCGGGCGGCCAGCGCCAGCGGCTGGGCATCGCACGCGCGCTGGCGCTGGAGCCCAAGCTGATCGTGTGCGACGAGCCGGTCTCCGCGCTCGACGTCTCGATCCAGGCGCAGATCATCAACCTGCTGATCGACCTGCAGAAGGAACTGGGCATTTCCTACGTCTTCGTCGCGCACGACCTGGCGGTGGTGCAGCACATCAGCGACCGCGTGGCCGTGATGTACCTGGGGCGCCTGGTCGAGACCGGCGACGGCGACCGGCTCTTCGCGCAACCGCTCCACCCCTACACCCGGGCGTTGCTGTCGGCGGTTCCGAAGACGGGCACGTCGGGCGCGGGAAAGCGCATCGTGCTGAAGGGCGACGTGCCCAGCCCGGTGTCGCCGCCCACCGGCTGCCACTTCCATCCGCGCTGCGCGCGACGCGACGGACCGGTGCCGGCGCGAGGCGCCGGAACTGCGCGACGTGGGCGGCGGCTACCGCGTCGCGTGCTGGCTGCACGCGGAGTAGCGCCTGTTCACACGAAGTCGACCCGCGCGATCACCATTTGCGCGATATATCGCCGCCCAGGCAATCCGAGTGGCAGCACCCGTTCCCGGAGCGTACGATTGGCGACGACGACTCACCGGCGTGAGCTGGTCGGCAGGTGGGATTCCCGATTGCACAATCGACAGGAGGCTTTCATGAAGAAGCTGGCCGCGACGATTATCGCTGGTGTTTTCGTCACCTTCCCGGTGTTCGCGCAGGAGCCTGTCAAGGTCGGCGTGATCGCCCCGTTCACCGGGGCGTTCGCCGACTATGGGAAGCAGTTCGAGGCGGGGGTGAAGGCCTTCCAGAAGCTCCGCGGCGACACCGTCGCCGGGCGGAAAATCCAGGTCATCGTCAAGGACACCGGGGGCCCGTCGCCCGAAGTTGCCAAGCGCCTGGCCCAGGAGCTCGTCGTTCAGGAGAAAATCGATTTCCTTGCCGGATTCGGGCTGACGCCGGAGGCGCTCGCCGTTGCCGATGTCGCCACGCAGGCCAGGAAGCCCATGGTGATCTTCAACGCGGCCACCTCGATCATCCCGACGAAGTCGCCCTACATTGCCCGCACGTCGATGACGCTGCCGCAGATCAGCGCGCCTCTCGGCACGTGGGCCGCAAAGAACGGCATCAGCAAGGTGATCACGGTCGTGGCGGACTACGGTCCGGGCAACGATGCCGAGACAGCCTTCAAGAAGACGTTCACCGCGGGCGGCGGACAGGTGGTCGAGTCGATCCGGACGCCGCTTCAGAACCCGGACTTCGGGCCGTACATTCAGCGCGTCAAGGATGCCAAGCCGGACGCGGTATTCATTTTCGTGCCCGCCGGGCAGCAGAGCATTGCCGTGATGAAGGCGTACACCGAGCGCGGGCTGGCGAAGGCGGGGATCAGGGCTATCGCCACCGGCGACGTCACCGACGACCATGTGCTGAATGCGATGGGAGATTCCGCGCTCGGTCTGGTCACGACCTTTCACTATTCCGCGGCGCACGACTCCCCGGAGAACAAGGCGTTCCTGCAGGCCTATTCCCAGGTCGCGCCGAACGCGGGCCGCGCGAACTTCATGACCGTCGGCGCATTCGATGGAATGGCGCTCATCTACGACATCATCGCCAAGCTCGACGGCAAGATCGACGCCGACAAGGCGATGGAGATTGCGAAGGGCTGGAAGATCCAAAGCCCGCGCGGGCCGATCTCGATCGATGCGCAACGCGACATCGTCCAGACCATCTATGTGCGACGGGTCGAGAAGAAGAACGGCGAACTGTGGAACATCGAGTTCGACAAGTTCGAGAACGTGAGCGATCCCGGCAGACAGCCGTAGACAGCGCTATCGGGGCAACGGCTGGTCGTAACGTCGCCGATGAGGACTCAGGTCGCCGTGATCGGCGGGGGCCCTTCCGGGCTCCTGCTGTCGCAGTTGCTCCATCTGCAGGGCATCGAGACAGTGGTGCTGGAGAAGCACAGCCGCGATTACGTGCTCGGACGCATCCGGGCCGGGGTGCTGGAGCACGGCTTCGCGGCGCTGATGCGGGAGGCGAAGGTCGGCGAGCGGATGGATCGCGAGGGGCAGATCCACGAGGGCATCTACATTGCCCACGACGGGGTCCGCGAGCGCGTCGACCTGAAGGCTTTGACCGGCGGGAACTCGGTCATCGTGTACGGGCAAACGGAGCTCACACGCGATCTCTACGAAGCGCGCGACCGCCTGGGCGGAATCGTGATCCACAATGCCGACAACGTGGCGCCGCACGACTTTGACACCGCTCGACCCTATCTCACCTATCGCGGGGTGACGAGGTCGTTCGGGTCGATTGCGACTATATCGTCGGCTGCGACGGCTTTCACGGCGTCAGCCGGCAGTCGATCCCGAAGGACAAGATCAGCGAATTCGAGCGCGTCTATCCGTTTGGCTGGCTGGGCTTGCTTTCGCGCACGAAGCCGGTGTCGCCCGAGTTGATCTACGCGAAGCACGAGCGTGGCTTTGCGCTGTGCTCGTTGCGCTCGCCCACGCTGAGTCGCTACTACATCCAGGTACCGTTGACCGATTCGGTCGACGACTGGTCGGACGCGGCGTTCTTCGACGAGTTGCGCCGCCGCCTGCCGCAGGACGTTGCCGCGGCGATGGTCACCGGCGCATCGATCGAGAAGAGCATCGCCCCGCTGCGTTCCTTCGTCGTCGAGCCGATGCGCTTCGGCAACCTGTTCCTGGCCGGCGACGCGGCGCACATCGTGCCGCCGACCGGCGCGCGAGGTCTCAACAGCGCCGCTTCCGACATCTACTATCTTTATCACGCTCTGCTCGACCACTACACCAACCGGGACGACAGCGGACTCGACAGCTATTCGCGGCGTGCGCTGGCGCGTGTGTGGAAGGGGCAGCGATTCTCCTGGTGGATGACATCGCTGTTGCATCGGTTTCCGGACAGCAGCCCCTACGACCGACGCCTCCAGGATACTGAGCTCGACTATCTCTTTTCATCGCCGAACGCGCTCGCGTCGCTTGCCGAGAACTATGTCGGGCTGCCGTTCTAGCCGGTAGGTTCGACGGTCTTTGCCGTTCGGCGGATGGCGCACCCTCCAACCCGCGTGCAAGGCTTGGTGCGCGCACTACGGTCGGTGTGGAGGCTCCGCTGCCGCCGCTCGGCGTTTGCTCGTCAGACACCGACGGCACGATGCGGTCTCGGGCCGCGCCCGGAGAGAAATTGACGTCGGTTGCCGACGGTCCGCCATCACGGCATTCCTCGGCCTCCGAGCGGCCGTTTGATCTCACGCAAATAACTTTCCTGGCCTGATCGGCCTGTCCAAAAATGCTAAACGGCTGTCTGGAAATGCGCAGCCCCGGGAGGGCCATTGGCGGAAATTCCATACGCGCATCGGTAATTCGCGGGCGTAGCTGCGAGACGTTCGGAGAGAACAGCGTTGTGAGTGCCCGGTCGTAGCGCGATCAGTCTGCTCGATGCAGGCGTCGCGTCGGCTTGGCTCTCCCTCTCATCATCCAACCAGGAAAGGCGACACCATGAAACTCAAGATCGGTATGCACGGCGATCGTTGCGTCACCAAGAACACCCGCGGCCGGCCCTTCGCCGGCCTCGGTGCCTTCGTCGGTACCGGCCCGACCGCGCGGGCCCACGTCTACACGGCGGCCAATTTGGACGAGATCACGCTGGACAGCCACAAGAAGATGGACGCGGCACGCCTGGCCAAGCAGTTCGAGGTCGACATGTGCGCCGTTAACGGCGGCCGCTACTGGCTGATGGACGAGACGGACATCCAGGGCGGTGACATCGTAAACTTCGATGGCGTCAATCTGCTCTACGGCGGGGAGATGACCGCGGCCGAGATGATGGCCCAGATGGCCAAGGCCTACTCGCCCAACCTGATCTACCGCAACACCAACTGGATCTGGCACGTAGGCACGCCGGTGCATCTGCTGCGCGAGCCCAACGGCACGGTGTGGGTGATGCAGGAGTACACCAAGGACATCGACCCGAGCCTGACGCTCGACAACCTGCACCAGGTGGGCGCCAAGCTGAAGGGCCTGCCCAAGGGCTGGGTCTTCGAGACCAAGGTGCTGACGAAGGAGTTGTCGCTCGACACGTCGCGCTGCGACGGCTGGGCGGCCATCCTCCGCGACGAACTGCATTGCACCTACCAGGGTTGCGGCTACGGCGCCGACACGAGCGCGAATTACATTCCGTAACACGCAGCCGAGGCTGCAAGAACCGATCGGCGAGCGGGCGCGGCATAGCGTCTGTTCGCCGGGTCAGATTCGCCTGGCGGTCGACGACAGAATGAGAGGTTGGAAATGGCAGAGAATCGGGATCTGAAGCCCGCGGCCACGGTCGATGGCAGCAAGCTGCACAAGATGAAGCAGACGACCCTCGGTCTGTATGTCACCGCCGCGCAGGCCTACGAGATGTGGAAGGCCGCACCGGACAAGGTGAAGATCATCGACGTCCGGACTCCCGAGGAGTTCGCCTTCGTCGGTCATCCGGCGATGGCCTGGAACGTACCCTTCGCCTTCGTGACCTATCAGAGAAAGGACGGCAAGTTCACCTACGGACCGCAGATGAACACGGCCTTCGTCGATCAGGTCAGGGAGATTGCGCAGCCGAGCGACATCCTGCTGGTCACGTGCCGGTCAGGCGGCCGGGGCGGCATGGCGGTCAATGCGCTCGCTGCAGCCGGGTTCACCAATGCCTACAACATCGTCGACGGGATCGAAGGAGACACCGTCGACGATCCCGAGAGCGTCTTCCACGGCAAGAGGATGAAGAACGGCTGGAAGAACGTTGCGCCCTGGGTGTACGACGTCGATCCCGAGAAGATCATCATCGAGGAAGGCGCATCCCAGGGGATGCGGTGATTGCCTCGGCGCTACGAGGAAAGCCGCTCCGATGGCAACAACACGATCTCCGCGGCGTCCTGAAGATGGCACAGGCGCGCCGCCGAAGCCGTCCGGAAAGGCGAAGCGCACGCTCACCGCAGACAACGTCTTCGGGACGGTCGCCAACGTTGTCGTCTCGAGCCCCGTCCTGCTCGCAGCACTGGTGAGGCCAAAGACCTCTGCTGCGCTGCGCGAGAAGGTGATGCTCGGCGTGACCTCGATCACCGACTGCCGCTATTGCCAGTGGGGTCACACGCGCTGGGCCATGGCCCACGGCGTGCCTCTGGAGGAGGTGAACCAGATCCTCGGGCAACAGATCGAGTCGCTGGAAGCAACGAACCCGGCCGAGGCCGCGGCGATCCTGTTTGCTCAGCACTATGCAGAGAACCTCGACAGGGTCGATCCGGAATCGATCGACAACCTGCGCAAGCACTACAGCGACGCCCAAGTGGCCGAGATCCTCGCCTACGTGCGCGCAATCACACTGGGAAGCCTGACGGGCAACACCATGGACGCACTTCTCGACCGCTTGCTCCGATTGTTCTGGTGGTGGCCGTTCGGGACGGTGCCGGAACTCTCCGTCAGTCAACTCGATGCCATGCGCAGAAGCGAATCGGCGGCACCGCAGATGATCGATGTGCGCAACGACATGGAGTGGCGGTCCGGGCACATCCGCGATGCGATCCACGTGCCGATCACCGAACTCGACTCGCGCATCGCCGGCCTGAAGCTGGACCCTGCGCGCCCGATCATCGCGATCTGCCGCGCGGCGCATCGCAGCGTTCCCGCCGTGCGCCTCCTGCGGCGGCATGGATTCGGCAACGCCTGCCAACTGCAGGGCGGCATGCTCGCCTGGCAGCGGTCCGGCCTTCCCGTCGAGGGCGACGGCGGCCCGGATTTACCGAGATAGATCGGGCAGAAAAGCATGCCGCGGCTCCCATCACCTGTCGAGCGCATGCCGTGCGGCAAGTCCGATTCCTGGTTGCGTTGACGGCAGCGTGCTGCCTGTTCGGGGCCGGCCGCGCATGGGCCGCGGACGCGCCGAGTGCCGTAAGCCAAGCCAGTGGCGAGGCCAAGGACACGACATCGGCAATCGCTGCGCCCGAGGCGCCACCCGGCTGGCTGACGCGCCAGACGCTCACCGGCGACTGGGGCGGCAGTCGAAGCCGGCTGGAGCAGAGCGGCATCGCAGTGAAGCCCCGGCTCACGCAGTTCTACCAGGGGCTTACGTCCGGCGAAGGCGAGCACGGCTTCGAATACGGCAGCAAGGCCGACGTGCTCATCAACGCCGATCTGCACAAGCTGGGCTTCTGGGACGGACTGTCAATGACCGTCCACGCCGAGTACAACTTCGGCAACAGCGTCAACGGTCGCGGCGGCGCCGTCATCCCCGTCAACGCGGCGCTCAACTTTCCGGGAATGGACAACTCGGATGCCTTCGACTTCTCCAGCGTCTACTTCGGCCAGGACTTTGGCGACGCCGTTTCGCTGGCATTCGGCAAGATGAACATGGTCGATATCGTGTCCGGCAAGCCCTTCATGGGCGGCGCGGGCGTCGACTCGTTCTGGAACCTCAGCTTCGTCGCGCCGCCCACCGGCACCGTGCCCGCCTACATGTTCGGCGTGCTGATGAGCGTGCGCACCGACGATGCCACGTATCGGCTGTGGGCCTACGACCCGAACAGCGGCGTGAACAAGGGCTTCGACAACACCTTCGACGGCGGCGTCACGATGCGAGGAAGCATCGAGCTCCCCGTGACCATCGCAGGGCGCTCCGGCCACCAGGGCTTCACGGCGCTCTACAGCAACGCAGAGCGGTACCGATCTCGCAGAGCCTCGACGGCATCCTTCTCCCATCGCCGGTCCCCAGAACCGTCGGGGTCAAGAATTCACGCTACTACTTCTCGTACTCGTTCGACCAGTATCTTCACCAGGACGCCGCGAATCCGGACGAAGGCGTCGGGTTCTTCGGCCAGGTGGGGGTTTCGGACGGCAATCCGAACACGATTCACTGGTCGGCGCTGATCGGCGTCGGCGGCAAGGGACTCGTTCCCGGCCGGCCCGCCGACAATTGGGGAATCGGCTACTACTACGACGGCATGAGCCAGTACCTCAAGGACGCGCTCGCTCCCGCGGTTGCGCTGCGAGACGAACAGGGCGTCGAGCTCTTCTACAACTTCACGCTGACGCCATGGTTCGTGCTGGGCGCGGACCTGCAGATCATCAGGCCTGGCGTCGCCAGCGGCACCGCCGTTATTCCGGGCGTCCGTGCGGTGATCAGGTTCTGAGCGCAGGGCGTCGGTATCTGAAGAATTTGACGCCGAGCAACCTCGCGGCTCGGCAGCCAGTCGGCTGTCCACAATTGTGAAGTGCGCGTCCAGAAATGCACAACGCCGGCGCGGCCGTTGATGGAAATTGCGGATGCGTGCGGACGAGGAGCGGCTCGGTGAGCCTCTGCCCCATGCGCATCAGAATTGTCCAGGCGACCGGGTCTGGACTTGATCAAGTCGCCTTCGCCGCCGGTCCGGTAAGGCACCAGTCGGAGCAATCGAATGCATAAGAAACTGATGGATATGAACCCGGTCGACGACTTCGTCACCCAGAACACCCCGGGCCTCAAGATCTGGGATGAGCGATGGGGCGGCATGCAGTGCGCCTACCACGTCTTTGCCCCGGGTACTGACTTCACGGAAATCCTGAAGGGAAAGGGACTGGAGCACGATCTGTGCGGGGTTGAACACTGGGCTTATGTTTTGAAGGGCACGGTCGAGGTCATCTACGTTGACGGGACCGTTGAGGTCTGCAGCGCTGGGGACGTGTGCTTCTGGCCGGCTCCGCACAACTTCAAGTCGAAGGCAGGGGCCGAGATCATCCAGTTCAGCACCGATGGCGGGTTGGCTGCGCAAGGCAAGAGAATCCAGGAATTTGTCGCGAAGATGAAGAAGTAAGTGTTTGTGCCCGCGGTCCGAGCCTGGACGCACGGGGACGGGTCCGACCTGACGCGGGCGGCGGGGCCTGTCTCAAACAAGATGAAGCGATGGATGCCGGGGCCGGTGCTCACGTGCTGCGTCGGCGGGATGGCGCAGTCGTCGATCCGATCGGTGCGCCGCGCGGGACGCGCGCGCGCTGCCGTGGGATGCCGCGACCCGGGCCTGCGGAAGGGGCATGTCCCGGGCGCAGGCTCAGATCGTGGGCGACGGCAGCACCGCCGCGATTCCGGGCGTTCGTGCAGTGATCAGGTTCCAAATCCGGGCGGGACGCGAGTCATGCCATTTGGATTTCGCACCATGGAGAAGAGCATGAACATCAAACCACGGCGCCGACTCGGTGTCCTTGCTGCAGCGGGACTGCTGACGCTGGCAACTGCCACGCGCGCCGCGGACGAGCCGCCGGCAAACGACGTGGCGCAGGCGAACAACCCGCTGGCGAACGCCAGCGCGTTCAATGTCCACAATTACTACATCGGGGAAGTCACCGGCACGAATGAACCCGGCAACCAGTTCTGGCTGCGTTTCGCAAAGCCGTTCTCCATTGGCGAGACGAATTGGCTGATGCGCGCATCGTTGCCCGTCCTCACCTATCCGGTGCCGCCCGAGTTCGATCACAAGACCGGGTTGGGCGACTTCAATGCCTTCGCGGCATACCTCGTCGACGTCGGCAATCCGGCAATCAGCTTCGGCGTCGGGCCGCTGATCTCCGCACCGACTGCGAGCGAGGACGCCCTGGGCACCGGCAAGTGGTCGGCCGGGGTCGTGAACGTCCTGTTCAACGCAACGTCGCCCACGTTCATGTATGGCTACCTGCTGACCTGGCAGACAAGTTTCGCGGGCGACGGCGATCGTGCCAGCGTGAACGTTGCCGCGTTCCAGCCGCTTCTCATCTACCAACTCGGCGGAGGCACGTACCTGCGTTCGACGCCGATCATGACCTACGATTTCGCGAACGACACCTACAGCGTGCCGCTCGGCCTGGGCGTAGGCCAGGTCTGGAAGAGCGACAAGACCGTCTACAACCTGTTCATCGAGCCGCAGGTGTCCGTCGCCGACAAAGGCGCTGGCTGGCCGCAGTGGCAGATCTTCGTTGGTCTCAACATGGTGTTCAAGTAGGTCCTGACCGCAAAAGAGCGCAGGCCCAGGACCCGGCAGCGAAAGACGATGGAGAATCCGATGCGTTACATCCGACGATTCGAGAGTGGCGTGGCAGGTCGCCCGTTTGCATTGACGCGGACCCGCTCCGCGATTGCATCCACGTTGATCGTCTGCCTTCTGGCCGGAGCCAGCAGTGCGTTGGCGGCGGACGACATCGCCAGCCGGGTACAGGCGGGACACCTCCCCATCGCGCAGGTCTTCACGATCCTGTTCCTGATGCTCGGTCCGTTCAAGCTCGTCGGACCCTTCCTCAAGGTCACGAAAGGCGCCGACTCCGTGGCGGCCAACAAAGTCGCGCTGTTGGCGACGATCTTCGCGGCGGTTGCGCTGTTGCTTGCGGGCTTCCTCGGCGAAGCGATGCTGGGCAGCTACGGCATCCCGCTGGACATTCTCAGGCTCGCCGGCGGGATCATCCTCTTTCTCGTCGCGCTCAAGACCGTCCTCGAACAGTTCGCGCCGCCTGAAACGCCGCCCGATGAAGTCGAATTCTCATCGAACGCTGTCGTCAAGATCGCGATGCGGCCGCTGGCCTTTCCCGGAATCGTGACGCCTTATGGCATCGCGGCGCTCGTCGTATTTCTCGCACTGAGCCAGAGCGTGGAAGACCGGCTGATCGTTGGCGGACTGGTTGTCGGGATCATGGCATGGAACTTTGTCTTCATGCTCGTCGCGCGGCGGCTGCAAGTCGTGTTTGCGCTCGCGCTGCCGATCCTGGGTGCCGTTCTCGGCGTCGTCCAGGTGGCGTTGGGGCTGCAGATCATCAACATCGCGCTGCGTGCGCTGAAGATTCTGTGAACGGCGCGCCGGAATCGACAAGGACTAGCGACATGCCAAAGACAATTGTGCAGGGCAAGGAATTGATCGCCGAGCAGTGGACGAAGAAAGTCACTGAAAAACTGCCCGAGGGAGCCGAGCTGCCAGCCGCGGTGGCACGGCTCGGATGAGCCGATGCAATCCTCCCCTACGCAGGGAGTACTGACATGACCGATCAACTGGCAACGAGCGCGCCCGCACTTGATACGGCGACGCGATTGGCAATGGAGAGAACCCGCGTCGCCTACGAGCGCACGATGATGGCCTGGATCAGGACCGCCACATCGCTCATCACATTCGGATTTTCCGTGTACAAGTTCTTCGAAATCGAAAGGCAAGTGGCGGTGCCCGCCTCGATGCTGCTGGGTCCGCGCGGCTTCGGCATTGCGCTGATCGTCGCCGGCCTGCTTTCGCTGCTGCTCGGGGCATTCGAGCACGGGAGGGACATGCGGAGACTGGCAAGACAGTATGCCGGCATGCCCCGCTCGATGAGCGCGTTGGTCGCGCTTGTCGTGGGGGGCCTTGGACTGTTTGCACTGATGGCGGTATTCCTGCGCGCCTGAACGGCGCATCTACAAGGGAGTCATGCTGCCTCCCGGACGACACATCGTTTGAACGAATGAAGCGGGGGATCGGCGATGCTGAAGACACGGCGGGACACCTCCGCCGCCAATGAAAGGCCCGGGATCGACCCGGACGACTTCTCCCTCGTGAGGGGCGGCCCCCTCTTCCGTCTGTGGCGACGCACGAGGCTCTCCGGAGATGCCCTGCAGTTCACGCGCCGTCGCATGCTGGCGGTGATCGCGATCACGTGGGTGCCGCTGCTGGCGCTGTCGATCCTGGAAGGTCACGCTTGGGGCAGCGGCGTCGCGCTCACGTTCCTGCGGGACGTGGAAACGCACGTGCGTCTCCTGATTGCCGCGCCCCTGCTCCTTTACGCCGAAGTCAGGGTGCACCGGGGCATACCCTCCATCGTGCGCGAGTTCGTCCGCAGCGGGCTTGTCACCGATGCCGCGCGGCCGCGTTTCGACGCAGCCATCGCGTCGGCACTTCGTCTGCGCAATTCCGTCTGGGTCGAGCTGGGGTTGCTCGCCTTCGTCTATGCGGTGGGCATCCCGTTCGTGTGGCGCGATCAGGTCGCGCTCGATGTGAACAGCTGGTACGCCACCGCCGCGGGAGGGAACCTGCATCCGTTCATCGCGGGCTGGTGGGCGGCCCTCGTCGCCATGCCTGTTTTCCAGTTCCTGTGCCTGCGCTGGTACTTCCGGATGCTTATCTGGGCGCGCTTCATGTGGCAGGTTTCGCGCATACCCCTCAACCTCGAGCCGCTGCATCCCGACGGTGCGGCCGGCCTGCATTTTCTCTCGCTGTCTGAACGCGCGTACCGGCCTGTCCTGCTCGGGCTGGGCACTGTGCTCGCCGGAATGATGGCCAACCGGATTTTCTACACCGGCGCGAAGCTGATCGATTTCAAGGTGGAAATCGTCGGAACGGTGGCGCTGCTGGCGTTCGCGGTGCTCGGGCCGCTGCTCTTCTTCTGGCAACCACTCCGCGCGGCGCGGCGAAGTGGAATCGAGCACTTCGGACCGCTGGGGCAGCGTTATGCGCGCGAGTTCCAGCACAAGTGGATGGGTGAGGGCCCTTCCCCCTCGGAGCCGCTGCTCGGCAGCGCCGACATCCAGTCGCTCGCGGATCTTCGCAACAGCTACCTCGTGGTCGATGGCCTGCACATGGTGCCGTTCTCGACGCGCAACATCTTGTGGCTCGCGGCTGCGGTCCTGGCGCCGGTGGCTCCGCTTCTGCTGACGACATTCTCGGTCGAAGAACTGGTGGATCGCCTGTTGCGGGTTCTCTTTTGAGGTGCTCCTGCTTCAGCCATCCGCGCCGATGTTCATGGAAGTGCCGGGCAGCCGGGCAAGTCAGCCCGGCGGTCGCATCGCGACTGTCACGCGCAAGTGACTACCGCGGATCAAAGCCCGCCCCCCAGCGGTATTGCCATGCGGTCCCGACGAGGTCGTAGCTGTTGCCGGTGCGAGCCGATACCCCCCTGCTGGCGTACAGCTTGATCGAATTTCGGGCATCGACCGGAAGGGCGAGCGTCGCACCCACGCGCCAGTTCTGCTGCAGATCGGCGTTCAAGGTTCCGTTGAGTGTCGTGCGTCCACCGGCGAAGTAGGTCACATCCACGGAGCCCCAACTCCCGGAGCGGAAGCTGTAGATCGCGTGCCCTGACAGCGAATACAGTGCATCCTGCGCGCGCCGATTGCCGTTGTAGAAGTCATTGTTGGCGGTGAATAGCGCCGCTGCGGCCTTCCCTTCGAACGTCCACGGGCCGAGTGCCTGCGAGACGCCGATCTCGGGCCGGAAGTACCAGCGGTTGGTGCCGATGTTCACCAGCTTCGTGTCATCGTACTGACCGACTGGCACGGATACCTGGAGGCTCGCGCCCACGATCAGATCCTGTTGGTACGAGGCGAACTCGGCCAGTGACAGGGCCGGCGCGCCCAGAAAATTCACGGACAAGCGAAAAGCGGGGTCCGCAAGGCCGGTCACTTCTCGTTCGACGGGATCCCCTAGGTACTTCGCCGATCCGGACAGCCCTGTGTAGGGCAGGATGACATCGAATTTCCCCGACTTGCCCCAAAGATCCAGCGCCCTGGCGTAGCCGAGGACGGCGCTGGACGTGGTGAGATTCGGATCGGTCACGGGCAACGACGAGTCGAATGCAAGGCCACCCCGCGTGTAGGTATACCCTGCGATCGCGAAATTCATGCCCACGGGCGTATTCGAGTAGGATCGCGGCTCGATGCTCTGTGCATGCGTGTCGGTTCCAATGACCGCAAGCACGCAGGCCGTGAGAACGTTGACCAGGAACGCCTGCGTTCGGAGCGAGCGACGTGCGGACCCCGACGGACGCTCGGCAAGAAATGACCCGATGGAACGGTAGTCCACGTTCGGCGCAGCGGCCGCGCGACGACCGCAGCTGCATCCCTCATGCGACACCGACGTCGCAGGAGCGTGGACTGTCGCTTCCGCTCGGCCGCGACGTGGTTGCATCGGCTATTGCGCGCGAGCCGGCAAGGGTCTAGGAACCGCCGCGGCGCTCTTCTCGCCAGTGGAGAGGTGTCGTACCGCTCCAGCGGCGAAATGCCCGCGTAAATACGCCGGGCGCGGCATAGCCCAGCAGGTCTGAGATCTGCCCGATATCGGTCGCCGAGTATTCGAGCATTTGCCGGGCGATCTCGAAGCGGCTCTCGTCGACGAGCTGCTGGAGCGACACGTCGAAGGCGTTCAGGCGGCGGTTGAGCGTGCGGCTGTGCATTCCGAACAGCGCGGCAACGTGTTCGGCCTTGCAACGACCCGCCAGGATCGACGTGCCCAATACGCTGCGCACCTGAGCCGGCAAGTCGTTGCCGTGACGTTGCTCGAGCACACCGATCTGCGCCTGCAGCAGCACGCGAAGCTCGTCGTCGATGCCAATCAAACGGTGACTCAGGTCTCGGACCGGGAACAGGAGGCCGTAATTCTCGGCGTCGAACCGCAGCGGGATGCGGAAAAATCGGCGAAACGGTCCGACGTCCGCCGGCATGCGGTGGGCGAACCAAGCCTCGGTAGGCCGCCAGTTCGGTCCGCACAGCTCCCGCATGATGTTGTACAGGACGGCCACGGCGCCGTCACTTACGTGGTCGACGGCGTCGATCCCCGGGTCGGTGATCTGCCAGGTGAGCATCGCCGAATGGTCGTCCACCACCAGGCCCACGGAGGCGCCCTGGGCGTGCAGATGGAAATACCGCATGAAACTGTTCAGCGCTTCACGAACGTCGTGCGCATACCGAACGAGCAGTCCCACGAGCCCGAACGAGTGCAGTCCGTCCTGCTGGCCGACCAGCAGTCCGAAATGCGCGCACCCGGTCCGGGTAGCGCAATGCATGACGACGCGGTTGTGCGCCGCCAGCGAGATCCGGTTCTCGGCGTTGGCGAAGAGCTTCAGGTCACAACCTACCTCGGCGAGCACCGCTTCGGGGTCGAACCCCATACCACGCAGGAGCTCGGGAATCGCGAGGGCGGTGCCGATTCGGACAACCGAGGCGGCGGGACGGCGCTGTGGGGGATTTCGCATTCGAAATGGCCGTGGTTCATCCTGGACAAAGGGACGCCGCAAAACTGTCGCGAATAGTGAAGTCAATGGCGGCAAATGTAAAGTCCAGTCTGCACTCTGTCTTTGACAATAGATAAAGGGAGAGAAATCCGATTCGGGCCCGGCGGTCCTTTCCAGGCGCCCGCAGCTCTCGGGAGAGTGAACATCATGCGCATGGTCCGCATCTTCGTTGCCCTGGCCGTCATAATCGTGCTCGCGGGCTGCGCCAGCCGGCCGATCAACGAGCCGATCACCCAAACGGATCCCAATTCGGGCTACCGGCCGTACCTGCTGCTGCCCAAGCGGGCGAACAACGATCCCGGCACGCTGTTCGTGCTCGCGTTCTCCGGGGGCGGCACGCGCGCCGCCGCGCTGTCCTTTGGCGTGCTGGAGGAGCTGCGGCGCACCGAATTCGTCATCGATGGGAAGCCTCGCCGGCTGATCGACGAGGTGGACATCATTACCGGCGTATCGGGCGGCAGCTTCACCGCCCTGGCTTATGCGCTGCACGGCGACCGGCTGTTCGGCGAGTACGACGAGCGCTTCCTCAAGCGCGACGTGCAGGGCGCCCTCGTCCAGCGCGCGCTCAATCCGTTCAACTGGTGGAAGTACATCGGCGGAACCGCCGGCCGCTCCGAGCTCGCCGCCGATTACTACGACGAGATCCTGTTCGAAGGCGCGACCTTCGGCGACCTGCTTTCGAAGCCGGGACCGGTCGCCGTCGCCAACGGCACCGACATCTCCACCGGATACCGGCTGTCGTTCTACCAGAACGATTTCGATCTGCTGTGTTCGGACCTCAACAAGGTTCGCCTGTCCCGCGCGGCGGCCACATCGTCCGCCGTCCCCGTCGTGCTCTCGGCGGTGACGTTGAACAACTACGGCGGCACCTGCGGCTACCAGTACCCGGCCTGGGTCCAAAGCGGTGCCAGGGCCGAGGGACGCACGCGGCCGTCGGCACGCGCCCTGCAGCGCTACCGCGAGATGCAGGCCTTCGAGAACAGCAAGGATCGCCCTTACATTCACCTCGTCGACGGCGGCGTCGGGGACAACATCGGAATGCGCAGCGTCCTGGAGGCGCTGGAGGCGATCGACGCGAGCAGGGCGTTCCGCACGGACATCGGCTTCACGGCAATCCGCAGGATCGTGCTCGTCGTGGTGAACGCGCGCTCGGCGCCCCGGACCGACTGGGACCGCGACGAGGATCCCCCGGGGACCATTTCGCAGCTGTTGCAGGCGAGCGGCGTCCCCATCGACCGCTACTCGTTCGAAACCGTCGAGATCATGAAGGACCGGGAGGAAATCTACGGCTGGCGGCGCGAGATACTGATATTGCGCGAACGCCTGGCAGGAAAATCCGCTGCGGAAGCGGAGGCGAGCGTCGCGCTGCCGAAGCTGACCCTGCACACGATGGACGTCACCTTCGAGTCGATCAGCAATCCGAAGGAGCGCGACCGCTTCATGAACCTGCCGACGTCGTTCGTGCTGCCGCCCGACGACGTCGACGCCTTGCGCGAGGTCGCGGGGCGGCTGCTGCGCGAATCCGTGGAGTTTCAGGAACTTCTCCGCGAATTGAGCGGCGGCGCTCCATTGCCTCCATAGACATCCACCCGGCGGCTCCTCATGCCGCGCGCGAGGACAAGGTCCCGCCCCCCGAATTCCGGGTGCCAGCAACCCCGCCCGGATTGATCTCCCGCAAAGAAGCTCGAAGCTGCGCCTGCGCGTGTCCGGATATGTGAATCCCTCGTCCTGAAATGCGCAGAGCGCGTTTCCCTTGCCTGCGACCCTATCCACCTGGTCGGCAATGACACTAGCGCGGACTGAACAACCATTCCATAACGAACAAGGGGCATTCCAATGAAAACATCACCGAAGCCAGTCAACCTCGCCGTCGTGCTCGCGCTGATGGCGAGCGCGTGCTGTTCGGTCGCGTTCGCGCAGCAGCCCGGCGCGCCGCGTAGCGGCGGGGCGGTCCTGAGCGAGCCGGGCAAGGCCCAGATCGTGCAGGCCGCGGAAGTCTCGGCCACGATCACGGCCATCGACAAGCAGACACGCATGATCACGCTCAAGGGCTCGAAGGGCAGCGTCGAGTTCGTGGCCGGCGACGAGGTCAAGAACTTCGACCAGCTCAAGGTCGGCCAGGTCGTCGTCGCCCGCTACCTGGAATCGCTCACGCTCGAGCTCAAGAAGAGCGTCGTGGGGCACGGCGGGGCCGTCGTCCAAGAGCAGGTCGCCAGGGCGAAGCCCGGCGAACAGCCGGCAGGCGCGGCCGCACGCCAGGTCACCGCGATCGTCGACGTCACCGCGGTCGATCAGGCAAAGAGCACCATCACGATCAAGGGGCCGACCGGGAACATCAGAACCCTCAAGGTGCAGAACCCCGAGCAGTTCAAGGTCGTCAAGGTAGGCGACCACCTCGAGGTCACCTACACCGAAGCCCTCGGGATCACCGTGGAGCCTGCACCGGCCAAGAAGTAGCGCCACGCCCAAAGGCAATCGCCCTGCAGAGCCGCCGTCCGATGCGGTAAAGGATTCCCATGCCGAAATCGACCCAACAGACCGCGGGACGCACCTCGCCGCGGATCCCAAGCAGAACAGGAGAGCGCTTGAAGGTCATCATCGTGGGGGGCGTGGCGGGCGGCGCATCGTGCGCAGCGCGGCTCCGCAGGCTGGTCGAGACGGCCGAAATCGTCATGGTGGAGCGCGGACCGTTCATGTCGTACGCGAACTGCGGGCTGCCGTATCACATCTCGGGGGTGATCGAAAAGGAATCGAGCCTGATGGTCGCGAGCGCGCAGTTCTTCCGCACGCATTTCGCGATCGATGCACGCACCAGCTGCGAGGCGATCGCCGTCGACCCGGCGAAGAAGACGGTCGATCTGCGCGATGTCGCCACCGGGGAGGTGACGACGGAGTCCTACGACAAGCTGGTGCTCGCTCCTGGTGCTCCATCGGTGCGGCCGGACCTTCCGGGCATCGACCTTCCGGGCATATTCCAGGTCAGGACGGTTCCCGACGTGCGGGCCATCCGCAGCTGGATCGAGCGTGGCACGATGTTCCTCGCCGGGATGTACAACTATTCGGGCATCCAGTTCGTCCGGCCGACACGGCGGGCGGTGGTGATCGGCGGCGGCTTCATCGGCCTCGAGACCGCGGAGAACCTGGTCCATGCAGGGTTCGAAGTGACCTTGGTCGAGATGCTGGACCAGGTCCTTGCTCCCCTCGATCACGAGCTTGCACTGCTCGTGCAGGAGCACGTCAAGCGGCACGGGATGCGGCTGGCCCTTTCCGACGGCGTGGCCGGATTCAAGGCGCTCGACGGCGGTGCCATCGAGGTGCAGACGAAATCCGGCAAGAAGCACGCCGCGGACATCGTCATCCTCGCGCTCGGCGTACGTCCCGACACCACGCTCGCCAAGTCGGCACGGCTCGCGATCGGCGCGCGCGGCGGGATCCGCGTCGACGCCCACATGCGCACGAGCGATCCCGACATCTTCGCGGTCGGGGACGCCATCGAAGTGAGGGATTTCGTGACCGGCGAGTGGAGCCTCGTGGCATTGGCCGGTCCGGCGAACCGCCAGGGCCGGATTGCAGCGAATGTGATTGCCGGGCGCGATTCGCGCTTCCGCGGCACGCAGGGCACGTCGATCATCGGGCTCTTCGGCGCTGCTGCCGCGTGGACGGGCGTCAGCGAGAAGACGCTCAAGCGTCAGGGCGACGACGACTACGAGAAGATCTACCTCTTCCCGAACTCGCACGCCGGGTACTACCCGAATGCGCGGCCGCTCGCGCTGAAGTTCATCTTCCGCAAGTCGGACGGACGGGTGCTGGGCGCCCAGGCCCTGGGCGAGGATGCGCCCGCGGTGGACAAGCGCATCAGCGCGCTTGCCATCGCGATCCAGTTGGGCGCGACGATCTACGATCTCGAGGAAGCGGAGCTTTGCTACGCGCCGCAGTTCGGGAGCGCCAAGGATGCCGTCAACTTCGCGGGCATGGTCGCCGCCGACGTGCTGGACGGCGACATGCCGCTCGCGCACTGGGACAGCGCCAAGGGCGCCTTTCTGCTCGACGTGCGCCAGCCCGCGGAACTGGTGGTGGACAGTGTGCCCGGCGCGGTGAGCATCCCGCTGCCGGAACTTCGCGGGCGGCTGCGCGAGCTGCCGAAGAACCGCGAAATTCTCGTCATTTGCCGTTCGGCCCAGCGCGCGTACTACGCGACGCGAATCCTGATCCAGAACGGATTCAAGGCGCGAAGCCTTTCGGGAGGAACGCTGGCGCGGGCGGTGCTCGTCGCAAGCAAGGGTTCGGACGCCAGCGCCGCGGAAACGGCAAAGGTCGGCCTCGCGCAGACGTTTTCTTGATTGTTCGAAGCATGGGTTTCAACAAGGAGTCAGCAAGATGCAAATGAATCGATTGCAATCGGTGGGCCGCAGCGCGCGGACGCGCTGGTCCGGCTTCGTCGCCATGGTTTTCGCGTTGGCGTTCGCCGCCAATGCAACTGCGCAGGCTCCGGCGGCTGCAGGCGGCGCGGCGCCCCCTCAGAGTGGCGAGGATCTCGTCACGCTGGTTGGGCCGATCGCGCTCTACCCCGATGACCTGGTCGCAATCATCCTCCCGGCCTCCACCAATCCGCTTCAGATCGTGCAGGCGGACCGCTTCCTCGAGAAGCGCAAGACCGATCCCAAGGCGCCCATCGACGAAAAATGGGACGACCCGGTGAAGTCGCTCCTCAACTATCCCGATGCGGTGAAGTTGATGAGCGGCGATCTCGACTGGACGAGCGCGCTGGGCGAAGCGGTCGTGGCGGACCAGGGCGCGGTCATCGAAGCGGTCCAGACCTTCCGGCTCAAGGCACGGGCCGCGGGCAGCCTCAAGTCGGACGACAAGCAGGTGGTGAAGGTGGAGAAGGAGACGATCATCATCCAGCCGGCAGATCCACAGGTGATCTACGTGCCGCAATACAACCCGACGACGGTGATCGTCCAGAGCGCACCTCCGGTGTATTACCCGACGCCCTATCCGTCGTACTACTACCCCTATCCGCCCGGTGCGGCGCTCGCCACCGGTGTGATTTGGGGCGCGGCGATCGGAGCGGCGTGGAGCGGCAACCACTACGGCTGCTGCAATGACGCCAACATCAACGTCAACAAGAACACGAACGTCAACCGATCCGGCACCGGGGCTCGGCAGCAGCCAGCGGGCGGAAGCGCATGGAAATCGAACAAGCAGCCCGGACAGGTCAGCGGCTCGGTCGGCAAGAAGCCATCGACCGGGCGTGCGGGCGGCGCGGGTGCCGGCGGGGCCGGAGGTCCCGGCGGAGCGGGCGGCGCTGGCGCTGCGGGTGGTGCCGGACGCGCGTCGGCACAGCCGGCTGGCGCGGGCGGCCGCGGAGCGTCAGGCGGTGACGCGATGGGCGGGTACGGGTCCGGGCGGCAGGCGCAGGCGGACAGCTCGCGCGGCGCGTCGAGCCGAAGCGCGGCCGGGTCGAGTGGAGGCGCGAGTGCGCGGACCACGTCGAGCGGTGGTGGCGCACGCGCCGGTGGCGGCGGTGGCGGTGGAGGCGCCCGTGGCGGTGGTGGGGGCGGCGGCGGCGGTGGGCGTGGTGGTGGTGGCGGCGGCCGTCGTTGAGGCGAGGAGAACAATCATGCGCACATTTCCTTCCATCGAACGCAAGGCGTCCACCATGAATCTCTTCCGCCTGTGGTCCTACGCGATCCGGCTCGCCCTGACTTTGCTGCTGGCCGTTCCCATTGCCGTGGCCGCCGCGCCGCAGGAGACGTTTGCGACGCCGCAAGCCGCGGTCGACGCGTTCATGGCGGCGCTCAAGGCCGACAGCGACCCGGCGATGATTGCCATCTTCGGCGACAAGCACAAGCACCTCATCGTCGGCGATCGCGCCGAGTCCAGCGCAACGAGGGCGAAGCTCTACGCGGCGATGCAGGCGCTGCGCGTGCTGCGCGAGCCGAGCCCGGACCGCCGCATCCTGGTGATCGGCGACGAGGTGTGGCCGGTGCCCATTCCGATCGTCCGCACCGGCGATCGCTGGCGCTTCGCCACCGAGGAAGGCGAGGACGAAGTCATCAATCGCCGCATCGGCGGCAACGAGCGCAACGCCATCTACGTGATGCGCGCGTACATCGATGCGCAGCGCGCGTATGCGGCGGAGGACCGCGACGGCGACGGCGTACTCCAATACGCGCAGAAACTCGCCAGCACGGCTGGCAAGCGCGACGGCCTCTACTGGCCCGCGGACGCTTCGAAGGATGAAGAGGAAAGTCCCTTCGGGCCGCTGATCGCGGCGAGTTCCGGTTACCTCAAGGGACACACCGCGGCCGACCCCTATCGCGGCTACTACTTCAGGATACTCACGCGCCAGGGTAAGCATGCCCCGGGCGGCGCCTACAACTACGTCATCAACGGCCGCATGATCGGAGGCTTCGCGATGGCCGCCTTTCCCGCGCAATATGGCGAGAGCGGCGTGATGAGCTTCATCGTGAGTCACAATGGCAAGGTCTACCAGCGCAACCTCGGGAAGGATTCGGCCGCCATCGGCATGAAGATGACGACATTCGACCCCGGTCCGGGCTGGACAGAAGTCCCACGCTGAGATGCCGGAGGAAAAGACATGAAAAGAAATTGCGAATTGCGCATGGTGCGCACGGCGCTTGCGTGCGCACTCGCCAGTGCGGGCGCTATCGCCGCGACGCCGGCAATCGGGGGTGGGCTGTTACTCTACGAAATCGGGACCGAGGATGTCGGCCTTGCATCGGCGGGGTATACCGCCCGTGCACAGGACGCGTCGACCGTGTTCACCAACCCGGCGGGCATGACTCGCCTTGAGGGCACGCAGACGACTGCCGCGCTTCAGGCCTTGTATGGCGACGTGGGATTCACCATCGGACAGGGCACGTCGCCCGGACTGGGCAACGGCGATGGCGGCAATCCCGTCGGCTGGTTCCCAGGAGGCGGCTTCTTCTACTCGTACAGCGCGTCGCCGGACTTGAAGCTCGGATTTGCCGCGACGGGCAATTTCGGTCTCTCCCTGAACTACGACTCCGACTGGGTCGGCCGTTACTACATCAGGAAGGCGCGCTGGTCGGTTTGTCGTTCGTGCCCTCCATCGCCTATCGC